>DUSS01000060.1 GCA_012842495.1 Candidatus Fermentithermobacillaceae bacterium
CACTGCTGGCGCCGTGCCTGCTGTTCAGCCTTGGTCATCGCAGAAAGCCTCCCCGATTCACGCAAGTTCGGGGAGATTATCCTTCACTCCGCAACGCAAGGCCAGGTGGGGGCAGTTTGACGCTTACAAAACTCCTCCTGAAAAGTCCGGTTCAGTCTCTCCACAGCGCCGTTCAGTTTCGGGGAACGCGGCGGCAACGTGAAAAGCTTGATTACCAACTCCTTACGCGCTCGCTCGAAGTCTCCGGAAAACTCGCTCACGACGAATCTCAAACGGGCTCGCTCTGATGAGTTCCTCCAGAAACTCCCTGGCTAAAGATGACGTCGCCGCGCTCCTCACGTCCGCGAACCCCCATTTCGATACTACATCTTCCGCAGTGAACTGCTTGAAGACATAGCCCGGCTCCGGACGCACGTCCATTGTATCGACCTGCACCAGGTCCCCCGGTTCTTTCACCTCATAGTCCGGAGGCTTGCGTACGGCATAATAGCGCTTCCTCGGAGTCCTCCTGACCTTGACCTTCTTCACCGGCTCCTTCAGCACTCCCCGTCGCTTGAGGTATGCAAGGATTCGCCCCACCGTGGACTCGGAAACCTCAAAGCCTCGCTCCCTTACAAGCACCACAAGTTTCCCCTTGCCCCAGGCCGGGAACTCCTCCCTCAATCTCCTCACCGCTTCGGTGAGTTCCACCGACCATTTGGGCTTGCGGACGTTCTTCGGCCTTCTGCTCCTGTTCTCCAGGCTTTTCAGGTTCCGCGGGTCGAATCTCTTCTTCCACCTGTAGTACGTGGACCGGGATACTCCGATCCGCCTGCGAAAGCACCTTCTCCCCCTGCCGGAACGTGAGTACGATGTAGCGCACATAACCTATGCCCGGAAACGGTTCCGGAACCGGCCTCTTGAAGGAGAGCATCCATACATATGGCTGGACGCAAAGGCGCTCAAGGCCCGCATGGATGACCGTGTGGTAAGCGTGGCCGCTGTAATTGCTGTTGGAGTGCGGGAGACGGGCGAGCGAGAAGTACTGGGGTTTGATGTGGGGGCGGCTGAGACCTACGAGTTCTGGCTGGAATTCCTGAGGGGTCTTGTAGCTCGAGGTCCAAGGGGGGTGAAATTGGTCATCTCCGATGCCACGAGGGGTTGAAGCGCGCCATCAGCGAGGTGCTGTCAGGGGCAAGTTGGCAGCGCTGCAGGGTACATTTCATGCGTAACCTGCTTGCGCGGGTACCCAAGCACGCGCAGTCGGTGGTGGCGGGACTTGTTCGAACGATCTTCGCGCAACCGGACCAGGCGTCAGCCCGGCAGCAGTTAGAGCGGGTGGCGAGCAATCTTGAGCGTCGGTTTCCGCAGGCAGCCACCATGCTGCGCGATGCTGCCGACGAAGTGCTGACCTACATGGCGTTCCCGGAAGAACACCGGCGCCGGATACACTCCACCAATGTTTTGGAGCGTCTGAACCGGGAGTTGGGGCGGCGCTGCGACGTCGTGGGGATCTTCCGGACGTGAGACCGGCTCTGCGCCTTCTTGGAGCAATACTGGAGGAGCAGCAGGACGAGTGGTTGGTGTCGCGGCGATACTTTAGCCATGAATCCATGTCGAAACTTTACGCTGACGCGGAAGACACGAGTCAGCAGAGCGGTGATCTGACCGCCAGGACGGCAACAGCTGTCGCCAGTTAACACGCTCTGACCTGAAGGGAGGGCCAAATTTGCACCTCTTGACGGGACGTGACCGAAAGGCAGTTGAGTTTCCGATCCCTGGAGAATGTCCTGCCCGCAGAAAGAAAGTGAACCTGAAACGCCATGGATGGTACCAAAGGTACGCAGTAAGACAGGATATCGAAGCACGCGTCTGGATTCCGAGGCTTCTGTGCCCTGCGTGCGGCAGGACCATTTCGATGCTTCCGTCGTTCTTCATCCCCCGGTTTCAGCGGACGACGGGTCCTCCAGGGCAGCGTGGAGGACCGAGACGCGCCGGTAACGGTATTCTACGAATTTCTCGTGGAGCAAGGAATCTTCAAGGCGGAGGAAGTCTCCTACTCGAGCCTTTACCGGTTCCTCAGAACTCTGGGGCTCGCCGATCCCAAGCAGAGGGAGGAGCCGGAAAGAAAGAGATTCGTCTACGAAAAGGTCAACGCCATGTGGCAGGCGGACATCTCCTCGGGACCCTACATCAAGATGGGCAAAAAGGTGCCGACGTTATTTGCCTTTCTCGACGACGCGTCAAGGCTCGTCCCCTACGCCCTGTACACCCTCGACCAGGGGTTTGATTCCCTCAAGACCGTCTTCAAGGAAGCGCTGTCCAGGCGAGGTATACCGCAGATAATCTACACCGACGACGGGAAGATCTACACAAGCCAGCAGTTCCAGTGGGTTTGCGCATCCTTGGGTATCGCTCTCGTCCACACAAAACCCTACGACGCTTCGGCCAAGGGGAAGATCGAGAGATTCTTCCTGTGAGTCAGGCAAAGGTTTCTTTCAACTCTCGATTACGAAGGACTGACCCTCGATTCCCTCAACCAGTCCTTCCTCGCCTGGCTCGAGAGGGATTACAACTTACGGCCCCACAGCGCCATCGGGATGTCCCCCATCGACATGTACATGCCTCAGTCGAGTTCCCTGAAAATGCTGCACGACCCGTCGATCCTGGAACCCCTCCTCCTTCGAAGAGAGATCCGCAAGGTGCGTCACGACTCCACGATATCCGTGCAAAACCATGTCTTCGAAGTATCCCCTGTTCTCATCGGTAAAAGGGTCGAGGTCAGATTCGCCCCGGACGATTTGAGCGAAGTTCTAATCTACGACGAAGGCGCGGAGGTAACCAGAACAAAGCCCGTAAGTCTCCACGAAAAGGCCATGGTCAAGAGGGAAAAGCTGGCTGTTCGCCTGTCTGAACTGGATGCGGAGGAGGAATGAATCATGTACAGGGCATTCTACTCACTTTCTCAGGACCCGTTTACCAAGGACATCCGGCCTCAGTACCATTTCCCTTCAAGAGGGTTCAAAGAAGCCCTGGCCCGCATCAGGTACCTCATCGAAACAAGAGGCATTGGCGTGATTCTCGGTGAACCGGGCTGCGGAAAAACCTACGCCTTGAGGTCGGTCGCAGAAAGCCTCAATCCCTCCCTCTACAGGACAGCCTACTTATCCCTTTCTACGGGAACCACCATGGACATGTACAGGGCAATTGCAGCCGGTTTGGGAGAAGAGCCTCGCTTTCGGAAGGTAGACCTTTTTGGCCAGATCCAGAAGGCCGTCGGGCATCTGTACTATGACAAGAAGATTACCCCTGTCTTCATCATGGACGAGATGCACATTGCTCGGTCAGAATTCCTCCTCGACCTGGCCATGATTTTCAACTTCTCCATGGACTCAAAAAACCCCTTCGTCCTCATTTTGTCGGGCCTGCCTTTCTTTCAATCCCGCCTAAGGCTCAACCAAGCTCAGCCCCTGGCCCAGCGCATCATCGTCCAGTACAAGTTCGAGCCCCTGGACAAAGACGAGGTCAAGGGGTACCTCGACCACAGGCTCAGGCTTGTCGGTGCCGTGACACCCATCTTCACCGACCAGGCCATCGAAGCCATAGCTTCCCATACAGGTGGCTGGCCGAGACTCATCAACAACCTGGCATCTACAGCTCTTCTCTACGGCGCTCAACTAAAGAAAAACCCTATCGACGAGGACATTATTCGAATGGCCGCCGAAGAAACCAGCCTCTGAGCCTATCTCAGGCGGCCACCTCTGCGGCCACTCCTCTTCGCGGGTCCGGTCGCCCCAGCCGGACCCCACTGTTTCATCCAGTCCAATTTGAAAAAGGCCCTCGCCACTACCACACGAGCGTGCAAAACTTCCCTCAGATCCCACCATCCAAAGTGGAAATGGCGAATTGCTGTGGCGTAAGACGGCTATTACAGTGTGACAAACGGGGGCGGAGTTAATTCGCAAAATGACACCGGTACGAACCAGTAAGAGCAGGGACTTTTGACGACCAGACCAGGGCTCTCTATGCCTTCGTGTTTAGTTCGTTCTCGCTTAGGTGTGCCGGCGGCGTTCTAGCCGCGAGGGGTAGTGGCCGGGGTGAGCTTTTCTCGCGAGGCGCTGTTGGATACCCGGGCAACTCACAGTTGGTTCTCGAAGCAACTTTGCCATCCTGTCAGCTCCCTGCAAGCTGCAGTTTGCACCCACTATTTTTTATCAGCCTTACTATGCAAGGGAGGATCTGAGTCTCTGTCGTACAGTGTCGGAGCTCACCAGAGACTGACTCGAGAGTCATAGTTACTTGACCGTTCGGAGGAGGATTGGGGTTGAATTGCATCGAATTGCGTATAACATAATGATGATAGACGCCGGAGCCCGAGATAGAGGGTACTGAAATCGGAATTGGGTAGTGGAAGTCTTAAGTTTGCACCGACCGTTTCCCGATCTATAGGGGGCTTGGAACGGTCGGGTTGTGACGCATCATTTGATTGTCCGAGCTCATAAGCTGGGTGGGAGTGGGCTCGAAGTACTATGGATCGCAAGCTCTTTTGTCCCGCGGGCGCGGGCAGGGTGGCCTTAGCGTTAGAGGGAATTAGAGTACCAAGGGGTAGTCTATGTATTTGCGTTAGTTGCGGATGTAGCCTGTTACTTACAGGTGAATTGACCAATCGTGGACTTCTTTGCACCGAAACGCTCCTCAGACTAAGACAACGCGTAAGGTAGCCCCGGTTTGACAGATTAAGACGCGCCAGGAAAACCCGGTTTACTTTGAACGGTACCTACTATTGCCTTGCTGGTTGCTTAGTGACGCCTAGCGGGACCGACTGTTGAGAGGAAACACTTGGCAAGCCGCTTTGGCTGTGATATGATCATCCCCGGAAGTGGGTAGTGGGAAGCCAACCGGAAGGAGGTGAATCAATGAGACACTCACATTCCGAGGAATTGATCATATTCCGCGCGTCGATAACGACTCCAGATGGCCGGAAAATCTACGCAAAAGATTACGGGAAAAAGCCCTTTATACTGCGAATTAAAAGAAGAGTGAAAACCCAGTAGCATCGCTTTGGCTAGGTGCGGAGTTGGGCTTACTCCGCTTCGCGGCGCTGAAATCACTCCGGCAAAGGGGTGACCAGCTATAGTGTCATAAGTGTCGTATGAGCCTTCCCGAGCCAGGATAGCCGGGGCCCGTAAGGCAGCGATCTGTGGATTGTGAAATCATCAAGAGTTGGCCGGAATGATGTGTAGCGCGCTCACAAAAGGTCTGATCTAGTCCATAGAAATGGAAAACCATCCCTGAGGGTCATGGTCAAGCTACCGAAAACTGGCCAGGAATCACAATAGGGGAATTACAACACTTGCATAGAAGATGTAGCTTGTTTGATTAGATCCGCGGTATGGCAACAGGGTTCGCTCTACGGAAGGGTACTGTCGATGAATTCAGGCAGATGACGGGTTTCGAGAAGGCCGAGTATTTAGGTAGATTAGCGAATCGACCACCACGTTTGAAGTGGCCGATTGGAAACGAGAAGACTCTCTGATATGCGTTCGGGGGTCGATCATGAAACTCTTTCCTTTTCAACAGCGAACTCTCGAAGCTTTAAAAGGCGGCCGTAACGTGGTTCTGCGGGCACCCACGGGGGCAGGCAAAACTCGAGCTGCATTGGTTCCGTTCATTTACCATTCAGTATGGTCGACCCCGGAACGCTTTCCGAGTCAGTGTGTTTATTCGGTTCCCGTGCGGGTCCTGGCGAACCAGTTGGCAGCCGAGTACTACGAAGTCCTCATAGAGGCCGGGCTTCTAGGCCACCCAAAGTTGGGCAAACGAGTAACGCTCCAGACCGGGGAACAGCCTGGCGATCCGATTTTTGAGGGCGACCTCGTCTTCACCACAATTGACCAAACCCTCAGCAGTTTGCTGGGGGTGCCCTACGCGTTGAGTCGTGGTCGGGCCAATCTGAACACAGGTGCAGTCGTCAGCTCCTATTTAGTGTTCGACGAATTCCATCTGTTCCCGCCCGACGGTGCGTTGAAGACCACCTTGCAAGTGTTGCGCCTGTTGAGGGATATAACACCTTTCGTGCTGATGACGGCGACTTTCTCGTCGACCATGCTCGAAGAGCTGAAAACAGTGCTAGCGGCTGAGGTGGTCAGCGTCGAGCCAGAGGAACTGTTGAAGATCCCTTCGCAGCAAGAGAAAGTTCGTCGCTTTCACGCGGTCAATGGTGTACTAACTGCTGAACAAGTTCTCGAGCGCCACGGTCAGCGCTCGATTGCGATCTGCAACACGGTGGAGCGGGCGCAGGAGCTATACAGCGAACTTCGCGACAAGGTCGGAGAGAACAGGGTAATGTTATTACACAGTCGTTTTACCAGTGAGGACCGGAAAGTTAAAGAAGATCAGGTGCGACGCGAGTTCGGCAAAGATAAGGGATCTCGGTTAGCGAGGGATTTAATCCTGGTGGCCACTCAGGTGATTGAGGTCGGGCTCGATATCAGTTGCGAGGTTCTGCATACCGAGGTAGCTCCGGCAGCCAGCATTTTGCAGCGCGCTGGTCGATGTGCTCGTTTTGCCGGGGAGAAGGGGGATGTATACATTTACAACGTGCCGCCAGATAAACAGGGCAAGCCGAACTATGCTCCTTATGTCGGCAGGGGGGAACCAGAGCTCTGTCAGAGTTCATGGGTGGTTTTTTGTGAGCGGAATGGGACGATTCTGGACTTTTATGGCGAACAAGAAGTAATCGACCGTGTACATACGCCGTTCGACCGGCAGTTACTAAAGGAGATGACTCAAGAAGAGGGCAAAATCTGGATGATGATGACTCGAGCCTTGGGGCTGAGTGACCCCTCGGTTCGCCGGGAACTGATTCGCAAAGTGGACAATCGCACCCTTCTCGTACATGATGACCCAGGGAGCTTAGAGAACCCACTGGGTTGTAATGGCTTTTCGATGTGGCACGGTACGTTGCGTGGTAAACTGGAAGATTTGGAGATATGGCGTAAAGAAAAAGGACTGGACTGGGCCCTCAAGTATCCCGTAGAAACGGAGGAAGAGGAGGACGCCCGAGCCCCGGTGCGCTACAAGTGGGTACCGGTTCGTTCTGTCGAAGATATCGGAACATCCTTTCTCTTCGCCGTCCATCCCTCTTTGGTTACGTACGATAACTGCGTTGGCTTCCGTTTCACGCGAGATGGCGGAGGTTATCGTACACAGCCCAGTCAGCTGCGGGGGAAGGACCATGAGAGCTATACATACCGATTAGAGAGCTATGTTGAACATATCAGGGCTATGATGCAGGTCTATCGATCTGAATTGAGTAAACGATTAGGCTACATTATAACTCGTCTGGAACAGAAGGCAGGTTTCCCGGCAGGAGGAATTGACCGGGCGATCCGCTTGGCGATTGCCCTACACGACTTGGGTAAGTTAAGCGAGCGGTGGCAAGATTGGGCGCGACGTTATCAGGCCAAAGTAGGAGAGCCACTTGAGGACGAGACCTTTATGATCGCTCACACTCACATGGAAACACCAGAACACCAGGCTGCAGTACGCAGGATCGGCGTCCGACGCCCACCCCACGCTGCAGAGGGAGCTATCGCTGGAGCTAAGATCGCTCATCATGTGCTCGAAGGCAACGAAGGACTTCGCCGGGCCGTGATCACAGCTGTGGCAAGGCATCACAGTGCTCAGGCAGAGACTTTTCAGGAATATCGGCTACTGAATCAGGGTTACGCTGCCCTGAAAGAAGCGCTAGAGGCGGTGGGGCTAGATGGCAACGCAGCAGCAGAGTGGTTGCCTCAAACGCCAGCGACGCGATTGCAAAATCAGATGCTGCGTTTGCCCCCGGATGATCCATACACATGGTGGCTTGCTTATTTCCTCATAGTACGGACGTTAAGGTTATCAGATGGGAGAGCGCAGGAGGATGTGTAATTCTTTATTCCCGAGCAGTCCGCACACAGCAAGAACCATGTGGGCGGCTAAGAGTGAAACCGAGAGGGATGGATAACATGTATCAGCAAACTTACTTTGTAGAAAAAAGTGCCGGCACTTTCTCGGATTCGTTGGCAACGTACGGATTGGCGGCGATTCTCGACGAAATCCTGGCCCAAGCTTTGGGACGGGATAACCGGAGGAGAGTTTGGATCCGGGACATTGGGCCCTGCTACACCGTGACATTGGAACAGCCTTTAAGGGCTGAGTGGGTCGAGCAATGCAGCTATTTTCCCGGTCCAGCTGCTTACGTGACGACCAGGAGGACTGAATCTCCGCCTGCAAATGTGAATGTGCGAGATGTGGATGAAACGTGGGAACAGTTTCGTACTTACCAGGCAGCGCGAGAGAATCTTCGCCAAGTTTCTGATGCGAGCGATGACTTGAGGCGTGAGATTGAGGATGCGCAGCTGCCGCATGATTGGGCTGTAGTGACCTTGCTTGGTACGCAGCAGATGCAAGCGTTAGCAACGTATAACCAGGCTGTTGCTCAGTGGGCTCTTACGCGGGATCATTTCACCTTTAATCTACAGACCATACTCCGCATGACTGCCGCACCCCACGTCGACCTGGAAGCTATTGTGCGCGATTGGCGTCGGACGGTAAGAGTGCCCGGGGTCAAGCACGAATTGACGGCCATACAGCTATTGAATCCCCATCAGGGCAAGGGCCAGAATCGGACCAAGGCCAATGACCTGACCATGGTAAACGTGAGCGCGTTCTGGTTACTGGAGTACCTGAAGGCTACCGGATTATGGCTGGCTGCTGCACCGCGTACTGTACGAAGTGACACCGATCGCAAGGTATACGTGCTCGCGCCCAAGGACATTACCCTTTCTACGCATCGAGCGGTGTTTGAAACGTTCTCGACGAGGCTGTGGAATGAGACGGCTGTGAAGATGGACTGCATCGCAGCTTTGCTCTACACCGATGCATTGCTCGAACACAGTGAGGGCGCTCAATGTGATGAGTTGAATTTCGAGGGTTACGGGCCAGAGGATGTGGTGTCAGGTTTTTACGTTGTCCAGTACAAACTCTTAAGTCGGAACGCGTACACGGCAATCAATCTGGCCTTTCTAGGGCTGCCAGAATGGACGGGAGAATCTCATTCCCGTCAAGACGTTCTCGACTTGCGGAAAGTCATCCACGAACACCGGGAGGTGATTGAGAGGATTGAGGAAGCAAGGAGCGACGGGTACAACCTATTGCTCCGCTACAGAGATTTCGTATCAGGACAGCGGTGGTACGACTTCTTTGAGTTTGCCTGCGGGTATGGCCAATACGCGATGAGTCGTCTGTCCAAGGGGCAACGGTGGGTTCCCCTGTTAACTACCACATCTCTTAGGAGGTTGATTATGGCAACCAATAAACCTTTAGCGGCAATTGTTCAGGATCCCGGGTTTCAGAACGTGGCGTATGCGATACGCCACAGCACGATCATCCCTCAGAGCCGTAAGGCGCGAGGTGAAAGCACTCTGTACGATATCCGCTACGGTCTAGGTATGGACCTGAAGCGCAAGGCCACGGTTCGAGACGACTTTATCGCTGCCCTCGCGGATTTCATGCAGAGCTACAACCAGGAGAACAGTCAAGTTCTAGAGAGCCGGAAACAACAGAAGAGACGTGATTTACGGTCGAGTGATGTGGAGGCTATAGTGCGCTTGGTGGACGAGTATGGGTCAGAAGTAGTGGCCAATCTGTTGGTGGCTTACGGGTACGCCCGTGAGCCGCGAGAGGACGCGGAGGCGGACTAGCGAGATAACGATACTACCCGATAAACGTGAAGGAGGTAACGTGATGGCAACTTCAGTTTATTCCCTTTCTATCTCCGGGCGTGTCATTTTGGACATGCACTCCCTGAACAATGAGGGAGGAGAGGGGAATCAAATAACAACGCGGATGGTTAATATCGTGTATAACGACCCCGATACCGGTGAACCCCGTTTAGCTTCTGTGAACGCCATTTCGGGCGATATGTTCAAGCACATTCAGGCGGAGCATCTGTACCTGAAAGCGAAGACCGATGGATTGCCTTTGTGCGCTGGCTGCCAGGTGTTCAGCGCGAGCCGGGTGCTCAATGATGAAGAGTTTATGGGAAATCTTCCTCAACGGGACGCTGAAGTGATCGACGCCTTGCTACGCCGGTGCGTCATAGACGACTTGGCGGGCAATTTGATTGCTAAAGAACCCCGTTCAATACCCCGCAAGAGTGTTGCAGAGTTTGCATGGGTGGTGGGGATACCCGAGGTGACTCGCACTGAGAGCTACTTCCATGTGCGCTACGCCGCCGAACGGGGTGAGAGAGTCGAAGGCGAAGAGCGGGTGACTCAACCTATCTTCCACCGGCCAGCTAGTTCGGGCGTATATGCGACGATAGCCACGTTTGAGATAGCGCGTATCGGATTCAATGATATAAGTCAGACCTACGCTATTGATCAAGGAGAACGGGAGCGGCGTTATAAAGCTCTGCTGGAGAGCGTGCTATACACGTTCTTAGAGCCCAACGGGGCTATGCGCGGCACACAGAACCCACATATCCTCGGGTTTGAGGGAGCGGTAACAATTAGCACCCAGGTGGTACCGGCTCCCGCTCTCAGCCCGCTTGACGACGGCTACATAGACGAGCTCAAGCGGATAGCAGATGCCATGAACGGAGTGCGAAGCGGTGCTGTGCTAGTGCGCGAGTTTGATTCCATGGGTCGTTTTGCGGAGATCATGCGAGAACTCATTGCCGAAACCAAGCCATATTCGCTCTTTGGCGATCGAGGGTGATCTCATGTGGCTCATCGTTTACTACCGACCGGTGGGACTTTTTTCCCTCAAGGCGGGGGCAGCAACATCTACCGGAGCTAAGACTGTGTTCCTGCCCACGCCATTCGCTGTGCGCACGGCGATTCTAGATGCGTCCATCCGCACCCTGGGGGTTGAGACGGCACCGGACGTATTCCAGATATTAAAAGCAGTCACCATTGCTGCACTTCCTCCAGAACACGTAGTCGTTACTAATCTGTTCACCAAGGTTCGCAAACCGCGACGCCCCGAGGCGCAAAGTTTGGAGCCGATGCAACCCAGTATTTCGTTTCGGGAGTATGCTTACCTAAAGGGTGACTTGGGTTTGGCTTTTCAAGGTGAAGGCGCGGTTCTTGACCGATTAGATGTGCTACTTCCCCAAATCAATTACTTTGGTAAGCGGGGCAGTTTCTTCCAGTTGGTAGCTTTGCCAAAGCGATCGACTGAATTACCGGAGGGATTTGTGGTATTAAGAGGGATATTCGTTAATGGCACCCACCTAACTTGGCAAGCAATGACTCCATGCAAACTCGGGCTCATTCAGATGCTTGACGATTGGGGGCCGGACCTTACTTTCGAAAAGCTGAACGTTTACACCGACGATAGCATTCGTCTTGGTCGAGATCGAGTCCGCGAAAGCGTGATCCTGCCGTACAGCCTGGCACGGTCGAGCAGGAGTTTCAGCTACTACAAACGCATGTAGAACTGAGGGTCCCATAAGGCATAACTAGACCGAGGCCTTACCGCAAGGTAAGGCCTTTCGACGTCGTGGATGCCCAAGCCCGCGATGAATTCTATTAGTTGGTACGGAGCTCTGAGTTTTTTCTTTAAGACATATCTTTCACTCCTCCTTGAAGCGGAGATGAATTCCATCACACTAAACAATTACCGTCTTTTTTACGAAACTTAATATTGCCACCCCTTTGGAATCTGCTTCCGAAGTCGGGAGGGGATGTGTCGATCGGTGCATCTTAGTTGCAATGGTTAGTAAACGACTGGCAAATGATGGTACCGGATGACAGACATACCTGGGGGTTGATTCGCCATGCATCTAGTTGTTTCGGACTTTGGTGTCTTCATTGGGAAGAAGTCAGAACGGCTGACGATTTCGTCGAAAGGGAAGATAATCCAGGAAGTTCCGCTCAGGGACCTGGAGCAGGTGACCATCGCGTCACGAGGCGTTACAGTTTCCACCGACGCGCTGGCGAGCTGTATCGAGTTCGGGGTCCCCATGAACTTCCTTACAACCACCGGAAAGCCGTATGCCCTGGTTACATCCCCCGAACTTAACGGCACGGTCCAGACCAGACGAGAACAGCTCAAGGCGTATGACGACAAACGCGGAGTCTACCTCGCACGATGTTTCGTCAAAGGCAAGATCGGAAACCAGGCCAGTCTCATCAAGTACTTCGCCAAACACAGAACGGGGGCCGAGTCTTACCAGAAGATGATGGACGCCGCTTCCGAAATGGAAAAGCTCGAAAGGGAAGCGGACGAAATCGACGGAGATCACGTGGACCAGGTCAGGCCTTACCTGATGAACCTCGAGGGACGAGCGGCGAGTTTGTACTGGGACATCGTTGGCCCTCTCGCCGCAGGCGACGAGTTCAAAGGCCGTGAGCACAGGGGCGCAACGGACCCGTTTAACGCCTCTTTAAACTACGGGTACGGCATTCTCTACACGCAGGTTTGGGGTGCTCTGGTCCTCGCAGGTCTCGAGCCATTTGGTGGCTTCCTTCATGTGGATAGGCCCGGCAAACCTAGCCTGGTCCTGGACATGGTCGAGGAATTCCGCGCGCCGGTCGTGGACCGCAGTATCATCGTGACCTTTATCAAAGGGTGGCGACCGGATTTCGATGAGGAGAGTGCCCTGACCCAGGAGTCCCGGCGTCACATTGCCGGTATTGTGCTCGAGCGACTCGAACTCCGGGACAGGTATTCGGGCAAGAAGCAGAAACTGGAAGGTATAATCCTGGCTCAAGCGCGGCGCTTGGCCACTTATCTTCGGGGAGAGGGACAGTACAAGCCCTATTCGTTCACGTGGTGAGATGGAAGGTGTTGCCTTTTCCTACGTTCCATCTCTATGAGTGGGTATGACCATACGTGGTCGAGCGTGTAGCTAGAGCACGGCCCGCGACGGCGATAACTTGGGGGCCTCGGGTACAACTAAGTTGTGTGGCATGGCGATGGATGTTCCGGCAAAAGCTGGTGAGGAGTGGTCGGACGATGATGGTGTGTACGCTGGTCATCTACGACATCGTTGAGGACAAAGCAAGACGGCGGATCGCCGAGGTCTGCAAGGATTACGGCCTCGAGCGAATTCAGTACAGCGCATTTTTTGGGCTGACCGACAGAAATCGGAGAGAAGAGATGATGCTGAAGTTCCGCCGTATCCTGGGTGACACGGAGGGCAACATCCAGATGTACGTGATTTGTGAGAAGGACATCAGGTTAAAGAAGGAGCTGAGCGTAAACGGCTATGATCCATACAGAGCAGAAGAACTTCGTACCCGGGCGGCCGGCTAAAGTCCCTCCTCCGTTGCACGGCTTGAGCGAACCCCTGAGAGTATCGGATATCAGGCAGTACGTGTACTGTCCCCGGATCGTCTATTTCAATTACGTGATCCCCGTTCCGCGCGTGACGACGGTGAAAATGGAAGAGGGGCTTAGGTCACACACCGAGTTCTCTGAACTGGAGTCCAGACGCACCCTGGCTAAGTACGGCCTGGAAGAGGGAACGAGGGAGTTCAGAGTTCAGCTGCAATCGCACAGACTGGGAATAGCAGGACGCCTCGACCTTCTAATCACCACGGCATCCAACGTGTACCCCGTCGAATTTAAGGACACTCACGGCAACCCGGGGCTTCATCACAAGTATCAGCTGGTGGCCTATGCCCTGATGGCGGAAGAGGCCAGAGGAAAACCGGCGAAGGCTGGGTTCATCTACGTCATTCCAGGGAAAAAGATCTTCAAGATCACCATAGATGAGAGCGCCCGCATGTTCACCCAGAAGATCATTTCAGCGATGGTCAACATCATCCGGACGGGCACCATGCCCCAGCGTACCAGGTGGGGCGGGCGGTGTAGGGGCTGCGAGTTCAGGAATTACTGCAGGGATGCCTGATATGGGGTAACGAACCTTGTCTGACCTGCGGTAATTGCAGGATATAGTGCAGCAAGTGACGGGAAATCACTACAAAGAATAGTGGTGCACTTAGTCTGAGCTGCGGTAACCCAAGGAGGCTTGAAGCAGGCGGCAGCACCGATTCGGGTAAACCGGCGGTCCGCCCGAGCCTATGCTGATCGAACCACGGAGGCCCGTTAGCGGCCGAAATCGGGAGGGATCATCATGTACTTTCTGACCGAAGAAGAATCGAGATGGCTACTCAAACATTTAATTCCCAGGGCAAGGGAGGAAGGTGTTGCCAATGAACTGCGCGGGTGGAACTGGCATGACTCGCCCCTGGAGCCACCGTACGACATCAGGTTGACGGTGTCTGAGGTGGCGGGTAAATATTGTCCGACCGGTCGAGACCTGTTCTTGAAGCGCGTTGAACGCGTTGAATCACAGCCCAGCGCAGCCATGCTGATGGGAACGGCCTGCCACAGCGCCGTCGCCCAGTTGATTGAGCAGGCGAAGCGGCTCATATACTTAAAGGGCCCGGAGGATCTAGATGGAATTGCTACCGGCCTTCGTAAATTCCAGCCCCAAATCACGCTACCGGAGAATCTGGCCGAGAATCAGGGCGCTCTCGTCCGGGAGCGAGTACAAAAGATCTGCGATTTTGAGGTGCCCAGAATACTCGGCAAGATTTCCGAAACCCTCGCGAAGCAACCGTACTCCGCGTGCGATTCTCTCGTAGCTCAGGCGATTCCGGTGATATGTGAGCAAAAGCTCGACGGCAGGTTTCTGGGCCTAAGTCCTATTCTCAGCTGCGATTCCGCTTTCTTTGGCGGAGCGGTGATATACGACGTGAAGTTCGGCCAAAAACGGGACTTTCACAGGTTGGGCGTCACGGCCTACGGGATGGTCATGGAGAGTCTTTGGGAGTTCCCGGTGGATATCGGATGCATAGTGTACGTGGACCTCAGGGGCTCAGTTCCCGTAATCACCCGCGATTTGTTCCTCATCGACGATGAGCTTCGGCAGTGGTTTATAGACGAGCGTGACGAGAAGATGAGGATGTTGTATGAGGAGCGGGACCCCGGAGTTGCCGAAGAGTGTCCAGAATACTGCGGATACTATGCGCTTTGTCGTGGAGGGGCGAGGGTGCAGTGAATCCAAGCTCACCGGGCAGGACGCACCCACTTCAAAGCCAAGGTTTACGTACTATCACGCGGAGGTGGGATGAGGCCAGGGTCACCGGCCAGGACAGACCAATGGCTGGAGACAGGGGGCGACATAACAAGGCGAGGGTAGGTATGCCGCCGGGCCGCGGGCCCGCGATGGTGGATCGGTTCCAGAATCACCTGGCACGGATACCCTCAGAGGATGCCCTCAAGGGCCCCGGTCAGGGCCTCACGTTGATACCGGTGCTAGGAGGCTTGTTCCGCTACGATGAGTTCGAGTTGCTACCTTCGCCGTGGAGACACCCATATGTTAAACTCGAGATCGAAGGGGCGACGCTTCGACTCCACAACCTCGTGCCTTCACTGAGGTTCGGCGGTTAGGGGTCCGGCGTGACATCGCCCAAGAATTTTCGACGGAGCGGTCACGATTGCATACAACCGGCGGGGAATTCGCAGTCATTAAGGTCACCCAAACGTGCCGATTAGGGGGATAAAAAGGAATGATCTATGGCGAGGAGATTGTCGCCGCTGGTAGCCGATCTGGCGCAAAATCGTTGGCGTCGACAAATCTGGCGCCTAAACCCAGGCCCATGTCCGCCATTTCCGCAGCACCCGGCCATGGACCCATCGACGCCTAGGCTGGGTTGCAGCGAGAACCCCGAGGTAGAGGGGACTGAAAGGCCCATCGCGACCGCGAAGTGCTCACATTCGAAACGTTGCAGCGAGAACCCCGAGGTAGAGGGGACTGAAAGCTGGCTTGACACCCGTAAAGACAGCATGGGGCGCTAGTTGCAGCGAGAACCCCGAGGTAGAGGGGACTGAAAGTTGGCAGCCTCTAGCACGTCCCCACCGTGCCGCCCGTTGCAGCGAGAACCCCGAGGTAGAGGGGACTGAAAGAGTTCAGTTCTGAGCGAGGCCTCCTCCTGCCGTGCGTTGCAGCGAGAACCCCGAGGTAGAGGGGACTGAAAGCATTGCGCGGTCGAGTGCCATGATCGTCGCGACTAGTTGCAGCGAGAACCCCGAGGTAGAGGGGACTGAAAGGTCAGACCAAGGCGGGTGTTCAGCATGGCGACCGCAGTTGCAGCGAGAACCCCGAGGTAGAGGGGACTGAAAGGTACGCGACCTTGATGTCCCGAGCCTTGCCTAAGTGGGTTGCAGCGAGAACCCCGAGGTAGAGGGGACTGAAAGGTAAGGAGATCTGGGTCCGGCGGACCGTGCATTGCGTTGCAGCGAGAACCCCGAGGTAGAGGGGACTGAAAGCCACCGGCCGGGCTGCAAAGCGTCTCAGCGAAGCAAGTTGCAGCGAGAACCCCGAGGTAGAGGGGACTGAAAGGCGTCCGTGGTTCTTTTATCGCTGTGCAGGCTGCGGGTTGCAGCGAGAACCCCGAGGTAGAGGGGACTGAAAGTGCCGGGCCGGCCCTGCATCTACGATCCAAAACAGGGTTGCAGCGAGAACCCCGAGGTAGAGGGGACTGAAAGTTGAACATAACCTTCTTGAAGAGGGGGTCCCCCGAAGTTGCAGCGAGAACCCCGAGGTAGAGGGGACTGAAAGTTAACCATTGCGCCTTACCACCCGAGATTTTCCCAGGTTGCAGCGAGAACCCCGAGGTAGAGGGGACTGAAAGCGCTTTCTTCCTCAAGTCCTACGCAAGCAAGACCAGTTGCAGCGAGAACCCCGAGGTAGAGGGGACTGAAAGGGAGTTACCTTCAAGAATCCCTGCCGAGCCCAGGCCGTTGCAGCGAGAACCCCGAGGTAGAGGGGACTGAAAGGGCACGAATAGCAGCTCCTTTTTTGACTTGGGGCGGTTGCAGCGAGAACCCCGAGGTAGAGGGGACTGAAAGATCCTCGACTTCTCCCCCGTCGGCATCGCGGCAGGGTTGCAGCGAGAACCCCGAGGTAGAGGGGACTGAAAGTGGCAATGAGGCCATCAAATGTCCGCTTAAAATTGGTTGCAGCGAGAACCCCGAGGTAGAGGGGACTGAAAGGCCAACACGTGCGGTAAAGCCGATCTGAGTCAGTTTGTTGCAGCGAGAACCCCGAGGTAGAGGGGACTGAAAGACAATGCAAAGACCGCCTTCCGGCGGTCGGATTGCGTTGCAGCGAGAACCCCGAGGTAGAGGGGACTGAAAGATGCGGTCAGCGCACGAAGGCTACGCGACCATCCTCGGTTGCAGCGAGAACCCCGAGGTAGAGGGGACTGAAAGGTAAGTAGTATTAGCCCAATGTGACCATTTTGACCAAGTTGCAGTGAGAACCCCGAGGTAGAGGGGACTGAAAGCGGAAGACCTTGCCCATAACTGGGTCATCGTACTGAGTTGCAGTGAGAACCCCGAGGTAGAGGGGACTGAAAGACCTCGTTCCAAAGTCACGCACGGCGCAGGGCGTGGTTGCAGTGAGAACCCCGAGGTAGAGGGGACTGAAAGTCACATTCGGCAGCCCTGAGACTGTCAAGGTGTTCCGTTGCAGTGAGAACCCCGAGGTAGAGGGGACTGAAAGGGACCCGGTGCCAGATTTCGGGCTCGATAATCGCCGTTGCAGTGAGAACCCCGAGGTAGAGGGGACTGAAAGCCGAATCAGTGCTCTCAATCTGCCACAGAACCGAACGTTGCAGTGAGAACCCCGAGGTAGAGGGGACTGAAAGAGAACCCGAGTGGACCGTATCGCTCGAAGGCTTCTTTGTTGCAGTGAGAACCCCGAGGTAGAGGGGACTGAAAGGCAGAAAGACAGCAAAGAAATCAGCCAAGCGCAGGAGTTGCAGTGAGAACCCCGAGGTAGAGGGGACTGAAAGCCACGGGGTTCTCCGCTATAAGTCTCGATGTTGCTTGTTGCAGTGAGAACCCCGAGGTAGAGGGGACTGAAAGGTGGGCAGAGGTCTAGCACGAAACGAAGCCCCATCGGTTGCAGTGAGAACCCCGAGGTAGAGGGGACTGAAAGCGGGAGCCCTGACCTGGGCACTCCAGACCGGTTCGGTTGCAGTGAGAACCCCGAGGTAGAGGGGACTGAAAGCCACCCGCTATACAGACTGAAATTGCGGTTACATACAGTTGCAGTGAGAACCCCGAGGTAGAGGGGACTGAAAGTCGCAAGAGCAATAACAGCAGCCCGGCGCCGGTAAGGTTGCAGTGAGAACCCCGAGGTAGAGGGGACTGAAAGAAGTTTACGCCGTGTCTCACGGTTCGCGCGGGGAGGTAGTTGCAGTGAGAACCCCGAGGTAGAGGGGACTGAAAGACACGAATGAACTCTGTTCCTTGCGGAATTCCATAAGTTGCAGTGAGAACCCCGAGGTAGAGGGGACTGAAAGAACACAAACACGTACCCGCCACTACACACGTCACCGTTGCAGTGAGAACCCCGAGGTAGAGGGGACTGAAAGGTAACCGGCCGAGAAGGTCTTTGATAACGTTTGCATGTTGCAGTGAGAACCCCGAGGTAGAGGGGACTGAAAGGGTCATCTCCGTAATGTCTCTCTTGTACCTGACTCCCCAAGTTGCAGTGAGAACCCCGAGGTAGAGGGGACTGAAAGGTTAGACTAACATCTGATGGTAGGCAATACGTCATCGAGTTGCAGTGAGAACCCCGAGGTAGAGGGGACTGAAAGTGAAAGAGAGGTGCCTTTGCCAGTAGGCTTCTCGGTTGCAGTGAGAACCCCGAGGTAGAGGGGACTGAAAGAGCTTTGGAGCTGGCAGAAAAGTACCGCCTCGAGGGTTGCAGTGAGAACCCCGAGGTAGAGGGGACTGAAAGTTCAACAGGCCAACCCACTGAATATCGAGGATCCTCGTTGCAGTGAGAACCCCGAGGTAGAGGGGACTGAAAGAAGATAACCTCGGCCGCTTCCACGGCTTTGCGAAGTTGCAGTGAGAACCCCGAGGTAGAGGGGACTGAAAGGCGACCGGGGCGCAGGGCCCCGGTTTCGCGGTTAGGTTGCAGTGAGAACCCCGAGGTAGAGGGGACTGAAAGGTCATTGCCTGCGGATCCTTTGGAGTGGACTCGGTAGTTGCAGTGAGAACCCCGAGGTAGAGGGGACTGAAAGAGCGAGTCGGTTCACTGTGCGGTAACCTCGCCGCGTTGCAGTGAGAACCCCGAGGTAGAGGGGACTGAAAGATTAGAGACAAGATTGAAGCCCTCGCCGACGAGATTGTTGCAGTGAGAACCCCGAGGTAGAGGGGACTGAAAGATAAACGCACCAAACGCACCAGCTTCGGTCATCTAGTTGCAGTGAGAACCCCGAGGTAGAGGGGACTGAAAGAGGTATTGAGACAGATTTATCCCCTGCCGGGCAGTAAGTTGCAGTGAGAACCCCGAGGTAGAGGGGACTGAAAGCTGCAAAGCTCCACGCCTTTAACCAGAGCCACATGTTCGTTGCAGTGAGAACCCCGAGGTAGAGGGGACTGAAAGGCCGGAGATGGCGTCGAACCACTCATACGCAAACGGTTGCAGTGAGAACCCCGAGGTAGAGGGGACTGAAAGCAAGAGCCATAGCATCACCCCACAAATTCCGTGGTTGCAGTGAGAACCCCGAGGTAGAGGGGACTGAAAGGTTCTGGCCCGGCTATGGCATCGGGCGGAACCACGGTTGTTGCAGTGAGAACCCCGAGGTAGAGGGGACTGAAAGGTACCAGGACGCCCGGACCCTGGTGCGCCACCGGCGGTTGCAGTGAGAACCCCGAGGTAGAGGGGACTGAAAGCCTTGCCGAATTGCTTTGATCCGAGCCGCGTTCTCGGTTGCAGTGAGAACCCCGAGGTAGAGGGGACTGAAAGCGCCAGGTGTTGCAAGGCTGAGAAAAGTGGATGTCGGTTGCAGTGAGAACCCCGAGGTAGAGGGGACTGAAAGTCAGTCTAACTGACATGAGTTCACCCCCTCGGACCGTTGCAGTGAGAACCCCGAGGTAGAGGGGACTGAAAGCTGGATGATCTCTTCAGCGGTCTCGGGTTTCTTCCGAGTTGCAGTGAGAACCCCGAGGTAGAGGGGACTGAAAGAGCGTGCTGAACAACCCATCGCTCCGGCGGAACCGTGTTGCAGTGAGAACCCCGAGGTAGAGGGGACTGAAAGGAATATCCGCCCTTTGCGATTTCGTCAGCGAGGTTGGTTGCAGTGAGAACCCCGAGGTAGAGGGGACTGAAAGTATGACGGGGATCTCTCCCCGATTTATCGCCTTGTACAGTTGCAGTGAGAACCCCGAGGTAGAGGGGACTGAAAGTCATGCATGAAATACTTGCGTATTAGCCTTTCAATTTGTTGCAGTGAGAACCCCGAGGTAGAGGGGACTGAAAGGGTGTCTATGGTTCGGTAACCTGGGGACATAAACTGTTGCAGTGAGAACCCCGAGGTAGAGGGGACTGAAAGATTTATCGAATCGGGGATAAAGAATATGGCGCAGGTTGCAGTGAGAACCCCGAGGTAGAGGGGACTGAAAGCGGATCTTCATGCCGGTACCCAAAGCTTCGACTCGGTTGCAGTGAGAACCCCGAGGTAGAGGGGACTGAAAGGCCGGGAACACACACTCCGAAAGATCCTCCGCGGTTAGTTGCAGTGAGAACCCCGAGGTAGAGGGGACTGAAAGCCAGGCGATCTCGTTAAGAGACACGCCCTGGGCGGTTGCAGTGAGAACCCCGAGGTAGAGGGGACTGAAAGCCGTGGGTCGCCTAGGGACCATACCTTGCCACCTTGGGTTGCAGTGAGAACCCCGAGGTAGAGGGGACTGAAAGCAGGGCGCGATTAAACACAGCGCAGCAAACAACGTGGTTGCAGTGAGAACCCCGAGGTAGAGGGGACTGAAAGATAGCCTAGATTTCGTGCAACCCCGCCGCTGCACCTGGTTGCAGTGAGAACCTGCTTCGTAGCACACTTCCATCTGGCTGAAGTCGCCTATCTTCCGTAACACGTTCCTTATGTAATCAATCTGGTTGGGTATCTCGCCCAGGTACGGTGCCGGTCCTCGCCCTTCGTCAGCAACAGCAATAGCGATTTTGTCCTTGGATACGTCTAAGGCAACGTACTTTGTGATATTATCCATTTGCCGGCTCCCCTTTCGTTTGTGGCTCTGCACCGTAGTGCGTGCCAACTGCAGTGTAATCCACGTCTAACGACTGCGGGAGCCGGCCTCGTTCATTGTGATTAGAATCTTGCCAATCCCTCCCTCGAGGAAAGTGATAATTTCTTTTCAGTTTCCTGTGAGAGGAGAACGACTTTGCAGATTCTGTGGAGAGTGACTTCAGGACCGGAACTACGCTCATCGTGTACGCCCGGGAGTGCCCGGGACCCCACGAAAACGGTTCTGAAGGGAGAGAGAAAGCCATGGACGAGAAAGACCGGGAGGCAGTCGCCCTCTTCCGGTACGGTCTCATTGCCCCCGTCCTCCAGGGCAGCGTGGAGGACCGGGCGAAGTACATAGCCGAGACCGGCCAGCAAGGATTCACAACGTGCCGTACTACGGAGCGACCGAGTACAGTCCCAAGAGCATCGCTTCATGGATCTCCAGGTATACGCGGGAAGGATTCGAAGGGTTGAAGCCGCGCAGGCGCTCGGACAAAGGAGAGAGCGGAAAGATCCCCAGAGATGTGAGGGAGCGCATCATCCAATTGCGGTAGGAAAAGCGAGACGCGCCGGTCATGGTGTTCTACGAACTTCTCGTGGAGCAGGGAATCCTCAAGGCCGAGGAAGTTTCCTACTCGAGCCTTTACCGGTTCCTGAAGACTCTGGGGCTCGCGGGTCCGAAACAGAGGAAGGAGCCGGAAAGAAAGAGATTGGCCTACGAAAAGGTCAACGCCATGTGGCAGGCGGACATCTCCTCCTGGTCCCTTCATCAAGATGGGCAAAAGAAAGGTGCCGATATTCCTCTTCGCCTTTCTCGACGACGCGTCAAGGTTCGTTTCCGACGCCCTGTACACCCTCGAAGGGGTTCGACCACCCGTGCTGGAAAACACCCGAAGAAGTTCGTTTCGGGGTTCAAGAGTTACCAGCATGCGGTCTTCGCGACCCTGGACGAAGGGTTGATGCAGGAACGTGCACTTTACCTGGCTTGGACGAATGACTAAAATACGACTTGGGTAAGCAGGACTGGAGGTGAGACAGTGAAACGCTTGATGGACATGACCGTGGTGCTCGTCGTACTCGCGGCATTGCTCGTAGGATGCTCTTCGGGTAAGTACAGGGACGGCACATATACCGGTGAGGCTCAGGGCAACAACGGTCCCGTGAAGGTTAGCGTGACAGTCAAATCAGGCAAAATCACCGACGTAAACGTAATAAGCCACAACGAGACCCCTGGGCTCTCCGATGCTGCGATCGAGAAGGTTACCAAGGCCATAGTGGAGAAGCAGACCTGGGAAGTTGACACGGTTTCCGGAGCGACCAACACCAGCAAGGCCATTAAGGATGCTGTTAAGGCTGCCTTAGAAGGCGCCGTCAAGTAATGGTCTGGTATGGACTACTTAGGGTTTCGAAGGAACGAAGTACTATGCTTTTTGTTCCTTCGAAACTTTTTTTGCCGGTATGAGAGATGGTGGAGGAGTAAGGGGTGAGCGCATGGCAAAGATGAATCCTGGCGACAGCCGGTCGAGGAAATCGCCTACTTGGTACGTCGCCGGCGCAATCCTCCTGCTTTCGATTGTGGCTCTCCTGCTACCGGGCGTGCTTCGGGCAACCGGTTTCTCCGGGGGTAATGAGCTCATGCTCGTTATCAGTGCGAAAGGACAGGTTGTATACCGCAAGCCTTTCAAGGATGTTCCAGAGGGGATTATCCCGGTAACAGGACCGCTGGGCGTAACGCAGGTTGAAGTGGCGGGCAGAAAGGTCCATGTTCTTCATTCGCCCTGTGACAACCATATTTGCATGAATACCGGGTGGATTGCTCAGGAAGGGCAAATAATTGTATGCATGCCAAATCAGGTAGTAGTGCAGCTAACCAAATAGCATTGCTCGGTGCCGACTAGAGAACCGGACTTTGGAAAGTATTTTTGTACCAGTCGCATTGTGCTAGCAAACTCAAGACCGCGTCTTGAAAAAACCAAGGAGCCAGGCTCGAAGTGCGGCCTAGCTCCTTGAATGTCATACTCCCGGCAATGTTCTATCTGGCTACTGCCATCGCACCGGTTACCTGCCCTTTGCGGCGCTCTCTCCCGCTATGCGACCGAAGACGATGATGTCGGCGAGAGCGTTTCCGCCAAGCCGGTTGCCTGCATGGATTCCGCCGGTTACTTCGCCTGCAGCGTAGAGACCGGGGATAGCCTTGCCTTCGGTGTTTATTACCCTCGCCAAAGTATCGATCTTTACGCCACCCATAGTATGGTGAACGGCAGGCGACCTTGGAGTCGCGTAGAAGGGCGGTGTATCGATCTTGTAGTTCCCGAAATTAGGTTTGTGGAAGTCGGGATCTTCCTGCTTGTCGACGTAAGAGTTGTATTTTGCAATCTCAGCCACGAAATTTTCAACGTTGATGCCGAGCTTCTGGGCCAGTTCTTCCAGAGTGTCGGCTTTCACAACGTCGCCTTTTTCGAGCATGTTGCTGATGTCCCTATCGCCTACGATCTTCTGGTCGCAGATAATGAAGAACAAAGCATCTTTCTGCTCGAGCGCAGCCTTGGCCAGGACGTCTCTTTCTGCATATTCGTTAACGAAACGCTTGCCGTCCTTGTTCACAAATACCTGGGTCTCGGCGCTGCCCCAAACACCTGAGAAGAGGCTGCCGTTCTTCGGATGAGCGCTGGGCATCAACTGGATGAAGCCCATACCGACGAGGTCTGCACCTACTGCCTTGGCCATTACGATACCGTCGCCGGTAGCGTGAGGCGAGTTTGTGGTGGGCATATCCAGCGGCAATTCAGGCCAGTAGGTGTTGTACTCCGCGCGCATCTGGGGGTTTGCGCCGAAACCGCCTGTGGCGAGCACCACGCCCTTATTCGCTCTCAGAATCAGCTCGGAACCATCGGCCTTCTGTGCTTTAACGCCCACGACTCTGCCGTTTTCAACGATGAGTTCGGTACCCTTGGTTTCCAGCATTATCTCAACGCCCAGTTTCTTAGCTGCTGAGCTGAGGGTATCGATGATTGCTTTTCCGCCGCCGGTCGAATGGGTTCTGGGCCACAGTGCTCCCAGAACAGTAGTGATCTTGTCGTCGACCTTCAGACCGTGGCTCTCAAGCCACTTAATAGCGTCGAGGGCTCTTGAGCACATGGTCCTGACCAGTTCGAAATCACCTGTAATCGTGTAACCGTTCTGGTCGGTCCTCTTGCCGCCCAAATACGTCTGAATCGTGTGAAGCTCAACGCTGTCAAACAGAACGCTGGTATCGCCGGAATTGAGGTAATCTCTGATTTGCTGCTTCAGAGTAGCAAGCGTGGGGCCAAAATCGCCGAACTCGCTTTCGTCCATCTCCAGGTAAGATTTAAGTTCTTTAAGAAGGGCATCATTCATAGGTACGTTCTTTTGCCTTTCGGGGTCAACTGCGTTAAAGGCTCCGCCGGAAAGCAGGGTGTTGCCACCCAAAAAAGATGCCTTTTCAATTAGTATTACGCTGGCCCCGTTTTCCGCAGCAGAAACAGCGGCAGCAAGCCCGGCTCCGCCTCCGCCGATCACGACAACATCGGCGCTTTTCTCAGGTTGTCGCTTGCCGCAGCCGGCAGCAGTCACCATTAAGACGCCGATCAAAAGACACACTATTGCGTTTTTCTTGCTCAAAGTAAAGTCCTCCTTCGTTGCCTTCTCTTTCCAAGAACCATCCAGATTCAGCGACTTATGCCTGAATGCAGCTCTTGCTCGTTCCGGTTCTGGCTCACCTCCTTTTCCTGTTCATAGTAGTTTTGTGAAAGAACGCACAAACCCTTTCTCATATGATGTTAGCATAAGTAAGGGAAAAGTAAACAGCAAACCGCCAGTTTGGTCCGTGTCAAGAGTTAGTAGGCAACCTTTCTTCCTGCTGTGACCCAGATTCCCTTCTTACCCCCTGCGCCCACCAGGTCTCTCTTCTCCAATCCCGACCTCTCGTCCAGCAAAAACCGCGTCTTCCCCGTAACCCCGTCTTCGTACAACTTCCTCGGTAACTTCATCTCCCCGGAGGTGGTCACTATCGCCCTCTTCCTGAACCCGGCGACCCTCGGGTTCGGGGTTCTTTCAGGCACCAACCTTTCATCCGGGGCTTATGTTGTGGATCTGCTGCGCAAAGAAGGTTTGAGTCCAGAGGGTGTCGAAAAGGAGGTTGAGCAGCACTCCGGGGGGCAAGCGAAGTGGGCAAAGTTCGCATAGCAATCATGGGATACGGAATGATGGCCCGCATGTTTCGGAACCTGGTCTTGCCTGGCGAGTTCCGGGACATTGTTGACCTCTCCGTGTATGACCTTTTCTGGGACGAGGCGCTTCAAACGGCCAAGCGGCTTGAATCGGAAAAGGCGGTTGACGTATTCATCAGCGGCGGCGCTAACGCCGCGTACATCAGACCCCATTTGGAGACCCCGGTGGTCTTCATAGACATTACCACTGCGGATCTTGCTTCGGCCATAAGGAAGGCCGCCGGGTATGGCGGTCCGGTGGCAGTGACGAGTTATGCCGAACCCCTGACGGGACTGGAGGTTCTTAAGGATATCCTGAAACCGAACGTTGTGCCGGTCATTTACGAGGCGTACCAGGAGCTCTGGAATAAGCTGAAGGCATTTAAGGAACAAGGTGGGCGAGCCGTAGTTGGGGCGAGCCTGGCATGCGAGCTGGCTACCCAGCTAGGGCTCGAAACCGTGCTGGTTTACTCGGAAGACAGCTTGCACCTTGCAGTCAGGCATGCCGTCGAGATTGCTCAATCGAGGCTTCGTGAGGTGCAGCGCACCGAAAGCCTTCGCAAGGTTATCGAGTTCACGTATACGGGTATTCTCGTAACGGACGAACGGGGAATAGTGACGGTTTTTAATCCCGCCGCGGAGAGAATTCTCGGGATGCCGGCAAGGCAAGTCATCGGTCGTGAGGCAGAACAGATATTCGCGCCTCTCAGGGTCAAGGAAGCCCTGGCCGGAGGAAAATCGGAGGTAGGCTGCATACAAGAGGTGCGCGGGGTAAAGATCGTGTCCAACACAGTACCCATTACCGGAAAGGGAGATAGGATTTTGGGCGTCGTGGTCACTTTTCAGGACTCCGCCTCTATTAAGAGAGTATCCGACGAAATGAGAAGCGCTCAGTATAAGAAGGGCTTTATTGCAAAAAGTAAGCTATCCGATATCAAATATGGAAGCAGGTCGATGCGCGACCTCGTTGAGGTAGCGAAGCGGTACAGCAGAACCGATCTTCCGGTTTTGATTCTCGGAGAAAGCGGCACTGGAAAAGAACTCTTCGCGCAGGGAATTCACAATGAAAGTCTCCGGAGTAACGGCCCGTTTGTCGCAGTCAACTGCGCTGCCCTTTCGGAATCGCTTCTTGAGAGCGAACTGTTCGGGTACGAGGAAGGTTCTTTCACGGGTGCCAGGAGGGGCGGCAAAGAAGGACTGTGCGAACTGGCCAATCGGGGAACCCTGTTCCTTGACGAGATCGCAGAGATATCGCCGCAGGTCCAGGCGCATCTCCTCAGAGTCCTCCAGGAAAGGGAAGTGCTCCGGGTGGGGGGAACGCGGGTGATCCCCGTGAATATACGCATCATTGCGTCGACCAACAAGGATCTGTGGTCCCTGGTTCAGGCGGGACTGTTTAGGGACGACCTGTACTACAGACTCAACGTGCTTTGCATAAGGATCCCTCCCCTCCGTGACAGGCCCGAGGACATACCGGTGCTGGTACGGGAATTCGTGGGGCGACACCCGGCAGCAAACAAGACGTTGCTGGAAGAGGACAGGCTTGGTGCCATCTGTAAACCGTTGCTCTCGTATACGTGGCCTGGCAATGTACGGCAGCTCGAAAACCTGTTGGAACGGCTCATAGTCGTACTCGAGGGCGAGGCTCCGTCGCCGTCAAACCTGAGGGCGCTCGTTGAAGGGTTGCTTAAAGAGGCGTGTGAGGAATGGGGGACGGCCCCCAGCTCCCCTGAAGAACCCGATGCGGTTTTCGAGCGCACCATGAGTGAGAGACTGAGGGAAGCGAAGATCGCCGCCGCCAGAGAGGCGCTGTCCCGCTTTTCCGGTAACAAATCCCAGGCCGCACGAAGTCTGGGGATCAGCAGGAGTACCCTTTGGAGAATGCTGAGAGACGAACGGTCATCACGCTGTTCCGGGAGGGGGCCCGTTCAGTAGACCGCGAAGGGAAACACCTCCCGGAAACCAGCTTCCGGTTCGGAGGCAGGAGTTGCATAAGTGATACACCTCGTCTCGCCTCTGCAACACTACCGCCACCTTTTTGGTGCCCCACAGGGGATACATAACGCCCAGTAGACGACCATCTTCGGAGGTAAAGCCGGGTTGGCACAGCTATTGCATTCCTAGCTTTCCGACAGCTCTGGCGCCGGGCAGTTTCCCAGCCTGAAGCTGATCTTTTCGAGGAAAGTGAGGATTATCATGCAGAACACAAGGAACAGACGCATGAGAGAACTTCTGTCCAAAAAGGAAATCATCGTAGCAACGGGTGCGTTCAACGCGTTCACCGCAAAGATGATCGAACAAGCAGGTTTCCCCGTTGTTTACGTCACCGGTTACGGGGCGTCCGCAGATCTCCTCGGGGCACCTGACTACGGTCTCTTGACTCTTACCGAGATGGCAAACCACTGCGAACGCATCGCGCAAGCTGTGAACATTCCGGTGATTGCGGACGGCGACACGGGTTACGGTAACGCGATTAACGTCCGCCGGATGATAAGGGCCTATGAGCGTGCTGGTGTCTCGGCGGTGCACATAGAGGATCAGGTTACTCCCAAAAGATGCGGGCACATGGAAGGCAAGGAGGTGATAAGCGCAAAGGAGTACATTAAGAAGATCGAAGCAGCGGTAGACGCCAGAACGGACCCGGACTTCGTAATCATAGCGCGGACAGACGCGCGGGCCGTTCACGGACTGGATGAGGCAATAAGGCGGGTGCAGATGGCGCTTGAGGCGGGCGCCGACGTCGGTTTTGTGGAGGCGCCCCAGAGTGTAGAGGAACTGAAGAAGATAGCCGGCAGCATCAACGCCCCCGTGCTCGTGGGCATGATAGAGAACGGGAAAACCCCGTTGCTTACCGCCAAGCAGCTACAGGACCTAGGATTCAAGATAGTAGTCTTCCCGCTTTCCACCCTATATGCGGCCGCTTATGCCGTCAGGCGGCTCGTGTCGACGCTGAAGGCCGACGGAATCACCACTGCAAGGATGGAAGAAATGCTCACCTTCCACGAGTTCAACACCTTCATCGGGCTACCGGAGTACCAGGCTCTTGAAAAGAAGTACGCGGTGTCGGAATGACCGGCAGTTTGAGATTCGGGGAGGGAGACCTCGATGCATCCTCAGATGGAGATGGTAAGGTGCGTTCTCATGCGGGGCGGCACCAGCAAGGCCGTCTTCCTTTACGCCAACGACCTGCCGTCTGATCCAAAAGTAAGGGACCGGGTCATCTTGTCCATTTTCGGTAGCCCGGATCCGAGGCAAATCGACGGTCTCGGCGGGTCGGATATGCTTACCAGCAAACTTGCGATCATCGCGCCCCCTTCGAGACCCGACGCGGACGTGGATTACCTTTTTGCGCAGGTCGGCGTGTCGGAGCCGGTAGTAGATTTCTCGGGAAACTGCGGCAACATTTCGTCGGCTGTAGGACCGTTTGCGGTGGACGAAGGTTTGGTTCGGGCAACCGAGCCGGTCACGAAAGTCCGCATCCACCAGGTCAATACCAAGCGTCTTATCATCGCTGAGGTCCCGGTTGCAAATGGGAAGGCGCTTGTCGAAGGCGATTTTGCGATTGATGGCGTACCGGGAACGGGAGCTCCCATATTCCTTGACTGGTCCGATATGGCCGGTTCTATCACAGGAAAGCTCCTGCCTACGGGTCACGTGGTCGATTCCGTCAGCGTTGGAGGCCGGCAGTACGAGATATCGATTGTCGATGCCGGCAATCCGCTCGTGTTTGTGCGTGCGGAATCGCTCGGCATAAAGGGTACCGAGTCCGCGGATGAAATAGAGAACAACAAGCCGCTCATGGATCTCGTGGAGAAGATCCGGGGAGTGGCGGCCCACATGTTGGGTTTTGTGGACGATCCGGCCAAGTCGCGCGAAAAGAGTCCGTACCTGCCGTTCTTTGCGATCGTTTCTCCGCCGCAAGCGTACAGGGCGGCGATCAGGAATACCGACATCACCCCCGACATGATCGATATCACGGCGAGAATGATCTCTTTTCTTCATGCCCACAAGACTTATCCGGGAAGCGGCACCGTGTGCACGGGTGTCGCTTGCAAGATCCCCGGCTCGGTAGCAAACCAGGTGTTGCGTCCGGAGGCCCGGTCGCGTGTTCGCATCAACATCGGTCATCCGGCCGGCATAATTCCGGTGGAAGCGGAGGTGGTGCAGGAGGGCAAAGAAATCAAGCTGACGCGGGCGGCCATTATCCGAACCGCTCGTCGGCTGATGGAAGGGTATGTCTACGTCAGGAAGTCAGTTTACGCGTCATAACCGGATTGACCTGAGGCGCGACAGTCTGTTCCCGGAGGAGGAGTGTGACGACGATGTATGCGGTAGACGATCTGGTGCGTTATGCTGTGGGCTTAAGCCCCGGCTCTTTGCCCGAAGATGTCAAAGACGTCGCCAAGCGTGCCATCTTGGACACTCTGGGCGTCTGTTTGGTAGGAAGCCGTAGCGACTCCGGAGCCATTCTCCTGAAGGAGCTACCTTTCCTGGGTAACGCTCCCGGGCAGGCAACGGTTTTCGGCACCGCCGTCAAGACCTCGCCAACCGCGGCAGCCCTCGTCAACGGTACCAACGGCCACGCTTACGACTTCGACGACGTACAGAGGGAAATGCAAGGGCATCCGAGCGTAGGAATCGTGCCCGCGGTTCTCGCCCTGGGCGAGGCACTCGGAGTGAGCGGCGAGACGGTGCTGGCGGGTTACGTCGCCGGAGTAGAATCGGACGTTGTTCTGGGCAAAGTTATGAATCCCGGACACTACGCCAGAGGTTGGCACGCTACGTGCACCATCGGCACGCTGGGGGCAACGCTTGCTGCGGCCAGGGTAGCCGGACTGTCGCACGAACAAGCCTTGAGGGCGTTGGGCGTCGCGGGCTCTCTGGCTTGCGGCATTCAGGCCAACTTCGGTACCATGACAAAGCCGCTCCATGCCGGAATGACGGCGTGGAACGGCGTCTTTGCGGCTTCACTGGCGAAGCTGGGTTGGACGGCGAACCCGGGCTTTTTCGAGAACAAGGTCGGCTACCTGGCGGCGTTCGGATCCCAGATGGGGGCGTCCGCTCTCAGCGGGTTCGTGGGCAAAGAGTTTGCCACGCGGACGCTGCAATTTAAGAAGTACCCGTCTGCCGCGGAGACGCATCCTCCCATCGAGGCGGCTCTTAAGATATGGCGAAAGCACAAGCCCGACCTGAGCCAGATCGAAGAAGTGGACTGCCTCGTCAACGGGCTCACGGATCAGGTGTGCGCCTACCTCGTGCCAAAAGAGCCTCTTGAGGGGAAATTCAGCGTCCCGTATTGCGTGGCCTACGCTCTGGTACACGGCGAAGTGGGAATGAAAGCTTTCATGCCCGAAGGTTTCAAGGATGAGGCGGTTCAGGCGCTCGTGCGAAAAACCAAGAAAAGCCTTGCGTTCAAGGAAGTCCTTCCGGCATTCGGCCCCGCCGAGGTGCATGTACGCCTGCGGGACGGCACGGTCCTCGTAGGCCGCGAGGAAGCGGACAAGGCCGGCCCCCTCGAGTGGGACGACGTCATCGTAAAGTTCCGGGACTGCGCGGCAGGTGTGATCTCGAGGGAAGCGGCGGAGAAGACCGTTTCTACGGTGCGACATCTCGAGTCGGTCAAAGACATCAGGGAGTTAACGGCGCTTCTTGCGGGATAGGAGTCAGACGGCTTTTTGGGGTTCTTACGGTGAAACCGGATACGCATCCGCCGGTGATCTGATATATCGCCGAGGTCGCGATTCGGTTGGTGCCCGAACTAACACTCATCGAGAGGAGGTCGTTAACAAATGAAGAGGGCGGTCTCGCTGGTGGTCGCGCTCGTGTTGCTGGCATCGTTCGTCGCAGGGTGTTCACAGCGTCAGCAGGCCACGATGACGTTGAGATTCGGTCACGAGCAGCCTGAGGATCACCCATATCACCTTTCTGCCGTCAAGTTTGCGGAGCTGGTGGAACAGAAGAGTAAGGGCAGAATCAAGGTTGAAGTATATCCGAATTCTCAATTGGGAAGCGCCAAGGCGATGAACGAAATGGTCGCGACCGGGCAACTCGATTTCGACTGGACGTGGTCAGGGGTTCTCGAATCGTACGATAAGAACCTCGGAGTGATCGTGCTTCCATATCTCTTCCGGGATTGGGACCACGTTTGGAAAGTCATGGACGGACCGATTGGTGCTGAGCTGTTCAAGGGGCTTGAAGAAAAGGGCATTAAGGTCATCGGGGTCGGGTTGAACGGACTGGATAACTTCTTTTCACGCGTCCCGGTACAGCACCCCGGCGACATAAAGGGGCTGAAGGTAAGAACGCAGCAGGCACCGTGCATCTCGGAGATGATGTCCCTCATGGGCGCCGTGGTAACCCCCATGGCGATGGGCGAGGTGTACATGGCGCTGCAGACGGGTGCAGTTGACGGACAGGTGCAGACTCCGACGAACATGGTCAAGAACAAACTCTACGAGGTGTCGAAGTACTGCGTGGAAACCCAGTTCTACTACATGGTCCAGTGTCTTTGCATGAGCAAGAAGCTTTACGACTCCCTGTCGCCCGGCGACCGGCAGATCATCCTGGACGCAGCCCGTGAGGCGGTCGAGTGGCAGCGCCAGTATGGTGAGGAAGAAGAGGCCAAGTGCGTTGAGTTCATGAAGAGCCCGGAATCTGGCATGACCTGGTACGCAGCCGACAAGAAGGAATGGGAGACAGCCATGTCGGTCATCTACGATGCTCATCCCGAGTGGGCAGATCTGATCGCGAGGATTAAAGAGGTGAAGTAGGAAGCAAGACCCCCGGGGGCAGGGTCCCGAAATATGGGGCGAACCCTGTCCCCGGTCGACCCTGTAGCGCATGAAGGGAGGTTACTCAACGAATGGCGGCCCTGGCCCGCTTCAATGAAAAACTCAGCAAAGCCGTGGACGTAGCCTGCGCGGTTCTTATCTTCGTCCTGTTCGCCCTCGTTACCTTTCAGGTTTTGAACAGGTTCATCCTCAGGCTGCCTGCGATCTGGACAGAAGAGTTTGCCCGGTACCTGTTCGTCTGGACTTCGCTATTCGGTACCGTGAAAGGATTCCGCTCCAAGTCCCATCTGGGCATTGACATGTTGACCATGAAGTTAAAGGGTAAAACCAGTTCTTCGGTGGCTTTCCTGGCTTATCTCCTGGTGCTTGTGTTCTTCGTTCTGCTCGCGGCAACCGGCCTGCAGTATGCGATCCGAAGCATTCCCAACAAGAACGATACAGGGGCTATTTCGATGTTCTGGGTGTACTTGGGGATACCCGTATCGAGCGTGTTGTGTATTTCCTTCGTCCTGCAGGATCTCGCGGATAAGGCGAAGGAGGTGTTTAGCCGTTGATCGTTATGCTCGTGGTTCTGGCCATCACCATGGCGATAAACGTACCCATTGCGGTGTCTCTGGGGCTTGGAGGAATCGCCTATCTCGTAGCCAAGGGGCAGACCGATCTCCTATCCATCGTGGCGCCGCGAATGTTCGCCGGAATGAACTCGTTTGAACTCCTCGCCATACCCATGTTCGTGCTCTCCGGGGACATCATGTACCAGGGGCGCGTGTCAAAGGCCCTCGTCGACCTCGCCAGAGTGTTCGTGGGGAGAATTAAGGGAGGTATGTCAGCGGTCACGACGCTCGCGTGCATGTTCTTCGGTGCCGTATCCGGCTCGGGACCAGCTACGGCATCAGCCATCGGATCCGTCGTGGCACCTGACATGAAGGAAGAAGGATACCCTCCCGAATATACCGCGGCCGTGATTTCGGCATCAGGGCCGCTGGGGGCACTGATACCGCCGAGCATCATGATGGTGACCTTTGGCGCCACTACCAATACCTCGGTAGGCAAGCTTCTGTTGGGCGGAGTAGGGGCAGGCGTGCTCTTCGGAGCATTTACGATGATCCACTCCTGGTGGACGTGCGGGAAGAGGGGTTTCGGGGTAGTAAGGCGCGAAAAACTCACCCTCCGCGGAATCCTGCGGGCCTTCCGGGAAGCTGCGTGGGCTCTGGTCACCCCGCTCATCATCCTGGGAGGGATTTACGGCGGGATCTTCACGCCCACCGAAGCGGCAGCCGTCTCGGTGGCGTACAGCCTGTTTCTGGTACTGGTGGTGTACAGGAGCGTCAAACTGAGAGATCTTCCTGCGCTACTCGCAAGGAGCGCGGAGACCGCCGCCGGTGTGATGTTCGTGGTGGGAGCGGTCGCCGTATTCGGGTGGGTGCTCACCCGCGAGCAGATCCCACAAATGCTGGCACGGGCGGCCATCGAGCACAACCTCAGTCAGCTTACGCTTCTCGTAATCATCAATATCGCTTTCCTGATCGCCGGAATGTTCATGAACGGCTCGGCAGCCATCCTGCTCTTGATGCCGGTATTTATGCCCATCGTGAGCGCCATGAAAATAGACCCCGTGTTCCTGGGTGTCATGGTCGTGGCAAACCTGTGCATAGGGATGATGACGCCTCCGGTGGCGCTCTCTCTTTACGTTGCGTGCCGCATCACGAAAGCCCAGATGTCCGGCGCGATTCGCGAAACTATCCCGTTCGTATTCGTACAAGTCGTTGCTCTTGCGGTCCTGGTTTTGTGTCCGCCTATCGCAACTTACCTGCCAGCTCTGCTGTTCGGCAAGTGAGATCGAGACAGTACAAGGGGGTGATGGAAAGTGGGCATGACTCTTACAGAAAAGATTCTCGCTAAAGCCGCCGGGCGAAGTTCCGTGAAGCCGGGTGACATCGTCGAAGCCTCCATCGATCTGGCTATGCTGCACGATGCCCTGGGCTCCCTGACTTTCCCAATAGTGCGTGACCTGGGGATACGAATATGGGACAGTGACAAGGTTGTCGTCGCGATTGACCATGCTGCGCCTCCGAGTAGCCTGGGCCACGCGGAGTGGGTTGCCGATACAATTCGCTTTGCCCGCGAGTACAAGATCAGGCACTTCTACAACATGCAGGGAGTAGCGCACCAGATCATTCCGGAAGAGGGGCTCGTGAGGCCGGGGATGGTGGCTGTCGGAACAGACTCTCATACGTGCACGTACGGCGCCCTGGGTGCGTTTGCCACTGGCATAGGGTCGACCGAGATGGCATGGGTTCTGGCGAAGGGCAGCCTGTGGTTCAGAGTCCCCGCGACCATAAAGGTCGTTGTCGACGGTTCTCTTCCGGCCCGGGTGATGGCGAAAGACGTGATGCTGAAGGTCCTGTCGGTGCTGGGTGTGAACGGTGCGACCTACAAGGCCCTGGAGTTCACGGGCGAAGCGATCCGGAGGATGAGCATGGACGGCCGTCTCGCTCTGTGCAACATGGCGGTGGAGACAGGTGCCAAGAACGGCATTGTTGAGCCGGACGAGGTGACCTGGTCTTATCTCAAAGAGCGGTATTGCGGCCCCATGGAGCCGGTGAGTCCTGATGAGGATGCTGTCTACGACCGTGTGATCCGGATCGATGCCTCGGGCCTATCACCCATGCTGGCCTGCCCGCACAGCCCGGGCAACGTGGTGCCCGTGAACGAGGTAGCGGGAACAAAAGTGGACCAGGTAGTGATAGGCACGTGCACCGGGGGCCGGATGGAAGATTTCAGGGCTGCAGCCGAGATAATCAGGGGTCGAAAGGTACCTCCATTTGTGAGGTGCCTTGTCATACCCGCTTCGGCGAAGATCTACCGCCAGCTGCTGGAGGAAAACCTCATCAAGGTGTTCCTGGACGCAGGTTGCGTCATGTGTAATCCCCAGTGCGGTCCGTGCGCAGGGCTGCATTACGGGCTCCTTGCTCCTGGAGAGGTGTGCGTGGGAACTCACAACCGGAATTTCATGGGCCGCATGGGCAGCCCGCTGGCCCAGGTATACCTTGCTTCGGCGGCCACAGCTGCCGCGGCCGCGGTAACGGGCAAAATCGTCGATCCTAGGGACATGTAAGGGGCCTGACGGCCCTCGAAAAAGGTTTTCCACGGGGAGGGGTGCTCGATTGAAGATGCTACGCGGGAAGGTTCTCGCCAAGTTCGGGAATGACATCAGTACCGACGACATGGCGTCGTCCAAGTACGTGACGAGTGCAACGCCGGAAGCTCTCGGGAAAATCTGCATGCGCGACGTAGATCCGGATTTTCCGAAGAAAATGGCCGAAGGTGGATTTATAGTCGCGGGGACCAACTTCGGGTGCGGCTCGAGCAGGGAATGGGCTCCCGTAGCGCTGAAGGCTGCCGGCACGAAGGCGGTTATTGCAGAGGAAATAGCGAGGATATTCTACAGAAATGCCCTTAACCTCGGGCTCCCAGTGATTGAGATTCCGGGGATCACCAAGAACGCAAACGTGGGGGATGAACTCGAAATTGATCTCGAATCCGGATCGGTAAAGAACCTGACCACCGGTGTGGCGTTGAAGGGTATTCCCACGCCGGAATTCCTCACAAAGATCATGGAAGCAGGCGGGCTTGTCGAGTTCCTGAAAATCGATCTGGCAAAATCGCGGGGAAAGTAAGAGGAGTGGACTGCGTTGAAGGAGATTCGCATTCACGGTCGTGGCGGCCAGGGTTCAGTTGTTCTGGCGGAACTCATAGCCATGGCCGCGTGGAACCAGGGCAAGTTCTCTCAGGCCTTTCCGTACCTTGGCGGGGGAGGGGAGCGACGGGGCGCACCGGTCCAGTCATTTGCAAGAATATCGGACAAGCCAATCCGGTTGCGTTGCCGGGTCCAAACACCGGACTACGTGATAGTTCAGGATCCTGCGCTGGTGGAGCTCGTCGACGTCACGCGCGGTCTTAAACCGAATGGCCTTGTCCTCGTTAACGGTGCGGTGGTGCCCGCAAAACTGCTGAACGCGGGGTTTCGGGTATACGCCGTTCCCGCTTCGGAAATGGCGCTGAAAGAAACCGGCAGAGGTATTCCCAACACGCCGATGCTGGGAGCTTTCGCGCGGGTGACGGGTGAGCTGTCGCTCGATTCCGTTCTAGCGGCCGTGGGACAAAAGTTTTCCGGCGAAATAAGGCGCATCAACGAGATCGCGGTGACGGTAGGCTACAACTCCGCACCGGGTCTCGGGAGGGAGGGCGAGTAGCAGATATGAGAGGCGACATCCCCCTGGCGGCGGTGGATCAACCCGGGACGTCAAGGGCCTATCATACCGGCGCGTGGAGGCTCGTAAGACCGCTCGTCCAGGAAGAAAAGTGCACCGGTTGCGGGCTGTGCAACCTCTACTGTCCTGATGCGGCGATACAGGTGGTAAAGAGCGAACGCGGTTCCAGGAGAGTTGCGCGGTTCAACCCTCTGTATTGCAAAGGATGCGGGATCTGTGCAGCCGAGTGCAAAGCCGGTGCGATCACCATGGTAACGGAAGATAACGCAAGGGAGGCGGCAAAGTGAGACCGGCGAGGGTCATGTATGGGTCACATGCGGTGGCCGAAGCTGTTGCTGCCTGTCGACCCGGGGTCATCGCAACGTACCAGATCAGCCCCCAGACTCACATCGTGGAGAGACTGACGTATCTGCGAGCCTCGGGGCAGCTTAATTCAGAGATCGTGCGTGCCGAGTCCGAGCATTCCGCGTTTTCCGTGGCGCTGGGCGCGAGCCTTGCCGGCGTGCGCGCTTACACGGCCTCGGCATCGCAAGGGGTTCTGCTCGCCACGGAAGTGTTCTACACCATGGCGGGCATGCGGCTTCCTGTTGTGATGACGATAACCAACCGTACGGTATCAACTCCGCTGAGCATACAGCCGGATCACCAGGACAGTATGGCCATTCGCGATGCGGGACTGATCCAGTTCTACGTCGAGAGTCTGGAGGAGGCCTATGCGACGCACATTCAAGCGTTCCGGGTGGCCGAAGACCCGGACGTTCTGCTACCCGCGATGGTTTGTATGGACGGGTGGATATTGACCCATTGCTATGAACCCATTCAAGTTCCGACCGCAGAGGAAGTGGACTCGTATCTTCCGCCGTTCCGTCCGGTCCAATCGCTTGACCCCGACCGTCCGTTGAGCTGGGGAGCTTTCGTGGACGACGACAGTTACATGGAGTACCGGTGGAGCGTCGTGGAAGCTATGGAAAGGGCAAAAGCCAAGATCAGAGAGGTCTCCCGAGACTATGCTGCAAGATTCGGCAGGTCTTACGGTGAGCTCGTCGAGCCTTACTGCGCTGAGGATGCCGAGATCGTCCTGGTGGCCATGGGGTCGGTAGCCGGGACGATGAAAGAAACTGTGGATGCTCTCATCGCAAGGGGCAGGAAAGTCGGCCTGGTGAGAATCCGGTGCTTCCGTCCGTTTCCCTGGGAAGATATCGTTTCAAGCGCGCCGCGGGCGAAGGTATTTGCAGTCCTGGACCGCAGCGTTTCCCTGGGCGGGCAAGGACAGATCGCTGCCGATTTGCGGGGTTACCTGCACGGCCAGAAGTCACCGGCGGTAATAGGCTTCATCGGCGGTATAGGCGGGCGGGACATATCTCCAAAAGCGGTCGAAGATATGGTCGCCCTCACCGAAAGGTTCCTGGACGAGGGAAAGATTCCTCCGGCACCCGTCCCGCTCGGCCTCAAGACGGAGGTGAGTTCCAATGGCTGATACAAAGGTTGACCCGCGGTCGCGCGATGTACGTGATGATGAGATTCTCGCTCCGGGCCACAGGGCTTGCCCCGGTTGTGGAACGGCTATTGCCATACGCACGGTCATGCGGGTGGTCGGAAGGCGAGTGATCGTGGTGACTGCCACGGGGTGTCTCGAAACATTCACCAGCCCGCATGGTTACTCTGCGTGGGAAGTCCCGTGGGTGCACTCCCTTTTCGAGAATGCCCCCGCAGTTGCATCCGGCGTCGCGGCCGCCCTCAGGTACCTGGGCCGCACCGGCGTGCCGGTTGTCGCCATCGGCGGTGACGGATCGAGTTTTGATATCGGCTTCGGAGCGCTTTCGGGCATGCTGGAACGCGGCGACGACGTGCTCTACGTGTGTTACGACAACGAGGGCTACATGAACACCGGTTTTCAGCGATCCGGCGCGACTCCTTATGGCGCATCCACCAGCACAACACCGGCTGCGGCAGGGTCTTTGGGAAAGACGGAGCATAAGAAGGATTTGGCGAGGTTGGTGCTGGATCACGATATTCCGTACGTCGCCACGGCATCGATTGCGTTTCCGGCCGACCTGATGGCAAAAGTCAGAAGGGCCCTCGCGATCAAAGGACCCAGGTACATCCAGATACATTGTCCGTGTTGTCTGGGATGGGGCTTTGATCCGTCCGAAACCGTGAGGATTGCCAGATTGGGCGTGCAGTGTGGGCTCGTACCCATCTGGGAGCAGGAAAGGAACACGCCCCGGAAGAGTCTTGCGGTAAGGAATCCAGTGCCGGTCGAAGAGTACTTGAGGGCACAGAAAAGATTCTCTCACCTGTTCGACGGCTCTGAGGAAGGGCGGCGGGTAATAAGGGAAATTCAGCTGATAGCGAACCGGAATCTTGAAGATATGTCGGCGAGCTTGAGCGGCGCCGGAACGAGCGAGGGCTGAGCAATCCGTTTGACCGTCAGACCGTATAACAGGGGGTTCTCGATATGAAAACAGCCAGGGAGTATGTGCAGAGTCTCGGGCAGCTCCATCCGGTGGTGTATGCATTTGGCGAGAGGATCGAAAACGTAGTTGACCATCCTCTTACAAGGCCGCACGTAAACGCCGCGGCCATGACTTATCACCTTGCGACCCTGCCCGAATACAAGGATTTGATGACCGCGACTTCCCACCTGACGGGAGCGACGATAAACCGCTTTACCCATATTCACCAAAATACAGATGACTTGATTAAGAAAGTCAAGATGTTACGGCTCCTCGGACAACGTACGGGCAGCTGCTTTCAGAGGTGCGTGGGGCTGGACGCTCTGAACGCCTTGTACAGCGTCACGTATGAAATGGATCAGGCTTTCGGAACCGAGTATCACAAGAGGCTCGTTAAGTATCTCAGGAAGGTACAGGACGAGGACCTTATGTGCGCCGGTTCGATGACCGATCCCAAAGGAGACCGGTCTCTTTCTCCGCATGAGCAGCCGGACCCGGATATGTATGTCCACGTGGTCGAGCGAAGGTCCGACGGAATAGTGGTGTCCGGGGCCAAGGCTCATCAGACGGGCATCGTCAACTCTCATGAATTCATATGCCTTCCGACCGTGGCCATGGACGAAGAGGATAAGGATTACGCGCTAGCCTTTGCGCTTCCGGTGGACGCTCCCGGGGTTATTCACGTATTCGGGCGCCAGTCCAACGACACGAGGAAGCTAGAAGACAGTCTGGATCAGGGTAATGCAAGGTTCGGTACGGTCGGAGGAGAAGCCCTGACGATCCTGGACAACGTATTCGTGCCCTGGGACAGGGTTTTTATGTGCGGGGAGTACCAGTTCACCCGCGATCTAGTGGAGAGGTTTGCGTCCTATCACCGCCAGAATTACGGTGCTTGCAAGGTCGGCGTAGCGGATGTCATCGTCGGAGCTGCGGCTGCCATAGCCGAGTGCAACGGCGTAAACAGGGCATCTCATATACGCGACAAACTCGTGGAGATGTGCCATCTTTCCGAGACCCTTTACTGCGGTTCGATAGCCTGCTCGTGCGAGGGTGCGAAGACCCCTTCAGGCGCGTATGTCGTAGACTCCATGCTCGCAAACGTGACGAAGCAAAACGTGACCAGACTGATGTACGAGATTTGCCGGTTGTGTCAGGACATCGCCGGGGGGTTCATTGCTACCCTGCCGTCAGAGCGAGATCTGAAGAACCCGGAAATCGGCAAATACGTGCAGAAGTATTTCAGGGGTTCTGTCAGTTACACAACCGAGTATCGCTTCAGGATGGCGCGCTTAATAGAAAACCTGACCGCAGGCACGGCACTGGTAGAGTCGATGCACGGTGCCGGATCTCCGCAGGCCCAGCGCATCATGATCTACCGCCAGGCCAACCTCGCGCAGAAGAAGAAGCTGGCGGAGGCCATTGCCGGCATTACCGGAGCCCCGGAATAGTCCGGGGCCCCGGTAGGGGATACGGGTACGACCCAGCCTTAAAATAAGGGGGAAGAACTCCTGTGAAGCGAGCCTTCATCATGAGTGCCGTGAGGACTGCCATCGGAACCTTCGGGGGAACCCTGTCGAGTATTCCCGCAACCGATCTGGGGGCGCTGGTAATCAAAGAGGCGCTGAGAAGGGCCCGCGTGGAGCCGGGGGCAGTGGATGAGGTCATAATAGGCAACGTTCTTCAAGCAGGACAGGGTATGAATGTGGCGAGGCAGGCCGCAGTAAAGGCCGGTATTCCCGTAGAGGTTCCGTGCACCACCGTGAACAAAGTGTGTGGTTCCGGATTGAAAGCGGTGACCCTCGCTGCCCAGGCCATTGCGTGCGGCGACGCTGAGATCGTCGTGGCCGGCGGGACCGAGAACATGGATATGGCCCCCTACCTTATACCAAAGGGACGTTACGGCTACAGGATGGGCCACGGCGAACTCATCGACTCAATGATAAAAGACGCTCTCTGGTGCGCCTTCGGCGACGTTCACATGGGCATGACAGCGGAAATAGTTGCGGAGCGGTGGGGCATAACCAGGGAGATGCAGGATGAGTACGCGTGCATCAGCCAGAACAGGGCAGAGGCGGCGATCAAATCCGGTCGTTTCAAAGATGAGATCGTGCCGGTAGAAGTGCCTCAAAAGAAGGGACCTCCGATCCTTTTTGAGCAGGATGAACACCCCCGGTTTGGGACCACCGTGGAAAAGCTCTCCCAGCTCAGACCGTCTTTCAAAAAGGATGGAACGGTGACGGCCGGCAATGCCTCCGGAATAAACGATGGTGCCGCGGCCCTGGTGCTGGTCGCCGAAGAAACCGCGGCCAGGATGGGCGTCGATCCCCTGGCCTCAGTCGTCGCATACGCATCGGCGGGTGTAAGTCCCGAGATAATGGGCACCGGGCCTGTTCCGGCAACGCGAAAAGCTCTGGGAAAAGCGGGTCTCAGGCTCGAAGACATAGACCTTTTTGAGATCAACGAAGCTTTTGCGGCCACAAGTCTGGCCGTCGGGAAGGAACTGGACCTTGATATGGCCAAGGTAAACGTCAACGGCGGGGCGATCGCTCTGGGTCACCCCGTGGGGGCGAGCGGAGCGAGGATTCTGGTGACGCTGCTCCACGAAATGAAAAAGCGTGGCTCGAAGAGGGGCCTCGCCTCGTTGTGCGTGGGCGGAGGGATGGGGATAACCCTCATCGTCGAGAGGTAAAGGGCAGAAGGAACAGGCATGTCTTGCGTGAAGATGTCTCAGCAATAGGAGCTGGAAAGGTCGTCGAGGAACCATTTGAGGAACCAGTACTTGGAGCGGTCATTGCGGGTATTAAAGTCGCTTGTGTTTTCGAGCCTGGTCGTATTCGTGGCGCTCATCCAGTTCTGGAAGGTGCCCGTAATCTCAACGGCCGTCCAGGTACTGGCGTTCCTGTCGTGGATTCTGGCCCTGAAGGACTCCGACAGGATGTCGAGAAGTGTTTCCGTGATTCTCGTCGCAACCGGCGCGGTCCTGTTCATTTTAACTGGCGTCCCGGTGTTCAAAGCGCTCTCAACGTTCTCCGATAACACCCAGATACTGATGGTAATGGTGCTCGTCCCCTTGCTGGGAACGGTCATTGACATGGGTGGTTACTCGGAATCTTTGAGCATCGTATGTCAGGGCCTGCGAAACCCGTTTCTATTGCATTTCGTAGCTTCGTTTCTCGCATATGCCACGGGGTCGGTTTTGCTGAATGCAGCTATCGCGCTGGTCTGGGCTGTAATGGTGCCGGTCGTGCGGAGGGCGGTGGACGATCCGGAAACCTTCCTGGCTTCGAGCGTTCCGAGGGGCTACAATGCGTCTCTCCTGTGGACTCCGGCCAGTCCCTGCATGGCGGTGGCCCTGAGCCTCACCGGCATCCAATGGAGTTCTCTTTTTAATCCCGGGCTGCTGCTGAGTCTCGTGATGCTGGCCTTAGCAACCCTGGTACAGTGGAGAGACCCGCTGGTGACCGGCGGGAAATCACCGCCCGGTGACTTGCTGCAAACGACGCCTTTCGGGGAGTCTCTCGACCCGAGTTTTCTGGATAGGCGAAGAGCTGTATTGAAAACTGGAGCTCTTGCATTGGGCCTCGCTTCTTTCATAGGGGGCGTAATCTGCTTAGAGGCAGCCGGTTTTACCGCCATCCAAGCCGTGGTGCCTTGCATCGTGGTCGCAGTTCTGGTTTGGTCCCTGTTTCTCCGCAAACTAAGGGAAGCGGTAAAGGCGTCAGTCTCTTACGTGTCTGAGAAAATACCAGGTCTTTCTAGACAGTACCTTCTGATGACGACGGCAGGCTTCATAGGGACCGCGGCTAAGCTATTTGCCGGTTCAAATTTCGCAAGCAGCATACCCTCGGTGCTGCCCTGGTCTGAGCAAGCCAATAAGCTCGCTTTCACGCTTTTGACGTCGCTCTTGATATGGCTTATCTCGATATTGGGGATACACCCCCTGATTGGCATGTCGGTAACCTATTCTCTGGTCTCTCGTCTGGCCTCGGCTTACACGGGGCGGCACGTTACGCTGACTCTTCTCCTGGGCTCTGCCCTCGGGTTCAACATTTCACCCGTTTCGGCGACCATGCTGGTCACGTCGTCGTGTTGTGGTAGGAACACTTTTGACACCGGTATCAAGCTCCAGTGGCGATTTGTGCTCTGCATGTGGGTTGTAGGTTCGTTTATCCTGAGTCTGTTGAATGTCTAACCGGCATACCCGCTGGGTCTCCTCCAGGACTTTGCAGGTCACTATGCCCGGTCTTAGGGCGGTGGGAATCCGTAATATAGAGCTATGGACGCAACGATCATGGCCGCAGTGACGAGTCCGGTTAACCAGATGGGCCAGTCTCTATCGAAATTCGCGGCCGGACTTTGAGCTGGCAACCGGCTCAACCAGAGATGAGATGCTACTGCTGTTAGTACCAGGAGAAGGCTGGCCACGTGAGCGATACTGAAAGGGCCCCAGACCATGGGGTTTATCCGGAAGAACTCCACCACACCCCGCGCCATGGAAAATAGAAACAGATATTCGACAAACAACTGACCCTCGTATTTAGTCCTGTTTCTATGGCTCCAGAGAAAAGCGAATATGAGGTAGTCTAGCAGGAATTCGTAGACCTGCGTAGGATGGAGAATGAGCCCTCCTACGTAAACACCCCAGAAGGCGGGCCTTGCCATCGGGTAACCAAACACGTCGCACCCGATTCTTCCAATCGCTTGTCCGAGTATAAGGCCTGGTGCCACGGCATCTGCTAAACGCCAGAAAGATATTTTTTGGCGACGGCTGAACCAGATACCTGCTGCAGTCCCTCCAAATATTGCACCGTGAACCGACAATCCTCCCAGGTCTACCCTTAGCACCTCAAGAGGGTGGGCAGCAAAGTAAGTCGGGTCCGAGGTGAGAACATAAGCAACTCGTGCACCCACCAGTCCGAGGATCAGTGCACAAAGCGAAAACTCCAGGAATTTATCCGGGTCCATCTTCTTACGTTTAGCCTCGCTGTAAGCCACGAGGATAGCGGCTATCATGCCGAGAGCCATAAATACTCCGAAGGTATAAAGCTTGAATATGCCCACCTCTAGCAATACCCTGCGCACAGTGATACCTACTCTCATTAGTACTACGCTGTATCGTAGCTCCGTCTAAGTATTGTAGAGTGCACCGTCGGTCGCGGTCAAGGTGTCCTGACAGGCGGATGCTGGCACCGGTTTTGTGAGGCGCCGCTACTGCAGGTGTTCCCTCAGTTTGGTTTGGGACACGATGGATTTGTCTTTCTGTCTACTATTGACCGTAGTGGTCGCCCAGCCCTATAATGCGGTTTGAGGTGGCGGAAAGTGGGCAGGTTTTCAGAATTCAAGCCGCACGAGCGAGGACTTGAGAAAGTTCTCGGAGGCCTCGAGTCTAAGGTCATGAGCACCGTGTGGTCGATCGGTAGATGCACAGTGAGAGAAGTATACGAACGTCTGCGGTCTGATAGAAACCTGGCCTATACCACTGTCATGACAGTGATGTCGCGGCTCGCGACCAAAGGATTGCTCAAAAGAGAACTCGTCGACGGGAGCTATTACTATGAACCGGCCATGTCTCAAGAGGAATTTAAGAAGACTGTGGTTAGTGAGGTGCTCGACGGCCTCCTGGACTCATTTTCTGAGCAAACTATAGCTCATCTCGTCAGCGAGATATCGAAACGCGATGACGCAAAGCTTGAGCAACTGGAGAAGGTCATAGCTGAACTGCGAAAGGGAAAGGGGCGTAAGTAGTGTACTTTTTGCCTGCCACTCTCTTAGTGCATCTCGCCCTGGCATCTTTTGCAGGATACTTATCAGCCGTCGCTGCCGTGCGGTTATTGCGGATCCAGCGCGCAGCCACAAAATCCTATCTTTTTGCAGGGGCTCTTCTGATCCCGTTAGGTAGTTTCGTGACTCATCTCCTTTTCTCTCAACCGTGTGGGATATACGCATCTTCCGGTTTCCTTCTGCACTGGGCTTGCAAGATTGGTTCAAAGATCGAGAATGGCGGTATTCTGCTCATTTCTTTGAGTTTCGGAATAGCGGTCTCTCAGGTGCTCGTATCCTCGTGGGCGACGAGGCGGGCATTGCGGGAAGCGAGTCCGGTTAGTGACCAGGAGTTGCGGTTTATCCCGCAATTGAGGGAGATCTCCGAGAAGGCAGGCATTCTACCACCGAAGGTCTTCGTTACTCGCCGGCGCGGGGTCCTATGCACAGTCGGCGTGTTGAGGCCTTCGATCCTGATCTCAAGTGAACTGCTGGAGACGCTCGATCCGGATGAGATGAAGGCGGCTCTAGCGCACGAAATAGCACATATCGTAAGGAATGATAATGTTTTGGGGACGGCAGCCGGAATTGTGCGGTGGCTCACTTTCTTCTCTCCGGTGTCGCACTTTGCGATGAATGTTTACCTCAACGAGCGGGAGAAAGCCGCAGATGATTTTGCAGTTGAACTCACTGGAGACCACCTTGCCCTGGCGTCAAGCATAATAAAGGTGTTGAAAGACAGAAGAAGAGTTCTTTCCGGCGAGTTTGCCGGCGTCTCGTTTGCGCTCCGGGAGAAAGTCTCTGACAGAATTGAAAGGCTCTTGGCTTCCAAGAATGCGGTTTCCGAGGGCAGCTTCACATATCGCCTGATATCTTGCGTGACGATAATGGGGATGATCCTCACTATTCTTGCTCTATGTTGATTTCTCCCGGATGAAATATTTTTGCGTATGTCTACTACACCGGATAGTACTGTTGTAGTATACTATTAGCGGTAGTACGCGTACCGGTAGTTAAGCCACAAAGATACCGTGTGAGGGGAGGGAGATCAGACTGATTGGACAATCCAGGCTGACAAAGGTGGTTCTCTTGTGTGTAGTGCTCTTCGCAATCGGCGTGGGGCTCAACCGTCTCGGGGTGCTCGGGGGGCTCGGTTCTGCCGCCGTATTTCTCCTTTGCCCGTTGATGCACGTGCTGATGATGTTCGGCATGGGACGTGGCTGCCACGGACACGGTCACGGAAATCACGGCGACGATAAAAATAGGCACCCGGGCCACCGGGTGCCGAGCCAGCAAGAGGAGGTGTAGAATTATGGCTTCTAAGCCCAAGAAGAAGACCTGGTTATCGCGCTGGCTGGAAAGGCTGGCAGAGGTAAATGAACGAGAGTTCGGGGGGAAGGTACCCGACTGCTGCGCCGGGAGGCGCCAGCTGCCCGAACAGGTAACTTTCTCGGCAAAGGAACCGGCAGAGAAATCTGCTCCTCGTACTGGGAAGTAACTCATCTGACGCTCTAAAGATAGCAGTCATCTCGTAACACCGTGCATCATGTGAGAAATGCGGGGAACGGGTGGCTGGCTCCGTTCCCCGAGCGGCAAAGCGATGCGGTCCGACAATTGATGACCTGGGGCGCAGCACTTGACAAAAGTTGGTACATAATGATACCCTCCCATGGCATCATACCCGGTAGAGATATACGGTGCGCCTGGAATGGAGGTGCAGGATGTGGGCACAAAAGTCTTAAAGAAGGCCACATTGAAACTCGAGGGCATGACCTGCGCAGGTTGCGCTGCTGCTATCGAGAAAGCCTTAAGCCGGACGAACGGAGTGGAAAAAGCTCAGGTTAATTTCGCTACGGAAAAGGCTTATGTCGAATACGACCCAGATGTGACCGACAAGGAAAGACTGGTCGAAGTAGTCAGAGCCACTGGCTATGAGGTTAGGGATGAGAGGGAAAGGGCGGTCTTCAGAATCGGCGGCATGACGTGCGCAAGTTGCGCAGCGGCGATAGAAAGGGCCCTGAAGAAGGCCGACGGTGTCTACAGTGCAAGCGTGAATTTTGCTTCCGAAAAGGCGGCTGTCGAGTACGATCCCGCTGTCCTCACCAGGGAAGACCTAAAAAAGATCGTCGAAACCACTGGATATGAGGTCATCGGCGCCGGCGAGGACGAAAAGACACAGGCGGAAGAGGACGAAGAACTGAAGAAGGTCAGGCAGGCCAGGAATCGAATGTGGGGTTCGTGGGCTTTCACCATTCCGATAATAATCTGGATGATACCAGAGATGTTCTACGGTATCGCATGGCCCAGTCACATGGCCATGCAACTCGGTTTAATCATCCTCGCTATTCCGCCGCTATTCGTATTTGGACGGAACACGTTCAAGACTGCTTACAGGGCAGTCGTACACCGCGGGACCAACATGGACGTGTTGATCGCTATAGGGACGGGGACGGCGTTCGTCACCGGACCCGTGTCTTTCTTTGCTCCGATAGCGAACTATGCAGGTGTCGCGGCCATGATAATGTCCTTTCACCTCACGGGGAGGTATATTGAAGAAACAGCCAAAGGGCGAGCATCTCAGGCAATCAAGAAGCTACTTGAGCTCGGCGCGAAGACGGCGACGATCGTCATAAACGGGGAAGAGAAACAGGTTCCCATCGAAGAAGTGAAACCGGGGGACATCATGCTGGTGAAACCGGGCGAGAAAATACCGACCGACGGAGTGATCGTAGAAGGTAAAACCAGCATCGACGAGTCCATGGCCACCGGTGAATCGATGCCTGTGGAAAAAGGACCCGGTGACGAGGTTATAGGCGCTACAGTCAACCAATACGGGCTGATTAAAGTAAGAGCAACTAAAGTCGGCAAGGATACTTTCCTGGCTCAGGTCGTAAAACTGGTCGAAGAGGCCCAGGGAACCAAAGTGCCTATTCAGGAGTTTGCCGACAGAGTCACCGGGATCTTCGTACCTTCGGTCCTCGTTGTGGCCAGCCTCACACTTATCGCGTGGCTGATTTTCCCCGGTGCCATGCGAGGTATTCTCGTTTGGGCCGCAAGAGTCGTGCCCTGGGTTGACCCGGCACTTGGAACCATTACGCTGGCCCTGTCTTCCACCATCTCTGTACTCGTCATAGCCTGCCCCTGCGCACTCGGCCTTGCAACCCCAACGGCGCTTATGGTTGGAAGCGGAATCGGTGCCGAAAACGGCGTTCTGATCCGCAAGGGCGAGGCGATTCAGACCATGAAGGAAGTAAAAGTAATCGTCTTCGACAAGACCGGGACGATCACAAAAGGCCAGCCGGAGGTCACGGACATAGTCACGGCAAACGGATTCAGCGAAGCCGAGGTTTTAGAGTTTGCAGCGAGTGTCGAAAGCGGTTCGGAGCACCCGTTAGGAGTGGCTATCGTCAAAGGTGCAAAAGATCGTGGAATTAGAGTCGGTGAACCTAAAGACTTTAGCGCTATTGCTGGCAAAGGTGTGAAGGCGACGGTAGGGGACAAAGAGGTTCTGGTGGGTAGCCGTCGTTTGATGAGTGAGACGGGCATAGACATAAGCCCGGTGGAAGATGAAGTTCTACATCTGGAAGAAGAGGCCAAGACGGCTATGCTTGTGGCGGTGGATGGAAAGATCGCAGGCGTTGTAGCGGTCGCAGATGCTCTCAAAGAAGACTCCATCGCTGCAATCAACGAACTGAAAGAAATGGGTCTTGAGACGGCGATGATCACCGGCGACAATCAAAGAACGGCCAAGGCGATAGCCAGGAAAGTTGGTATCGAGCATGTTCTGGCTGACGTCCTCCCTGAGGGCAAGGTGGACGAGGTGATCAAGCTTCAAGAGAGGTTTGGCACGGTCGCCATGGTCGGAGACGGGATAAACGACGCGCCCGCCCTGACCCAGGCAAACGTAGGGATCGCCATCGGAACCGGAACCGATATTGCAATCGAATCTTCCGACATTACCTTGGTGAGAGGGGATCTATCCGGCGTTGTAACTGCGGTGAAACTATCGAGGGCCACGTTCAGAAAGATCAAAGAGAACCTCTTCTGGGCGTTTATTTATAACACTGTAGCGATTCCCATCGCGATTTTGGGTCTGTTACACCCGGTAATCGCCGAGATTGCCATGGCCACAAGTTCTATTAGCGTCGTGACGAACGCAAACCTCCTGCGGAAGGTTAATATTCGGCCTAAATACGCGCGGGACCGCGAAGTCAAGGTGCGCGCATAGTCAAAATCTGGTTAGGGAATTGTTCCGGAGGGGGCCTCCCTGAGAGGCCCCCGGTGGTACCCAGGTTATCCTTTCTGCCAGCAGCCCTATCCAAGCACCCACACGCCATAGGTGAGCGGCGTCTCAGATTTGACTTGTCTTTACTGAGAAACGTGTAGTTGCGCCCCCTATACTTGGTTTGCGCGATCTGCAGGACCTTCTCTCGTACCTGGTTTGTGAGACCTCGTTTGAGATCGCATGGCCTGGTTAGGCGAGTTTCAGGGTGACAATATCACAGCACGTTCACGGCGGAGGTGTTGGGCGGCTTGACAGGCAAGTGGTCTCCGGCTATTCTAAAATCGACAAAGCCGAGCGGATTACTTGGGATTTAGGAGGTAAGGTAGTGCGGCTTTCAACGAAAGGGCGTTACGGTATGCGGGCAATGCTAGCTTTAGCTCGCCGCTACGGTGAGGGTCCGGTGCCGCTCAAAGAGATAGCGGAAGGGGAGGGCCTTTCCGAGGCCTACCTGGAGCAGCTCATGAGCGAGCTGCGCAAGGCCGGTCTGGTGCGGAGCGTGCGTGGGGCACAGGGAGGTTACCTCCTCGGGCGGGAGCCGGCCGCCATCACTGCGGGGGACATAATTCGCGTGCTGGAAGGGCCGATTGGCCCGGTGCAGTGCGTTATAGAAATTCCTGGCGGGGAAGTTTGCCACCGCGCCGAGTATTGTGTGGAGCGTATTCTCTGGGAGCGCTTGCGTGACAGTATCGCCCAAGTCCTTGACGGCAGTACCCTGGCCGACCTTCTGGTAGAAGAAAAAAAGATTGCGCTGGCAAGTGGTGGGTGGGAGCGAAGCTGCCAGCCTAGCTAATTAAGCCGGGGCGCTTCCTGAGTTCTTAATCCCGCCGCGAGGCTTTCGTGGGTGCGTCGAAAGAAACTATTTTGCGAGGGAGGTAAAAGAATGCGGCGAGTCTACCTGGACCACGCGGCTACTACTGCTGTTCACCCTGAAGTGTTGGAAGAGATGCTGCCGTACCTTAAAGAAGAGTTTGGTAACCCTTCGAGCATCTACAGCTGGGGCCGGGAAGCCAAAGCTGCGGTGGAGAAGGCCCGCGCCCGGTTGGCCCATCTCTTGGGGGCACATCCGGCGGAGATCGTCTTTACGAGCGGCGGAACCGAGTCGGATAATTTTGCCCTGCGCGGAGTGGCGGCAGCCAATAGCCAAAAGGGCAATCACATCATCACTACAAAGATCGAACACCACGCGGTTTTGCACACAGCCGAGCAATTGGAGAAAGAGGGATTTCGGGTTACTTACCTGCCCGTAGACAGAGATGGCCTTGTACGCCCAGAGGACTTGGAAGAAGCGCTTACCCCAGATACCGTCCTGGTAAGTATAATGTTCGCCAACAACGAAATCGGTACCATAGAGCCCATTGCTGAGCTCGCGCGCATCGCCAAGAGCAAAGGAGTAATCTTCCATACCGACGCCGTGCAGGCGGTAGGAAACATTCCCATCGACGTTAAAGAATTGAATGTCGATCTACTTTCTCTTTCCGGACACAAGATCTACGGCCCTAAGGGAACCGGTGCCCTCTATATCCGCCGCGGCACGCGCATCGAGCCCCTTCTTCTGGGTGGAGCACAAGAACGTAAGTGGCGGGCTGGTACTGAGAACGTTCCCGGCATCGTCGGCCTCGGCAAAGCAGCGGAACTGGCGGAAAAAGAGCTTCCGCAGCGCATGAAGCACCTGACGGAGCTTCGGGACCTTCTTATCAACGGTGTAATGGAAAGGATCGATCATGTGCGCCTGAACGGGCACCGTACCCAACGCCTGCCGGGCAATGCCAGCTTCTGCTTCGAGTTTGTCGAAGGCGAATCGCTCCTTCTCAACCTCGATCTTGCCGGAATTGCGGCTTCAAGCGGTTCGGCCTGTACTTCCGGATCTCTTGAGCCTTCCCACGTGCTTATGGCTTTAGGAATTCCGCCGGAGGTGGCGCACGGCTCTCTGCGCCTAACCTTAGGACGCGACAACACTCGGGAGGACGTTGAATACGTTCTTTCTGTGTTGCCAGACATCGTGGCCAGACTGCGCGCCATCTCACCCTTGGCGCCAGGGGGAGTGAAAGAAGATGTATAACGAAAAAGTCATGGACCACTTCATGCACCCGCGCAACGTAGGCGAGATTGAAAACCCCGACGGCGTAGGCCAAGTCGGCAATCCCGTTTGCGGAGACATCATGAAGATCTTCCTGCGCATCAAAGACGGGCGCATCGAAGACATTAAATTTAAGACTTTTGGCTGCGGTGCCGCCATTGCCACGTCAAGCATGATCACGGAGCTTGTGAGGGGCAAGACCTTAGATGAAGCTATGACCATAAGCAACAAGGTGGTGGCCGAAGCATTAGGTGGACTGCCACCGCAGAAGCTGCACTGCTCTAACCTGGCTGCCGACGCCCTGCACGCGGCCATTGAGGATTACAAGAGGAAAAGGGTAAGTTAGGCAGGTGGTGGTATGGCGCCCAAGCGCGTGGTGGTGGCGATGAGCGGCGGCGTGGATTCATCCGTGGCTGCTGCCCTCCTTAAGGAGCAAGGTTACGACGTCATAGGTATTACCATGCAGATCTGGCCCAAGGCTCAGGAGAATCCTGCTGAGGAAAACCCGGGTGGGTGTTGCTCTTTAAGCGCGGTAGAAGACGCACGTGCAGTGGCCTACGAACTCGGTATCCCTTATTACGTCGTCAATTTCCGCGAAACCTTCGAACGCGAGGTTATCGATTACTTCTGCCACGAATACGCAAGCGGACGGACGCCCAATCCGTGCATCGTGTGCAACCACCGCCTCAAGTTTGCGGCCTTGCTGGAAAAAGCCCTCGCCTTGGGCGCCGATTACGTAGCTACCGGCCACTATGCCCGGGTGCGCTATGATAAAGGGCGGGGCCGCTTTCTCCTGCTCAAAGGTGTGGACGAACACAAGGACCAGAGCTACGCACTCTACGGCCTTACCCAATATCAGCTGGCGCACACGCTTTTTCCTCTGGGGGAGCTGACCAAAGACGAAACACGCCGCATTGCCGCCCGCTTGGGTTTGCCGGTGGCGGCGAAGGAGGACAGCCAGGAGATCTGCTTTGTGCCAGATAACGATTACCGGGGTTTTCTGCGGCGGCACATTCCCGACAAGATTCGGCCCGGCCCTTTCCTGGATCGCACTGGTCGGGTTCTCGGTATGCACAAAGGCCTGCCCTTCTATACTATCGGGCAGCGCCGGGGGTTGGGAGTAGCCGGCCGGGACCGGCTGTACGTAACCGGCCTTGACCCTGAGCGCAATGCCGTCATTCTAGGGCCGTCCGAAGATCTATACCGCACAGGGCTTAGGGCGGAGGCTGTGAACTGGGTGAGCATAGCGCCGCCGGTGTCACCTTTAGCGGCGGCGGTAAAGGTGCGCTATAATGGCCCGGAAACGCCAGCAGAGGTTGTCCCGGCAGGGGAAAACGAGGTGGTTGTGCGCTTTCGGCAACCGGTCCGGGCAGTGGCCCCCGGGCAGGCAGCTGTCTTCTACCAAAAAGCTGAAGTGCTGGGTGGAGGTGTTATCGCCTCCGCCGGGGTAACGTGAATCCAGCATCCTTGGTAAGGGTGCTTTTTTAGTCAGTGTGGGGAAACGATCGGCCAGGCATACTGAGTGGAGAACCTGCAAGGAGGCGAGAGGGTGCGGGCAGTACGGGCCTGCCAGCAGGCGTTATCCCTCGGAGTCCTCCATAGGCCAGAAGCAACCGGCAAGAAGGCTGCCGGTAGCGTCACCGGTGGCAGCACGCAGGCGTAACCTGAGAAACGTGTAGTTACACCCCCTATACTTGATTTGCGCGAGCTGCAGCACCTTCTCTCGGACCTCGTTTGGGATCCCGCGGGCTGGTTAGACGAGTTTCAGGGTGACAATACCACGGCACGTTTACATCGGACGGTTAAATGGTTGAAGCCTACTACGGATTATAGTACTATAAACGTTAGGGGCGATTGCGCTCCTGGTGTTGGATTAGAACGAAAGTACACGGCACCGCCGGGAGGAATGTTTCGTGAGAAATAGCCTGCACTCTGTCGTTAAGCTGCCACCGGAGCCACGAGCCCCTATCCTGTTTGCGGTGGTTTTTATTGTGTCAGGTTCTCTTTTCGCCCTCGAGTTTCTCTTGACGCGGATCTTCTCTTATTTGCTGTGGTACCACTATGTTTTCATGGTAGTCTCCGGCGCGGTCCTCGGCCTGGGATTGGGAGCGCTCTGGGTGCAAAGAAGGATGGCTGGTTACCATCGTGGTAGGGTTTCTCTTCTTACGCTTGGAATGGCGCTGATGATGTCTTATGTCGTCATTATCGCGGTACTGTACCTGAACTTATTCGGCTTCTTCCCACTTGTGTACATGCTCCTGGCTATGGTACCGTTTGCGGTTGGGGGCGCCATAACCTCCGCCATTTTCACTGTCTTGGCTTCCCGGGCCCACGGGGCGTATTTTCTCGACCTTCTGGGAACGGCGGCGTTCACGTTTGCCTCTCTCTTCGTCCTTAATAACTATGGGATGGTAGCCTCGTTGCTTTTCTTACTGGCTGCGTTTGCATTGATGGAGGTACTCTTATGCCTCTTAGAGAACAAGAGAGGTTTATGCTTCCTCTTCGCCGCAGTCGCAGCCGGAGCTGTATTTACGGCCTCTTTGAAGTGGCCGGTCGTGGAACAAAACTTTGGATACCTCTTGAAGAGCCAAAAACTTGGGCTTTACGTTCAGGGTCAGGGGGAAAATACCAGGATCGAGTTTACGAAATGGGATTGGTTCTCCCGAACGGATGTGGTTGAAGCCGGCGATGTGGAGAAGAAAGGGATTCTCATGGATGGTGGGTCTCTTTCCCTCATGTACAGGTTCAACGGTGATCTGACTATGGTTTCCAAGCTGAAGGATACAGCCGCTTTCTTGCCCTATGTCCTGCAAAACCGACCGAAGGTCCTCGTGATCGGTTCCGGCGGCGGACGCGACATCTTGCTGGCCCTTCTGGCGGGCAGCTTGGACATAACGGCGGTAGAGATCAATCCAGGTGCCGTAGATGCGGTAACGCGGTTTGCGTCATACAGCGGCGACCTATATAACCTCCCGCAGGTTAAGACCATCATAGGCGATGGCAGGAACTACATCGAAATCACCGACGATTACTACGACACTATCTATCTTTCTTTGGTGATGACACAAGCTGCGGGTGCGGGCGGTCTCGCCTTGTCGGAGAACTACGTTTTCACCAAAGAGGCTATTGCTGCGTACCTGGAACACTTGAGAGACGACGGGCAACTGGTGTTCCTGGTCCACGATGAGGATTACATGACGAGGATTGTGGCGACGGCCCTTGTAGTATTTGAGGATATGGGCATTCCATATAGGGATGCGATCAAACAGATGAGCATAGTTGCGAGTCAACCGGAAACTTCGCTTCACTATGAAGGTCACGCCCACTATCCAGTCGTCATCATCCGGAAACAACCTTTCACCGAAGGCGAGATAAGAGTACTGAGCGAAACAGCCTCTAGAAACGGACTTGCGCCCGTGTACGTGCCGGGCAGGTTCGAAAGCCAGTTTCTTCCCCTGTCTAGTTACTCTGGGGCGCGGGACCTCATACGGGCTACCAGGGCCAATGTCTCTCCCACTACTGATGACCGTCCGTTTTTTTATAACTTTCAGCGCGGGCTGCCGTTCCCCATTTACGTTGTATCGGGACTGGCTCTGTATATTGTCATGAAGCTGTTTCTGCCTCATTACAAAAGGCTCAAAACAGGCGAAAGGAAACTGGCTAACTATTTCTTCCTTCTCGGTGTGGGCTTCATGACGGTAGAAGTCGCGCTAATCCAAAAAAACGCTCTTCTTCTCGGCCACCCTACAAGAGCCTTTGTGATTACTGTGCCTCTGCTGCTGGCTAGCAGTGGACTTGGAAGCCTATGCAGCAAGAGACTATCATGCAGGACAGAGTCTCTCACTGCGCTCCTGTCAACGGAGATCCTTATTTCTGCCGGGTTATACCGCACTGTGCTCTATAAAAACTTGCTGTTGCCGGAGTCCAAGGCCTTTGTCGCAGCAGTTATTCCGCTATCCCTGGGTTTTCTTATGGGTATGCTTTTCCCCCGAGGGATCACAAAGTTGCATCTGTCCGGCCGTTCAACTCTGGTTCCCTTCATGTGGGGAGTAAACGGAGTGGCTTCCCTGCTGGGGTCGTGCCTCGCCATGGGGTCCGCCATGTACTTTGGCTTCACTTTCTCGTTGCTCCTTGCATCAGGTGTATATTACCTGGCGGGAAAGTCGTTTGAGACGGAGCGTTGTTAAAATGTCGTCCTCTCGCCCCCGGTCCTAGCCAATCACCGCGAGCTCTTTGGAAAAACAGCATCACAAGTTTTAGGGAACCTCTGGTGAACTAGTACATCTTTCTTGACATAGCAACGAACTTGTTGTACATTGGCGAATGCTACTAGACTACGTAGTACTATCGGAGGTGATAGCATGGCGAAGTTTTCAGATAAGCGTTCCAGAGTGGAGCGAGGGGGAAAGAGGCCGGGCGTGTGGTTAGTCGTGATCCTCGTTGCAGCAGGGATCTTAGCTGGGGCCGCATGGTTTGCCCTCCGCCCTGCAGGCGGCGCTGTTCAACTCGGTCCATGGAAGGGGCAGGAGACAGCGGGCAGACCCAAGGTAATCGGCATGACCGACATCGAAGCCCGCACGGAAGGCGGCAAGATCGTCGTTCCCCTCACCTCTGTCAAGGAGAAAGGCCTGGTTGCCTTCAAGTACAAGGGCAAACAGGAGATTACTCTGCTTTCCTACATCGCGCCTTCCGGCAAGGTTGTAACCGCGGTCAGCTTATGTGAACCGTGCGCGTCCACACGTTTCTTCATTCAGGATCGCAGTATAGTCTGCGCGACCTGCTATTCGCAGTGGGACCTTGAAACCCTCAAGGGCATCCGGGGAGGTTGCCTCAAGTATCCGCCCGACCCGATCCCAAATTCGGTTGAAGGAGGAAACATCCTCATCGATGAGTCGGCCGTGGCTCAGTGGAAGCCGCGAGTCTAACATCTACCTGAGCACCCGACATCTATCACCGGTCCCGCCTGTTGAAGCGTTTGAGCTATCTCGGGAAAGGCAGGCTCCTGGAACTGCGTCAGATATCCTGGGAAAAGGGGGGGTGTGAAGTGAGGCTCGTCGACATAGCGTTCGGCAATATCAGGCGACGCAAGTCCAAGGCTTCGCTCGTTGTGATGGGGTTGGCTCTGGGGGTGGCCACCGCTGTGGCGCTAATAGCTGCCAACCAGGCAATGCACTATGAAATCGGCACAAAACTGGACGAATACGGGGCAAATATCGTTGTGGTTCCCAAGACCCAACAATTCTCCCTTTCTTACGGCGGCATTACCGTTCCAGGAGTAACCGTGGGTACTCCGGAGTTCAGTGAGGACATATTGGCCAAGATCAATTCGATCGAGCAGAAGGACAGCCTTAACGTGATTGCGCCGAAGCTGGTAGGTGTAGCGAAAGTGCAGGACCAGCCCGTACTTCTGGTGGGCGTCCGCTTCGATGCGGAACTCAAAATGAAAAAATGGTGGAGCCTGCAGGGGAAACGGCCCTCGAGTCCCATGGAAATCATACTGGGAAGCGAGGTTGCATGGCGCCTGGGGAAGCACCCCGGGGAACAGCTCGACCTCGAAGGGACGCGGATGGACGTCGCCGCCGTTCTGGCCCCGACAGGGGGGCAAGAGGACTATCTAATATTCGCCGATCTGGCACGAGTCCAATCCATGCTGGGCAAACCTGGGAGGCTGACTTTCGTCGAGGTCAGCGCCTACTGCAATACCTGTCCGATCGAGGAGATCGTATCCCAGATATCCGCATCTGCCCCCGAGGCAAAGGTGACTGCGCTGAAACAGAGCGTCCAGGCCCGGGCCGACATGGTCCGCCGTTTCAACGCTTTCGCCGTCGCGGTCTCCGCAATCGTGCTGCTTGCCGGAGGCATGGCCGTTTTCACAACGATGCTCTCTTCGGTTAACGAACGGACCAGGGAAATCGGGATCTTTCGCGCCATCGGATACCGCAGGTTCCACATCTTCTACATCATGCTGAGCGAGGCCGCTTTCCTCAGCTTCATCAGCGGTGTTTTAGGATATCTGTCCGGCCTGGTTCTGGCGAGGATTGTAACCGCACGGGTCGTCGAATCGTCCATCCAGGCTCCCTGGGATCCCGCCCTGATAGGGATAGCCCTTGGCCTTGCGACTGCAGTAGGTATGATTGCCGGGGCCTACCCTGCGTGGCGGGCGTCGCGCATAGATCCCGCCGAAGCCCTCAGATTCATTTGAAGCATACGTTGATCTGGATTAAGGGTTCATCTAAACTGACTTGACTTACACAGGGGGATGCGCATTGGACCTCATAATACTCGACAATATCTCGAAGAAGTACCGCGCCGGAGATGAGGAAGTGACTGCACTCCACCCAACCAGCCTGCGCATAGCTGAAGGCGACTTCGTCGCCGTCGTCGGGCCGTCCGGTTCCGGTAAGAGTACGCTGCTATCGATTCTCGGTGCTATGAACTCTCCGAGCGGTGGCAGATTGATTGTCGATGATATCGACGTATACAGCCTCAGTGACGAGAGTCGGGCCGACTTCCGAAGGGAATACGTCGGGTTCGTTTTTCAACACCTGCAGCTCATACCTTACCTGACGGCAAGGGAGAACGTCATGCTGCCCTTGGCAATCACCGGTCTCGGCAGGAAGGAGCAGTTGGGGATGGCGGATCGTGCGCTCGAATCCGTCGGCCTCAAAGGAAAGGAGTCACGCCTGCCCAACGAACTCTCGGGGGGAGAACAGCAGCGGGTGGCTATAGCGCGTGCGATCGTTAACAACCCGCCTATTCTTCTCGCTGACGAGCCCACTGGGAACCTCGATACGCGCACGGGTGAGAGCATAATGGCCACTTTCTCAAAACTGAGAAATGAGGGCAGAACCATAGTAATGGTCACTCACAACCCAGACAACTGCCGGTGGGCCACACGTGTTCTCGAAATGGTGGATGGGCGTCTGACGGATTAGAATTCCTCGCGTCGTCGGTACGTTCTTCGTACTGTCTGTACACACCATTGCCACCGCTGGCATCACTGGCACCACTGGTGTATCCTGCACTTGAGGTGATGGCTTTGAGGAGGACCAATGTGACAATCTCGGACGACCTCTATTCGATGATTGTGCAGCTGTCCCTCGGGCTGAGTGTGGCCCAGGGGGGCGCAGAATAAGCCGGAATGAAGTCATAGTTGAGTTGGTTCGGGAAGGTTTGGAAGCTGTTTTCGCGCAAACCTGAGTGGCAAAATGCTCTTGCCCAGACCAGCAGCATTGCTCCCGGAAACGTCTAGCGCTCGATTTGATGCTTCCGAAAGGCGGGTCAAGGATATGCAGGGGTTCACCAGAGAGGTTAACGGTTGCACTGCATGTCTTTATGTGGCAAGCAGCGAACACATGGTTCAACTACCCGACGAGTCTGTAACGCTGACCGTGACCTCGCCCCCATACTGGAATGCGGTTGATTACGATAGGCACGCCGCGAATCCTGAACAGTCGTATCGAACGCGTCAGTACAAAAGTGGTTTCGACGACTACTACTCCTACTTAACCTGGGTCACGAATATTTTCTCGGAAGTGCTCAGGAAAACTCGGCCCGGCGGTTTCCTTGCGGTTGTCGTCGGCACTGTGCTTTACGAGGGCGTGTTATACCCGGTGCCGTTTGACCTCGTGTCGAGCCTGACGAAATCGGGGTGGCTCTTCCACCAGGACATAATCTGGCACAAAGTTACTGCCGGGGTGAAAAGGGCGGGTGTCTTCATCCAGCATCCCTACCCAGGTTATTTCCACCCGAACATAATGAACGAGTACATACTTATCTTCCGCAAACCCGGCGATCCAATTTACCGCACAGCCACGGCTGAGCAAAGAGAAGGTGCCCGGTACGTAATAGGGGCGCTCTTCACCAAGGAAATAGCCAATAACGTTTGGCACATCGCGCCGGTGCCGCCCGGAACTCTCAACCACCCGTGCCCCTTCCCGGAAGATATCCCGTTCCGCTTGATCCAACTGTACTCGTACCCTGGCGGTACCGTGCTGGACCCGTTCCTCGGCTCAGGGCAAACAACAAAAGTAGCTCTGGCGCTCGGCAGGAATACTGTTGGCTATGACGTAGTAGAGGAATATGTCAGGTATGCCCTTGCGCGGCTGGACGAACCTCTGGCGGTGCGGGATAAGCAGTTGGTTGCCGAATACGTACATGTTGAATTGAATGCACCTCTCGGAGCACTCGGCAGAACAAGAAATCAAAGGACGCGCCACGGTGCGGGGCTTGCCGCAAAGAAGAAAGAAGAGAGAGCCAGGGAAGGGATAGGGAGCCATCTAAACATCTTGAGGAAAGGCGGGGAATTCAATGCACAAAGATCCTGGAGAAACGCAGGGCCTGCTCATGGCGGCACAACTCATGTGTCTGTCTGCAAGGACGGCTCCGAAAGCAGCGGGCAAGGACTATGTCAGCACAAGGATACTTTCGGGCGAGATACTGAACCGGCTTGCAGACGAGATGATTGCGTACGGACGGACTTCCGGCAAGAAGAACTTTGACAGGGACGGTGAAAACGTAAGGAACTCCGGGGCAGTGGTTTTGATCGGTCTCAAGGATGCAGAAACGGCGGGATTGAACTGCGGTGCCTGCGGCTACAGCACTTGCTCGGAACTCGAGATGCGGAAGGGTACTGAGTTTGATGGACCCGTATGTGCCTGGCGGCTGCTCGATCTCGGTATTGCAGTCGGATCTGCAGTCAAGACCGCTTCGATGCTGAACGTAGACAACCGCATCATGTACAGGGTGGGAGTAGTAGCGAAAAAGATCGGGCTGTGCGACGACGAGATCGTGGTCGGGATTCCGTTGAGTGCGACGGGAAAGAGCATCTATTTCGATAGGGGGCGTTAGCTGGAGCGTAGCGCGGTAACCGGTGCCCCGACGGGATTTGACGGGCGGTTTGCCCAGCTGTGTATTGCCTGCAGTTACGCTGGCCCCAAAAGTTCCAGTCGAACGGCCGTAAGGAACAATCTAGCTTTCCCCGGTCACGTGAACTGATTTGAGGCAATCGTCCTGACTTCGGCTAGGTATTTCGTGACCGCAGGATGTGTTTTGTGACTCCGAGAGGCATTTCGTGACTTCAGGGGGCCATTATTGAGTTCGGGAGGTATTTCCGTATGTCGTGGTTCTCATGGGCGGTAATTGCGGCGGTATTCTGGGCTCTCGGGCCAGTCTTTGCCAAGCTAGGGCTGGTCAAACCGGACCCTCTAACAGCGCTGACGATTCGAACCATGGCGGTCATGGTTATCCTCCTGGTGTGGGGCGCCGCGAGAGGTGGATTGCTTGTTAAGCTCCGGGAAGTCGATCCCAAGACCTGGGTGCTTCTGTGCCTTGAGGGGGCGTTCGCTTCGGTCATAGCTCACTTTGCATACTTCACCGCTCTCAAGATGGGAAACGTCGCTAACGTAGTGCCGGTAACCGCGTCGTATCCGATGATCGCCGCCATTCTCGCTGCCATTGTCTTAGGCGCGAAGATAACCCCGATGAAACTCGTGGGCATCTTGCTGACGGTTGCCGGGGTATACATCCTGCACCGGTACTAGCTGATCCGTCCCACGGCAAAGACGGCGAGGTCCCGACAGCTGGGATGTAGAATACCTCTAGTGTCTTGCAAGCTCGGCAATTGGGGTGGTTGCGGATGATTACGAGGAAATTGGCGTTTGGTGGGTTATTTATCGCACTGGCGACTGTTTTGCCCGTAATGTTCCATGTAGTTGGACTAGGGAAGGTGTTCTTGCCGATGCATATCCCCGTATTGCTGGCGGGGTTCTTCTGCGGGCCGGTAGTAGGTATGTTGGTCGGCATGGTAAGTCCGCTACTCAGCGCGTTTCTAACCGGTATGCCGCCCCTCACGCCGCCTGTGGCGCAGATGATGGTTTTCGAATTGGCACTGTATGGCCTTCTAACTGGACTTCTATACGAGAAGCTGCATCTTGGAGGGTATGTTTCACTCATCGGCGCTATGGTCGGCGGGCGAGTGGCGTATGGTATTCTGGGCTACTTGGTCTTGCCCCTCTTCGGTTTTGAGAAGGTCCCGTTGTGGGCACCATTGCTCGGAGCTATCGGTCAATCCCTTCCCGGCGTGATAATCCAGCTTGTTGGTGTCCCCTTGGTGCTGTCGCTATCGAAGCGTGACTGGCGGGTGCTCTTTCCTGAGAAGAGAAGCCTGACTCCGGGAGGTCTTCACCATGGGTAATCGTGACGAGGAGAGGGCGTTCTTTGATGCACTGGCGGGTTCATGGGATGAGACAGTAGATCCCGTCAGAATAAGGAACATTCTGGCTGCGGCGGAAGTCGGATTCGGCCATACGGTCCTGGACGTAGGTTCCGGTACAGGTATCCTTCTCCCGTTTCTTCTGGAAGCTGTTGGACCTGAGGGCCGGGTATTTGCCCTCGATATCTCCCCGGCCATGCTTGAGCGTTCGAAAGGTAAGGGGTTTAAGGGGGTCGAGTACATTTGCGCGCCAGCCGAAGCAATACCACTGGAGGACAACACGTGCGACGTAGTGGTTTGTTACCGCGCATTCCCACACTTTGCGGACAAGCTAGCTGCTGCGAGGGAGATGAGTCGTGTCCTGGTACCCGGCGGACGTATGGTGATCGCTCACCCGCAGAGTCGGGAGGATCTTAACGAATTCCACCGACACATGGATGGGCCGGTTCGCGGTGATTTTCTACCGGATGACGACACCATGATGATGCTGATGAAGTCCGCTGCCCTTATGAATGTGCGGATTTACAATGGTCCTTCCGATTATATGCTACTCGCAGTTAAACCAGCCTGAGTGGCTCAGTCCATCTGTGTAGCTCAGTTTGATTTGCCGGGTGCCCGGCCTTCACTTTGGGGGCTGGTTCGATTTTCTCTGATACTCTACGCAGCTTCGTCATGTCCGGACACGGCTGGAAGATCACCCCATAAAGGCGAGGCAGGAGGTATATTTCGGCCCCAGGACTCCGTCGCGTTTAGAACTGTATTTGGAGGACTGAATGAACACCCTGGATGCACATCCCAAACCAGGGTGGACATGGCCTATACAAAGCACTCCTCTTCGGGTTATTCTCTGGGAGAACGTAAGCGCAAGAATCGACCCGCGGTCCAGGTCCGGGGTGAGCCGGCCCGGGTATGAAGGAGCTTCCGACAAAGGATGGATGTATGAGTGAACGGCAAACGACTTGATTCGCCCGAGCGGGGACTGCTCGATGACATGCTGAAGCGGGCGCTTGACCGCGTTGGGTGCGGTGAAAGCGGGCGAGCACCGGACGAGCAGCAGGACGCAGGTCCAGGGCGTCAAACGCGGCCCCCGGTTATCCTGTTCCAGCGACCGGGTTCTACCAGCATTCGTATGGCCGAATCGACCACGATGGAGATAGCCAACGTCGCCGCGCGGATGAAGTTCAAGTCCAGTGAGGAATTGAAAGCCTTTTTTGAGCCGTACAAGAAGGCCGGTAAGGTCCCGACCGTCGAGCCGAGTTCCCCGTTTTTCGATGCGCAGAGGATCATATACAAGACCGTCGGGGCCGGTCCAAAGAGGCAGATCAAGCTGGCCAAAGAAGCTTTATCTGTCTACGCTAACTGCGCCGACGCATACACGATACTGGCAGGTTTTGAGGACGACCCGGAAAAGAAGAGGAGCCTCCTGGAGCGGGCTTGCGAGGTCGGAAAAGCCGCTCTCAAAGATGAGGGAATCCTTATCGAAGAAGAACAACGAGACCTGTGGTCCGTACTCCCCGGTCGTCCGTACTTGCGGGCCAAACTCGCTCTGGCCAATTTTCTCTACGAGACGGGTGAAAAGCGCGAAGCGCTCTCATTATACGAAGAAATCCTTCGTTTGAATCCCGGGGATAACCAGGGCGTACGGCACATTTTGATCGCCCTGTATCTCGAACTCGGCATGCTCGAGGAGGCGCGCAAGTTTCTCCGGGAGCGACGTGACGATTTTCCCGCTTGGGACTACGCCGAAGCCTACGTGACATACAGAGAAAAAGGGGACTGTCCTGCTGCAAGGGGGGCCTTGCGGAGGGGTTTTTACAAGAACCCCCGCATCGCGCGTTACCTCCTGGGTGAGGAAAGGTTGCCGGAGCACCTCCCCGAAAGCAGCGCGGCAGGAAGCGATGAGGAGGCTCAGATCATATCCTCGCTCATCATGCCATACTGGCGTCAGACAGCGGCGGAGACTTCCTGGACCGCGGATACCCTTGACGAAGCAACCGGGCTGTTCCCGAATCCGTACTCGTGGCTCGAGGATGTGATCGAGGAGACGACGGCGGGGCTTTGGCCGGTCGAGGCCCTGGACACACGGCGCATGCGGGAGAGGATTAGCGTAGTTTGGGAGAAAGTCATCGGTAAGCGGCGTATTAAGAAAGATGACCTTTTCCTCGCTGGAATTCTCGAAAGGCACTCCGAATTCGACCCGGTATTCTTTTTGAGCACATCCCCGTCTCACCTGAGGTTCCTCATCGATAGCATGGACCCCGTCGGCCACGTTGTGGCTCACTGCGTCGTCGAAGACTTGCTCGGGCGGGAAGACCTCGTGGGCGCCGAATTGAGAAAAACTCTCGATATTTTGCGGAATACCGGCCTCGGAAGGCACGAAGCCATCCACCTGCTGGTGCAGGTCTATTTACGCGAGTGGACCACAGGAGATTCGCGTAACCAACCCTTCAGTGTGGAGTCTTTTCTTTCGAAACTCCGTTTTGTGCAGAACGTGGCTGCAGGCGGGTTTCCGAGGTTGTTGAAGGGCGGCCCTTCCCGGAACGACCCCTGTCTCTGCGGCAGCGGGCGGAAATTCAAGAAATGCTGCGCTAGAGAGGATTCCTGGCCTCTGGATACACTCTGGATACTTGCAGAGGAGTTGAAGTTTGGTGGAGGAAAGCTCACGTCGCCGGGGTGCCCGGGTCTGACGGTGGTCCTTTGGGAAAATTCGCGCTACGTCGATACCATGATAGAGCTCGGTCAGGATCACCCTATCCTAAGGATTCTGAACGCTTTTGCGGTCGTCGAGAGTTTGGCCGACGAGGGACATCTGGACGAGGCGGCACTCGGTGCCATGAGAAACCTGGACCGGGCGCTGGCGGCGGAAATTCCCGAGATTGCAGTGGCCGTCGCCTTCCAGGCCCTGGCGACTACCAGAAAGGATCCTTCTCTGGCACCTGTTGCGGAGGAGCGAGCGGCAGAGGCCGTCCGGCGGGTTCAGAATGCGACGCTGGTGGAGCTGTTCTGGTATACCGTTGCCGCACTACGATTGGCCCGGCGCGATGTTAAAGGAGCCGAACAAGCTATCGAGCAGGGCTTGTCGCTGGGCGAAAGCTTGACGCCTGAGTTCACGGCAGGTTTCATGTTGCAGGCCGCTAGAATCAAGGAACAGGGCGGAGACCTCGATGAGGCGAAAGGGTATTGCCTGAAAGTTCTGGCCGTTTGCGACGAAAACCGCGGGCTTGAGTGGTTCGATGCTATCAGAGCCGGAGCAGAACAGTGCCTCACTCAAATCGAGGCGCGCCTCAAGAAGGAGGCGACTCGTTCTCGGGGCGCTCATAAGGACCGTGCTTGAGAGTCTCCATGTACGCAGAAAACCGGGGTAAAAGCAGAGAGCCGGCCCGGCTAAGGAAACCGAGCCAGCTCTCGTTCATGCGATAGGGTGTGCCAGCTCTGGACTAAACGGTGACCCTTTTGATTAAGGATTCTCTCCCGGTCGGAAGACCTCCGGAGGAATCCGCCTACGTCGAACTAAACCGCCACTTTCTCTTCAGGACCTCGTGCAGCCGTCAGCCGCCGCATGACTGCCCAGGCTTCAACGATGAGCCAGACTTCGAGCAGTATGACGATTCCGTCTATTACGGTGAGAAGCCAGTTACCCTTAGCGACGTAGTTGAGGAAATTCGCAATCATCCCCCATGTCGTGATGATTATCATGAAGATCATGGGGAGCATGGTATAGGCGAGAGGTTTCTTCTGCCTGGCAAGGTAAACCGTAACCACCAAAAGGGCCAGACCGGCCAGGAGCTGGTTGGTCGCTCCGAACAGGGGCCAGATCACGTTCGCGCCCTGTCTGAAAGCAAGAAGATAAGCGCTGACCACCGCCACGAGCGTGGCGACGTACTTGTTGGACAGCCACTTCTGGCCGGCGTTGTCAGCCATCTCCGATATGACGTACCTCTGGATACGAGTGGCCGTGTCGATTGTCGTGCCGGCAAAGCTCACCATGAACACCGCCAGGATGTTAAGGGACAGTGCCTTCGGGATCCCCAGCACCTCTACTATCCGGGCGCCCCCTTCGGCGAAAGTCGGGAGTGTGGGAACCTTGGCGTAGTTCGAGTACGTCTTGAGCCACGCTTCTGGAGTGACCCCGCTGACAACGGCGAGGATGACGAGGGTGGCGAGCACTCCTTCGAGGATCATCCCGCCGTATCCCACCAGCACCGCGTGGGGTTCCTTGGCTATTTGCTTTGAGCTGGTTCCGCTCGCCACAAGGCTGTGGAACCCCGAAATGGCGCCGCACGCGATCGTTATGAAGAGGAACGGGAAGAGCGGTGGTGCGCCCGCCGGGTTGGCCACGAAAGCGGGGGCCACTATCGGCTGCGGCTTCACGATGATCCCCAATACCAGAAGCACCATGGCGACTCCCAGTTCGAGAGCGTTAATGTAGTCCCGGGGTTGCAGGAGCTTCTGCACCGGGAGAACGGACGCAAAGAAGATATACACCATTATGATGACAAGCCATGCACTAGCCGGAAGCGATACCGGTATATACAACCCTATCCATATCGTGAGATACATGAGCACTATCGCGACGATGGAACCCAGTAAGAGGCTCCCCTTTTTCTGGTACAGGTAATAGGAAAGCCCCATTGCTATAGGGATCTCTGTCCAGATCGGGAATACGCATTCGGGATACTGGACAAACAGGTTCGCCATCAGAATTGCGAAAATCGCGATGACGATCCAGACCGCGAAGAAGATGATCGAGAAGAACAAGTTCCTGGACCGGGGACCTACTACCGAACCTGTGATGTCGCCGATGGACTTGCCCTCGTGCCTCATGGACACCACGAGACAACCCAGGTCGTGCACAGCCCCGGCGAAGATGGAACCGAACACCACCCACAGGAGAGCCGGAACCCAACCCCAAATCACGCCTAGAACCGGGCCGACGATCGGACCGGTCCCAGCGATAGAGGTAAAGTGGTGACCGGTCAAAATGAGCCTGTTGGTCGGCACGTAGTCCACTCCGTCGTTGACCTTCTCAGCGGGGGTGAGCCTGTCGGCGACAAGCTCGAACAGTTTGTGTCCGAGTTTCTTGCCGTACAGGTTGTACGCGAGAAGATACAGGACGAAGGTGACTACCATCACTAGAAGGGTACTCATTAATGAGCCTCCTTTGTGGAGAGATTGTGGGTAGCCCGACATAATCAGTTATTCTGCACTACATTGTGAATTCCTTCTCAATGTCGTCTTCCAGCCCAAAAAGTTCCGCTGAAGAAAGAAGGAGGGCTCGAGTTCAGGGTCACGCTTACTGTCCCTACAACACAGGACTATAACCTGGATCTTCTTGACGGTTCAGGGACAGTACTGTGCCGCAGCGAACTGCCACCGGGCATTACGGATTGTCAACTTTAGTACTCCCTGGTATGCGCGACCCTGGGACACAGCAAAAGAAGGGGCGACCCGGCTCGCGGCTCCGCAAGCAGCCGACACCTTCCAGGTCTGATCACGTACGGTCCCGCGGTGAAAAGGTACGGGCCGTCCGGTGAGCTTCTTTGGGAACGAGACCCTTACGGGGAGGCCAAGAAGATCCTCGGGGCGGAAGCGAGGGGCCCGTCGGAATTGGTCGAAGGGGTGGCGGGAACCCTGGCGGCTGTCGGCCGTCAAATGCGCCCCTTGGCCTCGCTAAGGCCTTGGTGGCCTTTGCCGGCATTGACGCACCGCCCTATCAGTCGGGGAGCTTTGAGGCCAAGAAACGTGCGATCTCCAAGCGCGGCTCCCCGGCCTTACGGAAAGTCCTGTTTCAGACCATCTGCGGCATTCTGAGGCTGGGTTCACCGGATTCGGAAGTCTACCAGTATTTGGCCAAGAAACGGGCGGAGGGGAAGCATTTCTACGTCTACATCATGGCAGGAGCCAACAAATTCCTGCGCATTTTCTACGCCCGTGTGACTGAATACCTGCGACGGCTGGACAGCGCGGCGTAGGCGTCGAGTAGAGCCCCGTAACGGCCCACATGAAGCAAAAAGACGCAGCCGTTGACCCTTCCGCCCATTCTGTGGCAGGGGAGGTCAAGCAGCAGGCTGTCTGAGGACCTCCATGGCCTCTGGCAAGGTTGCTTCTGCTGTGCCTGGGTTTCCCATGCTTCATTTTGACTTCCTGGTC
>DUSS01000061.1 GCA_012842495.1 Candidatus Fermentithermobacillaceae bacterium
AGCAGTGGACCCATCGGGTGTATAATCGCATTAGGCCACACCAAGCCCTGGGATATGTCAGCCCCGTTCAATACCTTGAGTCTCTCGGCTACTTCGTTGGTGTCTCACATGTCGCGAACTAGTACAGGGACTTGACCGTTCGGTGTGGCAGCACTATAATCACAGCAAATCAGCCCAATAGCAGCGGCCATGACGGGAAAGAGTAGGCACCGCAGCGGCGCTCAGAGAGCCGGCATTTTGGTGAGAGTCCGGTGCGTGCGGCGGTGGTGAATGGTTCCCGGAGCTGTCACGCCGAAAGGTGTTCGTAACGGACACCCGAGCTCTGATTCCTTACCGCTTGGTTAACTGGTCGACCCGGTAGGCGTGACCGGAACCCCACCGTTAAAAGGGGCAGGTATCGGACGCGTCGGAATGTGTCCCGTACCGGTGAGATGAGATCTTTGCAGATCTCAAATGCGGGTGGCACCGCGAATCCCTTTTCGCCCTGCAGCGAAAAGGGATTTTTGTTTTAGTCAGGAGCCAGGCAGACACGAGGCACCGGTAGGGTTCCTGAAGCCTCGCACTCCCCTGGACGCGGGCCCTCCGCGCCGTAGTGGGCGGGACTTCACCCACGGAACGGGGTAGCAGGATAGCCGGCGGGATTTCGCTCCGCGGAGGATGCTCGCCCCGGGACGCCGGGACCTCCATCGCCCGACACGAATTAAGAGAGCCGCCCGGTCGTGCTCGACTCGGACCCTCTGCCCGCTTGGGGGCGAAACGATAGGAGGTTTTTGCGATGAACTTAAGGAAACTGTTGACGGCAGCTTTGCTCTTAGGGCTTGGGCTCGTCCTTCACGGGTTGACCCCGCCCATCCTCCTGGGAATGCGTCCGGACTTCTTGCTGGCCATGATGTTCATGGTCATCATATCTGGTACCAATCCCATGGAGACGCTCGCAGTAGGGCTTTTGTCGGGAATCCTCACTGCTCTTACCACGACCTTTCCCGGGGGGCAGATTGGAAACATGATAGATAAGCCCGTAACCGCCTTCTTCACACTTGGGCTTTGCCTTCTCTTACGGAGGGTTCATCCGGTTGTAAAGGTCCTGGTAGTAGCATTTTCAGGTACTCTGGTTTCAGGTGCTGTTTTCCTGGGAAGTGCCGCCCTTGTCGCTGGACTTCCGGGTAGTTTCGGGGGACTTATCCTGGCGGTCGTGTTGCCCGCCGCCGTAGTCAATAGCGCGACGGTGTCCGTACTATATCCGGTCATGCGCAAGGTGCTCGAACGTAACCAGGACAAAGCGGCGGGGGCCGATGGAGGTCCCGGCGGACTCCGTCCATAGGTAAATGGTGTTAGGACACTGGCCGCCGTCCCGGTTAGAGATCAGGCGCTCATAGCCGGGACGACGGCCAGTCGGGGGTAGGGATAGTCTGCAAGGGCATGTGTCCGCGCAGGAAACGCTTTGAACGATGTGGAAAACAGTTCTTCGCCAGATTAGCCGACGGCACGGTCCCGGCGGAATAATGAGTTGGATTCTCTCTCCGCGCCCAAATCCGGAGCTTTCGCGGCCCGGGCAGGATGGTCTGGAAGATAACCTGGCAAACCTCAGAGGTGGTCGCTTTGGCCAGCATACGGATTTTACACGCTGCGGATTTCCATGCAGGAAGGCCCGCCCCTGCGTACCTGGGGGAGGAAAAGGGCCGTTTGAGGCGGGAGGAGCTCGTAAAGGCCCTTCAGACGACGGTCGACGTGGCTAAATCTGAGAGCGTCCATTTGCTTCTCATCTCCGGGGATCTCTTCGAGCACGCCTATTCCCGCGTGGGGATGATCCGCGAGATGCTGGCGCTATTCGAGAGGATTCCGGATACCAGGGTTTTCATAACTCCTGGTAATCACGACCCCTACGTAGATGGGTCGTTTTACGCCACGCTAAAGATGCCCGATAACGTTCATGTGTTTAAAGAACGTGCGATAACGCGAGTTATCCTTGACGACCCTGGAGTCGTTGTGCATGGGCTCGGATGGACCAAGTTTGAGGAAACCGCCCGGCTTTTGTCAGGTTACAGGTGCACTGATGGCGAGTATGCGAACGTACTCATGATCCACGGGGACTTCGTAACGGATTCAACCGGTTCTTCTTACCTCCCCATTCTCCCGGAGGACATCCGGGGCTCAGGTGCGGACTACGTGGCATTGGGGCACATCCACGTTCGCACCGAGTTTCAGTGCGGCACGACGACGTGCGTTTATCCGGGTAGCCCCGAACCGCTTGACTTCGGTGAAGAGGGGGAACATGGGGTCTACCTCGTTGAACTGTGTAAAGGGAGCGTGAAGACGAAATTCGTCCCGACGGCCCGAAGAAAGATGCACCGGGTTTCGTGCGACATCACCGGTGCCGATACCCTCGAAAAAGTCCGGGCGGCCATCCTGTCCGTGGGGGAGCCATCGGAGAGAAAAAGCGGGATTTGGGAAGTGACCCTTACGGGCGTGGCCGACCCTGAAATCGAACTCGATCTGGATGACATCAAAAGAGCTGTATCCGACGAGTTTTTCTACGTGAAGATCGTTCTAGATGTGGTGCCCGACTACGACCTGGAGGCTATAGCGAGTTCGAACGCTCAGGGGCTTGAAAGCCGGTTCGTACGGGCCATCATGGAAAAGCGCGAGCAGGCAAGAGCTGCGGGAGACGAAGTTCGGGTTCGGATTTTGGAAAAGGCCCTTTACTTTGGTCTGGACGCGATGAAGCTTAAACGCATCGTACGCAGGGGTATCGTCCGCGAATCGGAGTAGCCTGTGCCGGCGCCGGTTTCACCGGTGCCAGTTTTCCTGACCGCGCGATGGTGCGAGAAACGCTGCTGCCCCAGGTGCGAGGCACCAGTTTGACTGGTTCCAGTGTGTCTGATGGCCGCATGATCGACACGAGTCAGGGAAACAAGGCCCTGGCTGTATCCGCGAGGAGGTTCAGGTAACGGAGGTCTGTGACATGAGGATACTGAAACTGATTCCAACCGCTTTTGGGAAGTTTCACGCGACAAAACCTCTGTGCCTCGATCCAGGGCTTAACCTCATCGCAGGGGGAAACGAGGCCGGCAAGTCTACGCTTCAAGCGTTTATCCTTGGAATGCTCTACGGCTTCAAAAAGGAGGGCTTGTCCCGGGTCAAGCGGACGGACGAATTTGAGAAATATAGACCGTGGCACGGTAGGGACTACGCCGGCGTTATGGTGTACGAACACGATGGCAGGAGATACAGGATCGAACGGTCCTTTGACCCCGATTTTACGGCTATCTTCGACGATGTTACCGGCCAGGACATAACTGGTACATTCTCACAGGATTCCAGAAGGGAGTATGATTTCGCCCAGCGCCATCTCGGGCTTTCGGCCCGGGAATTCACGAACACCGTGTGGATAGGGCAACTTGGAAGCAAACAGGAAGAAGGCCTGGGAAAGGAAATCCAGGGGAAGATACTGAACCTGACCAGGGGCGGGGCCGAGGACCTGTCCGTCGCGGAAACCCTATCTATTCTGGAAAGCGAGAGAAAAAAGATCGGTACCACCAGGACCATCGAGGCAGCCCTGGACAAAATCGCCAGGCGTATTTCTGAACTTGAGACTGAGCGGGAAATGGCGGCGGCGCGGGAATCGGAAGTTAGAGACCTCCTTAAGGAAGCGTCCATCCTGGCCGAAAAGAAAGCGGATAAAGAACGAGCTGTGGACGCTGCCGTGCGAAAGGTGCGCGAGCTTCGGTACGTTCTACTTCGAAAGCGACTTGAGCAGGTTTCCAAGGTGTCTGCTGAGCTCGACGAGCTCCGGGCTAGGGAGAAAGATCTCAGGTGGGCGGCGGGAGCGGACGAAAAGGCCGGGGAGAGGTTGGCGGTACTTGGCGCTCGACTGGCGGAAGCTCAGAAGAATAAGGTCAGTGTGGAATCTTCCCTTGCAAAGCTCGAGGAAGAGCGGTCCCAGCTTCTCGCACGACTTGATTCGCTCAAGCTCGTGAAGCAACTGGGCGTCACCGAGGCCGACGTCGCCTCGGCTTATACGAAATACCTCAACGCCAAAGCTTCCAGGTCCCAGGCGGAGAGGAAGCTCCTCGCACGGAAGCAAGACGAGTCTCGACTGCGGGAAGAGGCGAGGCTCAGAGGGATCGACCCCACGCTGGAAATCGACAGGGATAGCGTGGAACGGGCCGAAAGGCTCCAGGATGATCTCGAGGTCATCGAGGATCAGGAGAAGGCGGCCATTTCCCAGCTGGAAAGGGCCCGGGCGGAAGTAGCAGCGACCAATCCTTTGACAGCCGCCATCTGGTTCTACGTGTTTGGAGTAGTGGCTGCCGCCCTGGCTGTGGCGGGCACCCTTTTGGCGCAACCGTGGGCATGGGGTGCCTTCGCGACAGCCATCGTCGCGTTCGGCCTTGGGATTGTGCGGCATCTGGCAGCCATACGCCGGACAGCCTTACAGATGGCGTCTATTAGGGAAAAAGAACAGCAGGTCGCCGGTCTCAGGCAAGAGGTGTCCCGGGTCAGGGATGCCCTGAACGCCTTCCTCTCTTCATTTGGTGTCTCGAGCATGGGAGAATTTAGGCGTAAATGGCACGACCTTGGCGAGTACAGGGAAAGGTTGAGGGCGGCGACTGATGGGATAAATGAAGCTCTTAAGGAGCTCGAACAAGCTTCAAACGCTTTGACACAGGCGGAAAGCGAAATGGTCAGGCTTCTTGAGGTAAGCGGCTGTCTGCTTGCTAACGAACCCGTCAACGAAGAAGCTGTAGCAACCCTTCGCAAGGATCTCGCAGATCTGAATGCTGCGGAAACGGCGCTGCGCGCGGTGGATGCTCAAGCCCAGGAAGGTCTTGAAAAGCTGAATGAGATTGACGAAGAGATTTCCCGGCTCTCGGCGGAAAGGACGGACATCCTCGTTTCGCAGGGGGTGACGTCGGCGGAGGAGCTAAACGCCAAGATCCAGGCTTCTCGCTCTCACAGAGAGACGCTGAAAGAGATCGAAATCCGGGAGAAGAGCCTTGCCTCGCTTCTAGCAGGCCGGACGCAAGATGATTTGAGGGAAGAACTTTCGCTAGTCTTAGAGCAGCTACAGGCGCCGCCTACTCTATCCGAGTTTGGCGCGGTTACCGACCGGGACCTTGAATATGCAAGAGAAGAGCTGACCGGGCTCGAACGCGAACTTTCCGCCATTAAAGAGAGGCTTGCCCGGTTGGAAGAGCTGGTGGAGGTGAAAAACCGGGAGGGAAGGCCGCTATCCGAGGTGGTTGAGGAGCTTTCTGCCCTACAGGCGAGAAGGAGTGCGCTGCAGGAAGACGCCGGCGCACTTTTGATCGCCTACCAGATTATCGAGCAAGTTTCCGCCGAGATACACCGGGAGTTTGCTCCTGACCTGTCAAAGCGAGCCGGGCAGGTACTTGCGGGCATAACAGGAGGCAGGTACAGCGAGGTCAAGCTCACTCCTGAGCTCGAGATAAACGTGGTGGCCCCGGAAACGCAGAGAGCTGTTAAGGTCAGCCAGCTGAGCGGAGGGGCCATCGATCAAGCGTACTTTGCGTTGAGAGTAGCGCTGGCGGAGATCTTAAGCGGACACAAGGATTTCCCGCTGTTCCTCGATGATTCATTCGTCCAATACGATGACGAACGCCTGCGCGGCGTGCTGGAGATCGTCAGTTCGCTGAGCGCGTCCCATCAGGTCATCTTGTTTACCTGTCATACCCGGGAGCAAGCGGTCTTAAAATCTCTGGGTATCCCGCATAGAGCGGTTCACATCATAGAAATCGGTTGGTAAGGTGCGCAGTTAGTGAAAGGAATTAAGACGCGATCCCCCGTGGCAACGGAGATTATAGAGCACATGTCCTACCCCGGTGATGATTTCGATGTCCCGGAAGCGTTCGGGGCAGCCGCGGGTTCAATCGCTCCGTGGCCGGCGTGAAACATAGGGGTTTCCTTCGATAAAAAAGCGCCACGGGTAATTGCGAGCGTCGCCGGCGTAGTCCACTCCGATCCGTGGTGACGTGCTGACCTTGAAAGGCCGGGCGAGTTCGGGCGGGGGGAACGCGACGTATAAATCGCCACCGACCAGGTCCGCTCCGTTGTGGCTCAGGTCGATGCCCATCGCCTGGCACACCCGGGCCGGGCCGGTGGTGAGAGGCAAGCGATTGTTCCTGCGAAGATTCATGAGCTCGATGCCTTCGATGGGTTCAAGAGCCCTAATCAGCACAGCATGCGGTACCCCTTCTTCAGCCGCCACGATGTTGAAACAGTAGTGCATCCCATACGTAAAATACACGTATGCGGTGCCCGGTGGTCCGTACATGGCGCGGTTCCGGGGGGTTATCTTTCCTCCGAACGCGTGGCACGCCCTGTCTTCAGGTCCGATATACGCTTCATCTTCCACGATAAGACCAGCTGTGGTTCCCTCGGGGGTTTGGTGTACGAGCACTAAACTGAGGAGTTGTGGGGCCAAAAGAACTCCGTGGCGCCGGTAGAAATTGCGCGGCACGCGACTGAAGGCGTACTTCACAGTCGCTGTCCCCTTTTTCTAATTCCCATTCTCGATACCCGCGAAAGATAGCGATCCATCCTATAATGCGAGCTGCTCCCATTTGGCTCCCGCGAAATTCCAGCCCACTTTATCCATCTCCTTGAGGAACCTTGCCAGGTATTCCGCCAAAGCCGTGATTAAAGCGCGCCCTTTTTCAGCCGTAGCTTTCGAGGGGTCACCTGTGGCGCCGGTACGCGACGTCTCCGGGATCGTCGTCGATATTTTGACTTCCCGGGGAGACGACGGCCACTCTCCCCGTGCTACACTCATGTCAACGAGATGGGGAACAACGTAGAGCGCTGCGGAAGTTTCGGCCTCCCCTGCGTGACCGATTCCCAAGTCCGGCCCGAACGTACCTTCAGGAGCAAGTTTCGGTCCGGAAATCCACCATGCGAGGTTTACTGCTACCTTCGTAGCAGGGTAGAGCCGGTGGAGCTTTCGCATGGCCACGTCGATGGCGGAATTGTTTCCTCCATGCCCGTTGATGATGAGGAAGTGCGTTATACCCTGGTGTACACAGGACTCGACGGCTTCGAAAATAACGGCGGACAGCGTTTCCGGAGTCAGCGTGATCGTGAAAGGATACGGCAGCAGCTGATCACTGACGCCGAACGGAATAGGGGGTAGGAGCAGCGTCCCCGGAGTCATCCTGGCGACTTTCTGCGCTATGGCGTAAGCTACGTATGTATCGGTTCCCATGGGCAGGTGATACGCGTGGTTCTCGGTAGCTCCTGTAACCAGGATAGCTTTATCGAACGACAGCTTCTCGAACCTGTGGCGACTGAGCTCCTCTAGCTTGAACTCGCTTGACGTCAATGGTTTCAACAATTCATCCCCCCAGAAACGTCGCGGTTTCTCCTGCATTACAACTCCCAATTTACACTACAACTCACGGTTTTTGAGGATCCCGTGACCGGTTGATCCCGCGTCCCCCGCACGATTATGCCACATTCGGATGTCAAGAGGTTGTCTGGCCGCAGAATACCGCACTCGAGCGGAGGCTTCAACGAGCGAATTCCGGCGCATCCCGTCCTCCTGGGCGGCCGGCAGGCATTCCAGCGATGTCTTTAGGTTTTTTGAGATGAGCTCCGTCTTAACCCGGGTAAAAGAACAAACCCCGGCAGCTTTACGCTCGCCGGGGTCGGGAGGGGTAGATGTCACCCGATTCGGTCGCTCGTACTGGTGAGCTGCATTGGTCCTGCCTTTGCTTTTCCCGATTAAATCCAGCCAACTTACAACACGACCTGTGCCGGCGGACCAATGCCCGCATTAGTTTCGACTTAAGCAAGGAATCCGGAATACTTCCCGATGATCTCCATGAGGGCCACCAGACACCTGACAGCCAGGGCCATCTTATCGGGTATCAGGTTCCCGTCGGGGTCGCTCGTGCCCATCCCTGGCGAAATGAAGATGTTCCCGTCGTAAGCGATGGTCGCGATGAGCCCCATTTGAGCGAGCCCGGTCTGGATGAGGTGGGAACCGGCGTACATGTCTTCGATGGAGAAGATCGGGAATCCCATGCCTTCCTTCCACGTGTTCTCGTAGTTTACCTCGACGGTTAGAGAATTGTACGACTTAGATATGATAAGCCCCTTGTACAGCTTGGGATCGGCCTTGGCGAATTCCTGCTTGACGATATCGTATAGCTCATCTACCTGGTTCCTGTAGAAACTGGCGTTATCCCTGAGTTCTTTCAGTACCTGAACCTGGGTGAGAAGGGCTTCCTTGCCCGGGTCGAGGATGACGTAAGCAGCTTTTCCGTACGAAGCGATGGTTCCGTACCTGTCGCCGTGCATACCCAGAGCTCTGCGGATCGGGACCATGACATCTTCTCTGCCTATGATGAGGCCCGAGGTCGCGGCGCCGGTGGCTTTATCCATGCTGTACACGATAACGCTGGCCCCGGTTTTCCTGGGATCGTGTCCGATGAAAGGAAGTCCCCACGCGTTGTCGACGACGTAGGGCACGTCGTACTCGGCGGCGAGTTCTCCCAAGCCTTTTTGAAGAACCGGGGTGCCGTCGGCGTCCTTCTGCCCGTATCCATATCCGGGGGTGTCGTAGCCCAGCGAGGTGAATCCGGTGAGGTATGGAGCGTGGACCTCTGCAGCTGCGGCCAAAACCTCGAGGGAACTCTCGGCGTCTACTTCGGTGAGGAGCGGTACCGGGAAGTACTTTATGCCGTGGTTGGCATACCTTGCGCCTTCCAGCGGCACAACCACGACGTCGAGGTTATCCAGGCGCTTTCCGGCAAAACCGAACTCTCCCGCGGTGGCGCCTCTGTCCGCCAGCATCTCTTTGTATTTGGCCGGGAACGGTCGACCGTAGCCTGCCTGATGGTGCATGTGCTTCTCGTAGGGGGCGATGTACCTGGCCCGGTATTTTTCGCCCCTGCCTGTGGTGGGAGGAGAGAACAGTGTGTCGAAAGTGACCCACAGCCCGCCCTCGCAAGTGTTCACCGGGCATACGTCGTAGTCGTCGCCGTACACGTCCTTGACTATCTCTCTGATCTGCTCAACGAGATTGGCCAGAGGGATTATTTCGTCCGCGCCTTTCTCCGAAGCTGCGATCACGCTCCTGCGGAGGGGAGCAGGGCATCCCGAGATCGCACCGGTGAGTCCGATTTTGCCCTTGAGCTCCGGCGTAAGACCCAGTTCCAGCGCTCGAGCGGCAGCCTCCTGGTATATCTTCTGCGCGTTTTGCTGGAGGTGTTTGTACATCTGGAACCTGTATTTGAACTTTGCCATTTCAAGACCTCCCTGCCTGATGGGCCGGGGGCTCGAGACTGCGTTCCGCCGCTGGCATGCGCACAAGAGCGGCGGCGCCGCTCTTAAGACCCCGGTCTTCTCCTGACAACAAAGATTCCACCTTCACCACGATGTTCATGTGGTTCGGGTGGTGGCTCATGTCGAACCCGGCGATAGTCCCGACCATCTTTCCGTCGAGCACGACCTCATCACCACGTAAAAGGATGCCGCCGGTTTCGAACTCCACAAAGCAAAGGTAAGCGATTTGCGAGACCTTCGATCCGGGTGCGGCGTCTTCCTTGGTCGCGATGAATTCGTGGATCTCTCCTGCTTTGACGGCCCTTGATGGCTGGGGTACGAGCTCGAGGTTGCGGCCTTCCACGGTCCCTCTTAACACGGCCACAATGCGCCCTTCAAGCGGAAGCTTCTGAGCGTAGAAGTCCGTGGTTACCAGTTTCTTGACGTATGGATCGTTCGTTGCCATCCTCCTCAAGCTCCTCATCACCGATGAGCAAGTCCAACATAACACACTTGAGGTCGGGTGGACAAGGGGTGCCTCATACAAAGTTTTCTCTGAGGAACTCGTAAGTAAGTTCATGGAAAATGCGTACGCCGGACTTTTCATGCGTCCAGCGAAATCATGCCGGTGCTGCTACAGGAGGTGAGGGTATATTCTGCAGGCTTTTCGACGTCCAACAGCGAAATTAATCCGGTACGTTATCCGATTATTTATGGTGAGGGGTGCCGGCGAAGAGCAAACGAAAGGCAAACGAACAACATCTTAGTGAGAACCGCTTGATTGTGGGTTCCTAGGGCTCATTCTCTGATTAAAGTGAGCAGGTAAAAAACACCTGGGGTATGGACCGTACGATTGCCGGTGCATGAGGCACGCTGCCCGCTGGTTGTATGACCAGGTTCCACCGCATGGGTTACCAGGCTGCCGGAGATTGACGCGCATTACAGTCGAGAGAAGCGAAGCAAAAGCTCAAAACCCAGGAGGGAATCTTATGGGCAGTGATAATAATCTCGAAGGCAAAGTGCCGGAAAAAGGCTGGGCTAAGGTGGAAAACGGCCGGGTAATCGTCAGCGACCCCGAGCCCGGTGAGATGGGCCCGGTGATCGTTCCATGCGAGGAGATCCAGGTATCCGTCAATGGAAGGATCATTTGGGGACCTACGCCCGTATCATCCAGAGACAGCATTGTCTTAACTCCTAAGAAAGTCGAACCGAAAGTGTCCATTGGAGTTACGGTCGAGTCTGATGGTATGGAAGCTTACGTTACCGTGCGGGCGGAGGACGGTGCCGAGTGGACAGTAGCCGACGTTCCTGCATCTTCCTATTTGAATATCAGGGCGGAAAAGCATGTCATACCCGCGGAGGTCAGACCCGAAGACATCCAGGCTGTCCTTTCACAGAAGGGCATCGTTTTTGGAATTAAGGCCGATGCGGTTGCGAAGGCGGCCCGGGAGAAGTCAGGTGAGCCGGTGCTGGTCGCAGAGGGACTCGAGCCAAAACCGGGCAAGGACGGGCACCTGGAGTTCCTGGTACCGATGGAGCGGGTGCTTGACCTTCCCGCCGATTCCCTCAGGGTCGATTTCAGGGACACCGTCAAAATCCCGATGGTTAAGAAGGGTCAGGTTACGGCGGTCAAGCGGAAACCGGTTCCCGGAGAGCCTGGTAAGACTGTTTTCGGGAAAGACGTGCCGGCGCCGAAGCCCGAGGACCCTAAGTTGAGGCCGGGAAAAGGCGTCATCCTCGAAGAAGAGGGCGACTTCGTGAAAGTCGTGGCCATTCTAGATGGCTACCCGATTTATCGAGCTTCCTCGGGAGTTTATGAGGTAGATGAGATTTACCGGGTGAACGGAGATGTCAATCTCGCCTCCGGAAATATCAAGTTCGTGGGGACCGTTGAAGTGAGCGGAAACGTCACCGACGGAATGAAGGTCTACGCAGAAGGGAATGTACGAATCCGCGGCACGGTCACGGGCGCGGAAATACGCGCCTGGCGGAATGTGGAAATCGGAGGCAACGTTTTTCAGTCGACAGTGGTGGCGGGGAGAGATACGTCCGATATCAAGAAATGGGACGATATGATCCGGACCATAGAGTCAAGGCTTTTAGCTCTGACGGAGCTCGTTCCCGGGGCGCATATCGCCGCGGTCCCACAGGAGATCCAGGAAGATCAGCGGCAAAAGCCTATTGATGCTCAGGAGGGGCAAGAGGCACAAATACAGGAGACACAGAAACAGAAGGCCCAGATGGGACAGATGCAGGGGCACGAGGCAGCGCCACAGAGAGCACAGGCGGCGCAACCGGCTACCCAAGGTGTCGCGGGACAGGATCTCAAGGCCGACGCCTCCCGCCTTGGCTTGCTCGATAGATTGAGAGCGCTGATCATGGCCCTAAATGCCCTTAACAAGATGGATGCTTCGAAGACCCCGGCGGTCGTGAGGGAAGCTATAGCAAAGACCAGGGAGATTCTCGCGGACAACAGAACGGAATTAGGGCAGAGGCTGCGCCGGCTCGCCTCCACTTTGTCCGTCATTAGATCCTGGGTGGAGGGAGAACTCTCCGGAGGACAAGCTGACGTACTACTGCCGTATTGCCAGAACTGTACTATCGAGTCGGCCAGGGACATAGTAATCACAGGTCAGGGAGCTTTTTACTCGACTCTTACTGCAGGTAGATCGATTAAGGCCAGCGGATCGACAGGGGTCATTCGAGGCGGGGAGGCGAGAGCTACCGACCTCATCCAGGTGAGGGTTGCGGGAGGCCAGGGTGCTACTCCTACGGTGCTCCGCGTGTCGGAAAAGGGGAGAATCATCGCGGACGAGGTCTACCCCAATACGATCCTGATAGTCGGCAGGTTTAAAGCGAGAACCGAGAACCTCCAGCGTTCCGTCAAGGCCAGGATAGTGAATGACCGGCTTGTCGTAAATACGATGAGCGGTACTGTAGAAGTCGATTCCGGCTAGCCGGTCCGGTCGTGAGTAACTGCGCCTCTGCGTCCTCTCTATTCACTATGCCGGCAGAAATGGAGGAACCAGGCTGACGGGGCCAACGGTGAGCGAGTTCCTCCCTCAGGACCGCGACCTCCGGTCGTGGCCTCAAACACTTGGTTTGGAGGTCCCCTCTATTGTACTGGGTATTCCGCCAAGATATCATGTATCTATAGCCCTAGTTCCTCCGGTGCAGTTCATGGTTTATGTTTAACCTGGCTCGTTGAACTTGGGTGATTCGTTGGGGAAGGAGCGGTTATATGGTTTATGGGAGAAGCGATCTGCCTTTCCGTGATGAGTCGCCTGTAATCATCAGAAACGGACGCAAGGAAGACGAGCCGTTTATCAAGGAGTTCACTCGAAACACCTTTAGTTGGGGTGACTATGTCGGGGACGCTTTTTCCGAATGGCTTAACGAACCTGGTGAGGTACTTGTTGCCGAGTTCCAGGGGCAGATTGTTGGTGTAACGCACGTATCTTACCTGTCGCCATCCGAGGCCTGGTTTGAGGGCATCCGGGTTCATCCGGGGTTCCGACGTATGGGAATAGGAACGCTCCTCAGCCGGGCGTCCATAAAGGCAGCGCGCGGACACGGGTGTACGGTTGCCCGGTGCGCTATCGATTCTGACAACACGGCTTCCTCCGAACTCGCCAAGCAGCTCAGCTTTCGTCTGGTAGGAAAGTTAACGGAGTTCGTCAGGTCTTTCACATGGGATTTCCTGGTTGCAAGTCTGGCGAAACAGGCGGTTGCCCGAGGAAGCGGGTTCAAGCCAGGGGACGAGAATGAGGCGGGCCGGCCGGCGCTTGCACCCCCTGCTATAGTCGAGGAGGCGAACACCAAGTCAGGGGCCTCGTGCAGATCCGCGTTCACCGTCCGGAAGGCGGAAGAAAAAGACTTCATCCCTATCTGGTCAAAGGCTTCCGGGGAGATTAACTACATCGGTTCGGATTTTCGCTGGCGCTCCCTCTCTCCCGAAAACGTCCGAAGAGCGATTTCCTCGGGCAACCTGGTAGTGGCAGCGGATGAGTCGGGAATGGTAGAGGCGGGAGCGTCTTTCTCCGAAGTGTGGGAAGAGCGGAAGGATTCGCGGTTATCCGGCCTCTACATTGAAACGAGCTCAGTGTTTGGGTCGAGAGCTGGTATCCAGGCCATTGTTCAGCATGCCGTGGGCCTCCTCCGCGAAAAGGCGCTCAGCCTATCGGGCGGAACTGCCGCCGGGAACTCTTGTCGCCAGGATGCGACGATGTCTGACCATCCACCGGGTCAGGTAGCTACATCTGGTTCAGTAGAGCAAGTGTCTGAGGCAGCCCTTAGAAACCTGTCCTTCAAGATTTATAGTCTTTGCGAGATCACGAGCCCGGCGCGGAGAGTGCTTCTGGAGTTAGGATTTGAAGAAAAACGAGAACCGGCAGGAGACTGCTCCCGGGCGGATGGTATCCTGTGCGAAGAAGGGGTTCTCGACTACCACGTGGGATTATGGGAGATGGAATTGTAGCAGGACCATGGCTAATCGACGAGGAAATTGCCGGGAGTTTTTGCGCAGGTCAATCTACCGTTTTCTCGATCTGCTCGCGCCGGGTCTTGCCTGGACCCACGATGAGCGTTACCTGATGCTCGACGGTTTTATCGGGAATATCGCAGGTACGTTTGTGAACCCGTTCATGACGGCGTTTGCCCTGGGTTTCGGCGCCACCAAGTTTCACATTTCACTACTCGCGGCGGTTCCAGGGCTATTCGGCAACTTGATGCAGTTGCCCGCCTCGCATCTAGTTGAAAGGACCGGGAGACGCAAGTCTCTCATAATCTTCACAGGAGTTCTCACCCGGCTTGGATGGATGCTGGTGCTCATATCGCCTTTCATTTTCCAGGGAATAGCCGGCGTGTACTTTATCATCGCCGTTCTAAGCGCCGTTTCCATCGTGGGTGCAGTGACAACCCCTGCCTGGACGTCGCTGGTATCGGATCTCATCCCGCGAGATGTCAGGGGTCGCTTCTTCGCGTCACGGAATATAGTGATGAGCATCGGGGCTCTACTTACCGTGAATCTGGCGGGTCAAATCGTAGAACGTGGGGGCTTCCCTTTTGGGTACGTTGCGTCCATGTCCATTTTCTTGATCCTCTCCTGGATCTCTTTGTGGGCGTTCAGCAAGGTGTCCGATGTCCCCTTCTCGCCGTTTCGTCCTTCTCATCCTGGCCAACGAGGCCGGTGGCTGGATATGGAGGCACTGAGGTCGCCGGTCTTTTTCGCCTGGGTGGCGATATCGACCTTCTTCAACTTCGCCGTGGGCATCGTGGGAGCGCTTTTCGGTGCATATCTCATCCAGGATCTGGGCGGAAGCCCCGTACACCTTGCCTATATGACGTTCGGCGGTACTCTCACAGGTATCATCGGTCAACGCTTTTGGGGTCCGGTTTCCGACCGGCGAGGACCTAAGTTTGCTGTATACGTTTCGGCCTTCCTCACCGCTTTTGTGCCGCTGCTATGGTTTGTCGCCCGGACACCCTGGCAAGCCGTGATCGCGGAGACCTATTCCGGACTGGCCTGGTCGGGGTGGACCCTGTGCACATTTAACCTGATGCTGGAGATAACCCCCGGGGACAGGCGGCCGAGTTACGTCGCCACGGCGAACTTCATCGGCGGGCTCACCGCTTTCGTCGCCCCGCTGGTCGGCGGCTACCTTGCCCAGTTCTACACGTTGCGGCCGCTGATGCTGGTTTCGGCCGCCGGGAGGTTTGCCACCGGAGTGCTCGTCTGGGTGTTTGTCAGGGATTCTACGGAGGATGTGACGCAGGCTGGACTACCGCACGGCGAAGTGACCCGGTAAACAGCGTTTGTCCGGCATTGTATAAAAGGTGTGACGTGATGCGACGCAGACGATGTCACCGCATGTATCGTCTTAGCTCTTCCTGAATTGACCTCAAGAGATCGACAAGCGGCATTGGTGACTTCCCCTCCACCTGCCACATAGAGGGAATATCTTTTGGTATGGAGTCCCATCCAGAAAAGGTCGTGATATCAAGGATTTCTACACCAGCGATCTCACCAGTTTCTCGTCCGCCTTCATCAACAACTCTGAAAACTGCTATATCGTCATCTACGGGATCAGCGATCCAAATATCTGGCGTAGGCTCTACAAAAACACAGAGGACGTCCTTTCCCGGGCCGGTATACATCACTGAAGCCTTTACTACTTGCTCCACAGGACTATCCTCTTTTCCCATTCGCGCCGTATTCCTTTCCCGTGAGCAACACGAAAGGTTCGCAATTCCATTCTACCCGCCAGGCACCTTGAAAGGCCAGAGTTTCGCCACGTTCGTTTCGCAAAGTTCCGCAAGACCTCCCCTTAGCTTAGAGTAGGATAAGCTGTAGCCAACAGGGAGGGTCGAACATGAGGAACTGATGTCCGCCTACCTCAAAGGAACTCGGTTTCTCCAAGTTGAAAAACACCGTGCTGGCCTACACCTACCACCTGGATAGGTTCGCTAGGCGGACAGAGGAAAACACCACGTGGCCTTGGCTTTCAGGACCATGCTCGCCGCCGGGTTACGGGTAAGCGAAGGGGCAAGGCTCGTGCCGGAAGACGTGATACTGGACAGAGGTTCCGTGTTTCTCCGGGTCCGGCACGGGAAGGGAGACAAAGAGAGACCGGCACCGGTCACCGATGCCGCTGTAGCGAAGGAACTCGTGGAATATGCCGGAGACGTTTCGGAGGAGTACCCAGGAGAAACCATCCTGTTCTATGTGACCGTCGGGACGCTGAAGGTCTACGCCCACAGGCTCAAGAAACTAACGGGCGTCGACTTCCACAGCCACAGGATGAGGCATACCTTGGCAACGAGGCTTCTCGCCCAGGGGACCCCGGTTGATTCTGTCCAGAAAGTCCTCGGCCACGCGGATATCTCCACTACCCGGAGATATACCGATACGATGCCCGAGGCTCTGTCCCGGGTAACTGCCAAGTTACAGGAGACGCGAAGAGCGGTTCAAGTCGCCGATGAGAGGAGGTAAACGGTTTTGGGCTTCAGGGGGATTGATGATCGCGGAACATTCTATCCAAAGTACGGCGAACAATGTGGGCGATGCAAGCATCTCTCGCTTCATTCACCGGAAGACGGCGTCGGCTCTAGGTGTACGGCGTTCAAGCGGATACCTCGTGAGATCCTCGAAGGCAGGTTTGACCACCGGAACCCTTACCCTGGAGACGGAGGGATAAGGTTTGAGCCACGGCGAGACTTGAGCGAATCAGCTGTTGAAATACACCACATGCCGCCCGGTCAGTTAACTCCCGCAGGCGGGGCGGTTGCGATAGTCTACTATTTCGACGAAGAAGGGAACCCTGCGCCCAAGGCCATTGCCACTCGTGTTATCATCCGTGAACTGGATTCTGACGGCAGACTAATACGGGAGACTTTCGGAACTAAGTCGAAGGGGTAGCCAGCAGACAGCCAGCAGAGCGTACACCCCCTTGGTGAATTTCGACTTCCCAATATAGCCGTGTTCGCCCTTCAGCGGCACAAGACCGGACAGGGGAAGGAACGCGTCCGGGCCGGGGAGGTATGGCAAGACCGGGGCCTTGTCTTCACCACGGAGATCGGGACGCACCTCGATCCGTCGAACGTCCGGAACCGCTCCTTGTACCCGCTCCTTGAGAAGGCAGGCCTGCCGAGGATTCGTTTCCACGATCTCCGGCACACCCGCGCCACGCTTCTTCTCGCCCAGGGGGTCCATCCGAAGTTTGTTCAGGCCAACTCGGGAACAACCAGATCAGAGTAACCCTAGACATCTATTCCCGCGTGACACCGACGATGATGAAGGAAGTCGCCGGGAAGATGAATTCCCTCTTCGCCGCCAAAAAAGAACCGCCGGTGACACCCTACCCGATTCACCGGCGTCCGCACCGACGGGGCAGGTTTTCGATCCCGTAGCCAGGCGGCTCGCCACGGCCCTGCGGGCCTCAAGGTTCAGGGGGACCTCCGAGTGCTCATTTCCCTCGCTCCTGTCGAAACCGGGTTGGACTTCAACAGCCGCCTTAATTTAGCCGTTCGACCGTCGCAAGCATGCCTTCGTCTCTTTCGTGTAGATCGCCGTGGTTTCAAGCTTTTCGTGTCCCAGGAGTCCCTTGGACAGTTA
>DUSS01000062.1 GCA_012842495.1 Candidatus Fermentithermobacillaceae bacterium
ACTGAGGGGACGCAAGATGTCGGAAGTGCTGAAACGGCTTCTTCTGTCGCGTGGTCATATTACCCGGTGGAAAAGCGATACGTAGCCGGCGTTCTGAAGACGCTGGTTAACGGAGGGGGCGAAGTCACAGTGGGAAGGAGTCCCGTGGGCGGGAGCGGGAGGAGCGGTCAGGTGAGGCTCAACCTCCGGGCTTCCGGGCACGGTACCCTGCAAATGCCGCGGGGCATCATTTGCAAATCCTGTCCCATCCCAAGGATCTTTGCGACTCACGACGAATGGCACGCCCATCGGAAATTCGGTCCCGGAGGATGCACCGCGAAGGTTTCCCAGATACTCCAGGATGAGGTGCCGGTTCGCGTGGAGATGGAGTACCGGCCTTTCGCAAGAGCGTCGGACTTGATGCGCTCGTTGGGCTTGAGGGCAGAAATGGACGGAGTGCTCATCTTGGCTGCCTGGGCGGACGGCAACGGAGCCGGTGACTGGTCCGAGATGTTTGCCCCCGGTAGGGAGGAAGAGTTAAAGCGGAAATTGTTTTTGGCAGAGTGCGAGATCATCAAGGGACTCCAAGAGCTCGCTGCGAGTCTGACTGTGAGTTGCTGGAACCCAGACAGGCAGGGTTCAGGGAGATGAGAATATGCAGGTAGACCCGATCGAAGCTGCGCAAAGCATACGAGACACTTACGTCCCTTGTCTCACGACCACGTTCTCTCTGCGCGATCCGGTCTTGCTAAGCAGTTCTACGATAAGGGTTTTCTAGACTTTTATGCAGTAGAAATCGATTTCGCTTGCGGCACTCGCTCTTGTGAAACAGAATGCAGCTGCCTGGCGCTTGCCTCGTGGGGACTCACCCGCGCTCTGCTTGCGGAAGATCTCCCACCCTGTTCTGGTTAGTGAAAATCCGAACACGGCTTCCGTATCAATCGGTGAAGAGCTTATTGAGCCAAACCGTACGACCATCCGGGAACCACGCTCGCATACTTTGCCCACGTTGCGCCAAACGCGGGATAGCCTTTCTACGTACTCGTGGACTGACCCCCGTGCCAACTGGTCTCTGGTCCGGTACTCCACCTGCGCCGGACCACCCAAAAACCAGTTACGGAGCCATTGGTCGGCGACGTAAGTGGACATGCCGAAGTACGGTGGCGAAGTTATAACGAGGGAACACGGTGTGCCCACGGACGAGCGGAAATCCTCGAGCACGTGCACGATACTTTCATCGCTGGAGTCGCCTGATATAACCCAAGTCTTAACACCGGGCAGCGTGCACCCGTAATACCGTCGCGCCCGTGTGCGGATTATCTCAAGCACGTCGACGCGAGGCGGTAGGAGACCATGCTTTTTCCAGAATGAGACGCTGTACTTGGGCTTAGGTGCAAAGGTCCTGGGAGCCTGATTTGAAAAGTACGACGGAACTTTCTTTGTTCGTGGGCCGTGCAGAGCCCCCAAAATGATGCCACGAAGGGCTATCCTCGCCGGGCTCGCACAGTCGGAGAGGAGAGCTTCCCGAAACTTACATAGTTGCCGCAACACCTCCGAGTGGTATGCGAGTTCCCAAAACTCACCTTGCGGGACGTCCCCTGGTTCACCCGGGGAACTCAGGATTTCCTCGGCTTCTTTGATCACCTCTTCCGGGGATGGACTCACCGACTTTGCCTCCGCGATAGCCACGGCGATCGGGCTTATGTCTATGCCCAGCGACGGGATCCCGAGCATCCTGGCGGCCAGATTCGTTGTCCCGCGACCGCAGAACGGATCCAAAACCCAGCCTCCCCGGGGAGGTCCGGAGCCTAGCGGTTGGGTGGTACCGGGGCTCAGAGAGGACGCTGCTTCATAAGCCGGTTGGACGTCAGAGGGGATTTCCCCGATGTCGTACCCGCCCACTTCGCTCAATACCCGTAGAGGAAACGAGATAGGGAACATGGTGAAATAGGGGCATATGCCGTTAAGGTTGGGCGCGTGGGCATTATGCCCACCTGGTTTTCCCAGGTATTCACTCGAGCGTATTGCGGATGCCGCCCTCAATGAAACTGCCGACTCCTGTCGTTCTCCCATCGCTAATGTTGCTTGGCTCTAACGTAGGTCGTGTTTCTCTCGTTCTTGAAGGACTCCCATCCTTCTCCCTCGGGACCGAGCTCATCGTTGAGAAACTCTCGAACCAGATTGTACGCGAACTGATCCACGTCATCCAAAGTAGGCGGTAGCGCGTTTTTGATCTTAACTTTGAGGGACCCCCAGGCGACACCTGTAGTCCGCAGCTTCCTCATGAAATCGGCGTCCTGCTTGACCCGCCCGAACGCCCTCCGCTTGTAAACCTCTATAGCGTCTACTGGTTCCTGGTCGGTGGAATCCCGACTTATGAACGTCTGGCCCGGGTGTACTGGATAGCTTGCTACGCTCTGGCTTCCGTCCACCTGTGCCCCGGTGCCTAAGCCCGCGCCCAGGGCGGTTTCGGCCTCCATGAGCTGTTTTCGGAAGCGTTCTCTGAGCCTCGAGGCATACGTGTCGATGGCGGCCTTTTCGTAGTGCGGGTCTGCAGGCGAGCACTTCTGTTCGAAAGACAGTACTCGTATGGGGACCGGATAAGGCTTACCGCTGACGGAACTCCAGAATACTCCCTGTCCGGGAATTGGCTCGTTCAGCAAGCTGCTCAGGAGGTCTTCGCTAAAATGGGCGTTCGCCCTTCTGACGTTCTGCAGGTCTGCGGAAGACAGCAGGTGAAACACGAACCAGTTGTCGCCCTGACTCAGGATTTCCGTGGGAATGCTCCCCGGTTGCTGCGTAATGAGAACCGCCCCGAGGTCGTACTTGCGGCCCTCCTTCACCCAGGTGATGTACGGTTCAGCCCCAGTCTTTCCTTCCACCAGAACTGCCTGAGCTTCCTCAATCACTGCGATAACCGGAATGGTCCTGGGCTCTGCGGAAGTGAACTCTTCCTGGTTTCGGTCGAATATGCGGCGGAGGACGAGTCCTGTGAAAATCAGGGCCTGCGTTCCGCGCATCTGGCTTATGTCTACGATGCAGAGTTTTCCGTCCTGCAGAGCCTGAATCAGCAGGTCCATGAGTTGGCTTGTCCTACTGTGCAGCATCCTCACTATCGTAGTCATGTTGCCCCTGGCTGCAAGAGCTTCTACATCCTGGCGGTCTTCGTGAAGATTCAAGATGCTCCTTATTTCGTCGATGGGAGCCTCGTTACCATACCTGTCTATGAGGTCTACTAATTTCGACCACTTATCCTGGCTTAGCCCCCGGAGTTTCCTCACGTTCTGCTGGTCCTGCTTCTCAAGGGAAATCGCGATGGAAATGACGTCGGATGGCTTCAGGCGTCGGATGTCGAGCTTTACGTCCCCGACCACGAACGATCCGTAGAACCCGCTGGGAGGTTGCCTCGGCGTAAAGACCACGATTTGGTCGCGTAAGTCCGGGTCATCGCAGAGACCGGGGCGTCCCTTGTCGTCCGGCCAAAAATACTCTCCTTCGGGGTCAAAAAGGACCGTGCCCACGGGGACCTTCTTACCACCTCGTTTTTCGGCATACGGGGTCTGCCGATAGAGGCTGCTGAAAAGTAGCTTGTTCAAGTTCGACTTACCAAACCCCGCCCGCGCGAAGACAAACGTACGCCTGGAGACCAAGCTCGCCACGTCGAACTTGACCAGCACTTCTGGCGAAATGACTCGCATCCATTCCTCGACTTTGAGTAGAGGGCTTCCGCCCGCGTAAATGTACTCTCCCAGTGCGAAGAAACCAAGCGGTACTCCTTCGTTGTAATGTCCGCCAACCCACTGGAGCACAGGATCGGGCAAGAATGCTACAGGGCTTCCCACGTGCGGAAGACGACGTTGAGACGGGACAAAGACGAGACGGTCGCCGCTCTTTCGGATCACTCCGAGAACCCTGATATTGACCTTGTATTTGAGATACTGCTCGCGAAGGTCTTCAGGGACCGGCCTGTTTTCGCGGACCGCCCTGATGTTGAATTCCTCCCCAGAACCATATGCCAGTCGCCCTTCGGCGGAAAAAGACGTTATGCGACCGAGCACGGCTTCGTCGGGAGTCTCAAGTTGGACGATCATAAACTGACCGTGCATGGGGGTGCGTTGAAAGTCACTCCTGTACGGCAAAACTACGTCTGCGTGAAACTCAAGCCCCCCTTCAGTGAAACTTCTGAACACGCCCACGATGCGGTCTCTTTGAAAGAGCTCGAAAGACGATCCTGACATCAGCTCTGATACCTCTCTTTAGCCCAGTTCGTTGTCTGGAGGCGGAGGATGTCCACTACATCCTTCCTGTTGCCAACGAGTTCCCTTATGCTGCGATGTATGTAGTCCTCTAGCACCTCGAAATCGAAATCCACCATCGCGGCGCTCTCATGGGCCTTTTGGAGGCTGCGAGGATACAAGGGGATGGGAAACCCGTTTTCAGCATCGGCGAGAAGGTACCCGAGAATAGTCTGAGCCTGGTCGACCTGCTCGATAAGAACATCTACGGGCCAGATCCGGTCTCTCGGGTGTCTTCCAAACTTTACGAGAAACATCTTACCGGCCACCATATTGTTGAGCTCGGTAATACCTTCGAGCGTTCTGTCGTCCCCGCGGGCATATTCCGACCAGGTATAGGCCTTTTCCTCCAGTTCACGAGGTACTTCTATGTAGCAAGGGAAGCTGTTAGTGAGGACATCTTCGAGTGCTAGCGCAAGGCTATACCTGTCCAGGACCTTGCTGTGCTTCGCGACGCCAACGATGAATATTCTCCGCTTCTTATCCCGAAGCTGCCGCTCTATGCCCTCCAGGAGTAGCTCGCGGTAACGCCGGAAAAGAGACTTGGCGAACACCTTACTGCGGAGAAGGCCGTCCCACACGATGAGCGTATCCGAGCCGAAATCCTTTTCCCGCACGAGCTTCAGCAATACGGACCATTCGACGAGCTCCCTGTAGACCTGAATCCAGCTTGGACTGACCGGTTGGCCTTTCTCCGTGACCCTGATCATATGGCTGAGCTCAGGAAGAGTTCTCACATGCAGGAGGTCCATCATATATCCCAGCGGGGTAGCCGGGCCGAAATCAGAAAACTGCTTCTTTGAAAGTTCGATGATGTCGGTGGACGGTGTTACCACGTCAAGAAAGTGTTCATTCTCACTGGAATCAACGACCCTCACGATCTGCACGAGAAACGGGTCAAATTGGACTCTGTTGCTACCTCCGTCTGTTGCTACCAGTGATACAGACGTGGTGCTCCTGGGATGTATCGGTCTCACGTAGTTCTTTAAAGGCCTGACCTCCTCACGGAGCTGTACGAGAAGGTGGGCATCTCCGGTGATAGCGTACTGTATCCGTTCGTAGAGCCGTTGATAGCCGTCGGGACCGAACATTCAATACCCCCACGCTTAGCCAATGTTTCCAGCGCGGGAGAGTTCTAGCCACAATCCTCGAATTCCTGCAAACCACTTAGCGTGTGTGCCGTCCCTTCCGGTTTAGTCCTGGTCAAATCGGTCCGACCAAGAACGAGTTGCTGTCAAGGAAATGGAACTAATTGCATCGAATACTCGCGATATGGCGGTATTGCTACTATTGGACTAATCCTACGGGGACATGCTTGTTCTGCTCCGCTATTGGCTAAACGAAGCACCGAAGGGGCCGGAATAATAGAATGGCTAGCCAACCCAACGACAAGACCGCCAGGAGCTATGCGACTTTCGGGGAGATGAGAGTATGCCGGTTGACCCTATCAGGGCCGCACAGAACATACGGGATACCTACATCGCGTACCTGACGACTACGTTTCCCATCCGCGACCCGGAGCTTGCCAAGCAGTTTTACGAGAAATTGTCAGAGCCCGACAAATTTGCTAAGGGTCCCGTTTTGGAAGCGACTCCGCCTTTTAAGACCGGTGCCTCGGTGCAGGACCTTGTCGAAGAAGGAGTCCTCTCGGAACAGTTCTTGAGTCTGCCGCAATGCGAGTTCCCGTGTACCCGCCGGCTGTACTTGCACCAGGAACGCGCCATACGAAAAGCGGTTGTGAACCGCCGGAACCTGATAATTGCATCGGGAACAGGTAGTGGCAAGACCGAGGCGTTTCTTGTCCCTATACTCAACCACCTATTTCGCGAATACGAGGAAGGGACTTTGGGTCCCGGGGTCCGGGCGCTTCTCCTGTACCCCATGAACGCTCTGGCCAACGACCAGATCGACAGACTCAGGAGGTTGCTGGTTAATCACCCCTATATCACGTTCGGACGTTACACGGGGGAAACCAAGGAGACCGAACACGAAGCTCGAGATGCGTACGTAAGGACGTTTAAGACGGACCCGGTGCCCAACGAGAGATTATCGAGAGAGGCGATTCAGGAAGCACCACCCCACATCCTGCTTACAAACTACGCGATGCTTGAGTACCTCCTATTGAGACCCAAGGACCACCCCCTTTTCGACGGCCCTCGTGCTGGTAAATGGAGGTTCGTGGTTATCGACGAAGCCCATACCTACGCAGGTGCAAAGGGCATCGAAGTCGGCATGCTCCTGCGGCGCTTGAAGGACCGGGTAGTCAACGGAGAGCGGGGGATCCTTCAGTGTTTCGCTACCAGCGCCACTCTAGGGCGGGGTAGGGATGATGCTCCCGAGATCGTCAGATTCGCAGAAAATCTGTTCGGAGAAATCTTCGAATGGGTTGAGGGTGACGAAAGTCGACAAGATGTCGTCATAAGCGAGAGGGAAACGTGGTCCCGTACGCTTCCCGAGGACATGGTTTACCAACCGGACCCACAGTTATATCTTTCTTGGCGGCTCGCCATCGAAGAGGGCAAAGACCTGAACACTTTGGCGAGCCTGGCAAAGGAACATGGGGTTTCTGAACGCGTATTGCGCGAGTTAGAATCCGCGAGGAACGGAGACGTAAGACGCTTTTTGTACCTGGCGCTGAGAAATGACGCCAATATACTACGCCTTCGGACGCATCTTGAGCGGGGTCCGGGGATGATGGACGAAATAGCACAGCAGCTGTTCCCCAAGCGCGGAAATGCCGGAAATGCCAGGGAAGTGCTTGTTGCCATTGTGGAGCTTGCGGCCAAGGCGAAGCCTGACCCGCAATCCGCACCGCTTCTGCCTGCGAGATATCACATGTTTTTACGGGCGATAGAAGGGGCTTATGTTCAAGTATCCCCGACGCCCCAGCTTATGCTGGAGCGCACCGAAAAGAAAGTTGATGAAAATGGGACCGAGTGGCCGGTCTTTGAGATAGCCACATGCCGGAATTGCGGAGCGTTGTACCTCGTAGGACGAGAGAAATCGGATGCCCAAGGCCGTAGCGTTTTGGCTCAGGTGCCGGTCACCCCGGAGGAGGCCAGCGTCGAATACTACTTTATCGAAAGCCAGTTGCAAAGTCCTGGTGCCGGGGACGAAGATGAAGAAGTCGTATTCAGCGACGTCGAATCTCCGGACTGGAAGCGCTATGTGTTATGCACGGCTTGCGGTCGGATGTGGCCGGCTAATGCCATTTTCGATGAGTGTCAGTGCCCTTCTCAGTACCGTAGGACGGTCCTGAAGTCGCGACCTGGCAAGACCGTGTATCAGTGTCCTGCGTGCGGTCGGCGGCACCCCAGCGGTCAGGTAATGAGGTTCCTGGCGGGTACGGATGCGTCTGCGGCTGTAATCACGACCTCCTTGTACCAGGCAGCATCAGACGTGGGGGTTGAGATCACACATGCGGCAGAGCGAACGATGGTCAGCGATCCTGTTGGTACTGACGATGCGCAAGAGGTGGACGACGGGTGGTCTTTCGAAGCACCGGCCCGAGCGGAAAACGAGCGGAAGACCTCTGTTCCTCAAGTGCTTAAAGTGGAGCCCGCGCGGCTTCTGATCTTCTCCGACAACCGACAGGAAGCCGCGTACTTTGCTCCTTATCTCAACAGGACGTATTCAAGGATTCTCAGCCGGCGTCTCATTTACAAGGTTGTTCAGGAAAACTCCACGTCTATCAGGCAACAACCCTGGCGCCTGGAAGATCTAGTGGAACCGGTGCTCAAACAAGCAGAGATGTACGGGGTGTTCGGTAGTCACATCAGTCCCCAGGGGCGGAAAACCCGAGTCTGGAAGTGGCTCATGAGCGAATTCCTCCTTATCGAGAGGCGCAACAGCCTGGAGGAACTTGGCTTGATCTCGTTTGCCCCAGTCAAACCCGAGGGGTGGCGGGCCCCCGGCCCATTGATGAAACCTCCTTGGAACCTGACGGAAGAGGAAGTATGGGCCTTGTTAAGGGTTCTCTTGGACACTTTGAGGGCCAGCGGAGCTGTTACTTTCCCTGACCACGTCGATCCAAAGGACGAAGATTTTGCTCCGAGAAACCGGGAGTACTATGTGAGACAGCAGGGTCCGGACTCGAAGAGGCATGTCCTTGCCTGGTGTCCTGCTCCGGGGGGCTCCAACCGTAGATTGGATTACCTGGTTCGGCTCGCAAAGAGAATCGGGGTACCCGATCCTGACAACGAATGTGCAAGCGTCCTGACCGAAATCTGGTTGTCCCACTTCGGGTTCAAGCGGAACCCTCGAGACAGAGCGTGGAAACACTTCGTCGACCTAACCATTCCGGATATTGGGACCGTACATCAGGTCGATTACAGGATGTGGGAGCTCGATATCTGGGGTGGAGAAGACACCGATTGGTTTCGCTGCGATGCCTGTGGAACGGTAACACGAATCAATGTCAGAGGAGTCTGCCCGTCTTATCGATGCGAGGGAACCTTGAGACCGTTGGACCCGGGAACTACCGTGAGAGAAAACCACTATGCCCGGCTATATGCGCAGTTGGTCCCGGTCCGGCTCAAGGTCGAGGAGCACACGGCGCAGCTGACCAGTGAGGCTGCTGCAGAGCTTCAAGAGCAGTTTTCAACGGGAGATGTTAACGTTCTGAGCTGCTCGACTACCTTTGAGCTCGGAGTCAACCTAGCTTCCCTTGAAGCGGTGTTCTTGAGAAACATGCCTCCCACTCCGGCTAATTACGTTCAGCGCGCGGGTCGTGCCGGTAGAAAAGCCGAGAGAGCCGCATTCGTCGTCACTTTCGCCAGAAGGCGACCTCATGACCGCGAGTTCTACCGCGATCCGTACAAGATGGTATCCGGTAAGATCAAGCCGCCTCACTTCAACCTCGACAATGAGAAGATCGTGCGCCGTCATGTAGCTGCTATGGCCATTGCGTACCTGTGGAGGACAAAGCCGGATACGTTTAGGAAAGATGTTCAGGGCTTTTTCGAGAATGATTACGGGCCGGCGGAACTGAAATCGCTTCTCGAGTCAAAACCCCCTGCACTTCTCGCATCCATCCGGAGAACCGTGCCGGAAACTTTGTACGAAGCGCTGGGCATCCATGAATGGGCCTGGGTGAAAGGCCTCTTCGACCCGGAGTCGGGACCGCTCTCGCGAGCTGCCGAGGAGTACCATCACGAAAGACATGAACTGGAGAAGGTCCTGAATGAGCTCCGAGAGAAAAACGAGCCCTCGGACCATATTTTGAAGTTGCTCAAGACCATAAATGGACGGGAGCTTATCGGTTACCTGGCGAACAGAGGCGTGCTTCCGAAATACGGATTCCCCGTGGATGTGGTGGAACTGAAGATCACACATCACTCCGCCGATGCAAAGCGCCTGGAGCTCGCGCGGGACCTGAGAGTAGCATTGTCGGAATATGCCCCAGGCAGCGAGGTCATCGCCGGAGGGAAGATGTGGGTGAGCAGGTATCTCAGACTTCGCCCGCAACGAGCTTTGCCGAGATACCGGTTTGCCATTTGTCCTCAATGCGGAAACTATCAACGGGTCCTGGCCGACTCGAAGGAGGAACTGACTTTCTGTCGCAGGTGCAATAGCCTCCTGAAGAACGGACAGCATGGTGAATTCATCATGCCCGAATTCGGGTTTCTCACCGAATTCGAGCCACCCCGGGACCCGCCACCGGACACTCCCGAAAGGACGCATTCGACGAGGGTTTTCTTGGATGGAGACTCCTTAAGACCCAGTGAACCCATGACGACGGAGTCGGGGGTGGGAACGATCTCATTTTGTGCAAGCAAAGGGAAACTGGCTGTGCTCAATACGGGGCGGAAACGAGGCTTCAAGGTTTGCCTGACGTGCGGCTACGCTCTCGGGCCTGAAGTCGGGTCTAAAGAAAGAAAGGGCGCGATTCGTCAACACAAAGATCCGCGCGGGCGGCCCTGTGGAGCAACTCTTCGCCAGCTCTCTTTGGGCCATGAGTTTGAGACCGACGTGATGCTTGTAACGTTTCCGGACTACCGCGACTCGAGAAGGGGGTTCTGGCTGTCACTCCTTTACGGTTTGCTTGAAGGAACTTCGCTCGCGCTGGACATCGAAAGAAGCGACCTGGACGGATGCCTTTATCCCATTACCGGGGACCCGTTTTCCCCGGCGCTCGTGCTCTTCGACGACTTCCCGGGAGGCGCGGGTCATGTCCGCAGGATTAGGGATGAGGCGGTGCTGAAGGAGGTTCTCGAGACTACCCTCGAGTTCTTGCGCTCATGCGACTGCGGAAGCAGCTGTATGGGTTGTCTCAGAAACTACCGGAACCAGTACTGCCACGACGAGCTCGACAGGATAATCGTTGTGGAGTTCTTGGACAAGGTCCTCGGCAGGAAGGGAGCGCAGGCTCCTTAAGTGTCCCTGCAGAGGTAGGGGCAAAACCAAGGGTGTGCATGTTGTACAACCGCTTTTGGGAAAGGGGAACCCGGTGTCCAAGGAAATTGGGTGCAACTCAAGAGTTATTAGAAGCTTGGTTCTCATGGGAGTCACCTCAAGTTCCGGCACCTGGGAGGAACAAAGCACCTACGAGCAACATCCTGAGACAGCCCGGACTTTCTTGCTCAGCAACCTACAGCCCAATGCAGGTACCCGAAGGCGGCCTTTGCACGGGTTTAGCGGAGGCAGCAACAGGTTTTTGAGGCTCCGTCCAGAAAGTACTTCCACCGCGTAATCCACCGCACATGACAGAAAGCGGAATGCGGAGTCTTTGTCGGGCCAGATGCGGATCACTCGCTCCCCCCGGCAGGTCTCCTGGTCCAGTCGCTCCACTCAGTTGGTCGCGCAGAGACGCTTCAGGTAGCGCTCCGGCACCCGGCTTCTGAGCAGTCTGGGTCGATGCCCGTTGCGATACCCTTGCCGTTCCTCAGTACGCTCATACGGTGCGGCCGCTCGTGTGTTCCGGCCAGCTGCGTAGGTCAGGAGCTTCCCTGGGTGGTCTTTGGTCCTGATGCTTGAGGTACTGCAAGAACTTTCCTGCGATTAGGAGGTGCGAGACCAACCGGCCTCGAATGTATATTCGAATCTGTGTCCAGGAAACCGGGTGCGGTGTACTCCCGAGCATGGAGGGTACGACCTTGAACGCTGTGGAGGTCAGGAATCTCAGGAAAGTCTACGGCACGAAGGTAGCAGTCAACGACATCTCTTTTGATGTGCAGGCTGGGGAAGTCTTTGGGATGGTGGGTCCGAACGGAGCAGGCAAAACTACTACCATCGAATGTATCGAGGGACTGCGGCGGCAAACTTCCGGCACTGTTCGGGTATTGGGTATGGACCCGGTTTACGAACGTAATGCGCTTCAGCAGCGGGTCGGTGTCCAGCTTCAGCAGTCATCACTCCAAAAACGTCTCAAGGTTAAAGAGGCCCTGCAATTGTTTTCTGACCTATACCCAAATCCCGCTCCCTGGCAGCCGATTGCAGAACGCTTGGGTCTTTCGTCTTCCCTGAACACCCATTTCGGCGCCCTCTCGGGGGGCCAGCGTCAAAGGCTTAACATCGCGCTGGCTCTCATACCGAATCCCGAAATCGTCTTCTTCGACGAGCTCACCACGGGACTCGATCCCCAGGCACGCCGTGCGATGTGGGACCTTGTACAGGACTTGCACCGGGAAGGGAAGACTGTGTTCCTCACGACTCACCTGATGGACGAGGCGGAAAAGCTGTGCGATCGAGTTGCCATCATCGACCACGGGGATATTGTGGCTCTGGACACACCCCAGAACCTCATCAGCACAGTGGATGTGGAGACAAGGGTACTGCTCACGGTGCCGGAGGAAGCCCTGGCCGAGGCTCTCGCCAGGGTGCGTACGGTTCCCCACGCAATTCGAGCCGAGTCGGAGGGGAGCGAAATCGTGGTCCATGGCTCGGGAGACGCCCTTCCAGTTGAGGTCGTCAACGCACTGTGGGAGGCCGGGATCCGGTTCGGTTCGCTCAAAGTCGAGCGCCCCACGTTGGAAGATGTGTTTTTGAAACTGACGGGCCGGACCATACGCTCGTAGAAGGAGGAACGACTATGAAGGGTCTCCGCAGGCTTGCGACTGTCGAGATGAAAATGTTCATCCGCGAGACTGAGTCGTTTTTCTTCACGCTGGTCTTTCCCTTGATACTGCTATTCATATTCGGGAGCATCTATGGAAACAAGCCGTCAAGTTTCTTTGGAGGACACGGCGCAGTCGATGTGTCCGTACCCGGATACGTGTCCCTCATCATAGCGAATGCCGGATTTATGACCATGGGGGCAACCATTGCCGGCTACCGAGAACAGGGAGTTCTGAGAAGGTACCGTGCAACCCCACTCAGCCCTGTTTCTCTTCTGGCAGCACAGCTCTTGACAGTCCTCATTATGACGGTATCGAGCACGTTGTTGTTGACGGCGGCGGCAAAAGCGTTCTACGACCTAAAGTTTTACGGAAGCATCCTGCATTTTGCAGGTGCTTTTGCAGTTTCTCTCCTCTCGCTTTGCGCGGGCGGATTTGTGGTGGCTTCCATCGCCCGTTCTTCGCGGGCCGCCACGCTGATGCTGATGACAGTTTTTTACCCAATGATCTTCCTCTCCGGAGCGACCATCCCGCGCGAGGTACTTCCATCATCCGTACAGAAGTTTTCGAAGATCCTGCCGCTCACCCACTCGGTAACGATTCTGCGAGGGACCTGGTTTGGCGGCAACCTGGGAGAATTTGGGTCAGAGATATTTGTTTTGGTTATCCTGGCGGGACTGTGCATAGCCGTGTCAGGGCTGGCTTTCAGATGGGAGTAAGATGGAGGGTGGCCCGGCGGACGAATTCCGGATGTCTGAATGCGGGTGCAATGTTTCGCCATTAGAAGCTTCGGAAAGCACCGTGTGCAGGACATCTGTGCAATTACACAGCAAGTCCCAGGAGTTTTGGACGAGCAGAGCGGATTCATCACGCTTGTCAGAGGAAACACTACTCCTGTGGCATCGGTATTCGTACCCCAAACGGTCTTCGTCACCCCGAAAGCGCTGGAGTATCCCGATACTCCCAGGATGCTGGAGGCGTTCCGCCGGGCAGGCTCGGTCATCCTGCGCGGGAGCCCCAGGCTTCAGCGGGGGCTCACCGCCGCAGCCAGATACGCAAGGGCCAAGACCGTCGTCGTGCTGACGGTCGATGAGAAACCGTTTTTCCGTAATTGCAGACCCAGCGCTGACTACGAGCTCAACCTTGTGAGAGGTTGTCCGGGGATGTGTGAGTACTGCTACTTGCAGACTGCCATGGGGTCGTCTCCGTACATTCGGATAAGCGTAAACGTCGAAGATATCCTGGAGAAGGCGGGAGAAATCTGCAGGCAAAAAAGCGGCGCGGTGACCTTCGAAGGCTCAAGCGTATCCGATCCCGTGCCGGTCGAACGGTATACGAAGGCGATCAGCCGGGCCATAAGTTTCTTCGCGAAAATCCCCAACGGCTACCTCAGGGTCGTGACGAAATTCACTGACGTAGGCAATTTTTTCGGCCTCGACCACCGGCGAAAAACCAGAATGAGGTACAGCCTGGAGGCACAGGAGTTTCATCAGGAATTTGAGCGCGGCGTGCCGTCTCTCGAGGAGAGACTTGAGGCGGCGAGGACTCTGGCGGAGGACGGTTATCCCATAGGTTTCGTCATCGCCCCGGTGTTTCTTGAAAGGGGACTCGAACCGTATGAGCGCCTTCTTACGATGATTAAAGAAGCGTTTGCATCCGGGCTTCCTGAAGACACGACGCTGGAGTTCGTGACCCACAGGTTTACGGAACGGGCGAAATCACTGATCCTGGCAAGACGCCCCGGCTCCCGCCTGCCGATGCGTGAAGACGATAGGCTGTTCAAAATGGGCCGGTTTGGCTACGGAAAATACGTTTATCCTGCCGAAAAACTCGCTCATGCGAAAACTTCTATGACGGAGCTCGTGGAGCGAATATTGCCCGGCGTCAGAATAGAGTATTTTGTTTGAAACTCTCGTTAGAGACACGGGGGAGACCCGTCTGTGGGAGTGCCTCAAGAAAGGAACTGGGTGCATCAGACCTTCGTCTAATCTTGCGGCGTCCCGTTCGGCGCAACGGTCTTGTGTGCAAGAAAGGGACTGCATGGAGACGAAAGGAGATACTCCGGCGCCTCGGAATTTCCGAAAAAGATGTTGTCCGGGAGTGATGACCGGTGACTCGTACTGCCCTTCGCTTCGTTCGGTGCTCGTTGATTCGTATCCTGACCACGACGGTCTTGGTCGCGGTAGCCATTGGCATTCTGCCGGGATGCGCAAAACACCGTCTGGGCGATGATCAGGCGGGACCACCCGCAGGTAACGGTTCCCTTGAGATCATCTTGAAACACGAGGTGGCGCCGCGGGGTCTTGCGGTCACGGGTTCGAAAGCGTACCTCGTAACTGAGGACGACGGGCGCTTCGGCATCGTTGAGGTGTCGCTGCCGGATGGCAAGGAACGGGTACTGGCGGAGGATACGGCCCAGAACATCGCGGTTTCCAAGGACGGCAAGTTTCTTGCATTCGGAACTGCCTCGGAATGGGACGCGCCCTGCGAGGTCCGGCTTGTTGATCTCGACAAGGGCGGCTGGAAGAAACTCACCGATACCATGGGGCCTCTTCGAGGCCTGGATTTTTCACCTGGCGGCAAGACTCTCGTCTTTGCGTCGCTGGAAGGCCTCGTCACGATAGGGCTAGACGGTTCTGACCGCAAGGTGCTCGTAGAAGGTAAGGCGAATGGCGAAAGCACGGTCTTGCAGTGGAGACCTGTTTGGTCGCCAGATGGGACGAAGATAGCTTATGCCGTAAGCTACTACGAGGGAAGCGGTCCCATCTCGATAGTGGACGCAAATACGGGCGCCGTGCTGACTTTGACCGTCTCGGACGATATCGACCCCGTATGGTCACCTGACGGGAAATCGATCCTGTACACCCGCCAACTGTACGGGGAAGACCATTCGGATGTGTATATCGCAGACCTTGCGGGGGCACAACCCCAGTTCAAACGACTTACGGAGGGTGACGCGCCTTACTGGGGCCTCGGATGGTCGCCGGACGGGCGTTACGTTTTGGTGCAGCGTGCGCCGTCTCCTGGTGCTCCCGAAGGGTCGCCGGTGAAGCTCTTGATGTGCGAAGTGAGGGAAGGAAAGTTTCACGAGCTGCCCGCTACGTCGCCGAAGTCCATGACAGCGACCTGGGCTCCGGATGGGTTTATCTACTATGTTACCGAGGGTGGCAAACTGACGAGGATCAAGCCTAAGTAGATTGGGCTACCGGTAACCCCTTGCTTCGGGGTGAGGTCGAGGGCAGATTACCTGGGGGCGGTTGTGAGC
>DUSS01000010.1 GCA_012842495.1 Candidatus Fermentithermobacillaceae bacterium
CCCCGCCCTGCGATTATCGCCGGCGGGCTCAGCCGGCAGCGAAACCCCTCTTCCTCCAAGCCGAAGGCGGCCCTTCCGGTGATGATGTTTCCCATCTCAGCGATGGCCGACTCGGCCAGAGCGTTGAAGACCGGCACCGGTTCCCCTATCAACACTGAGGCGATGCTCTTCGCAGTTCTCTCAGACATCGAATACAGTACAGTACCTTCAGCGTCGCCCGTCACCCCTATCGCGACGTTTATCTCGCCGCTAGTGCATTTGGACGAATCGAGCCTGAGCTGACCCCTCGTAACCTCCATGTTCAGATGTTCCTCGAGGAAGCTCAACGCAGCTTTCAAGAACGGGTTTACGATTTCAGCTTTGAGCATTCCATCATCCTCCTCGGTATTCCGGCCTTTTGGAAGACCCCCGGGTGTCGGGGACATCCGGCATCCTCCGGTAGAATAGGGGATATTCCTGCTTCAAACCGTAAGCACCCGGTGAAAAGATCGCCTCGGTTGCGCCCACGAAGAGAAAACCTCCTGGCTTCAGTGAGGAAGAGAGCCCTCGTATGACCCTTTCTTTCCCCTGGTCTTTAAAATATATGGTCACGTTCCGGCAGATCACGAGGTCGAAGCCGGTTGGGTATTCCCCGTTGAGCAGGTCGTGGTGGCGAAAGGAAACCAAACCCTTGATGCTGGGTAACACCTCCCACACGTCGCCAGCCCGGATAAAGAACCTGTCCTTCATATCCGGCGGAACACCAACGAGCTCGCTCCCGGCATAGCGACCAGTTCGGGCTTTCTCGAGGCTCTTTCGATCGATGTCGGTGGCCAGGATCCTGTGACGTCGTTCCGGATAGGCGTCCGCCAGGACTAAAGCCAGGGAGTACGGTTCATGGCCCCCCGAACACCCTGCGCTCCACGCATTTACACCTGCGTGTTCCGGGAGAGCCTTTACGATCTCAGGCAAAACTTTCTCCCTGAGAATCCCCCAGTGCTCAGGATTTCTGAAAAACTCGGACACGTTGATTGTGAGAAAATCCAGGACTTCTCTGAGCATTGACGGATCTCGCTGGATTAATCTTCCATAAACGAAGAAGTCGGGCAAGCCCTTCCTGCGCCTGAAGGCATCTAGCCTCCTGTGCGTCTGCTGGTCTTTGTAATCCGCAAGGTCGATCCCGGAAAGCTCCTTGAGCTTGCGGCGGAAGTACGCGTAATCCCGCCCATATTGGGCGATATCCTCTTCCAAGGGCTTGCTCACCGGCTTTCCAACTCCTTTACCAGGGTATTAATGGCGGGCGCGATCGCTTCGATGGGCAGGACCACATCGGCGGAACCCAGCTCCATTGTAGCCCTGGGCATGCCCCACACTACTGAGGTGCTTTCATCCTGCACCAGAACCCTGGCCCCCGCCTTTTTGGCGGTCCTGGCGCCCCTGGCTCCATCAAACCCCATACCGGTCAGGATCGCTATGATAAGCTTGGGACCCCAGAACCTGGACGCATCTTCTATGGCCACGTCTACCGATGGCCTTACACCGTGAACCGGGCTGCCGTCATCGAGAAACACAGCCGTCGGTGACGAAAGCCTCAAATGGTAGCCGCCTTTCGCCACGATAACCTTACCCTTTTCCAGCTGCTGCCCGTCGAAAGCTTCTTCCACGCGCAATTTCGACACCGAGTCCAACCTGCGAGCCAGGGACGAAGTGAACCCGGCCGGCATATGCTGAACGATTATGCCGGATACTCCGGGGTCGATTCCCGCCATGATCTCCTCGAGAGCCTGAGGTCCACCGGTAGAAGCTCCGAGCAGGACAAGGGACTCGGGAGGCTCGCCGGTGGGGGATTTTGCCGCCATCGTCTTTCTTACCTTTCCCATTCTAACCCGGGCACGGGCCACCGCCAGGGTTTTCGATACGAGTTCTTCGGAAACCCTGGACAGAGCGAGGGGCCCTCCGTCGGGCTTGGGCAGAAAGTCCACCGCCCCCAGGGACAAAGCTTCTATTGTGGTCCGGGCTCCCTTTTGAGTGCGAGATGAGAACATTAAAACCGGGGTGGGGCGGCACTCCATTATCTGCTTGAGAGCCTCGAGCCCCGACATCCGGGGCATTTCCACGTCCAGTATTACGACGTCTGGATCGAGTTCCAGGACCTTTTCCACGGCCTCGACGCCGTCAACGGCCTCTCCGACGATGGAAAACCTTGCGTCACCTTCAAAGCTCTTCTTCACGATATGTCTTGCGAGAAATGAATCGTCGCAGACGAGAACCCTCACCGGTGTCATGCGGCTTTCTCCGCTCCTTCGCTAGGACTCAATCTGCTTCTTCACTGCAGCCAAAAGCTGTTCCGGTTCAAACGGCTTGACCACGAAATCCTTAGCCCCCGATTTGATGGCCTCAAGGACCATACTTCGCTGTCCCAGCGCTGTGCACATTATCACTCGCGCTTCTGGGTAGTCGGCGATGATCTTCTTGAGAGCTGCTATTCCGTCCATCCCGGGCATCGTTATATCCATGAGGACCACGTCTGGTCGTTCTTTAGCGTACTTTTCCACAGCTTCTTCGCCGTTGGAGGCTTCTATCACGCTATAACCCTCGTCGGTGAGGAGTTTTGACGCTTTGGTCCGCATGAATACTGCATCATCGACAACCAAGACCTTGGGCATCATTGATCACCTCGATGCTTTAATCGAACTTTGCTCCGCGTACTCGCTGTACTCTTTGTCTGAATTACAGGGATGAGGCACCCGGCGCTCCAGGGGAGCTATATCTCCCTTTCCACCCCGAACGCCGTCGCCACCGTCGTCCTGCCGGTCCGGATCTCCAGTCGCATCGTCCTGCCGTAATTCCCGCCCACATCCGAACCCACGATGGGGATGGAATGCTTTCGGAGGATTTCCACCACTGCACTGACGTTTTGAGCTCCAATGTCCGGCATTTCCTTGAACAGCCCGGGAAATAGACTCGCACCCCCCGCCATCCGCGCAACGAGTCTCCTCCGGCTCGCCCCCTTTCGTTCCATCCTCTGGATGAGAAGAGGTATGCCTATATCAGCAAACCGAGGTGCCTCCTCAGGCCGGGAAACATTTCGCCCGTTAGAGGAGGGAAGAAAGACGTGGGCCATCCCTCCGACCCGCTCTACCGGATCCCACAACACCAGTCCTACGCAGGATCCCAGGGAGTACGTGACCAGAAGATCTTCGGGTCTATCCGACCATGCTATTTGTCCGAGCTTGACCACGATTACGTTCTGCTTGACTTCCGCCATCGTCTCTTGCCTCTTTGCCTCGGATTTGACTAGCTCCCCTCAGGGAGGAATATCATCTCCGCTCCAGCATCCGTCCTTCCCAGTTTCATCTTCACGTCCACTACGGGAACTTTCTCGGAGAAAATGCTTCCAGCAACCAGAGCTGTCTCGAGGATGGCGCCCGCCATGTCCCGAACGATGCAGGGCGGTGAGGGTCTGAGAGTACTTTCCGTCCCGTCCGCGATGGCGTTCAAAGTTGAGGAACCGAGGATGTTTGACACCTCGCTTACGACCGACTCCAGGAGAGCTTCCTTCTCTTCCTCTTTGAGCTCGGCGAAGAACTCCGGAGCGAGGGCAAGGGCGAGGTCTTTCATGTTATCGGGACGGTACAGGATCAAGATCTGTCCTCGCAAGTCCCCGGAATACCGGATGTACGACGCAAGGACTACCGAATCGGGCGCCCCTGCGAGAAAGGGAACCTCCGCCAAGCTCATCTCGGAACTTTTCACCGATGCCACCTCTACGTCCTTTCCAGTCAAGGCACCCAGGGCCTTCCTGGCCGACTCAAGGCCCTCGCCGATATGTCTTATAACATTATCGTATTTCACGCTGTTCTTGCTCCCCTCTCCGGTCCGGGTAGGGCTACACCAGGTAGTTCACATCCAGGATGACGGCGGGGTCTCCGTCGGCCAGGATGGTAGCTCCAGCGACCCCCCGAACCCGCGAAAGCAAGCGACCCATTTCCTTGACCACGATTTCCTCCTCGCCAATGAGATCGTCTACCGCCAGGGCCATGAGGCTCTTCCCGTTTCTTGTAAGCAGAGCGTACTGACAGGACTTGCCCACATTCCACATGGCACCCTCGAGGACGCCCTGGAGGGATATGAGGGGCAACACCTTTCCCCTCACCACGATGGTGGGTTTTCCCTGTATGGTCTGGAGGTCGTTGCCGGAGAAATCTACGACTTCCTCCACGGAAGAAGTGGGGACGGCGTAGACCCACCCCCCGGCCAGGACAAGGAGAGCTCGCATTATCGCCACCGTGAGGGGAAGCCGCATCGATACAGTGGTTCCCTGACCCCTCCTGGTCCTCACTTCGACGGTGCCGTTCACCCGCTGGAGGTTTTCTCTGACGACGTCCATTCCGACTCCGCGACCCGAGACCTCGGTAGGCTTTTCAGCTGTGGAGAAACCGGGGAGGAATATAAGCTCGAGAGCTTGTTTTTCATCGAGATTGGAGACAGCTTCCCTCGACAACAAGCCTTTCTTCACCGCCGATTCCTTGACCTTTTCCACGTCCACTCCCGCGCCGTCGTCTTCCACCTGAATCAAAACGTGGTTCTCTTGATGCCAGGCGGACAAGCGTATCAAACCCTCAGGTGGTTTACCCTTCTTTAGTCGCTCCTCCGGGGTTTCAATACCGTGATCGACGGCGTTCCTCAGGATGTGGATGAGGGGATCATCTATGGCTTCAATCACGGTCCTGTCGAGTTCGGTGTCTTCCCCGGTCATCTCGAATCTGACCTGTTTTCCGCACTTTGCGCTGAGATCCCTTACGAGCCGCGGGAATTTAGCGAAGATGTTCTTCAGGGGAAGGAGCCTCGCTCGCATTATGCCTTCCTGTAGTTCCTGACTGATTCTCTGGAGGTGGGCCGCAAGCGTGCCGATGTCCTGGCCCGCGGCGGCCGTTTCGTCCGCAGCCTGTAGCTTCGAAGCGATCTGGGTGAGCCTGGTTCTCTGTATCACAAGCTCTCCAACGGTGTCCATGAGGAAATCCAGGAGGGAGACGTCCACCCGGACAGTCCTCCCCAGATCGGTCTTCCTGACGAGAGGCGTATGGTGCGCCAGCGTTGGAGCCTCTGGCTGTTTTGAACTCTCCCGGTTACCCGTTCCCCCAACATTTTCGGGGGCCCCTTCGCTTTGTCGCTGGATTTCGCCTCCGCTGTCCGTGACCGAACCCCGGCCTCCGGCAGAAGGTCCTACAGAAACCTCGGCAGCGGTTGTCGGTTCATCCAGCACCGGGCACTCGCCTGCCGTGTGCTGTGCCAGGGACTCGGGCTCTTCCGGTGACGCGGACCTCGCGCCGGCTTTCGGAGTCCCTGACACCCCCACCGGTTCGACTAAAACGAGGGTCACGTCAGTCACCGAAGAAACAGCCCCTACAAGTACCTCCCCTTTCTCGGCTGGGGTAAAGTAAACCGAGAGTTCCTCACCTACCGCGTCCCTCTCGATCTCATCGATTGAAGGAACGGATCCCAGGACATCAGCTATCTCGTCCGCGTAGGTGATGACCTGGTAAGCCCTGACCGACAAAAAGGGCGCCCCGCGCCGGAACTTGACCTTGAGTACTGCGGGGGTCTTGCCCTGAGCAAGCGCGTTTTCAATTGATTCTTCGAGAGGAGGCGGTAAGCTCATTTCACTCGTTCCGGCGCCGGAAACAGAATGCCCCATTTTGAGCCCCGGCCCGGATGCCCTGGACGACGAAAACTCCTCTATGGCCTCAAGAAGACTCACAGGGGAGGGGCGAGAAAGGCCGGTTGACAGAGCATCCCGCCAAACCTTGAGCCAGTCCAGGACGGAAAACAGGAGATTGACCATAGAAGAATCAAGCTCCCTCGACCCGGAACGCACTTCGTCGAGGAGAGTTTCCATGGCATGCGTGACCTTCACGCCGTCCTCCAGGCCAAGAGTCGCTGCGCCGCCTTTAATGGTGTGCATAGCCCGGAAGACCTCGGAGATGAGACCGGGATCCCCCGGGGACTTTTCCAGCTCGACCAGATTCGCTTCGGTGAGCTCTACCATTTCTCCCAGCTCGTCCAGGAATATCCCGAACTCCTCGGAATCCTCGATGGGCGGCGGTACCATCAGCTATCACCCTCGTCCAGTACTGCGTGAGCCAGGTCGATTTCCTTGAGCATCCTCTTTTCCGCGTCGGTGATGATCTTGGATATGTCGAGAAGGATGATGAGCCTGTCCTCGGTCTTGGCGATACCGGTGAGATACTGCGCCTCGGGCCCCGTGACCATGGGCGAAGGAGGCTCAATGGCGGAATCCGGCACTCTCATTACGGAGAACACCGAATCCACAATGATGCCGACGATTTCTCCGTCCACGTCTGTTACGACGATGCGCTGGTCCTTATCGGGGGGTTTTACGTCAAAACCGAAGTGCTTCCTAAGGTCCAGGACGGGAATGACCCGGCCTCTCAGGTTGATGATGCCTTGCACGAACTCCGGGGTCCTCGGGACCGGGGTTATCCTTTGCATGACGATGATCTCACGGACGGACGCGATATCCACGCCGTAAGACTCGGTCCCCAGGGTAAAGACGACTATTTGCCTCTCGCTTTCACCGGCTTGAGATTCAGCAGCCAACTGACACGCCCCCCTTCGCTCCTCTCAAATGATCATCGTTCAGGAGGACGCATCGATTGAGTCCTTCCTAAAAACACTCCGGGCACCGGGAAGCCCCGGGGCCCGGACAAAGGTTATGCCACAAATCTGGTTAACCTAGAAGTCGAGGGGGCTTTCCACCGCTGCGACGAGTAAGTTTATGCAGGCCTCCACATCGTTCTCATCCACGACTTCCGAAGGACTATGGATGTACCTGCAAGGAACCGAGACAACCACCGCCGGAACCCCCGCTTTCGTCATTTGGATTGCTCCTGAGTCCGTGCCTCCGGCCTCGAGAACTTCGAGCTGATAAGGGATGTTCCTCTCCGCGGCGAGCTTTTCCAGATACTTCCTGAGGCCGGGGTGGCAAATCAAACTCGAGTCCTTGACCTTAATGGCCGCGCCCTTACCAAGGGAAACGTCCATCGTGATGGCTTTGGGAGTATCACCCGTACGCGTCACGTCCACCGCGATGCCGACGTCGGGTTCAATTCCGAACGCCGCCACCCTCGCGCCTCTCAGACCCACTTCTTCCTGAACGGCGAATACCGCGTAAATGGTGTGCCTCGGCGACTTCACCCTCCTCAGGGTCTCCATGACGACCACGCAGCCGATCCGGTCATCCATGGCTTTTGAAGCTATGCGGGAGCCCATCCTTTCCGCATGCCTCTGAAAAGCAGCCATATCTCCGACACGCACCTTCGACTCCGCCTCGGCCTTATCTTTCGCTCCGATGTCTATGAAGAGCTTTTCCAGCTTGACCTCTTTCGGGTCATCGATTTTCTCAATCCCCACCACACCCGTGGTGCCGTTGGCAAAGTACACCCTCTCTCCGAGGGTGATGTAGGGATTCACTCCACCAACATTGGAGAACCTGAGAAAACCCTTGTCATCGATGTGAGTTACGATGAGCCCTATTTCGTCCATGTGGGCGTCTAAAAGCACTTTCTTACCGCCGGCGGGCCCTTTTCTTACGCAGATGAGGTTCCCAAGCGGGTCCGTTTTGACTTCGTCTACGTAGTCCTTGACCCGAGCCTTGATGAACTCCCTGATAGGCTCCTCGGAGCCCGACGGTCCGAAAGCTTCGGTTGCTCCCTTGATCAACTGGAACATTTCGTCGGTCACGGCCGGAACCCTCCTTCTACGCTTTTCAGGAACAGAATCAAAAGCTTAACCACGCTTTGAAAATCCTTTTTGGACGCCAGTGAAACCGGAGAGTGGATATAGCGGCAGGGAACAGACACCGACGCCACGGGACAGCCGCTCCGTGCAAGCTGAATCGCAGCTGCGTCATTGCCCCCCGCGCCTGATTCTCTGAACTGCACCGGTATTCCGTTTTCCCTGGCTAGCCTGAGGAACTCCTCAAGCATCCTCCGGGACGGGATGGAACCCCGGTCCATAACCGAGAGAGCTGCCCCTCCACCCAGCTTGGTGACCCACTGGTGCTCTTCGCAACCGGGCAGATCCGAACAAATGGTTCCTTCCACAGCTATACCTATGTCCGGAGCTATTTCATAGGCGGCTACCCTCGCGCCGCGGGTACCCACTTCCTCCTGTACCGCGAAAACGCAGTATAACTCGAGCTTCTCCCACTTTTCCTTGAGAAGTTCCAGGAGGACCGCGCAACCTACTCTGTCATCCAGAGCCTTGGACTTGACGAGGTCGTCCCCGATCTCTTCATACTCGGTGTCGAAAACTATGTAGTCACCCACCTTGACCTTTTTCTCGGCTTCTTCCTTGGATTTAGCGCCGATATCGATGGTCAGGGTGTGCCACGGGATAACTTGTTCCCATTCCTTCGGTTCCTGCATGTGTATGGCTTTCACGCCTATGACGCCCGGTACCCTTTCCTCCCCGATGAAAACGCGTTTGGACAGGAGAACCCTGTCGTCGATACCACCAACCTTCTGGAACCTGACGAATCCGTTTTTTTCGATGGCCGTCACCACCAGGCCCACTTCGTCCATATGGGCGTCCACCATAACCTTGGGACCGCGACCTCCCGTCCTCACAATTACGTTGCCCAATACGTCGGTCCGCGGTTCATATCCCATTTCCCTGAGCCAGGAGATCAGGGTCTCTCTCACCTTTCCTTCGTGGCCGGATACGCCGGGCAAAGAGGCGAGTTCTCTCAGATCCATTTGGTCAATCCCTCCACGAAGCCGGCATCCACCGAAGCTATGAACCTGGCTAAGATCTTGCCGGCTTTCTCTATATCGCCCACGGACAGCGTTTCGACAGAGGTGTGCATATAACGGAGAGGTATCGATATGAGCCCTGTGGCCACACCTTCTCTGGCCACCTGCATAGCCCAGGCATCCGTCCCGGTCGGCCCCGGCGCCACCTCCTGTTGCACGGAAATCCCCAGGTCCGCGGCGGCTTTTGTGAGTCCCTCGTACACTTTCGGGTGAATGTTCCCGCCCATGCACAGAGCCGGGCCCTTGCCCAGGGACTGCGTCCTCCATTCGGGTACTCCGGGAGTATCCCCTTGGCAGACATCTATCGCGATGGCTACGTCCGGGAAAATGCCGTACGACGAAACGGCTGCACCCCGCAACCCCGCTTCTTCCTGAGTTGTGGCCACCGCATACACATCAGCGGTGTACCGGTACTTCCTGAGCTCCTCTAAGGCCACCAGAATTACCGCAACTCCCGCCCTGTCGTCGAAGGACTTTCCGGCAACGAGATCCCCCATGAGCTCCGTAAACTGCCTGTGGTAGGTTACGAGGTCACCGACGGACACGAGTTCCCTCACTTTCTCTCCGGGAATCCCCACATCGATGAAGAGATCTTCCATCTTGTATGTTTTGGACATCTCATCCCGGGCCATAACGTGAGGAGGTTTGACTCCCACGATTCCGCGGAGCGGCATCTTTCCATGGACGACAACCTCGTGCCCCGGAAGAATCCGCGGGTCCACGCCCCCCATGTCGGTGAACCGGAGGAAGCCCCGGTCTTCTATCCTGGTGACCATCATACCCACTTCGTCCATGTGGCCGGCCAGCATCACCTTGGGGTTCCTGGTCCCGACCTCACCGCGCTTCAAACCTATCAGGTTTCCCAGAGCGTCGGTCTTGACCTCGTCCACGAGAGGGGCCATAAACTCCCGGATTATCGGGGCGACGGTCACGTACTCGAAACCGGAAACCCCCGGCGCTTCGGAAGCCTTCTTTAAGAACGCTTTGACATCCACCAGCTACTTGCACCTCGCTTTCTCGTTGTAGGGGGTCACTACCGGTTATTCTTCGCCTTTCGGAATTATCCTGCACACGCCGGTCTCGCTCCCGGCCCCGGACTGGCGGATGGGCAATTCACCCTGCCAGCATCGTGGGAATACCGGTTAGAGCAGAGAAGGTCTTGTAAGAAACCCCTGTGAGGTCTCTACCCCAGACATCGAAAGCTCTCGCCGGCAGGACCACCACGTCCGGACGCCAGCCTCCTATGGATTCCCCAAATGCCTTGAGGAAGTCGGACAGCACCAGAAGCCCCGCTGCCATTATGTTCCCCCCGAAGAAATCCGAGCAGACCTCTATGACCCTGGCGTCGATATCCAGCCGGGCCGCCACATCCCGGATTAAGGGCCCTGCCAAAGCTGATGTCAGGATCAGGACCTTTCCGGCGCCGGTCTCGCGGACTTTCGCTTCCCATTCTTCTACCTCGGAAAGGCCGAGGTCATCGTAGACCACAAATCCCGGCGACTGGAACCTGTGCTTTTCCAGCGTAACCTCGAACGTCCCTCCTTCCCTGTACACGGTGAGCACCGGGTTTTGGGAGTTCCTCGAAAGCTCCATCGCGTGCCTCCGCGAAAAAACGGTGGTTTTGTCAACCCTCAATATCATGTCGCCCGCTCTCAGCCCGGCCTTTTGGGCCGGAGAGCCTTTTATGCATCCTTCCACCCTGGCTTCAAGACCGGACAGTTCCGGCGGGTCTGCCAGGACGGGGATACCGGTTTTGACCGTCATAGCCCGGGCGAGATCGCGTATTTCCCCCCACGCGGCCCCGGTATCGGCTTGCCACAACGGGTGGTACCGGGAAAATCCGGGGAGGAGGATCCTCACCGACCGGGCGCCTAGTTCCACGAGATAGCCAACGGTTTTCTCGATGTCTTGGATGCCAAAGAGGCTGGGGAGAGCTACAACCGACCCTTCGAATCCCACTCCTATGGACGCCATTGCCTCAACTTGCTTTAAGGTGTTACACGGGTCCGGGTCCTTCATCCACTTGGATCTTAAGCCGGGGTCGGCCGTGTTGAGAGAGAGAAGTACGGTGACATCGAGCTCCCGAAAGGACCTGGACAGTTCCTCGGTGAGCAGGGTCCCGTTGGTAGTAAGCCGGATGTCCCGGCGCGGAAAGCTCTCCCTGAGGAGTCTCAAGATACCGGGGAGATCTTCGTGGGTGAGAGGCTCCCCTTCAGTTACCCGGGTGACCGACTCCCCGATCGTGATCGGGCCCCTGGATTCGTCCAGGAATGCAAGGTGTTCCCGGATGTCCTCCATCGTTCTCGGAGGTATGAAGAACGCCTCGAGGCCGGGAGGGTTGCCTGCCGCGGAGCAGAAGGCGCAGGCGAGGTTGCACCGAGAGGTCAGGGGCAGGATCCCGTTCTTTTCAGCCTGGTAGAGCAGGGCCTCGATGTGAGGAGGAGGAATCTTAGGTAGATTAATCTTCTCGGCCCCTTCTCGACCACTGGGATGCCCGGGCCTCATGGTTCATCGTCCTCCCAGCTCTTAAGTTCTAGGTCGGCGATGGCGTTTATATCGTAACTTGCCACCTGACCTCGCTGCAAACGAAAATAGCCGCATGAGGCCACCATGGCACCGTTATCGGTGCAATACTGTGGCTGGGGCAGCAACACGGGAACTCCGTACTTCCCTCCGAGCTGTTTCACCCGCTCCCTCAGAAGCCTGTTTCTGGAAACCCCGCCCGTCACCGCTACGGTCCTGGGATGAAATTCCCTGAGAGCTTCCTCTAGTTTCATCTCGAGCACCTCTACGACGGCCTCTCTAAAACTGGCCGACAGGTTCCTCACGGTTTCTTCGGTCTTTCCCGAAGACCGGATGGCTAAAAGAGCTCTGGTTTTCAAGCCGGAGAAGCTCATGTCGAAAGGACCACCGCTGACCTTTGGTATGGGGAATTGGAAAGCTCGGGCATTTCCCTCCTCGGCGACGACATCCATATGGGGGCCACCGGGATAATCCAGCCCGAGCTCCCGCCCGACTTTATCGAAGACTTCACCGGGGGCGTCATCCCTGGTGATCCCGAGGACCAGGTACTTGCCATGCCCTTCCATAAGTATGAGATCGGAATGCCCACCGGAAACCACCAGGCACAGGAGAGGAAACTCGGGAACCCCCCGATCCAGGAACGACGAGTAAACGTGGGCTTCCAGGTGATTTACGGCGATGATGGGAATGCCAAGACCCGCCGCGAGACTTTTTCCGAAAGTTACGCCGACAAGGAGCGAACCCATGAGACCGGGCCCTTGCGTGACCGCCACTGCTGCGATTTCCCCTAGGGTCAATCCGGCCTTTCGGAGAGCTTCGGTGAGAACCGGTATCATCATGGCCAGATGATTCCTGGAAGCTATCTCGGGAACTACCCCTCCGTATCTCGAGTGCAGATCCTCCTGGGAAGACACCACGCTGGACAGCACTCCAACCCCATCCCTCACGATTCCGACGGAGGTGTCATCGCAAGATGTGTCTATCCCGAGTATGAACAAGCTCGTCTCCCCTTCCATCAAACGCAATCCGGGTGCCATCATTCCGGCTCGGCGGTCCCGGTACGCAGGCGAGCTCTCCGGTCCGTCAGTATCCTCCCCGCGGAACATCGGACGCGGACGGAGCTCTACCCGCAGGATCTTCGTGCTGCGACATAGAAGGCTACGGTTGCCATGGGGTATATTGTTCTCCCCGGGGCAAGTTATTCCTTCGAGGTGGGATTCTTGGAGAAGTCTCGGGATGTCGGAGGTTTCGCAGAAAGGGTCTTGCAGCGCGTGGCCGAGCTGGATTCCAGGCTGGTAGTGGGAATCGACCCGGACCCCGATCTCTTAAACCCTTTTACCCCCGGAATACGAGCGGCCTTTGGGGGTGAACCCGAAGCTATCCTCAAGCGGTTCTGCCGGACGGTGCTGGAGGCCGTGGGAGATCAGGCCGTTTGTGTGAAACCACAGGCAGCCTTCTTCGAAGCATGGGGACTGCCCGGTATGAGGGCGTTGGCGGATTGTATCGGGGAAGCCCGGCGCGCTGGAGTACCCGTCATCCTCGACGCCAAGCGCGGTGATGTGGGGAACACGGCAAAAGCTTATGCCAGAGCCTATCTTGACCCCGGTTCGCCCTTTTTTTCCGACGCGCTCACCGTCAACCCCTACTTGGGCGAAGACGCTCTTTGGCCCTTCGTGGAGGCAGCTTCGAAAAACAGCTGCGGCCTGTTCGTCCTGGTCAGGACCTCTAATCCCGCCAGCGGGACGGTCCAGTCGCTGCTGCTTAAAACCGGAGGTACGGTGGCAGAAAGCGTCGCTTCGATGGTCAACCGGCTAGGCGAGGGTCTTGCCGGACCGTCGGGGTATTCGCCGGTAGGCGCGGTAGTGGGACTCACCCATCCCGAAGACGTCTTGAAACTCAGGACACTCATGCCCCGTTCCATCTTGCTGTTGCCCGGGTTCGGTGCCCAGGGTGGTCGCGCGGAGGATGCCTCTTGCGCCTTTCACCCCGGAGGAAAGGGAGCTCTCGTTTCGGCATCCAGGAGCATAACGTCGAGCTTTCTCAGGGCAGATGACGGGGGATTCCTTTCTCGCGAGCAGGTAGCCGAGGACATGAGGGCTAGAGCTATCCGCGCCCGTGAGGAGATAAATCGCGCAGCTCTCAGATCATCCACTTGAGCCGGTCCTGCATGGGGGGTTCGGGGCCGAGATTATACTTCCACATGATGATGGCATCCTCGTTCGTGTCGCTGTAATACCCCTTTCTTATCCCCTTGGCCTCAAACCCGAGTTTGCGGTACAGGTTCTGAGCAGCCGTGTTGGATACCCTCACCTCGAGGGTCATCCGGCTCGCGCCCATCTTGCGGGCTTCGTCAAAGCAGTAAGTCATGAGCTTTTCGCCTATTCCTTGTCTCCTGTGCTCGGGATGAACGGCCACGTTGGTGATATGAGCTTCTTCCAGGATCACCCACATTCCGATGTAGCCTACGATCAGCCGTCCTTTTCTCGCCACAAAGTATCTGGCGTAAGCATTGCCGGTGAGTTCCGACTCAAAGGCCCTCCTGGACCACGGGGTTGGGTACGAAACAGTTTCGATGCTCAGGACTTCGTCCAGGTCGTCCAGGGTCATCGGTTCAATGGTCACGTCCTGCACGCGTATCTCGTCCATGTTCCCACGCTCCTCTTTCAAATGAGACACGACTTTCCGTAACACTTCTCCGAGCGGGAGACTTCCGGTAATACCTGGGAAGAGCTTTTTCCGGAGGAACCGCCTTTCCCTGAAGGAACAACGCCCGCCCGATCCTGGCCAGCACTCCCGGACGGGGGAGTGCAAGATACGGGTCAGCGGGTACCAGAATGAACTGCTTGGCCCAGGCCTGACCCGAGTTTTCCCTTCGACGCACCCACTCTTCCAGAAGCGCCTGCGCGGCGTCTCCCAGGCACAACACCTTCGCCGGCGACCCCGATTCCGCCTGAAATTCTGGAATTCGTTGCGCACCCTCGTCCAGGAAGCACTCGAGGCTTCTATCCCTTGCTTCCAACAACTCCCTAGCCCCGCCGCGTCCATCCGTAAGGTAGAGAGCTGTGATGGCCGAGTCTTTGGACGAACTGGCTGCGAGAAGAGCGCCCCCTTTCCAGCCAGCCATGGAGATCCCGGCGGACAATACAAGAAAACTTGACACGGGCATTACCGGCTTGGACCAAGCCACCGCAAGTCCCTGGGCAGTTGCAAAGCCAATTCTGAGACCCGTGAACGACCCGGGACCTTCTGACACCACAAGGCAGAGGATATCTCGGGGTCCTACATCCCCGAGCTTCATGGCTTCCAGGACAGCCGGGAGAAGCCAGGTCGAATGAATCCTGGGTTTCTCCGCTGTGAGCTCCACGACCACGGTCTCGCCGCACATCAGAGCTACACCCGCGCGGACCGTGGACGACTCGATGGCCAGGACCGCCCCGGTGTCGCGGGACTCCGAATTCGAGACTTCCGGCGAGCTCGACCGGCAGGAGATATCTTGGTCTTTCGTGGGACTCGCCTGGGCACGGCACTCGGAGATCATTTGGAGGTCCCCTCCAACCATCTTTCGATAGCCTTTCGAATTGCCTGACCTTGGGACGGGTTATCCCAGGATATCGTCATCTTACGGGCATTCGGATCTTCACAGTACTCCATATCCACGCGTATCCTGCCCGGCGTAAGGTCGCCAATCCGTTCCCCCCACTCCACTGCGAGGACGTCTTTCGGCCCGGTTTCCAGTGAGTGCCAGAATTCGGCCGCCTCGCTAGGATCTAACCTGTAAAGATCAATGTGTCTCAGCGTCGTGCGACCCGTGTACATCTTTTCCAACACAAAACTGGGACTGGTTACATCCCGAAGAACGCCAAGACCCTTCGCCAGCCCTTTCACTAGCGTGGTCTTACCCGATCCGAGGGGACCTTGCAGGAACAGGACCTCACCGCCTTTGAAGAACCGGCCTAGTTCAAAACCGAGTTTCATGGTGTCCTCGGGAGAATCCGACACGACCGTGATGGAGTTTTCCCCTTCCATTCTTGCGGCCACCCGCATCCAATGCTCCTTATGTTTCCCTGAGCAGGGGAATCCTGCCCTCTTTCTCATTGGAAAGCATTTCGATATAGACTTTCCTCAGCGTCTGAAAGTCTTCGAGCATAGGCTTTTTCTTGTTTTCATCACGCAAGACAGCTGCAGGATGGTAGGTTACGAGATACTTTCGGGAGTCCTTCGTCCACCACCTGCCCCTGTCCCGGGTGACCCGTATCGAGGGATCGACCAGCGTCTGGGCGGAAAGAGCACCCAGACACACCACGATCCTCGGGTTTATTATGCGTATTTGGGCCTTCAGGTGTGGAAAGCAAGCGACCACTTCATCCGGAAGGGGCAGCCGGTTCTCGGGAGGTCTGCACTTAACGATGTTGGCAATAAAGACGCTGTCCCTCTGGAAACCGGCGGATCTGAGCATCGCATCTAGGAGGCGCCCAGCTTTGCCCACAAAAGGCCTACCCATTTCATCCTCGGTGGCACCCGGACCTTCGCCCACCAGCATGACGTGGGCCTGGGGATTGCCCTCACCGAAAACCACCCCCCGGGCCCCCTCCCTCAGGCGGCAGTCACGGCAAAGCGTGACTTTCTCCCTAAGGATTTCGAGGTCGTCCACGCCTTCCCAGGCGTTTTCCCTGCAAGGGTGAGTTTCAGCTGGAAAAAGCGCGGGTTCGCTTTCGGGGGCAAACCCTTCTTCGGAAAAGAGCGGTACGAGGAAGGGAGATCTTCGTCCCTGCTTCATCTCTGGCCCGCCTCCCCGTGGTTCCCATCACCCCGCGCAGTCCCGTCGTAACTCCTCTGGTCCTGCTTCGTCGATTCCTCTCGCATTCTCTCAAGTTCCCGGGCTCTTTGCCTGGCCATATCAGGATACTTGAGTACGAAGGAGACGTTTTCTTGCAAACGTTTTTCGTACAGTGCCGGGAGTCCTGAATCTATCTGCCCGAGCTCGTGCATGAGCTTCCTACCGAGGGCAGAAGCTTCCTCACACCAGGGAGTGCAAGGGAGAAAATCCCTTACGAAGTAAGCGAAAATGTCGGGTTTCTCGTTTTCTCCCATCTCCTTGATCTGGTTGGACGCCCGCTCCTCCGGACTGAGTATCCGCGATTTTCTATCGAAGACGTAGCGCTCGACACAGCACGAAGGGTACCCCAGAAGTTTGCCCAGCGTTCGCACGAACTCCGGGTTAAACTGTTCGGGAAAGGCCATCTCTGCCGGCGGGATTCCCTGAGGAGCTCTTCTCGACGCCTCGTAACGCAGGTCTTTTCTTAGATCCTGAAGCGCATCCAGGCTCGAAGAAATGTCAGATGACTTGAATAGAAAGACCTCGCGAATGGTAGGCCTCGATTGTAGTTGGCGATTTTTCAGCCCGAGCTTGCCTGCCCACGACATGAAGCTTTCGTAGGATGGGGAACTTTTGACGACGTCCTCGTAAATATCGGATAGCAGATTGGCCTTGTACCGCGCTTGGGCCGCAGGCGACCTCTTTAGGAGTTTTCTCGCCCTGCGGTACAGGTAATCGCCTAGCGAGTCACCGGGCACCCACTTCCCCTGAATTTTCTGACGGAACCTTTCATCGATGGTGGCACCCAGTATAGACGCGTCCGGGAGGTCATAAGGGAATACCATCATCGAAGTATGTCGCACTCCCAGAGCGACTGCGAGGTAATCCTCGATCTTCGTTCCCACCGGGATCAGGGGCTCTTTCATGAAATCGACGATCGTGTCCCTCTGCAAGGAAGCCACCCCCCTTTCACTTAAGGTCTTAGCTTTTCGAGGAATTCCTATGAAATCCCTCTACGGTCCCCAGTGCCCGTCGCGCAGCAGGAAACTGGAATCCAGACGGGCGCCCCAGACAGGCGCCCGTCACCGTCCCCGATCCCTTTCGGCCCCGTAGACTCGTCACCCGGGACCCGGTCCGCCTACTCTTCGATGATTTCGACGTTGGCCCGAGGTATCGTGACAACCGTTCCATCCTCCAACTTCGCCCGGAGAATTCGCACCTTGGCTTCGGTTTCTATAACCTGCAATTCCGGTGGGAGGTCCACGACTACGGCCAACCTTCCGAAATACGGTTGCCTGATGATCCGCACGGGTGTCCCGGGGACAAGCCCGACGGAAAGATCCTGAGCTCCCAGGGTCCTCTTAGGTTTGTAGCCGGGCACGATCACCTCCGGCCTCATCACGCCGGCCCTTATCTGCGTCGCACCGTTTATCGAAGCTTTCATCCCGGTGAGATCCTTAAAAAGCCCGAACGTCCTCTCAGCCATGCGCATCTTGCCGAATCCTTCCGTGACGATCACCGTTACCGGTACGTCTTCGTGACCGGTGATAGCCACACCGATGTCGTGCCCGAGGTAAGCGATGAGGTCCGTGTCGATGATCCCGCCGGCAACGACCCCTACCGCGCCCACCTCCGCAGCTCTTTTAATCGCCCCGACGGTCACAAGCGAACCGCCCACGAGGACCTTTCCCTTGTGTTCCGGGCCGATGCTTTCTGCGCCCAGAACGTCATCGGGGTCCGACACGAGAACGGCGATTTCGCCTGTGGTTTCCCCGCCCACGCCGAAAATCCCCTGGATGAAGGCACCCTCCGTCTTCACGACCACCCCTTCCCGGGGCAGGACGGACTCAACGGTTCCCTCGATGTAACCCGTCACTTCGATGGGAATGGGATCCTCCCTCACGGTGACCTGACCCGTAACGGTGGATATCATCTCCAATGTACCGTCGACGGGAGATTCCACCGTCTTTCGCACGAGCCCGAAAAAGGCCTTATACTCCGCAATGACCTCGCCCTTCTTGACCCGGTCCCCCTCGTTTTTGACCATGTACCACTTGATATCGCCAGGTTCGACCGCGAGCAGATTGGCAATGCTAAGGGTTTGCGGATTACCGGGGATTTTCGTCCGCGCTACGATGGTGCCGGGTGATACCGCATCCCCTTCGGCAACCAGGACTTCGCCGGGAATGGGAAGGCGCCTGGTTTTACGTATTACCGCTTTCTCGGTGACCTTTAGACCAGGAGTGTATGCATGTGCCATTTCAGCCTTCCCTCCTTAACTCACCCTGGCATACTTGGCGAGAGCTTCTTCCGGATACATGTCCACAGACTTAAACCACTCGAGGAGCTTCGCCCGTCTTTCCCTGTCGTTTTCCGGCAAGCTCAGCGGCCTGCCGCGGCAATCGATCAGCACGCCGACCACGCCGCCTGTGAGCTCCGTCTCGACGGCATGGCCGTTCCCCTTTCCTACGTCGAACTGCCTGGACGGATGGATCTCCGCTTTTACCTTCTCATCTACACCGAGGGGAACTCGTTTTATGGC
>DUSS01000063.1 GCA_012842495.1 Candidatus Fermentithermobacillaceae bacterium
GCGCCGCCGAACCCGGTCCACGAGGGCTGTCCTCCCCATCTCGACCACTGAGCTACGCTGGAGGGCCCCATGCCTCCCTGACCTTCGCCAGCTTGCGTCCCGGTCCACCGTCCACCCGGCCAGGCGCCACCCTGGAAGCCACCGGTTTGCCAGCCAGTCCCGGCACCTCCACCGGCCGCACCTGTCCAGCCGGAGGGGTTACCGGCCTGCCACTGAGCCCCCGTCTGCCAACCCCCGCCCGGGGGTTGCCACGCACCCTGGGCTTGCGGATTCATTCCGGCAGCACCGGCCCCGGTTTGCCATGTCTGGCCTTGATAGCCCATTCCCTGACCCTGCTGCATGCTCATAGCCGGAATCTGACCTCCCGTCGTTCCCTGTGTAATCGCGCCAACCGTGCTACGCGACCGCTCAGCCACGTTCCTGAGTTCGGTCAAATCGGCGTTGTCGGCTGGCTTGACTGGATACCAACCCTTGGAATTAAGGTAATCGAAGACCTGACGCGCCTCGGACTGGGTATCGCTGTGCACCTGCTGGAGCACAGACCTGAGTTCGGGGTTCTGTGACTCGAGGATGGCGGGCGCATAGTAATAATTGGCCAGGTACTTATGGCCCGTCAGGATGTCTTCGGCGATCTCCCTATCCGAGAATTGCCTGGCCATCTCAGACACCTTCCATACCTCCTTCTCAAAACCGGTCGTTCTCACAGTCTGTTTCCCTCCCCGAAGCTACCGAACGTGACTAGCCAGGAGGTCCACATGGCGCCTGCACGTTGAAAGGAGATTGTCCACAATCTGACGGAGTCCCGGATCCTGTATCTGGTCCCGGTAATTGGCGAGTTTCTTGCACATGAGGGTTTCTCCTTTTAAGCACTCGCCGAGATACCAAGCTTCCGTCTGGCTCAGGGGCAATTTGCATCACCTCCTCCCGGTCGTACCTATGATTCCTCTCCGGTCGGCGGGGTATTCCCGCTTGCTGCGGAACGGGGATTTAGGCCGTCGTACATCCTTTGCAAATCGCTGGATCGAGCCAGGCGGCATCCACACGCTTGGAGGGCTTTCCCGCGAAGGGCGACGAACCCGGTCAGGATGTGACGGCGCCCGAAGGGCTCTCGACTACTCTCAGGATTATCTCCTCTCTCCCGGTCTGGGCGTTGATGTAAACAAGGTAGGTGTCCTGGTCCTTTTGAACCCTGAACTCCCAGGCCAGTATCTCCTGACCGGACGGTCTCGGAGCTACTACAAGCCGGGGAGACCCCACCTGTTTCAAGGAAGGGTCGAGAACTTTCGCCGCCTCTTCCGGTCCGTACACGGTCGACGCCGGGAAGTCCCGGGTTACGTGATTCGTCAGATACGCAGTCTGGTCGAAGGCAACGATCCTCCCGGTATCAAGAGCTACCTCCACCCTTACCGTGTCCGGGTAGAGCACCACTTTTTGCCCGCGGAGGGTCGTAGTGGGAGCGAACGCCAGGACCACCCTGGAGGAAGCCGGCGTTCCTTTACGCCAGCCGGTCTCCACCATGTCCCCAAACCCTTTGGATGCGAGGAAGCTTTTGGCTCTCTCCCTTGCCCCGTCCAGGGTCAACCGGGGAGTTCCGGGAAGCCGGGAATCCTGAACCCACAGCACGCACCCGCCTGACCTTGAGACAGCTGCGGTGAGCTCACTTCCGTCCCGCCGTTTACCCGTAACCATATAGCAGGGGATCGCGCCGTCGACCCTCTCCACCCTGACGCTGTCCCACGCGTCGTCCGTGGGTATAAAAGAGAGCCCCAACTCCTTGGCCCGATCCTGGGTGATCTCCTGGCCCACGAACGCGGAGGCAAGGGGCTTCTGCTTCAGGTTTTGCTCGGAAAACGGGCCGTCGTAGGTAGGTGACGGTACGCTTTGCAAGAGATCATCGATCTCGGAAAATCCCCGGAACAACGGATCGTCGGGAGGACTAGCTCCAAAGGGTACTGCTGAAAGGAGGGCCCCGAACCTGGAGCCCGTGACCGCCACCCTCGTACCGGTATCCGCGAGCATCGCGGCGAGGTCCTTTACGCTCCCCTCCAGCCGGTTGAGTTCCGCCCACTCGTCCGGGGTCACCACATCACCTCTGGCGATTTTCTGCGACAGCACCAGGGCGTAGTCCCCGACGACGCCGAAAAACTGCTTGAGGCGAGTGAGATCAACCGAAGCGATGGGCGCCAGGGATACGGCTTCCTGAGCGGCCCCCGCATGATACCAGCAGTTGGTGAGAAAGGTGACTTTCTGCCCGGAGCTCGACGCGCCCCTGGCCTTGGCCATCGCAGCTTCCATGTTCTCCACGTGGTTAATGAGACTGAACAACGCCCGTTGCCTCGTGGCTGTGACTTGCAAACGACTTGACCGCGCCGCCCGGTACTGGGATATCCCGAATCCGACCGCCAGGAGCGCCACGACGGCGAGGGCGTACAGAGCTATCCTGTCTCTTCGGCCACCGTTCACACTTCTTCACCGTCCTCTGTATCTAACGAGCAAAGACATGACTTCCGATTTGTGTGATTATCGTCCGCGTCCAGATCCAGGGACTCACCGGTTTCGCCGGGTTCCAGAAAAAGAGGGCGCCGTACGTCGGGTCCCAGCCGTTCAGGGCAAGCTCGGCCGCTCGGTAATTGACGGCCGAAGGCGGCGCGGACCATATCAGGCCGTTTGACACCGACTCGAAGGCACCAGGTTCATAGATAACCCCTGGAACGGTGTTGGGGAACTGAGGATGCCTTGTCCTGTTGAGGACCACCGCCCCTACGCCGACCTGACCCGCAAAAGGTTCCCCCGTAGCTTCTCCCATGATGAGGCGGGATATCAGATTAACCTCGTCCCACCAGCTTTCGGGAGCTGCCAGGACGTGTTCGGGAGCGGCAAAGATCACGGGAATATCCGACGGCAAAAGGGGCGCAAAGGCGACCGGCAGGAAAAGCAACAGCAGAAAAAGCCACCGCCTCATGGTCTTCCTGTCCCTCCCTCCTAATAGGGGTATCGAACATAGGATGTCTTAGGAGGGAAGGCACCTATTCCCGGAGGACTATTGTCCCTGGTACTTCCTCACGTTTCTGAGGTGCTCTTCGTAGGTCCGGGCAAAGGCGTGGGTTCCGTCGTTCTTGGATACAAAGTAAAGGTAATCAACGGAAGCGGGATTGATCACCGCTTCCAGCGCCGCCTTGCCGAAGCCGGCAATGGGACCGGGCGGAAGCCCGGGGTATTTGTAAGTATTATAGGGGGAATCGAATGCCAAGTCCTTGTAGAGAGGAACCCCCGAAGTCTTCCCCACGGCGTACAGAACCGTCGGGTCGGCGTCGAGTTTCATGCCTATGGCCAACCTGTTCAAAAACACCCGAGCGATGACCGGCCGCTCCTCGGGGCTGACAGCTTCTTTTTCCACGATGGATGCGAGGGTTGCGAGCTGGTGTGGGGAAAGACCGTGCTTGCCCGCGTTCTTCTCGAGAAGCCCCCCTGCTACCTGCGAAAACCTCTTGATCATCATGACCACGAGGTCCCGCTCGGTAAGACCCCTTCTTATGTAGTAAGTATCCGGGAACAAGTACCCTTCCACGGGGTACCTGGTTTTTTCCAGTTCCGCCGGGGTGGCCCACTTCCTCACCAGTTCCGGGTCCTTACATGCCTCCAGAAAAGCTTCTTTGGAGCCAAAACCTCTTTCTTCAATCACCATAGCTATTTGCTCGACCGACAATCCCTCCCGGATGGTCAGCCGGTAATGGATGACCCTTCCTTGGCGAATGCTGGACATCACGTCGAAAAGGGTCATCCCGGGTTCGAAAATGTACTCTCCCGCTTGAAGATCACCCTGGATCCCGAGGATTCTCGCAAATACCCGGAAAAGGAAGGGACTTTTTATTACCCCCTTGGAGTGAAGCTCGAAAGCTATTTGGGATGTACTGCTTCCTTCCGGAATGACCACTACGACACCGGAGCTCTCAGGAGGAAGGGGGGATGCGGTGAAAAAGGCGATGAGCGATACCACAGCGAGAGCGACCAACAAGGAAAGACCCACGCCGTATCGCTTCCACAATCGCTTTTTAAGAAGTACATCCCCCGATTTCATTCCGGTTTATCCCGGTTTCCTACTGAGGCATGCGGAAACTAGGGTTCAAAGGCGGCCGCCAAGATTTCCGGGGTCCTCGTCACCTTCGTCGTCTTCTCCACCCTCATCGTCTTCATCGCCGTATTCATCTTCTTCGTATTCGTCTTCTTCATTTTCGTCGTAATCTCCCTCATCTTGTTCGAGCTCGTCTTCGTCCCCGGAAACGAGCTCTTCCATCTCCACCTCTTCCCACGCCCTCGATACGAGTTCCCATTCGGCATCGTCGGTGATGCTATGAAGAACATACTCGTCGTTTTCCCGGTCCAGCCTCAAGATTACGACGAGGGGCTCATCCGAATCCCGTTCCTCCTCGGGCAGGAGAACGACGTATTGCTTCCCACCGGCCATCAAGTGGTCGTATATCATAAAGAACCTGTGAAGCCGGCCGTTTTCATCCTCGAGTTCAATGGGGGAATCGAAGTCGTTCCAATCTTCCATGGGAAGTTCACCCTTTCAGCGGAGTTTCCGGAGGCTCGTCGTCCTTCATCTCACCCGAACAGACCTTTTCCCCCGTCCTGAGACTTTGCATGTATCCCTCGAGAATGAGAACGGCGGCCGCCTGGTCTATCTTCAACCTTCTCTTCCGTCTCGACTTATCCAAGGCTATCATTTCTTTGTCCGCCTGTGAAGTGGTCAACCTTTCATCCCAGGTGACGACCGTTTTTCCGGTCCTCGAAGCGAGCTTTCTCGAAAAACGCAGGGCGGCGCGGGAACGGTCGCCGAAACTTCCATCCATGTTCCTGGGTACGCCCACCACCGCGAGATCGGCGTTATGCTTCTCCATGAGACAGGCAACCTTTTCTATCAGCTGGTCCCATCCGGCGAATTCAATAGTGGCAAGCGGGTGGGCAAACATCCCCGCGTCGTCGCTCACGGAGATCCCCACCCGCCTGTCACCTAAGTCTATCCCGATCATCCGCCCCATTCTTCAGAGCACCTTGATGGAAAAATCCGGGCAAACTCTCGAGCAGTAACCGCAAAGCATGCATTTGGAGGGGTCCACCACAGCCTTACCGCTCTCGAGGGTTACCGCCCCGAAACCGCAGACTTTCACACACTCACCGCAGCCGGTGCACCAGTCCTCCACCACGACCCTCCTGAGAGCACCCCGGGTCTCGGCTTCCGCAGCCCGCGGAACCTCTCCCCCGGACAGAACGGAACACGCAAACAGGACTTCCGCGCGGGACTTGACGCCCACAGCGACACTGGAAACAAAGGGAAGGTCCCGAACGTACGCCAGCGCCTCCCTGGCCCTTCGATAAAGATGTCCTCCCCCAAGGGCTTTCATGACGTAAACGCCCTTGCCGCAGGAGCTCGCAAACGAGAGCGCTTCTTCCATGTCCTGTCTGGTTCCGTCTCTGATCCCGAGACCCTCCAGGTTTAAGATGGCGAAAATCACGTCCACCTCGTCCATCAGAGACGCGGCGCGTACGCAAGCTACGTGATGGGTGGAAACCATGACGGCCTTTATCCATCCCCTGGACTTGGCTCCGGCCAGGAACTCGAGGGCTTCCCGGTGCCCTTTCAGGGTGAGACCCGACTCCTGCTGGTGAAGGCCGAAGATGTCCACTACGTCTCTGTGCATGGATTTCCTGGCCAGGTCAAGGCTCCTCGCCATCTCCCCGCGGGTCACGGCGAAGCTTCGCGAAGCGATCACCGCGTCCTCCAACCCGGGCAACACCCGGGAATCGAGGAACTCGTAAGTGCCGTAGAGCTCCGCCGTGTCGAAGAAATTCACCCCGCATTCGAGGGCGAAGGCGATGAGGTCCCGGCCGTCTTTCAAAGAGAGATTGGCCTGGCCGGGACCTATGTTCAGAGTCCCGAAGCAGAAGGGCGATACCGAGATCCCCGTCTTTCCCAATGTCCTGTTTCGCATCATCCCGCCGCCAACCGCCGCCTTTCCGTCCTCCGGCGAGCGCTTCCTCCCGGCCTCACTCAAGGGGCATGAACCTGTCCTTGAGTTTCTTCATCACGTCCGGCATCGTAGTATACTCCAGCTCGTCCAGAGGCAATCTGTGCGGCTCAAAGGGCCCCAGCGACCGCATGTAGTCGGCGATCTGGTTTGCCAGCCGGCGCGCTTCATCGAAAGCCCGGTCTTTGAAGAAATCCTGAGGTCCAACCAGCTTCCCTCCGGCGAGCTGGAACCCTAGAGCTACGACCCTGGGAGGCCCGTCGAATCTGGTGGGACACGAGTCATCCATTGCTGACGGCATGAGGGGTCCATAGTGGGACCCTCTCATCCAGCCGGCCACCAGGTGCGGGTGGGCGAAAGGCTCAAGCACCTCCCCCACTGCCGGCATGCCGCTCTGGGCTCTAACGATGAGCACCGGATCATCCTTTCCCACATACCTTCCGGCCATCAGGTTCAAACGCTGGGTGGTGGAACAAGCGCAGATCTCTCCCCCCAGAGTCCTGGAATAGACCGCCTTCACGCAGTAACGGCCTGGCGCGCCTATGAACACGAGTAGGTCGTATATCTCTTCGGGGCAATGGAAAATCACTTTTTTATGCTGGATGAGGTCGTGGACCTCGAAATCGAAACCCAGGTGCATCTTGGGGTCTATCACCAGACCCGCGGTGTTGAACGGGTCGGCGAACATCTTGTACAGCGGGAAATTCCACGCCCCCGGTTCGGTCTTGTCGGCCATGAAGATAACGACGGGCTCGGATGGCCTCTCTTCGAACTCCATCTCGGCCACCCCGGGTCCCATACCTTTGACGTTTCCGCTGAAAGTGTCGGCAAGCAGATCCTGTCCTGCCCCGTACAGTTTCAGTTTCTTGGCCACACCGGTGCACTCCACAAAGGTATCCCAGGCCAACCTGTGGATACCGGTGTCATCCACGCCACGTTGGTGGGTCATTATGAGCTCGATGTCGTCTCCGACGTGGGTGACGAAGAAGTCGATAAGGAGGTCTTTGCCCTTTTGAGCCAGCGTGTCACGGGCCTTCGTCAAAAGCTCTTCGTGGACGCCGGAATGGCCCACAAACCCACCTACGTCCGCCTTGATCACAGAAAGAGTTACGCGTGCCAAGAAATCATCCCTCCGGTTAGTGATAAAAGACGGATACGAATTCGTCCGCAATCCCTCGTTTCCCTTCCGAACAAAAGCTAGGGAGCTCCCAAACTTTTACCCCGCCCGTACCCTTCTACGTCTTAACACCAGGGAAAAGACCATGCCCGCGAGAAATCCTCCCACATGAGCCCACCAGGCGACCCCGCCCTGAGCGGTCACCCCAAGGGAAGCGGCTCCAGACAAGAGATTCGTCACAAACCACAGGAACAGGAAGATAATGGCTGGCACCTCAACCACGGGAATGAAAATCCCTAGAGGTATGGCGGCCAGCACCCGGGAACGGGGGAAATTGAGGAAATACGCACCGAGAACCCCAGCCACCGCCCCGCTGGCGCCTACGGTGGGGACCCGTGAGAGCGGCGCGGCAACCACGTGGGCAACCCCAGCCGCGACTCCAACTGTGAGGTAAAAGAGAAGGTACCTCCCGTGTCCCAAAAGGTCCTCAACGTTGTCCCCGAAAACGAACAGGTACAGCATGTTGCCGAAGATGTGAACCCAACCCACGTGTATGAACATAGATGTGAGGAACGACAGGGGTCCGGAAATGTGAGCGAGAACCGCCGGGGAAAAAGCGCCCGGGTTAGTTATAACCCTGGGTATGACTCCCCATTTGGTTATGAACCAATTGAGTTCCGCATCGGTCAAGGACAGTTCGTATGCGAAAACTATCAGGTTGAGGACGATGAGGGTCCAGTTGACGAACGGTCTCGACCTGGACCTTTGAGTGTCTCTTATCGGGATCACCGCCCGATTCCCCTTTCCAAGCTTTGATTACGGATTCTACTCCGCATCCGAAGGCGCCTCCAGGCATTCCCGGAAGGACTTTCACCTCCGCTTTGAGAAGATCGTTGGCCAAACCGAAGAAAAGGATGACCCAGCATGCTCGATAAAATCATCGACGAAATCAAAGGAGAGTTTTCGGGCATCGTCGCCAAGCGGCACGTGGAGCAGATATCGAGCTTCCACAGGATCCAGGCCAGTCCCGGCTTCAGGCAAGCGGCCCATTACGTCAGAAGTTCCCTAGCCGGCACCGGCCTGGAAGCTCAGATATTGCAGTATCCCGCGAAGAAGGGGCCGAGTTTCTGGTCTGAGAGAAGCTTCATGGAATGGGACGTGGAAGAAGCTCTGCTCGTGCTCTATCCCCCCGAAGGGAAGCCGGAGAGGCTGTGTTCCTTCAGGGAAAACCCGGTGTCCGTCATTCAGAGGTCGGGCGCTACGCCCCCTGAGGGTATCAGGTGCCAGCTGGTTTACGTGGAAAAGGCAGACGACCCATCCTCCTATGAGAGCACCGACGTCAGAGGCAAAGTGGTGTTTTCCTCGGGCGACCCCAACAAAATCCGGCAACTGGCCGTGGAGGAACGGGGCGCCGTGGGAATCGTCCTGGACAACATGAACGAATTTCCCCCGGTGAGGCACAGAATGGACATAGCCGACGCCGTCCAGTACGTGTCCTTCTGGCCTGAAGAGGTGACGGACCCCTTAGGCTTCGGATTTGGCTTCGTCGTATCCCCTAAGAAGGGCGAGGATTTGAGGAAGCTTTTGAAGTCCGCCAAAGCTCCCGTGGAAGTTTTCGCCAGGGTCCGAACCAGGTTCTATGAGGGCACCATCGAAGTTGTGGAGGCCTTCATTCCGGGAAACACCGGGGACGAGGTTGTGGCCACGGCCCATCTTTGCCATCCTTCTCCCGGCGCCAACGACAACGCCTCGGGCGCGGGGGCTCTTATCGAAGTAGCTGCCGTTTTACAGCACCTAATCTCGTCGGGAAAGCTTCCCAGGCCCGTCCGGGGAATCCGGTTTCTGTGGGTCCCCGAGATGACGGGCACTTACGCCTACCTGGCGACAAACGAGGAGAAAATCCACCGGGTAAAAGCTGCCATCAACCTCGACATGGTGGGAGAAAACCAGGAACTGTGCGGCTCGGTTCTGACTATCGAAAGGCCCCCCAGAGCCGCCGCCACCTTCGCCGGAGACGTCGCCTGGTCCGTAATGAAGCGGTTGACTTTCGAGGCGCAAAACCTCGCCGGCACCGCTTCATATCCCCTTTTCCGGTGGGCCGTGTCGCCTTTTTCGGGGGGAAGCGATCACTACATCTGGTCCGATCCCTCCGTGGGCGTGGGATGCCCCATGCTCATTCAGTGGCCGGATAAGTTTTACCACACAAGCCAGGATACCCCCGATAAAGTGGACCCGCACATGCTCCATGTGGTCGGTGTAGCGGCTGCAGCTTACCTTTACTTCCTGGCCTCCGCGGGACCGGTCCAATGCTCGTTTGTGGCTCGAGAAATGGCCGCCCATTACCACCACGAGGCCAACGAACTCGTCGAGGAGATTCTGCGGGCCGTCACCGGCAAAAACGCTCCTGTGCCGGGAAAAGAAGAGATACCCCCGGAAAAAACCCGGCGCCTCCTCGCCTTGAGACTCGCCTTCATCCGGGAGCGGAAAATCCTCGATGTGGAAAGCCTCAGGAAGCTTTGCGCCTCACCTGGGCTGGAACGTCATATCCGCGAGGCAAAAGAGGAAATCCGGCGCACTACCGAATCCGTGTGGACTAGGGGGGTATCCACCCTTGGCCTTCTGGAGGCCGCAAACGCGGAGAACCCGGACGACCAAAGCGGCGCCGCGGAAGAGGCCTTGCCTAACCTGGAAGAGTTGCTGGATGCCCCTGCTTCCGGAGAACTTCCGGAGCTTGTGTCCGAAGCCAGGTCCATCATCCCCGAGCGCGTGTTCCGCGGCCCCGTGTCCATAAGGGGCTCGTCGGGCATTCCCCGGGAGCTTCTGGCAGAATGGGAATCCTTCAACAGAAAATGGGAGAAGCACAGGAGGCTTTTTCCCTACATCGGGTATTGGAGCGACGGCAAAAGGAATGCTCTTCACGTATCCGCGCTTATCGAGGCGGAAACCGGCTGCCGGGAAACCCAGCTCGTGGTCGACTACGTGAAGCTCATGGAGAAACTGGGGTATTTCAGAATACGCCGTTCGACATGAGCGCCCCCACGGAATACCCGGGCCGTCCAGACTTGACGAGCAGAAGAACCGGCGGCCCGGTGTCTTCCCATCGCGGGCGACCGGCACTCGCCCGCAGCAGCGTCCGCAGTCGAGCAGGCTAAATCTGTTTCTAGACGGCCCGGCTTCGCCTCGGTAGAGATTTAATACAGGTAGAGAAGGGAATCCACCGGGGCGTAGTCATCGGTGAGGACGGGCACGTCATCAAAGAAGATGGCTTTCTCGTACAGACTCGATGCCATCTCCACGAAGCCGGGGAACTTCACGACGGTCCCCGCGAGAGCTCGAGCTTGAGCCAGGACATCCTCCTTTCGAAGTTTCGCCTGGCCAATACGGGTATATCCCGCCGAGCCGCCGGGGGAAGTACCCGGTACGACGCCTATCACGATGATGTTCCTGAGGGTCTCTTCCCCTCCCTCCCGCCAGTCCACGGGGAACACGTAGGTTTCGGGAAAGACCGTCTCAAACGTCTTCAGCATAGAGCGAAACAGCCTGGAATGCGGACCTTCGAAAGCGCCGATCATGTTGTAGGCCACAACGCCACCGGGCCTAAGTTTACTTCTCACGATCTCATAAAACTCCCTCGTCGTGAGATGGAACGGGACAGCATCGGCGAAGTACGCATCGAGCAGGATTATGTCGTATTTGGAGGGTGTATCCCGGAGGAACATCCTTCCGTCCTTTACTTCGACCTGAAGCCGTTCGTCTCTGGGAAGGGCGAAGTACCGGTAACACACCTTCACGACTTCGGGGTCGAGTTCGGCCACCTGAATCTTGAGACCGGGGTAGTCCCGCCAAAACCTCTTGGGAGCAAGTCCCGCACCCAAACCCACCATGAGCATATCCCGGGGCTGGGAATTAAAGATGAGTCCCAAATGGAAGTAGTTGGGATAAGGAAATGCCGATTCGAAAGGATCGTCCTTTTTCATTCCGCCTTGTATGGACTTGTCGAATTTGAGCAGCCGCGAATCGAGGGCATCCACAACGTAGATGTGGTGGTACAGAGACCTGGTCTCGTAAATCACGTTACCTCCCGGGCTTGGAACGAGATTCCCCAGGAGGGACATGTAAAGCACTGCCGCCAGCAAGGCGACGGCGAAAAACCCGCGTTTAGACGGCACCCGAACCAGAGGAGGAACTATGCTGAGGCAGGCCAGCGTCAGGAGAACTAGCGAGAGACCAGCTACTATCGAATTTGTGCCCTGCCAGGAAATCCAGAAAAACGAAGTGAAGAACGTTCCAGCTATGCTTCCCGCATTCGAAACGGCGTACATAAGCCCCGTCGCTCTGCCCGCCCGCTCCACCGAGGACACACAAAGCCTCACCGCCCACGGGGAAACCATCGCCATGAGAAAAGCGGGCGCGAAGAACAACAACCCGCACGCTGCAAGGGAAGGCCACTTGGCGGAGGCACCGTAACTTGCAAGCAGCGGCAAGAACTTGCGGGACAGCGCCGGTATGACCGATGTGAAAAACGATGCCCCCAGCAAAACCCATCCCAATGCCTCGAAATTTGGCCGTCTGTCTGAGAGATGTCCTCCGAGATAGTAACCGGCCGTCAGAGCGACGAGGATTGTACCTATGAGGCTGCCCCAAACCAGGATCGAACTTCCGAAATAGGGCGCCAAGATTCGCGAACCGACCATTTCGAGACTCATAAGGGAAGCTCCGGAAAGAAAAGCAACCAGGTAAAGCAATATGTCTCACCCTCCACAACACTCATTTCCGCCCGTCGTTGGGAAAACCCTTCGTCTTGATATTCGGATACTTGCTGCGACTGCCAGCGCGCTTGAGCGGTCAAGAGAGCCGGCGAGGAGGAACGACATCCCGGGGGAAGGCATTCGTTTTTCCGCTCCCCTTCATGCATGGTTGCATATATTTCGCCATCCGAGACTTTTGTATCTGGAAAGGTATCTGGTAAATTGGTTCTGAGTGCCCGCTCCCAGACCCAGAGCGGACCCGGCGGATAGTACATCTTCTCAACACACAGAAAGGAGATAGCCGATGAGCGTTACGATTCCCGAGAATCTGGACAAGGACCTCATTGATCAAAGCGTTACGGTAAAGGTCAGGGTCGCACTTCGAGAAAACGAGAAGACCCGAGACATATGCAGGTCTCTCAAGGTCGGCACCTATAAGAGGTGCGTGTACATCCAAGGGCAGGTAAACTCTTCCGAACTCAAAGATGCCATTACCGACGTCGCGATCAGGGCGGACGGAGTAAACAGGGTCGTCAACCTTGTGGAAGTAAAAGCATAGAAACAGTCGAACTTAAAGACACCTTATAGACACTTAAGGGACCGGTCTCAAAATCCTAGACCGGTCCCGGACTTTGCCTCCTTACTTATCGCCGTACTGCTCCACGTAAGCTCTGACCAGTTCCTCGAGGATCTCATCTCGTTCGATTTGTCTTACCAGGCTCCGCGCGTTGCGATGGCTCGTGATGTAAGTGGGGTCGCCCGAGATAAGATAGCCCGCGATCTGGCTTACCGGATTGTGCCCTTTCTCTTTAAGGGCCCGATACACTTCAAGGATGATCTCCCGCGCCGTGTTCTGCTTTTCCGTTTTAACCTTAAAGAACCTGGTCTCCTCGAACTCACCCATATTCTTCATCCCCCCGAAGATCCCTTACTCATTCGCTGGCACAGGGAGATATACCTTCCGTCGCTCTCACCCGTTCTTGCCGTTTCTTGAAGCTGTCTCCACCAGCTCCCTGGCCTTTTTCATACATTGGGCGATGGCGTCGTCCAGGCGTTCGACGGATTTCCCTCCAGCCTGCGCCAGGTCGGCGCGCCCTCCCCCGCTTCCCCCGAGAACTGCCGCTCCTGCTCTAACGATGCTCCTCGCATCTACTCCGGCTCGGGAATCATCTTCTCTCACCATCACCACCAGGTGCGCCTTGTCCGAACTCCTGCTCCCCAGGATGACTACGGAGACCCCTTTGTCTCTGAGGTGATCCCCGATGGCCCGTATTTCGTCGGGCGCCATATTATCAAGACGATACGCTGCTATCTTTTTGTTCCCGGCGCCGGGAACTTCCACTGAATTCCGGAGGATTTCGGCGACGATCTCAGAATCGCGGGACCTGGGTTTTTTGGTCTCCTCCCTCAGGCGCGCCATCTCGGCCATGAGGGAATCGATTCTCGAAAGAATTTCGGTCCTGGGAACCTCAAGCCTTTCGGCCAGTCCTTTGAGGATATCTTCGACTTCCAGGGCGTAGTCTTCGTACGCCTTCCCCGCGACTGCCTCGATTCGCCGGAGGCCGGCCCCTACCGCTCCCTCCGATACGATCTTGAAGAACCCTATTTCGCCGGTCCGCTTGAGGTGGGTACCCCCGCACAGTTCACAAGAAACCCCGGGCACTTCGACCACTCTCACCACTTCGCCGTACTTCTCGCTGAAAATGGCTATCGCCCCTTTTTTCCTGGCCTCCTCCAGTCTCATTTCCCCGGTCGTCACAGGCAGGTCCGACCTTACCCAGCTGTTAACGGTCTTTTCAATTTCCCGGCGCTCATCCGGGGTGAGAGCGCGACCGTGGGCAAAGTCGAATCTGAGCTTTGACGGCAGGACCAAAGACCCGCTTTGAAGTGCCCCAGGCCCGAGGACCTTCCTTAAAGCGGCGTGCAGGAGGTGGGTGGCGGTATGATGGGTCTCGAGCCCCTTGCGCCTTTCTTCGTCAACCCGGGCTTTCAGCGTCTGACCTTCCACCAGCGTCTGGCCGGAAGCTTTCACGGTGTGAAGGTACACGCCTGGAGGGGATTTCCTCACGTCGGTCACTACTCCCGCAAGCCGGGGTGCCTCCCCGGGCGAGGCCGGAACGGTCAGCATCCCCTGGTCAGCTACCTGGCCACCGGCGGTCGCGTAGAAGGGGGATACATCGAAAACGAGGACACCCTCTTCACCCGCCTCAAGCTTTCGAACCCTCTCGCCATCCTTGAGCACGGCCAGAATCTTCACGTCCGCTTCGAGCTGGGAGTAACCGCAAAACCGCGTCGGGGGGACGTCCTTCAAGAGCTCCGCAAGCCGCTCCATTTCCTCGATTTCAGCTTTCCTCGAAGCTCTCGCCCTCTCCCTTTGCCTCTCGAGGGCATCTTCAAAACCCTTTTCGTCTACGGCCATCCCGGCTTCCCTGGCCATATCCCGGGTGAGGTCGATCGGAAATCCGAACGTGTCATACAGGACGAAAACTCTTTCACCGCTCAGGACCTTCTCGCCCCTGGCTTTAGCTTCCTCGATGAATTCCCTGGCCCGGGCGCTTCCAGCTTCGAGGGTTTCCATGAAACGAATCTCTTCGGTTTCCAAGATCTCGCCGATTTCATTGCCACGGGCCAGGATCTCGGGGTAGGCATCTTGCATGATCCCGCCCACAACCCAGACCAGTTCGGCGGTGAACGGCCGGCTTATCCCCAGCGCGCGACCGAACCTCACCGCTCTCCGCAGAATTCTCCTCATCACGTAGCCTCTTCCCTCGTTGGACGGAACAACCCCGTCACAAGCCAGGAAACTGCAAGCTCTTATGTGGTCAGCTATGACCCGGTACGGAAAAACCGGCTCGTCTTCCCCAGCTTTTTTCCCCGAAATCTCCTCGACTTTACGGATGATCGGAATGAACAGGTCCGTGTCGAAATTGGAGTCGGCGCCTTGCATCACCGAGGCGATCCTTTCCAGCCCCATGCCCGTGTCGATGCTGGGCCTCGGAAGAGGGGTCAGGTTGCCCTGGGCGTCCCTGGAATACTGCATAAAAACGAGATTCCACAGCTCGAGCCACCTGTCGCAGTCACACGAACCGATTCCACACGAAGGACCACACGCGAGCTCCTCGCCCCTGTCCAGAATCAGTTCGGAACACGGACCGCAAGGGCCAGTATCCCCCATCGCCCAGAAGTTGTCCTTCTCTCCCATTTTGACGATGCGGGACGAAGGAAGCCCTGCAACCTTACGCCACAGTCTCTCTGCCTCATCATCCTCTCGGAATACCGTGACCCACAGCCGGCCCGGGGGAAGCTTCAAGACCCCCGTCAGGAATTCCCATGCATACCTCATCGCTTCTTCCTTGAAGTAATCTCCGAAGGAGAAGTTCCCCAGCATTTCGAAAAAGGTGTGGTGTCTTCGGGTGAAACCTACGTTATCGAGGTCGTTATGCTTGCCCCCCGCGCGAACGCACTTTTGCGACGTGACGGCCCTGGTATACGAGCGCTTTTCGAGCCCCAGGAAAACGTCTTTGAACTGGACCATACCTGCATTGGTGAAAAGAAGAGTGGGATCCCCCGCCGGAACCAGCGACGAACTGGGGACGACGGTGTGCCCCCGTTCCTCGAAAAACCGAAGGAACGCTGAACGTATTTCCGAAGACCTGGTGGGAACGAACTCCATTGTCCCGGTAGACTTCATCGGTGGATTACCCTCTTTCAGACACAGGGTGTGAACTTCCGGTTTTTTCAAGAATCCGCCACGGGGCGGGAATCCCCGGCGGAAAATCTCTGGAACTCGCCGGCGATGAGCTCGCTTACCACTTTGTCGAGCTCGCCAAGACCGACCCTTTTCGGGGCCTCATCCCTGCGGCGCTTCACCTCAACCTGCTCATCGCCGAGGGTTCGTTCGGAGATGAGGACCCTGATGGGCATGCCGAGGAGGTCGGCGTCTTTGAGCTTCACCCCGGCAGACTCGTCCCTGTCATCGTATAGAACTTCCTTCCCCTCGCGCGTCCACCTAGCGTAAACGGCCTCGGCTGTCTCCCGAACCTGAGGGTTTGCCCCGAGGGTTACCAGATGTATTTGATAGGGCGCCACTGTAATTGGCCAGATTATCCCCGAAGAATCCCTGTTAGCTTCGACGACGCAAGCCAGAAGCCTTCCTACACCCATTCCGTAACAACCCATGACCATCGGCTTGTCCTTCCCGTCTTCGTCCCGGAAGGTGGCTCCCATTGAAGACGAGTACTTGAGGCCGAGTTTGAACGTGTTACCGACCTCGATACCCCTTTCCCATTTGAGAGGCTTCCCGCAACGAGGACACGGGTCTCCTTCTCTGGCGACGATCACATCACCCCAATAATCGACGGGAAAATCTCTGCCCGGGCGCACGCCGGTCAGGTGGTATCCCTCTTCGTTGGCACCGGCGACATACTCCTCGTCTTCCCTGAGGCTCAGATCGGCGACTACTTTGAAACCTTTGAGCCCCACCGGGGACATGTATCCCTGAACGAGACCAGCTTCCTTTATCTCTTCCGGCGAGGCGGGCTCTACCTCTCCGACTTTAAGGAGGTTTGCAAGTTTCCTTTCGTTAACCTCGAGATCGCCCCTTAGGACGACCAGCACGAGTTCGCGTTTCTTGGAACCGGCCTTTTCCTTTCCCGTCCCCGCGTTCCCTTCCATCCTCGGCGGGACGGCGTAAACCATCGTCTTTATGCTCCGCTTGGGCGAAACCCCGAGGTAGCTGCAAACGAGGTCGATGGTGTTCTTGCCGGGGGTACCGACTTTTTCAAGCTTCCCCTCAATCATGCCGGTCGCGCTCAAGATCCGGTCACGCCTCGGCGGCCGGTCCGCGTTTTCGGCCTGAAGACGCGACCCGTCCCCCAACTCCTCCCTGGCCACCGTCGCCACTTCCCTGTTAGCTGCGTAACCACATTCCGGGCACAGGACGAGGGTGTCTTCGCCCAGCGGGGTCACGTACATGAACTCGTGGGCCTGGCTTCCTCCCATCATCCCCACGTCCGACAGGACCTGGACCACCGGCACGCCGCACCGCCGGCAGACATTCCGGTAAGCGGTACAAACGTCTTCGTAGTATCTATCGAGGTCCGATACATCCCTGTGGAAGCTGTACGCGTCTTTCATCACGAATTCCCTGACCCTCACCAGCCCTCCCCGGGGACGCGGTTCGTCTCGAAACTTCGTCTGTATCTGGTAAACCATGAAGGGGAGGTCCCTGTAGGAACTGGCGAAGCGTCTTGCGAGGTCCGTAACGGTTTCTTCGTGGGTCATGGCGAGGACCATGTCTCTGCCGCTCCGGTCGCGGAATCTCACCATCTCGGGACCGATATCGAAGTACCGCCCGGACTCTTTCCACAGGTCAGCCGGATGAACCACGGGCATGTTTATCTCCTGGCCCCCGATGGCGTCCATCTCTTCCCTCATGATGTTCTCGATCTTGCGGACAACCCGCCAGGCCAGAGGCATGTAATTGTAGATTCCGGCGGCCAGTCTCGCTATCATGCCGGCCCGGAGTAAAAGCTCGTGGGACGGCATCTCGGCCTCGGCCGGTTTGGACCTGAGAGTCTTTCCGAACATCCTCGAAAACCTCATATCTTCACCCTCTCGCAGAAGCTCATAGGTAAAACGCACAACCAGCGAAGCCCGGCCTTTGACAGGTCATTTCTAAGGAGTAAACCGAGTTATACCTGGGCTATGCTGCCATTATATCCATGCCAGCGGCCGGAATCAAGGAACGAAAAGCCTTGAGCCCATTGCATGCGGGGCGTATTATGATCTCACATCGAATCCCGGCACGCACTTTGAAGAGACGTGTACGGAATAAACGAAGCAGGCAATTCGGTGCGCGCCGCAAGGAAAAAGAAACCACGTCATTAGGGTGAGGCACCCAGAACAAACCGTAGGGGTTTTGTTAAATGACCGGAACACTCTTAAACATGCTCACGGTAAGCATCGGCGGGGCTCTCGGTCTTCTGGCCGGCAGAAGACTCTCAGCGAAATTTCAGACAGCTGTCATGAACGTCCTTGGCCTTTTCACAACCGTTTTAGGCGTGAACATGGCCTTGAAAACGTCGAACCCCCTGGTGTTGCTGGCAAGCCTTCTTGCGGGCACTGCGTTGGGAGAATGGATCGACCTCGATAAAAGACTCGAGCGCCTGGGCGTGTTTCTCCAGCGCAGGTTCGCCGCGGTTAATTCCAAACCATCTGCCGCGGAAGAGTTGACCCGCGACGCGGAATCGACTCTGAACCAAGGAGCGGTCCCGAACAAAGAACCGGGCCCGGCTGGAGAAACGGCCGTGAAGGAACGACCCGTCCCGAACCGGGGACCAGGTCTCCACACAAGGTCACCACAAACGAGCTCGAGCTTCGTAGCCGGTTTCGTCGGGGCATCCCTTTTGTTTTGCGTGGGGCCCATGGCGATAATGGGCGCGATTCAAGACGGCCTCACGGGCGACTACAGCACCCTGGCGATAAAGGCCGTGATGGATGGGTTCGCGGCCATCGTTCTAGCTTCTTCCATGGGCGCAGGGGTGCTCTTTTCCGCTTTTACTATCCTGGTCTACCAGGGCTCTATAACCATGGCCGCCGGACTTGTCCAGGGAATTCTCACTCCGGCGATGGTATCGGAACTCACCGCCGCCGGGGGAATCCTCATTTTCGCCATAGGGCTGGGGCTTCTCGAAATAAGGCGGGTTAAGGTTGCCAACATGCTCCCTGCGATTTTCTTCGCGCCCCTCGTTTACCATCTCTTTGGGCTTTTTAACTAGGTACCGGCACACGGGGGGCCGGTGTGAAACTCAGCCAGGACCGGACTCACGCCGCACCCGCCGCCAGCTAACATCGCCACGCCTCGAGCCTCTTTCGCCTCATCGTGAGAAAACGGGTGAGATTATCCATGCTGGCATTGACGATCTGTTCCCTGCGTATCCCGGCATCCAGAGCTAGTTTCAAGGCGCGGGATACCTCCCCCACGTTCCACGGGGAATGTGCGTCGCTCGCCACGCTCACGAGCGTGCCGTGTTGAGCACACAGCTTGGCGACTACCAGACAACGTTCCATGCTGCCCGGTCTTGCGAAGAAGCTGTTTTCGTTGATCTCCAGGGCTTTGTCGTATCTGGTAGCTTCCAGAACGCATGCCTCGAGGTCCACCGGGTATTGCGGGTTTCCGGGGTGAGCGATAATGTCTACCAGGGGATTTCGAATAGCCGCGGTCATGGCCTGGGTATTCCAATCGAGCCCCCGGCCTTCGATGCCACAGGCGGGGTGCAAGCCGGCGATCACTAAGTCCAGGTCCCGCGCTATTTCGGACGGTAAGTCTATCGAACCGTCCGAACCCGCGATGTTCCCCTCGACACCTTTGAGGATCATCACGCCCATATAACTCTGAGGCAGAACGTGCAAGTTCCTGAAGTAGTAAGGACGCGGACCGTCCGCCATTCCGGGTCCGTGATCGGTGATAGCTAGGGCACGAAGGCCCTTTTCGTGGGCCGCCCGCACGTTCTCCATTACCGTCCCAAAAGCATGACCGCTGCCTACGGTATGCGTGTGAAGATCAGCTTCGACCATAACCTCCATAGCTTCCATCACTTCAGCCCTTCCACCGGAGAAATCATGCAATTACAATGTACGAGACTACTTAAAACTCGTTATCGCGACGACCCACCGGGCAGCCGGGACCGGCTCCCCCTTCACTGTCCACCCGCGGTAGCTTCCCTCAAGACGGCGTGCCATAGAACTGAGAGCCAGTCCCCCGCCGCGGGAGAGTCTCCGGCGAGCTCCGAAGCGGCCCTGTCCAGAAGAGTCTTCACATCTTCTGGAAGGTCCGTAATCGCTCCTAAAAGCTCTTGAGCCAGCCTCACCTCCCGCAAAGCTACCCCCCGGTTCCCCATGGTGTGTTCGACCCTTGCCACGGTGAGAGAGTCCAGCGCGGAGAGGAGTTTAGCCGTTCTCGGATCCACCCTCACCTCAACCGGCCCCGTTGCCTGCCCAGAGGCACCCTCCGCCGTGGCAGCACGCGCGAGGGTCTCCTCCACACTCTTTTTGAGAGCTTCCATATCCTGTTCGACTTGAGCCAGGCGAGACTTCAAAGCTTCCTGCCCGGAAGCATCCTTTGCCTGGTAGGATGATACAAGCGGTCTCAGCACAGGCGCCATGAATTCCGCGGTTTTTTCCGGATAGTACGTCGCCATAAGCCACAGCGCCACGCCGGACACCACCGGGACCAAAGCTACAAAAAGGACCGCACCGACGACAGCTTTCACATAATACCAGGCCTTCGATGATGCAGACGTTTGGCTCACCGGCATCCCCTCCTGTAAATCCCTATGCGGGTTATCCAAGCAGTCCCCTCCGGTCCTGCGCGGTAGTTACCCGAATTCTCCGGACCGGTGGTCAACTCCTCGGGGGAAGCACATCGAGAGAATTTTCAGAGAAGACGGCCGGTACCTCCCGCATTCCCCACGTCCTCATGGGCGAAAACGACAACCCCGGTTCAGCGCCGGTCATCGCGCCAGAGATTTAAAAATTCAAACTCGGACCGGCAATCAGAAACCCGGCCCGGGACCGCCCTGACCCCGGGCCGGCCCACCACGCCGAGATCAAAGCTTGGACACGAAGTCCAGAAGATAGTCCCGGATCTCCTTGGCGTCTGTCATCTTCATGACAGCTTCTTTGACTTCTTCAGCTCGTTTCAAGTCGAGTTTTCTGACGATCTCTTTGCACCTGGGAACCGAGCTCGGGGCCATGCTCAGTTCGTCTATGCCCATCCCGACGAGAAGCGGGACCGCCTCGGGTATGCCTGCCATTTCTCCGCACATCCCCACCCATATCCCCGCCTCGCGCCCGCTCTTTATCGTCCTTTCGATGAGTCTCAACACCGCTGGATGAAATGGATCGCTGAGGGAACCAAGTTCGGGGTTTCCTCTGTCGGCGGCCATGGTGTACTGCACCAGGTCATTCGTGCCGATGCTGAAGAAGTCGCACTCCCTGGCGAGGACGTCGGCGCACACCGCCGCAGCGGGTATCTCCACCATTATGCCCACTTCGAAACCGGCGATCTCATGTCCTTCCCGCTCAAGATCCCGTTTGACCTCATCCAGGATGCGCTTGGCCTCGCGAAGCTCGTCCACCGTCGCGATCATCGGGAACATTATCTTCAGATTTCCATACCGGGAAGCCCGGAGGAGACCTCTCAGCTGGGTCCTGAAGAGTTCCTTTTCCTTAAGGCACAGGCGTATAGCCCGCACCCCGAGGAAGGGGTTGTCTTCCGCGGGCAGGTTGAGGTAGGGGATTTCCTTGTCCCCTCCGATGTCCAGGGTTCTGATGACGACGGGACGGGGGCTCAATCCTTCTAAGACCTCGCGGTATGCGGCAAACTGCTCTTCTTCGCCGGGCATTACGTCTCTGTCGATGAACAAAAACTCGGTACGGAACAGTCCGACACCCTCGGCACCGGCTCTCAGCACCAGGGACACGTCTTTGGGTGAGCCGATGTTGGCGGAAGTCTCGATTCGACGCCCATCCAGGGTCACCGACGGCAGATCCCGGAGTTTCTCCAGCCGCTGTCTCTCTTTCTCATAAGCTTGCGCTTTCTTGCGGACTTCGGATACCAAGGATTCGTCCGGCCTTACGAGAACTTCACCGCTTTCCCCGTCAACGGCCACCAGGTCACCCCCGCAGATGCTGGATGTAGCCTGTATGGTGCCGACTACGGCGGGAATCCCCAAAGACCTCGCTAAAATCGCGGTGTGACCCGTCTTCCCTCCGTAGTCGAGCACGATTCCCTTCACCTTCGATGGGTCCAGCGATGCAGTATCAGAAGGTGCCAGATCCCGCGCCACCAGCACAGACCCATCTTCGAGGGAATCCAGAGAGGCTTCGGGAATTCCCTTCAAGCACCTGACAAGCCGCTTTCCGATGTCCCTGAGGTCGTTGGCCCGTTGCCTGAAGTAGTCGTCGGGGATCTGCTCCAGGGTCCTGGCCATTTCCAGGCAGGCGAGGTAGCACGACTGCTCGGCAGGCAGAAACCGTTCCGCGATGTTTTTGGTTATGCTTTCCAGGAGCGACGGGTCATTTACCATCATTTCCTGAGCGAAGAATATCTCCGCCGCTTCTTTACCCGCTTTTTTCGAAACCTTGCTTCCAATGTCTTTGAGTTCGCCGGAAGCTTTGGCGATAGCTTCCTTGACCCGCCGGAGTTCCCCATCCACTTGCTCCGGCGCGATCTTCTCTTGCGTCTCGGGACAAATCTCCGCCGCATCGTCAGGAACGTACAAGACGGCGTTTCCCAGAGCTATTCCGGGCGCAGCGGGTATGCCTTTTATCATCAGCGCCATACCTATGCGCCCTCCAGGCCATTTTCTACGAGGCTCACGAGCTTTTGCAGGGCTGTATTTTCGTTTTCCCCTTCGGTGATGATGGATATCTCCTGTCCGCACTTCACGCCCAAAGCCAGCACCTGCAGAATGCTCTTGGCGTCCGCCCGCTTACCGTCGGACTCCACGGTGATCTTGCAAGGGTACTTCATGGCTTCCTGGACGAAAAGCGCAGCGGGTCTTGCGTGCAAACCTACCTTGTTCTTAACTTTTACCGTAGCTCTTACCACTTTCCGGCCCCTCCCACGAATTTCTCGTTAGACTTCTGGATTCAATCGGACACATCAGGACTCGCCGGCGGGGGCGATGACCACCTTCATACCCTCGCCTCTCAAAGCCAGCTGAAACCCCCTATCCACCTCCTCCAGTGGCAGAACGTGTGTAACTATCTCTCCAAAACCCCCCTGGTCTTGCACCAGCATATCGATGGCTTTTTTGAAATGACGCCTGCCGGAGTTCCTAGATCCCACCAGTTTGATTTCCCTGCGGTGAATCGCCTCCACGTCCAAAGGAACCATCCGGTGCTCCGGCGCAAGACCCGAAAATAGCAGCACCTGGCCTCCTTTCCTGGTCAAGGACACCGCCTGAGAGTGAGCTTCCCGAGAAGCACATGCCACGATAACGGCACTGGCGCCTTCCCCGCCCGTGAGGTCGAGAACAGCGTCCTCGATGCTCGTCTCCGCAGAGTTCACCTTCACGTCCCACGAAGAAGCGGGTGCCAGCTTCAGGCGGCTATCCTTTACATCCACCAGAATCACCTGGGACGCGCCTCTCATTTTCGACACGATCCCGTGCATGCACCCTACGGGACCGGCCCCCAGGATTACCACAGTGTCCCCGGGGAAAACATCTATTTTCTCATGCCCGCATATGACGCAGGCCAGCGGCTCGACCAGGCTCGCCACGGCGCTGGAAATGATCGGAGGCAGCTCGAAGACCGCGCCGTAAAGCACGCTCGTTACGGGTACGAAAGCGAGTTCGCTGAAACCCGAAGGCGCCTCGAAACCCACGTGAGTCCTCTTTCCGCACATGTGCTCGTCGCCGCGAAGACACTCTGTACAAACCCCGCAAGAGACAGACGAAACGACAAGCCTGGCCCCGGGCTTGAACCGGCCCTCCCGTTCACCGGGCACGGCCACGTTCCCGAGCAATGCGTCTATGACCCTGAGCACAACCTCGTGACCGGGCTCCCGCCTCCGCGTCCCAGGCCCCCGGAGATATGTCCTCAGATCGCTGCCGCAGATACCGCAAGCCAGCACCTCGCACAAAAAGCCTTCACCGCGCAACTCGAGGCGGGGTACCTCCCTGACCACCATCTTCCCTGGGGCCTCGAGAAACGCAGTTTTCATTCGAAATTCATCTGCGGCGGAGGACATCTCGCACCTCCTTGAGGGTGTAGCTTAACCGTTGAGAAGTTCGCCGCCCGCCTCAGCGGCGGCCCCGCCACCGTCCGTCTTCCCGTCAAGGTAAGGGCCTAAATCCACCGGCGCTTCGGCGGGAACGGATTGATAAAACAAGTGAACGCCGCTATCCCTGAGAAAACGAAGAGAATCCATTTCTTCCGGCAAGACATAGATGTTGTCCAGGAGTTTTATCCGGCCGATCCGCTTACCCATTCCCCCGAGGTTCAACCGGGAAAACACGGCGCCGCCCTCGAAAATCTCACATGCGAGAAGGACATTCCTGACGAGTACCAGGCTGTCTTCCCACCCGGTCCAGTATGAAGGTGCTTCATGTGCGGTGCACACCACTAACCTGTTGCCGGTGCCCAGGGCCATCTTAAAGACTTCCTGAATGTACTGGTCGCCGGAGACCTCATCGTCGACTATACAAACGGACGAGCATGAAAGGTGCTTCAGCCACGCGACAACCACCTGTCCGTGAACAAGTCTTTCATCCACCCGAACAAGCTTGGGTTCCCCCGGCACCGCTGCTATCCCCTCTCCCCGCACAATCCGCTCGCGACTTTGAGTCCTGAATTGGACTCAAACCCGAAGATCGGGAGCATGCCCGACCCGTACAAGTCCAATTTACACGGTTCGGCGTTTAGTGTAAGGAAGCCACCGCTCTACACAGTATTTTAGCAAAATCCGGACCACTACACACTCGAGGCACTTTCACGGGACATACCAGGACCGGCACGGCATACCCGGGACCCCGGTCTACCGGCTGCCAGCAAGCCGGCCACGTTCACTGCACCGGGCCTGTTTCGGTTAAAGCTTCCAAGAGGAATGCCTTCTCCCCTAAGGGAATCGAGCATCCGAATTCCTGCTCGATGTCCTTTAGCACAGCTGACATCACCGATTCCAGGACGGAGTACGTTGAGAACAGCGCGGTGGCCTGGGGATGTTCCAGCACCGGTTGGCCTAGGAGAAGTCGTTCGACAAGGCAAGCCAGATGAACCATAAACCTTACGCACGCACCGGTTGGGTACGAGACACCCATAGCTTCCTCGATTCTTTCGAGAATCTTTAAACACGATACGGCAAGCCTTTCGGGTTTGAGGAAGGTAAGCTGCTCACTCAGGAGGTCCGTGGACAGTTTCTGCAGGAGCCTGCGACGGATCCCCGGTACTTCCGGTACGCTGAAACCCGCCCTCTCTAGGACTCTCGCCAGCGCCTGTAGCCCTTCTCCGGAAACCATGTCCTGAAGGCTAATGAACTGGCAGCCCTCGGGTTCAGCTGGAGTTATTCCAGCCACAGCTAGAAAACGGGCTCCAGATCCGGCTCCGGCAGCACCCACCGCATCCTGGGGAGAGCAGAGCGTCAGAACGCATAACCCTTCCTCGATAGCTTCGCTGAAAACGGTCATCAAAAGCTCCCGTATGCGCTCGGCGCTTACCCGGGATTCGGCGGTCACCAGCACTGACTTCCCATCCTCGAACCAGCTATCTCCGGCAGGCCTTAGATCTACGCAGCCCGGCGGACGCTCAGTTCGGACCTCCCCTACGATCTCTGCCAGGGATATACCGGGGATGAGCGACCTCGAAACCACATCCAATATCAACGGGAGCGATGCGCCATCCACGATCTTCACATCAACCCCCGTTTTCGATGCGATCTCGCTGGCGAAGAAAGGCGGAAGGGCCATATCCGTAAGGACACAGGCACCCCTTGAACTCGCCTTTCCTTCTAATGCTGCGGCTATAGCCCGTGCCTTCTCCGCCAAAGACCACGAGAGCCCCAGGTCCACAGGAGTCACGATATCCTGCCCCAGGATTTCCCGGACAACGCTGGCTGTTTCTCTCGCGACTCCGTTGCCGTGAAGGGCGAGAAGGACCGTTACCCCACCACCGCTTCCGCCGGCCACTTCCGCCTGAAAGATGCGGGCTATGAGCCCGACTTCGCCGGGAAGAGGTCTCACGTTTAAGCGTTTCTCGAGCACGTCCGCGAGGTCTTTTGAAGCAGCGATATATTTCTCGTCTACGCCCGATACGTCCATGGCCATCATCGCCCCGGGGTTGGACCGGGCCACAGCGCTTGGGATCACGCTGGCTTCGGACGAGCGGTTCCTTAGTCTGTGAGTGATGTGAACCGAAAGGGCGTACAGCGCTCGGGCGCTCAAAGTCATTCCGTACCGGAGAGCGATTTGCGGAAGCGCCGCCTTGAGGACGTTCCTCACTTTCGGGTCACACAGCCCCGAGATTTCCTCCCGGGAAAGACCTTCTGCGTTTTCCGATTCGTTCGACCGGAACAAGAGGTTATCGACATAGGTCCGAACTTCTGCCTCCAGGGCATCCAGGATAGCTCTTTCGGAAATCCCCGTTCTCCTGAGGTCGCCTGCGGGAATGCTCACCGGCACCGCGGTAAGCCGGCGGGACCCACCGGAGGGACGGCGCATCCCCGGAGCTACGGAGATATCCGAATCCATCTCCCGGACCGGGCGTTCGCTTGAGTACCTGATGCCGGCGCCAGCGTCGCGAAGGGCATCCAGTCCGACTACGAGTTCACCTTCAAGGCCTCGCTCTGCTGAAGACAAAAAAGCTCTGAAGCACGCCACCTGGATTCTGGATTTGAGCTCCCCGACGTTCCCCGGAAACGACGCTCTCATCAGGTAGGAAAGAGCTCCAGCGGACAGGCGAACGGGCCTGGAGAGTTTGTCCGCCTCCTCGGCCAGGAGCTTTTGTATCAGGGCATATCGTTCCGAGGGTTTCCACTCGTCCAGAGAGGGCATCGGTATAACCACGGGTATCCTTCGCAGGAAGGTCTGAAGGAGATAAGATGACGGCTCTTCCGTCGTCGCAGCTACCAGCATGAGATTTGCCCGGCGCTCGTTCCCGGTTTCGCCGAGCCTCCGAAACGTCCCCCGGTCGATTATCTGAAACAGCATTTCCTGGCCCTGAGGAGGGAGTCTGTGAACTTCGTCCAGGAACAGCATGCCGGAAGAAGCCCGCTCCACCATACCGACCTTATCGGCGTACGCCCCGGTGAATGCGCCTTTCACATGACCGAAAAGTTGAGACATCAGCAGGTTAGGGTTCTGCGAATACTCCGAACAATTGAGGCTCACAAAAGGCGCATTGGGCGGCCACGCCCCGGATTCAACCGCGAAGGAGTGCATTGCTCGGGCGAAAGTCGATTTCCCCGATCCGGTCGGACCGATGATGAGAGTATGAAGACCCGAGGGCGGATAAAGCACCGCAGCCACGCCTCGCTCGCATGCTTCTTTAAGAGTGCCGGTGGCGGCGACGAGTTCACCCAACGCGGTACCGGTAAAATCGGCGGGAAGGCGGATTTTGGACCGGCCGAAGCTACTGCGGGATGCGGTTGAAGTAGTCTTGCGTTCCCGTGCGGTGGGGTTCTCGAAGCTCGCCGGGTTTTCTGAGCTCTTTATGTCCTGTAAGTCTTTGCTGTCATTCGTGTCCCCTGGGTCCTTCAAACTCCCTAACTTCCTTAAAGGCGCAGCGTCGTTTTTGCCACCGGAGATTTCCGCAAAGGTCCTAGGCACAAACAACACCGGCCGCCCCGGTCGTTTTTCCAAAAGACCTTCCCGCGCCAGCTTGTTCAGCTCCCGGCTGACGTTGGCTCTGTCCCGCCCCGTCCGTTCGGCCACTTCAGCAGCGGTTACTGCTCCTCCGGTGGCTCTGGCCATCTCCGCTACGACGTCTAAGAGCGGCTTCGTCCGCACGAAATACGCCCTCCTGCGGTCATGCCCCAGCATAACCCCGTCACCCCGGCCAGTCGCGCCAGCCCTTGTTGAGGGGTACCGGAGCCAGATTCCTGAACACAGTTACACACTTCTACACACAATCGCGGGATTCCTCTTGAGGGAACAAACGCTATCCGAAAACTCGCCGAAGTCTTGGAGACCCAAGATTCATGCGGGCCAAGCGAAGGTCGCCGGGGTGCAGTCAGCTGAGAGAAGAGAACCCGGCCACCCTTCGCGAATCGAGGTAATTCAAGATGAAGAACGTGAGACTCCCAATTATGCGTATTCCGGCGCAGACCAGGAACGCCCAGAAGTAGCCCCAGAGGTCCAGGAAGAGTACACCTATCATAGGCGCCACTATGGCGGAAGCGTTGATGGCGGTAGTGTAATACGCGATGTACACCGTCCTATGTTCCTCGGGAGTGACTTCCAGGAGAACGTTGAAGAGACAAAGGTTCACCCCGGAGAATATGACGCCGCTCAAGAGGTTGAAAACTGCGACCGTCACCAAACTTCTAGAAAACGCGTAAACCAGGGGCACGGTGAATATCCATATGCTCGACAGAAAAAGCGTCATCAGGTTCCCTTTCTTTTGGATCATCTTCACCCAGAAGCCGTAACCTATCAGAGACCCGCTGGTATTGACCAGGTTAAGGATGCTGACCCACAGGTTATTCGCGCCGAGGACTTTAACTTGATACAAGGTAAAAAGCGGCCACGGGATCTGCCATGCCAGGTAGAAAAGGATGGAGGCCACCAAGTATCCGATGAAACGACGCCTGGTCGTGATCATGCGGATATCTGAAACTATCGAACCGAAGACCCCGGGTTCGACTTCCTTTCCGCTCACCCGCGCTTCCCCTGGCGAAACCGGGCTTTCGTCGAACCCTGCTTCACCTGGTTCAACCATGCGACTAAATACCCAGGCTTCCGCCAAGGCTAAGAGAAACGCCAGGGAAAACGCGATCTGATACCCCAGAGGAAACCCGGTCATATCGATAAACCTACCGGTGAGGAGAACGATGATAGTTCCAACGAGATTCATCGCCCTGTTTCGCATGGCGAAAGCGTGTGCCCGCCTCTCCGGGGGGACCACTTCAGCTATAAATGCCTGCCAGCCGATGTTGGATATCGATCCCGGAAGATTCATGAGGGAAACAGCACCCACCAGGAGCCAGGCCCTCAAATCTCGGGAAAAAAAGGGAATTGTGGCTATGAACAGGTAAAAGACCCTGTTGGCCAGGATCAGGTTCCGGATGACCCATTTCTTCCGGGGAATCCTGTCGAGGACTTTCGCCCCGGGAATCATGCTGAAGAGAGCTACCACCGCTGGCCCGGACGAGAGAAGACCCACCTGGAATTCGGACGCACCTAATTTCACGGCGAGGATGCCTATGAAAGGCGCGGCGACGTTCACAGACATGATACCCACGATGCCGTGGTAGATGGCGAGTTTTATGTTGGTTTCCGTTATTTCGTAGGTCGAGGCGCCGCGCAAGTCCGCTCGCAGGACTCTCGTTACGCTCCGGAGGCGCGCCACGATCCTTTCAACGCCCATCCGTTCCCCATCTCCAAGTCCAGTACGACGCAAAGAATTATACCATAGACCCCGGTTCTAGAATTCCTGATCATACAGGTACTTGGAAGCGCCTTTCTGCTGCGGAGGTGCTGGTTTATAATGCAAGTACGGTTTAACGCGTACCTGAGGAGGTAAGATCTATGTGTGACGGTTCGGATTTTTGGACGATGATACGCACCCGGAGGAGCATCAGGCGCTTCTCCGACCAGGAAGTGCCCGACGACGTTTTGAAGCAGGTCGTCGAAGCAGCTACGTGGGCACCTTCGTCCCACAACAAGCAGACCTGGGAGTTCATAGTCACACGGGATAAGGACAAACTCGCTGCCCTGTCCGAACGACGATTCTCCAGGTTTCTCAAGGGGTGCCCGGCAGCCATCGTGGTGCTGGCTCCAGAGCACAGGAGTCCCAGAGCGCAATTCCTCTTCACTCAAAACGCGGCGGCTGCTACTGAAAACCTGCTTCTGGCAGCTCGTGCACTAGGTCTCGCAACGTGCTGGATCGGGGATTTCGACGATAAGCAAGTGCACGATCTGTTTCAGGTTCCCCCGGAGTACCGTACGATGGCCGTCGTAGCAGTGGGATATCCCCAGACCGAGGAAGACTTCCGCGACCCATTTGGAAGAAGACCTCTGGAAGAAGTACTTCATTGGGAGAAATTCTGATGACGGACCAGCTGTGGGGGTCTTGAACCTCCGCGCATCAGCGGTCCCTAACCGAATCATGAATTCCGGCGCTTGCAGCATAGGATTTAGGCAAGTTTTCTCCCGGGAGGCTTTTCCGTTGGCGGCTTTGCAGGTCGTGATAGCCGTTGCCACGCTGGTGATGGCGTTCATCGGAGCCGTCTACCTGCGATGGTTATCCATCGGAGCGACGTTGAGAGCTTTTTCTCTCGGACGTCATCCCCACCGCCTTCCGCCGGTGTTCGCCGGATTTCATGGTCCCCGCCGGGCTCGAAGGCACCTCTCACCTCGGGCGTCCCGCCGTAGCCGAACCTGGGTAGCCCCGCTCAGGGACCGCACGGGGGCGACTTAGCGCTGACGGGAGTCGAATGAAGCTACCGCCGCGGGGAGTAAATTTAAAACCGGTAGTGCCGGGGACCAGAGAAAATAAGGAGGCTATAAAGCCTGGCCGGGTGATTTTCGATGGATATGTATAGGGCCGGAAGAATTCGAACCGCCGTGCTTCTTCCGTGCGCTTTGTCGTTATTCGTGTTATGCGGCTGGAACAATAAACCGACCAAACTATGAGGAGCTGTTTGCAAGATAATGTTATATTGGAAAAACCCCGGGGCAGTCCTTTCGAGAAAGGACGAGGAAAATGAGCGGAGTTGATCTGCGAAAACTCCTTTCCGACGCGGTCGCGCAAGGAGCTTCCGATGTTCATCTCACGGTGGGATCCCCTCCAATCTTTCGGATAGCCGATGAACTGGTTCAGTCATCCCAGGAGATCCTTCAAGCATCCGATACCGAAGCGTTGGCTTTGTCCATGATGGATCCAGACCTAAAACGAAAATTCGAAGCTCACGGACACGTCGACTTCTCTTACGATGCGGGAACCCTGACCAGACTAAGAGTGAACGTGTACAGGCAGCGAGACACGGTAGCCATCGCTCTGCGGCTCATTCCTTTGACTATCCCTTCCCTGTCCGAGCTAGGTTTGCCTCCCGTGGTCTCAAGACTGTGTCAAAGGGACAAAGGGCTTATTCTCATTACAGGACCGTCCGGATCCGGCAAATCGACCACGCTGGCAGCGATGGTGGAACACATCAACAGCTCCGTGGCCAAACACATCATCACCATCGAAGACCCGATAGAGTACGTATACGTAAACAGGAAAAGCATCATCCAGCAAAGGGAAGTAGGTCGGGACACTGGTTCCTTCGCCGCAGCTTTAAAAGCGGCGCTGAGAGAGGACCCCGACGTCATCGTGGTGGGGGAGCTTCGCGACCTCGAAAGCATCTCAACGGCGCTTGTGGCCGCAGAAACAGGTCACCTGGTGATGGGCACGTTACACTCCCCTTCCGCCCCGGGCGCCATAGACAGAATGATAGGCGTTTTCCCCCCGCACCAGCAGGGCGAGGCCCGTTACCAGCTGGCTTCCGTCCTGGAAGCTGTTATCGCCCAGAAGCTGTATAAACGCCAAGACCGAAGGGGACTTGTACCCGCCGTCGAAGTACTTCTTGCGACAGTTCCCGTACGGAACCTGATCAGGGAGGGTAAAACGCACCAGCTCGTCTCGGTCATGCAGCTTGCCGGAAGATCGGGTATGCGTACTATGGACTCATCGGTAAGAGAGCTCGTGGACAGAGGCATCATCTCCTCCGAAGAGTACGAGTCTTCGGGAGAAGAGGCTTTCAGGTGAACTTTGCAACCCCGGCATACGTCTATGCCGGGGTAACGAGACGGACGAGAGTGACACTGCCCCGAGTTTATTGTCTTCTTCCCTTCTTGTGGCTTACTGTGAATTGTTGTATAACCAAGGCATCTGGGGGAGGACGGTGGATGGCTTGGCCGAGAAAAGACACTACAGGTCAGATTCTCCTTTCCAAGGGAGTTATAACAGAGGAGACGCTGAATAGAGCTCTGGAAGAGCATCGTTCCAGCGGCAAACGTTTGGGCGATGTCTTGGTCGATATGGGAGCAGTCAGTCGCTCCCAGGTCCTGGCTGCATTATCTGAACAACTCTCGGTGGATATATGGAACCCGGGCCTCCAGCCGCCTACTTCGGACGCTCTTCGCTTGCTGCCCGAAGCTTTCGCAAGAAGCAGGAAAGTGCTCCCCGTTTCCGTTAGAGGACAGAACCTTTTCGTAGCCATGGAGGACCCGACGAATCTCGCGGTCCTCGAGGAAATCCGAGTCCGAACCGGGCTTCTGCCTATACCCCTGTTGTCCAGCGCAGAAGCCATTGAACAAGCTCTGGACCGTTATTACACCCTCGGCAAAATCGAGTCGGAAGTCCGTGCCAGGGTTAGCCCCGTCCAATCGGTAGGCCCATCCCCCACAGTAAAAGAAGCTGCCTCTCCCGCGGCCAATATGGTCAATCACCTCCTCAACGAAGCAGTACGGTTCGATGCTTCCGACATTCACATCGAACCTCTCGAAGACCGGACGCGACTCAGATACCGCATAGATGGAGTGCTCTGGGAGATCATGTCCGTGCCCGCAGAGGCCCACGCAGCTCTTGTAACCAGGTTGAAAGTCATGGCCGGAGTTGACGTGGCTGAAAGCCGGCTCCCCCAGGACGGGCGCTTCACGTTCCAGTCGGAGGGCGTGAGATACAACGTAAGGCTGTCCACAATGCCAGTTGAGTACGGTGAAAAGGTTGTTCTGCGTATTCTCGGAAAGGTCGGCGCCGGTAACGATCTTTACAGCCTCGGATTTAGCCAGGACTTCATGGAAAAGCTAGTGAGAATGCTCAGGCGTCCTTCCGGTCTCATTCTCGTAGCCGGCCCATCAGGCTCCGGTAAATCCACTACGCTGGCAGCGTGTTTGAACTTTCTCAACGACGGCCACAAAAACATCGTTACCGTCGAAGACCCCGTGGAACACATCATACCGGGAGTGAACCAGGTTCAGGTGAACGCCAAGGCCGGTCTCACCTTCCCCGTGGTATTGCGTCATGTCTTGCGCCAGGACCCCGACTGCATAATGATCGGAGAAATAAGAGACTCCGAGACGGTGAACATAGCTATAAGGGCAGCTCTCACCGGTCACCTCGTCCTCGCCACCCTTCACTCCAACGATTCCATCGAAGCTCTGGTGCGACTTAAGGAAATGGGTTGTGACCCCTACTTGATCACAGCCACCCTCGCCGGCGTAGTTTCCCAGCGCTTGCTAAGACGCCTCTGCCCTCATTGCAAAGAACGGTATGAGCTGGATGACCGGACGAGCCAAGAGATAGGGCACCTTCTCGCTGCCATCGGCGCCGAAGATATCGGAGGAACCTGCAAAGGAGAAGAAGGATCTTCCATCCAGAGCGTAGAACGTAAAAAACAAAGCAGGTCGGAATTGGGCAAATTTTGTCGAGAGTTACCTGGAAACGGGAACTCAACGTTGGCAATTTGTGGTCACGGACTCTGGAAGGCGGTGGGATGCGACAGGTGCTCGGGGCGCGGCTACCTTGGAAGGAAGGTCGTCGGGGAAATCCTCGTCCCCGGGGACGAACTTCGCGGCGAGTTTGTAAAAGGAGCACACCTTGCCGAACTGAGACGGATCGCCACGAAAGACGGGTTCCGACCGCTGGTTAGCGAAGCGTGTAATGTCCTCTTGGCCGGCGAGACGTCGGTAGAGGATCTCATCCGAGTGTTTTATCCGGAGTCACAGCAGACATAGCGAAGACTCCATCGCAGGTGAAGAACTCTTGCGGTGGACAGGAGCGGAGCGAAAAGGTTCATGGCGTTATTCAAGTACCGGGCTGTTGCCCCCGACGGAACCAGGATAAGCGGTTTGAAACAAGCACCGGACCTCAAGTCCTTCCTGACGACGATGAGATCTGGGGGTTACGCAGTCCTCGATGTCAGGGAGGTAAAATCCCGACCGCGGAGCAAGGACCCAAAGAAGGTCACCCTGTCCGCCATCGAGAAGAGCCAGGTTTTTCACGAGATATCCACAATGCTCTCATCGGGCGTGCCGCTTAAGGACTGCCTTACGTCCATCGCCGGGGAAACCAGTTCGTCAATGAGCGTCGTTTTAACTTACATCGTCGATAACCTCGAAGCCGGGATCAGCATGTCCCAAAGTATGATGACCCTGCCCAAAGCTTTCAGTCCCGTGGAAGCGTACATAGCGAGCTCGGGCGAGCAAACAGGAGCAATGGAGCAATCTTTTGAGGAAATATCCGCCTACCTTAAGAGGGAGGCACAAGCTCAGGCGCAGCTTAAAACAGCCATGGCGTACCCGCTCATGGTCCTCGTTGTGACCGGACTCGTGATCGGGATAATCCTGGGCGTGGTGGTACCCGCCTTTTCCAGCTTGGTAACTCTCGAGGAGTCTTCTCTTCCCCTGGCCGCCCGGATTCTCGTTTCCTTGCCCACGGCGTTGAAGGCAGGCTGGTGGTTGCTGGTCCTTGCGTTGCTGGCTTTGGCAGCAGTTTTTCGACGCGTCACCTCGAGCGACGAGGGAAGAAAGAAACTCGAGCTCATCCTCAGGCGAATGCCGGTGGCGGGAGACCCGGTCTGGTCGGGTGCCCTCGCCAAGTTTTGCCGCACCCTCGGTCTTCTTCTGGAGGCAGGCATCCCCATTAACCAGTCCTTCATGGTCGCAGGCAACACGACCGGGCTTGCCTCTTTCAAACTGGCCGCGGCTTTCCTCGAACGGTCGGTGGAATCGGGGAGTACGATTTCCGCAGCTATGCAAGACTCGGGGGTTTTTCCGCCTCTTCTCTATCACATGGTCTTTTCGGGCGAAAAGTCCGGAAAACTTCCGGCGATGCTTGCGGAGGCCGCCCGGTACTACGATTCCCGTTACGAAGAAGGTTTGAAGTCTCTTTCGCAGAAAATCGAGCCGCTCATAACGCTGTTCCTGGCTGCGATCATAGGTCTCGTCGCGCTCGCGCTCTTGTCCATCATTCAAGCGGTCACGTCGGCGCCATTGTAAAGGAGGTGTTGCGCTGAAAGGGGTAGCGGCCCCGCTAATTCGAGCCTGGCATCTACCGGAAGGGGCCACTAACAGTATAGTGTGTTGTCAAACGACAGTTGGGTTGGAATTGGGTCATACTGAAAAACTTATGGGAGGTGTTCTTCCGTGAGAAACACGGAAAAGCGGAGGATCAGAGAAGCTGGTTTCACCATCATGGAGCTGGCCGCGGTCTTGGGCATCATCGCGGTACTGGCTGCTTTGTCGGTGCCTACCTACAACGCGTTGAGAAGGAGAGCTTACGAGGCCGAAGCCAGATCGTTCATCCAGGAGATCAGGGTCGCGGCGTGGGAGTACTACCTCGAGAAGAACGCGTGGCCTCAAAAGCTGACAGACATCGAATATGATGCTGATACGTATACCTCGAAGTACTTCAGCTACTCGATAGGTCCCGAGTCAGGCGGCACGGGGCTTGTCATCACCGCTACCGGATTACCAGACAAAGCGGCGGCAGGCATTGTGGTTCAGGCTACGTTGAGCACCACTGGGGAATTGGAGTATGCGAAGTAAACGTCAAGCTCGAGAGTAGCCGAGGCTGAGCGGTGTTCAGGACCGGTTCGAATCGATCCCGTGGTCAGCCGGGGAGCTCTCTCATCGAAGCAGCGTTGTCTCTGGCGCTGGGAGCTCTCCTTCTCGAGATCCTGGCTTCGTGGTTGGTTTTCTCATGGGCGGCGTACAGGCGGGATCTTCTCAGAGAGAGCATCGTGCTGGAATGCAGGCGAATGATAGAAGAGCTCAGGAGCAGACCTTTCGACGCTCTGGTGGTCGGAACGGGCTTTCCGTGGACGCCGGAGGACCCGGCACTGTCGGAGCTTTCGGGGGCATTCGATGTGAGGGAGACGGGACCCGGCGAAAAGATGATCCGCGTTTCTTTACGCCGGTCGGACGGTAGCGACGTTTACTCCCTAGTGACGTGGGTGGTAAGCGGCATAACGAGATAGTCGTTCAAACCGCCGTCTAAGCCGCTGTGGGCAGGCGCTCAAGTTTCCATAGCCCTGAAAGGCGCCGGCGCGGATGACGAAACGACGGGCACGAGAATCCGGACAGGGGTGATACTCGTGGGAATTCTCAGAAGGCGCGATGGCCGCACGCTGATGGAAGTAGTACTCGGTCTCGGTATCATGGGCATCCTAACCGTCTCCCTCCTGTCGTTTCTATCTTTCTTTTACCGGACCGAAATGGCGTTGAGTGCAGCACCGGCGAACCGCCGACTCCTCACCGCAGCCGCATCTTTTATCGAAACCCAGGTCAAGGAGGAAGCTTTCGCCGGCGCCGAGCTCACCGCGGCCACAGATAGCGCCTTTCGGATAGAGGTGCCGCCGGGTGAAGGGGGAGGCGGAGGAGATCCCCACGAAACCCTCATAGGTCGCATGGAGCTGCGTTTTGAAAACGGGCGTCTGACCCTTCAGAAAACCGGCAATTTTGAAACGCTCCCAGATCCAATCGACCTCCTCCTCGACCTCCTCGGCAGATTCCCCATAGTCATTACGAGGTTCGATATGGTCTACAAAGACTCTCAAGGCGAGGAGCTGGACCCCCCGGTCAACTTAGGCGCAGTACGGTTCATCGAGGTCGTGGTCGAAGGAAACATCGGTTTCATACACTGGTCTATACAGCTGGTCTGCGATGTGAACGGCTCCCTGGAGGTTGTGGGCAGGATCCATGGGTGGCCCGGCGAACTGTTCCGTTTCGTTTTCCATTTCGACGGCTCCCTTGTGGCCGCAGAGCTCAACTGGTTCCGAATAGAGGGTCAGAGCTCTGACGGCGGTGATCGCAGGCCCAGGTACGTCGAGGTTCGCTACGAAAACGGCACGGTCACCCTGGTCCGCAAAGACGGCGACGTCGAAATCGTCGCCCACCCCGTTCCTCAGGATGTGGTGGTAACGGACTTCTCGGTAACTTACAAGGACGCCCAGGGTCGCGTGCTCGAGCCGCCCCTAGACCTGTCTCGGGTGCGGACCGTCAGTTTTGAGATCCACGGTTATCACAGGCAGGACCCAGCCAGGACGTGGGTGTCCAGGGGCACGCTTCCCATCCTCCAAACCGGCGGAAGTGAGGCGCATTGATGGGGCGTTCGGGAGATCGCAACCGAACACGAATAAGGGATAGCGGGGCCGGGCGAGGGCAAGCTCTCGCTCTCGTTGCTCTATTCCTGGCCGTAGCTGCTGTCTTGATCTCGGTGATGAGCGACGCAACGGTCCGGAGACGATCTCTCCTCATCCGCAGAAGTTGGGAGGAAAAAGTTGTACAGCTGGCAAGAGGCGCCACCGAAAGGTATGTGCTGGTGCTCGCCCGAGATGAGCTGGAGATCGCACCTCCCGAGATTTTCTCGGGGACGGTGGACGGCATTCAATACCAGGTTTCCTCCGTCGAAGAGTCTGGCAACGTCATCGTGGTAACCTGCCGGGCGTCGGCCAACACCCCCGTGGGTAAGGTCGAGCGCTTCGTCGAAGCGACTGTATCAGCCCGGAGTTTTCAAATTCTCCGCTGGAAGGAGCGCTGAGATTGGCCCGTCGAGTAGCGGCATTAGGTCTGGACATGACGCCGAGCGAGTTGAGAGTAGTGGCTCTGGAGGCAGAAAAAGGCAGTCTGGCCGGTGCAGAGCCTTCTCCCGCTGGTGGCAGGTTTTCTGTTCGCGCTTTTTCTCTCCCCCGGGGAAGCATCTCGACGGGCCGGCGAGGTCTGGAGAACACGGGCAACCAGACGAGCGAAAAAGACCAGAGTCCCCGGCAGTTGCTCCGGCGCTATCGGGGATGGCCCGCAGCTTATCACGACGTGATGCCGGGCGAGTTTTTGACCATCGTGTCGCTGCCTCTTCTGTCCGCTTCCCAAGAGGTGTCTGCCATCCGGTGGGAAGTGCAACGCCTGCTGCCCGGGTCCGTGAGCGACTATGCGGTGGACTTCGTCAAGCTCGAAGGCAGAAGTCCCGGTCTCCCCACACCTCCCGGAGGCAACGCATACCTCGTATACGGCGCACCTTGGAGCGCCGTCAAAGCTTCGGCGCAACTCGTTAGATCCCTCGGACTAAAGCCCAAAAAGGCCTGCGCGGACGCCATAGCTTTGCTGCGGGGAACAGACTATCTGGCGAGACAGTCCGGCGATACATTACTCGACAGGATGGCCATCGTCGTCTATGTTGACGAAGACGGAGGCTCGGTTGTAGTGAGCGTGAAGGGTGTCCCCCTCGCCGCCAGGACGGTGATCTTCGAAACTTCTGAAAACGAAGTACGATTGTCCGAAGAGTCGCAAGTTTCGTTGATGGCAGAATTAGAGAGAGCTCTGAGGTATACCAGGAGGGTCTCGGGAAAGGATCCAGACGCCTTGTGCTTGACAGGGGTTCAGGAACTGTCCGACCAAGCTTCGCGGACGCTTGCCGACGGTCTGGGACTACCCGTGCTGAATCCGCGGTTCAACGTTACGCCGGATTGCGAGAGACCTGGTATTGACGGGCGGTACGTCAAGGCTCTCGGCCTGGCCTTGTCCCTGACCCCTCCGATGAACGGAAATATGACGGAAACATCGTGACCAGGCCTACCGGCACGCCGCCGGCGGCTTCGCGTCGCGTTTTTCCCTGGAAGTGATGCGACCGTGCTCACGCCGGATTTGGGGAAGTGAAGTATCGTAGATGAACGACTTGAACTTGCTCTCGCCCAAACTGGAGCCGCGAGAAAAAGTACAGGCCCGTCAGATGGTGATCCTGTCCCTGTGTCTTTTGGCCGTCATGGTATACCTGGTCCTGAGCTATCTTGCGCTAAATGCCGAGCGACGGATGCTCCAAACAGAATTGGCGTCGCTCGGGCGAACCGTGCAGGAGTCCAGCGAAGTTCTCTCATCTTTCACCGAAAAGCAGCCCACTTACGCCGAACTCCAGGAGCGGGTCGAGTCTTTAAAGGTCTTTCCATCGGACCCGTCCCTTCCCGGCAAAGTCGCCGAGGAGATTTTCCTGAAAGCCACTACCGGCGTTCAACCCCTTGCGATCCGGGCAAGGAGGGACGTAAATGCGGGCGCGGGCAAGATCAGCATCACGGGGCAGGCATCGTCAGCCCGAGCTGCGGAGCAATACGCGGATGTTTTAAAGCGGGCGTTGGGAGTTCCCAGGGTTGATGTGGTTTCCTTGGATCGTCAGGTGCAAGAGAACGCTCTTGCAGTATATCGCTTCACCCTCGAGCTGACCCTGGAGGGCTGGAAGTGACCGCCGTGGTTCTCAGGGAGCACGCGCCGGAACCCCCACCCACAACCGGGATCCGGGTAAGCAGTAGACGGAGAGAACTGTTTTGCAGGGGCACGAGAGAGGTGAGCGAAAAGTGAGTAGTTTCAACCCGAAACCGTCAGAGCGCAATCTTCCCGCATTGGCGAGGACGGTTACCCCTTACAAAGTGCCCGTTGCGCTCCTCTTGCTGATCGTGGCAGTGTTCGTTGCTCTCTGGTATCCTTGCTGGCGTGATTTACAGAAGCTGAGAGCTTCTATCCTGACGCGGCAGGGAGAACTTCGTACGCTCTCTTCTTCTCTGCAAACCAAACAGAAGACAGAGGAACTCAGACGGGACGCCCTGGAAATCGTCCAGGCCAAAGAGTCTCGTCTTCGCCCTGACCTGGACGGAAGCCGCCTGGCCGCCGAATGGGAAACGCTGTGCTACAAAACAGGCCTAACACTTGTTTCCCTGCGGATAGACGAGCCGCAGGCATATGGTCGGGCATACCAGAGAGCACCTTTTAAAGTCGCGGTTTCCGGGTCTCTGCAGGGTATCTTGAGGTTTCTCGAGGCAACCGGGAGCGAAATGCTCGGCCTTTCCATCGACGAGTTCGAGGTATCCTTCAACCCGGGTAACAGCGAAGAAGGAATACCTCCCTCCTACGCATTGACCATCCAGGGATCTGTTTTTGCGAAGGGGTCGTCTAATGGCCAACCCTGATCTTTTTTGGCTTTGCCTCATTTTTATGGTGGGAGCGTCGGTGGGAAGCTTCCTCAATGTGGTCATCCTGCGCCTTCCGCGCGGAGAGAGCTTGGCAAATCCCCCCTCCCATTGCCCGGCATGCGGGAAAACTCTCTCTTTTTTCGAGATGATACCGGTTTTGAGCTATGTACTCCTTCGGGGAAAGTGCCGTTACTGTGGGCGCAGGATAAGTCCAATGTACCCGTTGGTCGAAAGCTTCACGGGTCTTGTGTTTTTATACCTGGGCTACCGCTACGGACTTACCCTGACGTTTTTCAGGCAAGCGGTTCTCCTCAGCTTACTCCTGGCCATAACGGTTATCGACATCAGGGAAATGCTCATCCCCGATGAACTCGTGCTTTCCGGAGCGGTCTTCTGGGTGTCTTTGCTGGTGCTATCGAAGGTGCTTACTACCTGGGCACAAGGGCCGCTTAAGGCACTCTCCATGTTTGCCATATTTACGAAAGCGACCGCAGAAGCGACCTTTCATACGACGACCAACCAGTTTGACGCCGGCCTACTGGGTCCACCCACCTGCTCGGAGGGCCTTATGACGAGTCTCGCTCAGGGACTTCTGGGAGGCGCACTCGGATTTCTCATTTTTCTCGTGATCTCCCTTGTGACCAGGGGTATGGGAGGCGGGGACGTGAAGCTCGCGGGCATGTGCGGCCTGTATCTGGGTCCCGCTCTAACCATCCTCGCCGTTTTCATCACATTCGTTTTGGGTGGAGTGGCCGCAGGGCTCCTTCTCTTATTAGGCAAAGCTAAGACAGAGTCGCACATTCCCTACGGACCTTTCATCGCCCTCGGGACCGCTGTATCTTCCCTGTGGGGGGAGCAGATTATTCGGTGGTATCTCGGTGCGCTGTTGCCCTGAGGAGAATATGCGCGTGGGGCTCATCGCGGTGGGCCGGCGTGGGCCGGATATGCCGGAGCCCCGTTGCCCAGAGGGGTGCGCCGCGGTCAACGGTAGGGATCAGCCGTAACTGTCATTGATAGTGGCCAACGGTAGCGCTATTACAATGGTAAGGAGTTAACTAAGATGACCAGGTCACCCGGGGAAGATAACCGGAAACAACCTGAGCAGGAGTCCATGGGCAAAGCTTTTGCCATCCTGGGTGCCGGGTTTTCCATCGTCGTCTCATCCCTCGCTGGTATGGCCCTCGGTTCTTACCTGGACAGAGGCGGGCAGGGTCACCTCTTTGCCGCACTAGGCTTTCTCCTCGGGCTTCTCGCCGGCTTTCACCGGGCGTATCTTCTCATCCGGAGCATAACCTGGAAACGCCAGCGACTTTGAAACCGGACCGCCGCACCCCACGCTACAGAACCGGCGGGAACATCGCCGCGAAACGCAAGTGAATTCGAAACGCAGTTCGAGCTAAGCTTCTATTTCCCCGTACCTTGCCGTCCCCCATCGTTCGAGCCAGCTTTCCAGACCAGCCCCAGTTACAAGGAGCACCACCAGAACCACGGGATAAAGCAATGCGCCGGACAACCCCTGGTCATACAGGTACTTCACCCCAAATCCCAGACCTATCACATAGCCTGCGGATACGAGGCCAGCAAGGAGCGTCCCGAAGTTTCCTTTCATAGCTTGCTGCGGCTCGGTCCAGTCCAGCTTGGGCCTGAGAAGGTCCACCAGTAAGCCGATGGCGCCGAGCGGCCAGAGAACGGCAACGGACAAGATTGTCAGCCACACTGCGGTTGTCGCCGGGATCTTCAGGAGAAGGACGGCGATGACCACCACTATCAGAGATTGGATCGACCCGTAAAGGATGCTATAGGCCATCTTAGCCCGGAGCTGTGTCGCCGGTTCTACAGGGATGGCCTTACTCATCCAGAACATCCGCCCCTCCCGGGAGATTGCCGCCGACGGTATCTGATTTAAGCCCGCCATCAGCCCGTGAATCCCCACAACCGCCAGGGCCACCAGGTCTACGAACGGCGCCTGTCTCAAAGCTTCGAGAGAAAGCAGCGCGGTACCCGCGCCCGACCGGGAGGCGACGAAGGACATGAGGAGTATCAAGGGAAACACCAGCAGGTTCATGAGCGCCGTCAGGAGAAAGTTCGGCGTTCTTACCAGGATCCGGACGTCCTTCAACATCACAGCCACCAACGGTGAATGCACCGTTTCAATCACCCGTTGTGCCGTCCGGCTCCATCCAGCCCTGGCCCCCCTGGCCTTGGCTTCCCGCCTTTCCCCCGCTACAAACCATGACTCCGTAACCCTGGCTATTAAGACGAGGGCTACCAAGGAGAACCCGGCCAGCAGCAACAGGTTGCCGATTTTTTCGGCCAACCTTTCACCGGTAAGGGACATAGCTGCCCACCGCACGGGCGGATAGTATTTCGTCATCGCTCTTATCAGGCCCTGGCGCTGGGAAATCAGGTTGAAAATCGCCTCGGGGCCGCCGGTCTCAAGACCGATTCCCGCCCGGGTGTACACCATCTGGAACCCGACTATTAGAGCGAAGAATACGAGTCCGAGGATCACCCTGATGAGGTCACGTCTGGCCGAAAACCCGGTGAAGCGCATCAGGGCGAGAACCCCGAGCAACGCAACGGCCACGGGCAAACCCGGTACGAAAAGATGGGTGAGGATGGCAAGGGGCCAGTACGAAGCGTCTCCAAGGCGAAGTCCAAGAGCGACGACAAACGGAGCCGCCGGTATCAGGGAAATCAAGAGCTGAATGAAGTAGACTACAACTATCTTGGCCAGCACGATGTGATGGGCTCTCAAAGGCATCGCCTTGAGAGTCTCGAGATCCTGGCCATAAAAAAGCGTGGACATAAGGTGCGTTATCGTCATGAAGAACACGAAAAACTGGGCGGCCGTTACTTCCACCACGATGGGAAGACCCGGCTGGTTGAGGGCCACCGCCACGTCAGCGAGGGCGCGCCCAAGGTCGTACATAGTAGCCATCCACGGAATAAACGATATGGCCAGAAGCAGGAGGATAATCCCTGCATATTTGCGGTGTTTATCGCCAAGACCGAATGAAGCGCTTATCCTGCGAATTCCCACGGCCACCTTGAACTGAAGCCAGACGAGGCTCAAAAACGGTGAACCGGACCCCCTATCGCGCAATCCGCGTATCCCCGGCTCCCGTCTATCCGCATTCGTGTTTTTTCCTTCCATCGTACTTCCCCCTCCGCCGGATCACAGGCCCCATCGCGGCAGGTAAGTCCCATAACCGCAGATAAGCCTACTTCGCTATCGATTCCAGCTGCTCTTTGGGCAAAGTCGCCTCTGTTACTTTCAAGAATATCTCTTCCAGCGTATCGTCCTCTTTTTTGGCAAACAGCGCTTTTATTTCGTCCACCGTGCCAACGACCCGGAGCTTTCCCTGGTGAATAATGCCAACCCGGTCGCACAGCCGCTCCGCAACTTCCAGGACGTGGGTGGAGAAAAAGACCGAGCCGCCCTGGTCCGCGTGGGCTCTCATCATCCCCTTCATGAGGTAAGACGATCTGGGGTCGAGCCCCATCATGGGCTCGTCCAGAATCCACAGTTTGGGCCGGTGAAGAAGGGAACCTATGGTAGCTATCTTCTGCCGCATGCCCCTGGAGTACGAACCGATGGGGTCGGACACGGCGCCAGTCATTTCGAATAGTTCGAGAAGTTCCCGGGCTCGGGAAACCCTTTCGGGACCCGGGACTCCGTACACGTCGGCAACAAAGTTCAGGTACTCCGCTCCAGTAATCTTCTCCCACAGGTTCGACTCGTCGGGAACGTAGCCCATTTCCTTCTTGGCGCGGATGGGGTCTTTCAAGAGGTCGATTCCATTGATCTCAATGCTTCCCTCATCGGGCCTCAATATTCCCACCACCATTTTTATGGTAGTGGTCTTGCCTGCCCCGTTGGGACCGAGGAAGCCGAAGATCTCGCCGGGCTTCACTTCGAGAGTTACTCCGTCCACAGCTCTTCGTCCGGGTTCGTAACTTTTACTGACCTTAATGAGTTTGAGCATTCCTTATCACTCCCGTCTCGACAGTCTGTGCACCGCCACGCGTCTATCCTCCGACCAACCGGGACGCGCCGCAAGGTCAAACGCTACATCCGGGTTACGCCAATCCATCTACCAATAACGGAAAACGACGTCAACATCCATACATCGCTTCGCCATATCCCGCAGTTACAACGTTCCACCTACCTAATAACGGGGAATATCCCGGTCTGGTTCGGAGGTCAAACCGTTCGTACCCAGTGCTCTCCGGTACTGGATTCCTCACCCGATTCCCCGGTAACAATCAACAAAAAAGAAGGGCCGGACGGAAAGACGCCCGACCCTCTTTGCGCTATCCAATTCAGCCAGTCAACCGTTCAGCCGGTTAACCGTTCCTGGCGCAGGACACCTCAAACATCCCGAGAGCTTCCATGGCCGCTAAAGCAGCTCCGTATGCTCCGGCGAACTGAGCCATCGGGGGAACGACGATGCGGGAAGAAAAACACTTCTCCAGTGCCTTGCGAATCCCGTGGTTTTGACTCACACCCCCGACCAGAACCACCGGAGGTTCTACGCCCAGGTCCTTTGACGCGCACGCTATCTTCTCGGCGACTGCATCGCATATCCCCCGGATGATTGCGGGCTTCGGAACCCCGCGGGCGATCAGGTCTTGGACTTCGGATGCAATGAACACCGTGCAGGAACTGGATAGTTTTACGGGTTCCCGCGCCTGGCACCATACCCTACCGAAATCCGAAAGTTCAATACCGGTTTTCTCGGCCATGAGCTCAAGAAACCTTCCAGTTCCTGCAGCGCACCTGTCGTTGACGACGGAATTCACCACCACGCCGGACTCGTCCAACCGGATGATGCGAAAATCTCTGCCTCCTATGTCTATTATGGTTCTCGCCCTCGGCACCAGCTCCCGGCTGCCTCTTGCCAGACAACTTATTTCACATACGGTTTTGTTTGCTTCGGAAACTTTTTCCCGCCCGTATCCTGTGGCAACAACCGATCCCAGATTTCTTGCTTCTATCCTTGCTTCTCGCAACGCTTTTTCCAGACACAGTGAGGTTGTTTTGGCGATGTCCACCCCAGTGTTCATGATAGCTGTAGCCTTCAAACGACCGTCCGCTAAAAGAACGACCTTGGTGGCAGTCGAACCGGCGTCTATCCCTGCCACATACATATCGTTAGAACCACCCCTTCCGTGTTTTTCGAGAATTCCCTGGACCTCAATTCCCTGGACCTCGAGCCAAATAATATCCGGGTGCACGACGAATGTTGCAGCGGTTGCCGAGGGCAACTCCGCCCGGGTACTGCATCGCGCATCTTATTTTCCAGCAGGCACCCAGCTCGGCGACAGCGATGAACTCGGCGAGCCGCAACACCCGGGGTTATACACAACGGTATTCTTCCAAGAATCCGCTGACTCCTTTCCCTGACGCTTCCGTCGGGTAAGAGGAAACCAGCACCACCCGCTCAAGTTCATCCAGGGTACCCTGCCACGAGACTACCCACCACCACCCGGGACGAGCACAAAAGTACCGGGCGGTGGGAACACCAGGCGCCCGGTCTTGAGACTATCAACCTGTGGTGTGTCGCATCAAGCTTCTGCAGCTGACCCTCTAACCCGTCTGCCGTTGTCGCTTTGTCGCCTCGGGTCGGCGGAACTGGTCTCTCCCCTGTTAGGCGCTTTCTCGATCCTGACTTTGCAAATCCGCTTGCCCCTCATCTCTTCTACCGTCAGCTTGACGCCGTTCGCTTCTACCGCGTCCCCGACCCTGGGAATGTGTCCCAGCTTGTGGAATACATATCCGCCAACGGTGTCCACGTCCTCTTCGGAAAGGCGGATACCGGTCTCTTCAGCCAGTTCCTCCAGGGGAACTCTGCCATGGACCAGGTACACGCCTTCCGAAACGGCGGTTATGGGCTCTTCCGTCGAATCGTACTCGTCCCTTATATCTCCTACTATCTCTTCCAGGAGGTCCTCCATGGTCACGAGACCGGTCGTCGAACCGTATTCGTCCAGGATTATCGCCATATGCACTCCCTGGCGGCGCATATCCCTGAACAGATCGTCCACTTTGCGCGTCTGCGGAACGAAGATCACGGGTCTTACCAGGTTCTTGACGGGTTGGTCTTTACCGGCCAGCATGGCCTTGACCAGGTCCTTTACGTGGAGAAACCCGATGACGTTGTCGAGAGTGCCCTGGTAGACAGGCAATCTTGAGAAATGCCCGTTCAGTACGATCTGAGAGGCCTCCGACACAGGCATTTCCGATGACACCGCCAGGATATCCGGCTTGGGAACCATGATCTCGTCCACAGCAGTGTCGGAAAACTGAACGATCCCCTCGATCATCTCCTTTTCTTCGCTGTCAAGGACCCCCTGCTGCTCGACGGCGTCGACGAAAGTCCTGAATTCCTCCGCCGTTATCACCTGTCCCTTGCCGGGTTTCTTACCGGACAGGCGGAGGATGAACCCGGTTATTTCCGTGAATACCCAGGCCACGGGAGTCAACACTTTTATCATAAGTGACATGGGCCGCGCCACCTTCAGCGCCGTCGCCTCTGCATCGCAGGCGGCGAATCCCTTCGGCAAGATTTCCCCGAAGAGCAGGATCACCGCGGTAGTCGACGCCATGGCAATACCCAGGCCCTTGCTACCGAAAATGTGAAGGCACAGGGCCGTCGCCAGGGAAGTCAGAGCTATGTTGACAAGGTTGTTCCCGACCAGGATGGGTCCGAGCATCCTGTTGGGATCCTGTCTCAGCTTCTGAACCAGTTGCGCCCGGCGGTCGCCGCTTTCCGCCAGGTGGCGCATGCGAATCCTCCCAACGGACATAAGTGCGGTTTCTGATGATGAGAAGAAAGCGGACAGGATCAGTAGGACGAACATCAACAGCCATTGGCCTGTACTAGCAGGATCTTCCATTTAACTTTCTAGCACCCCTTGAGGCGTGAAACCGGATAGGCTCCGGAATAACTGCCATCGTAATACATATTAGTTGCCGGAGCTCTTTTTCCTCTTTTTGAATTGCGGTAGAGTTGGTGACGGGAGACATGCTCCGGTTCTTGGTTTGTGTGCGCTCCAGATCAGCGGCTGGCTTGAGGAGCGCATCGCAGCGGTGTGCCTGTATTTGGATTCAGTCTCCGAACCGGTCCCGAATTGAGATCTTTGCCGAAAGTTGCGGATAAGGACGTGTTGTATCCGGTTGGAAAGGAGGATTGCGCGGAGCATCCCCTCGGGTCTGTAGCCCCGTTACCATCACGCCGCCCGGCTAAACACAGGATGCAGCGGCGCTTCAGACTCCGGGGTTTATAGCCCGCCCGTTTACAGTGAAACCCCTAGTTGAATGCGTACCTAATTTCAGCGAGGGTAGAAACCCCGCAGTGCTCGCCGAGATCGTTTCAAGCATAAAGTCGGTTCCCGGCGTTACGGTACTGGATTTCTCGTCGGACGCCAGTCACAACCGTTCGGTAATCACCTTCGCCGGGGAGCCCGGTGCGGTGGAGGAAGCGGCTTTTCGGGCAGTCAAGCGCGCTTCGGAGCTCATCGATATGGAGCAACACACCGGGGAACACCCCCGCATCGGGGCAGCTGACGTCGTTCCCTTCGTGCCTGTTCAGGGCGTTACCATGGACTACTGCGTCCAGATGGCCCGCAGGGTTGGAAAACGCATCGGTGACGAGCTGCAAATCCCCGTCTATCTCTATGCAAAAGCTGCCACCAGACCGGACCGCGTGAGACTCCCGGACGTGCGGAAGGGTGAATACGAGGGACTAAAGACCGCCATCGTCAACGATCCATCCAGATATCCCGATTTCGGACCCCCGCGACTTCACCCCAGAGCGGGTGCGACCGCTGTTGGCGCAAGACCACCGTTAATCGCGTTCAACGTCAATCTGGACACTCCCGATGTGAAAATCGCCCGGGCCATAGCCCGGAAAATCCGGGAGTCTAGCGGCGGCCTGCCGCGCGTGCAGGCGAAGGGCGTGTTCATCGCTGAACTCGGTGTGGCCCAGGTAACGATGAATCTCCTGGACTACACCGTGACTCCTATCCACGTGGTGTTTGATAAGATTGTCGAAGAAGCGCGCCAGTACGGCGTGGGAGTCAGGAATTCCGAACTCATAGGTCTGTGCCCCCTAGACGCATTGCTGGACGTCGCAATGCGTGCCATCAAACTCACAGACTTCACCCGCAAGCGTATTCTTGACCTGGCCATTCTCGAGACCACCAGAGAAACGGAAGCCCAAACTGGAGATCTGTCCGGCCAGGCACTGTGCGCAAGCGGTACCAAACTCCAAGCCACCGATCTCTGCGCTCACCGGCCGCCCGCAACTGGAGTCGAATCCCAGGCCGTAAACTCGCTCGCTCACGAAGCGCGCGCAAGCACGATCGAACCCAGAGCCGGTGATATGTCCACACAAAAGTCGACCGCTGTCACGGCGATACCCGTTGGCCCAGGTACTCCTGAACCAGTGCGCGTCCGCACCGGAGACAACATAGTCACGGGTGAAACAACAAGTTTTGAAAGGAGAACCGACATGACAAACTTATCGCAGTTCATTCGAGACCTTCGTGCCCCTACCGGTGCTCCGGGAGGCGGTGCAGCCTCGGCGGTCGCCGGAGCACTTGGATGCGCCTTGCTACAAATGGTTTCCGGACTCACTTTGAGCCTCCCCCGCTTTACCGAGGGTCGCGACAGGCTCGCCGAGGTCCAGACTCAAGCTTCCAGACTCGAAACCGCCTTCCACGACCTTACCGCCGCCGACACCCGAGCTTACCTGCAAGTAGAAAAGGCCATGAAGCTGCCGAAGAACACCCCCGAGGAGAAAGCTGCTCGTAGAGAAGCTATGCAACAGGCGTTTAAGGAGGCCACCAGGGTTCCGCTGGATGTGGCCACTCACGCCGTAGAAGCCCTGGAACTGGTGCCGGACCTCCTTAAGTACGGTAATCCCAACGCGATAACCGACGTAGCTGTCGGTGCGACGTTCCTCGAGACCGCGTTGCGAGGAGCCCGGATGAACGCTGAAATCAACCTGGCTTCCATCAAGGACGAGGAATTCGTACGGTCTTCCCGGGAGACGCTCCTTGCACTGGGCGCCAGAGCCGAGACGGTTCTGTCGGTTTTGAAAGGACACCTGTCCCAAGCCGGGCTCAGTCATTAACCGAGACCACGAGGACGCGCTAAAGCTGTCTGATCAACGGACCTGAAACAGGCCGGCTTTCCGGCTGAATCTTGCCCCGGCTATGGGGTTGTTCATAGATCCCTCCGTTTTCACGCTGTTGAAGTGGGCTGCATAACATGGGGTAAACCACAACGGAGGGATGAGCATGAGACGCTTTCAACGGAACGGTGACAGGCCGCTCCGTGAACCCTATTACCTCCAAGAACGGGAAACCCGGCCGGACGAAAGCAAGCAGACTGAAGAGATGAAGAAGCCCGCCGCCGAGTCCCAGCCCGGGTATTCCCGCAGGTTCCCTCAGGAATTTAAGGGCGACGAAGTTCTGCGGCCGCCGCAGGATGCTGATCTCCGGCCCGATCGCGAACCCGAAGCTGCGGACGAGTTCGAAGCCGAGACGCAATTCGTCAGACCTCACGGCACCAGTCCGTCTGCCGGGCGTGAACTCCTAAGGGCGACAGGTTTCGGGGAGCTGGCCCGCGCGTATGTGCCCGTACAGGTCTATACTCGCATTTTCCCCCCAGAAGAGGCGCTTCGACGAGGGAGCATATTCCCCGAGCTGATCAGAACTCCTCCTCTGTATCAGAGGCTGGGATAGATTGGGGTGAGAGAAATGGATCCTGAACAGAGAGCCATGCTGATGGACATAATGCAGCTGGAGTTCACCGCGGTGGACCTTCAGCTCTTTCTCGACACCCATCCAGACGACCAGAGAGCACTATCGGACTTCCGCGCAACCTCTCAGGCGCTCATGCAAGCCAAGATGTCATACGAATCGAAATACGGGCCCCTTTTGAGTTACGGATTTGGTATGTCCCCCAATACATGGCGCTGGGTCGATGAGCCCTGGCCCTGGGAAATTAACTGGAAGAGGAGTTGAGTGAGCATGTGGGTCTATCAGAAGAGCCTTGAATATCCAGTCCGGGTGTCAAGACCCAATCCCCGGATGGCCAAGGAAATCATAACGCAGTATGGCGGTCCGGACGGCGAACTGGCAGCGTCCCTGAGATACCTGACTCAACGCTACACCATGCCGACGGGCCAGACCAAAGCCCTTTTGACCGACATCGGCACCGAAGAAATGGCCCACATGGAGATCGTGGCCAGCGTGGTCTACCAGCTTTTGCGGGACGCTTCGGTCGACGAGATCATCAGAGCCGGCATGGACGGTTACTACGCCGACCACGACAAGGCCCTTTACTTCGTCAACGCAAGCGGGGCACCCTGGGTAGCTTCCTATATCCAGTCGAAAGGCGATCCCATCACCGACATCACCGAGGACATGGCCGCCGAGCAGAAAGCCCGCTCCACCTACGAGTATCTCATCCGGCTCTCCGATGACCCGGACGTGACGGATGTGCTGAGGTTCCTGTGGCAGAGGGAAATCGTTCACTTCCAGCGGTTCGGGGAGGCCTTGAACCACCTCCACGAGTATTATGAGAGGCAGCGGGTGTTTGACATGGGGGCAGCGAGGCAAAAGTAAGACAACGCGGAAGGACCGGCTACGCGTTGCAACACAGGCGGCGGCCACCTCGTGCTGAGATAGAGGACACTCACGTGTGGTCACCGGGGCCGCCGCATACCAGCGAATATCTCTTACCAAACTTGCGCGGCAGGCTGTCCTTCGGCCACCCACTATAGAACTTGCATTAGACTCGCTATACGATGCAGACGAAAAGTGGCAATTGCTGGGGGTGCCTGAACCGCTGCCGCAAAAAGCCCGAAGCACTGTGGGCAGACCGGATACTGCCTTGACTAGCCTCGCACGTCTGCCGGAGATAGCAAGGGCATTTCGCTCAACCCCCAAGCGTTAGTACAGGTCTGGTTCCGCAACTCTGCTTCACTATACATTGTTTTCCGCCAAAGAATTGCAGCCGAGTGCGGAGTATGCGTCTACCCCCCAGTCTTCCAACCGTTTTATCAAGCAGTGGGGAACTCCGCCCAAAGGGCAGGTGTCCGGCAATTGGCCTTGATAGGCTAGACCATCCACGTACCTTGGTTCGAAACCTGTTCTCGCGTCTGTTCCTCGAATAAACCCTATGGCGGTTCCGGCCCAACGTAGTACACAGTGTACGCCGTGTACCCTGCATAAGACCCGCGCGAATTGGGGTCGCGCCACTCGCGCTTGTCTATTGCAAATACCAGACCGCCGTTCGGCGTCGATACAGACCAGAGCACGCCAGCCCCGTCTGACCGAACCTCCTGCAATGGAACCTTCAGGTGCCAAACGACTTGGTCACCGGCTAACAAAATAACTCCGTCCATACTACCTGCCAGGCGCAGTCTGCTGTCGGGTGGATCAATCACGCTATCCTTGAGAACCCGTACCCCATCCACCGCCGGCTCATCGAACTTGCCCCTGTAACTTAGCTCCGAACCTGGTTGAGCGGAAATCACCGTAACGGTACCGGCCGCCGGTCCCTGCAGGCCCACATCGACAACGAAATCCGCCCCGGGAATGCGGCTGCCGCTCCAGGAGCTTATGCTGGTCCCGCCTTCGATTCGCAGGGTGGCGCCGTCCTTACCCGGGACAGGAAATGTGAGGGTCAGGTCTTCCATATATGCTGCGTATGTGTGCTCGCCGGCGGCAAGCAGTTCGGAACCGAGCGGCTCTTTGAGGTCGAACTCCGTCACCGTAACGGTGTTAAGGTCTATCACCACACCTTCGCCGTGCTGGCTCAGCACCACCACAGGCGCCGCGCCGCTACCCCTCGGCCATACTTTAGGCTGCACCGCGACGTACAGTGGTGACGGAAACGGTCGTTCGTACAACACATGATGTTTGATGCTAGTGGGGGCAGCCTCTCCGGTCAAAGCAGAAGGCCAGGCAGGTCCGGTCGCGAGAACGCCTTCCTGGGCGCCCGCAAACATGAGGCCAAGGGTGGTGAAAACAAGGGTCACGCAAGCAGCAATACGAGTAGATCGAACTTCCCCCAGCTTCTCTCCCGCCGCAAGACCGCACGAAACAGCGAAAGCGACTCCCGACAAGAATGAGTAGAAGTAGAGTGAGATGCGGGCGTAAAAATCGTAGCCGCCAATGGGAAGCATGTTGAACCCGACCTGGTATGCAATCCAGATGACCGCAACGGCGAGGACTGTCGGGAGGGGCCGCCTCAAGGCCCGTGGACACGGAATTAGTGACGGTTATCGAGTTACATAAGCCGGTAGTTTCAAAACGAACAGCGCTGGCTGAGGATGAAATCTTCGCCTGCGTACGTGGGCGAACCTGAAGGCAACGGCATAGCGGTATGGTTTACTAGGATAGTGGCGGCGAGCGCGTTTTCTGAATTGGACCGGGCGAAACAGTCGGGACCGGCTGCAGGCCGGACCCGGACAAGGAACAGCCACGGAGGTGGCCGCCAGAGACAGACTCACAGGTTGGTTTCTTCGGCCGCCACACCGATGATGTCTTCATCGATTCAGTTTCTCTTCAGTTGGGCACCGTAGAGAAGCGCTGTGGATACCTGAATGTTGATGAGCCTGGGCCAGCCACCCGTATGAGGACCTATGGCCTCTATTGCCTGGTCGGTGAAGATGCCTGTCACCGCGCCAGCGAGTTTGAGCCTGTTTGGAGGTACCCCTTGACCTCGGTTTTGTCCAGGGGCTCGAACTTGTACTGAACGATGATGCGCTGGGACAGGGACTGTGCCTGATTGAGTCTGAGGCGGGATTGAAACAAAGGGAGGCCCGACATGATGAGAACGAAGCGGTTTTTCGAGTCCATCGAGAACTTGAAGATCATGGCCAGGTCGAGGAGGATGTCTGAACGGTTGAGGTGCATCTCGTCCATGATGAAGACATTCACCGTTGACGCACGGCGCCGAAACTATGCCGCGGATAGAAGGTGTAGTTGCCATCAGCAACTGATGACCCGGCAGTTGCCGCAAGCGTAAGAGGAACGTACTTGCGCATTCCCTTTGCCACCCCACTGACCTGACAAAACATTCGGACCCGTAAAAGCTGCCATCAGAACATTACCATAGTTTTTGCTCACAGTGAAGTCGAATTGTGGCACCCAATTTCGCAAAAACACTGCTCATAGAACCGGACGATATCCGGGCGGTCAAGTGCCCGGCTGAGTTCGGCTACTATTGGATCCATGTACTGCCGGTCGAGGGTTCTCCCTTGCCGCTTCACAATCTCTCGTACATCTTCTCTGTCCTGTGGTCGGTCGGATATCACCTTGTGGATGATCAGATCCTCCGGGGAGCACACCTTAATTGGTCTCCCACCTACAACAACCGTGCGTGCACGGCGAATCGCTTTCTCTTCATAGGGCAAACCCGCCAGCACCAAATCAACGCGTACCTCGCCGACCTGCATAGGAATAACCCGGTGCTGCTGTGCAAATTCCAGCGGATCGGGGGGTAGCACACGAAACCGCCGTCTCAGATGCTCCACCATAACCGGCAGCTCATCAGGTGGGCAGCTCACCGTCAGATCAAGGTCTCGCGTGACTCGGGAACGCCCCCAAAAAAGTACCGCAAACCCACCAATGACCATATACGGTATCTGCTGCTCCCCGAGAAAGCTAACTACTTCTAGCAAAGCGTCGTCAAGATGCAAAGCTACCACTCCTCAGGCGCGCAAACGCTTCTCGCATGCGCCGAATGCGGGCAACCTTTTGCATGTCAATTCCTGTCTCACGCCAGCCCGGTGAATACCGAAGGGAAAAGTCCCACGCATCGGAGTACCACCGGAGAAGTTCCTCTGGACTTAAGGGCAGCTCACCACACTGCTGTTCCCACTCGTTGAAGGCCCGCCACTGCCCCAACCTTTCTCGCAGCTTATCCGGGTCAATATGCCACGTTCGCTCCATTGCCCTACTGACCTCCGGGGCTTCACAACCCCAACTTTCCAGAATACACAGGCTACTAGAACCCCAGGTATCCGTCCATCTGGTTTCGCTTCCACAACCAGTATAACACCGTTCTAGCACCGCACCCAAACCGGAGCACCCACCCAAGCCGCGAAACGCACCATTTTACGCTAAGGCGGGGACCGGCAGGATTCCCTGGTGCCGGCATAGATATTGTGCGAGCGGCATTCGCTTTCATCCCACTTTCCGAGTTGCCCATTGGTACAGACGGCGAGCTGGCAGGGTTCTTGCGATATCCGACTCAACGCTATCATGCCGACAGGCCAAGACCAAAGAGCGGCGAGCAGCGCTCTACCACCCCTGTACTTTCTCCACGTCTGGTGGGCCGATCCTTCCGGCTGAGTAGCAACACGGTCGTGCGCGACCGCCACTTAAGCACGTACCTCTTTGTCCAATCAAACGTTCTCCGAACAGCTGTGGAGTACCCTTCCCTGCGCCACCCCGAAATGCCCTTCTAGCAACGGGACATTGTGCTGCGAGTTCTGAGAGGAGAGCCCATAGACGAGGTGGCGCGGGAGCTCAACATGCCGGCACATGTCATCGCCCAGTTGAGGGGATAACTGCGTCTGCGGAAGGTCTTGCACACTCATCTCGTGGCGGCGAGCGCGTTTTCTGAATTGGACCGGGCGAAACAGTCGGGACCGGCTGCAGGCCGGACCCGGACAAGGAACAGCCACGGAAGTGGCCGCCAGAGACAGACTCACAGGTTGGTTTCTTCGGCCGCCACACCGATGATGTCTTCATCGATTCGGTTTCTCTTCAGTTGGGCACCGTAGAGAAGCGCTGTGGATACCTGAATGTTGATGAGCCTGGGCCAGCCACCCGTATGAGGACCTATGGCCTCTATTGCCTGGTCGGTGAAGATGCCTGTCACGGCACCGGCGAGTCTGAGCCTGTCGTCGACGTACCCCTTGACCTCGGTTTCGCCCAAGGGCTCGAACTTGTACTGAACGATGATGCGCTGGGACAGGGACTGAGCCTGATTGAGTCTGAGGCGGGATTGACACAAAGGGAGGCCCGACATGATGAGAACGAAGCGGTTTTTCGAGTCCATGGAGAACTTGAAGATCATGGCCAGGTCGAGGAGGATGTCTGAACGGTTGAAGTGCATCTCGTCCATGATGAAGACATTCACCGTTGACGCACGGCGCCGAAACTATGCCGCGGATAGAAGGTGTAGTTGCCCTCAACAACTGATGACCCCTTCGTGTTGCACCTGCACTCACGAAATCTGAGCGCTGGAAATCGTGTCCTGGCCCGGGTAAGACCCGAGGATCTTGACCAGGTTCTCGACCATGTCCATCTCCACTCTATCAACCTCAGTCCGCACATCATCCATCAGCGATGACATCCGGACGAACCGCTGCACCAGGTCCCGTGTCATTCCGCGCACCCGGGCCAGTTCGTGTGGCGACGAGTAGGGTCCCTTCTCCCTGATTAGCTGGGCAAGAGAGCCATCTACACCGACCACGGTACGCAGATCCACCAGCGATGCGGAGTTGAGATCAAAGGTATGAGTTCTGGGCAATGCCAGGTACTGATCAAATACCGACGTCCCAACCTTGAAATCCGGATTAGCCAGCCAGACCGAAGGGGTCTTAGAAAACCCCTGACACGCAGTGATGTCTGACACGACGTCGTTCAGGAAATCGCGTTCATCCGGGAACTCGTCGACGTACGCCGATACCAAAGTGCTTATATCATGCGGCTTGTATTCATACAGAACATGAGCAATCTTGAGGTACTGACGCTCCAAAGGTGATGCTTCCTCGGCATCGCTGCCAAACGCCGATTGAAGCGACGTGGGAAAGCACGTGATTCCGGCAGCAACGGATCTCCGAATCCACTCCGTGAGGAACGCGGCCACAACCCCCTCGCAAGAGCTGAGCATTCCGGAGGTCTTTTCTGGATCCGACTTTCTGCCGGGGACTATGTTCTCTACCAGGTACGCCTCGTACATCGCGCCTCTGTTCAGGAGCTCACCCACAACCTCAGGTTCGCGGGAAGCCAGGTTCTTCTTCACGGCCGAATACCGTAATACCTGCTCTGCCTGCGGATACCACCGAAAAAAGGTCTCTCTGAGACCTGGCGACGAGGAGGGGCCTTGGAGAAGCTCGTCCCCGTACTGCCGGACCATTGCTTCGTGAAGTTCATGAATCTTCCGGTCCGTGGCCAGCGTCGCTGTGTCCACTTCAGCATAGGGATCATCCACTGCCATGACCTGCATGTGCACGGCGAATCCCTCATCGAACGCTATCCACCGATCGGTGCGTACGCCGACGGCGTGGACCTGGTTTGCATTGGTGAGCGGCTCCGGACCAACCAGCTGCCTCAGTAACAGGTGACAAAGCTCGTGAGGGAATATTTGATCGATGGCTCCGAAGCGGCCCGACAGACCTGCGTTCATGTTGAGATCCACGTAGCCGGCATCCGGCTTTTCAACATCTTCAAGGTAAAACCCCCGCCGGGCGAATCCGCCCACGTTTCGGGATATCAGAAGGTAGGCGGGCTCCGGAGCAGCCCCGCCTCGCTTCGAGAGGTATTCCTGACAAAGACGATATACTCTCAGAAATCGTCCGGAAAACCCTCGACTGAGTGTCGCCTGTAACTGGCCTGGTCTCGGGTGATACCACAAGACCGGCAGCCCGTTTCGCTTCTCTCCCGTGTCCTCGAGAACTACCAGCAGGGATGATTCTCTTGTCAGGACAACCGCCTCCCTCGTTATGGCGTCCCGTTCGCTATTATACTCCCGCATACTCCCGTAGCCCGACGCCCCCGCTGATGCGAGAGAATCCTGGTCAAGGCATGCTCTCCGGCCGGAGAGCTTTGGTGATGCGAAGCAGAGCTCTAAAGCTGTCAAACCGTCCGTCCCCGATCATTAGACCTCGCGATAACCGTTCTGGTTTATCCCGGTCGCGACCAGTACGCTGCAAAGGCGAAGTCTGCCGTCTTTTTGCACCCGGATAAGCACGGCATCCACCACTAGAAAGGGATACACCCTCTCACCCAGGTCGCGCTCATTCCACTCGCGGACTATCTCGTCGGGCTTCTTACACAGCTCCGGTGCGGTCGACCGCAAAAACTCCATACCGCACAACTCCTCAACCACAGCCCGCATCTGTCAGGTGGACACGCCGTTCACCACCATTTTTACCGTGGCAAGAAGAAGAGCCTGCTCGCTTCGCTGATGACGTTCGAAAAGGTCAGTCGAGAAACTATCTTTGCGCACCCGGGGAACCTGCAGGTTGAGCTCGCCAACCCGGCTTTTGAGCAGTCTCGGTCGATGCCCGTTGCCGTACCCCTGCCGTTCTTCAGTGCGCTCATACGGCACAGATTTCAGCTGCTCGGTGACCCGAGCCTCCAGGATTTGCTTGACCACCTGCTCAACCAGACGTGCAAGGCCATCATCCCTAACAAACAACTGCTGCAGGATCTCGCCATCTATGGTAACTTGGTACTGGCCCATCCTTGCCCCTCCTGGTGATGTTTGATTGCACACCTACTCATCTACCAAAGGCAGGATGGTCTTTCCTCCTTTTAAGGCTCGTGACTCGCAGACTTTTACACTTGTGATTGACGTCAAGTCAGCGCCTGCATACCTTGACCACCATACACGGAGGAGGGGTCTAGACCTCTTCGAATCGCTGGTGAGACTTCCCATGAGCGGACCGACTCCCTGTGAATCATTCTCTGAAGCGCGATTTCTTTTCGGCGGGTCTTCGCAACTACCTGATCTCTGTACGGTTCTCCGGTCAGCAGTATCTTCCACTCGACCACTACGAGTTTGCGTGCGAGAGCTACGATTGCCTTCCTGCACCCGATGTGCAAACTCTTCCTGCGATAGAACTGACCAAGTTTTCCATGGTCGTACCTCGCTACTACCTGTGCTGCCTCGATCAGAACGGTCCTTAGGAGCCTGTTCCCGTTCTTGCTGACCTTGCCGTGATAGTAGGTTTGGCCAGACTGGTGTACCGACGGGTCAAGCCCGGCATAACTTGCCACCTGTTTGGATGTCCGAAATCTCCCGGGCTCACCTACCCAAGCCCGTATCGCAGCCGCCGTGACGATCCCGACCCCCGGAATGCTCAAGAGTACTTTCGCCTCTGGATGCTTCTCAAGCCTGCGAGCAATTTCCGCTTCTATAGACCCGCGTTCCGTTTCCAATGAGGCCAAAAGATGCGCAGCGCTCACCAACATCGCTGCATCTGCTGCCCCCACGTTCAGATGCTCCAGTGCCCGTAGGACTGAACCGGCGTTTTTGATTTGACCGGTACTGTAGTCGTAGCGCCGCAGAATCGCTTTGACCTGGTTCTTGCACCGCGCCTGATGCTGAA
>DUSS01000064.1 GCA_012842495.1 Candidatus Fermentithermobacillaceae bacterium
GGCTCAAGGGAAGGTGCGTGGGCATCATCCTCGACGGCACAGGTTACGGGGCCGACGGGCGGGTTTGGGGAGGCGAAGTCTTGGCCGGCGATTACCGCTGCTTTGAACGCTTATACCACCTGGCATACGTTCCGATGCCCGGAGGCGAGAAAGCTGTCGCCGAGCCGTGGCGGATGGCTCTAGCTCACTTAAAGCGCGCCTACGGTGACGATGCGTTAGAAATCGCTTTCCGCCCCTTTCCAGAGCTGGTCGGAAAAATCAAGAAGCTCTGGCCAGCCCTGGATTTCCAGGGCTACCCGCTCACATCCAGTGCGGGAAGGCTGTTTGACGCGGTAGCTGCCATCACCGGTGTGTCCACAATTAACACCTATGACGGCGAGAGCGCGTCTCTTCTCGGGGAACTTGCGGGTGAAGCCCGACGTCTGAAGGAAGCTCAACATACAGCTAAATCTCCGTACACCAGGACGGCCTGCGACGCGATGCCCACTCGAGGCACAGGGCTGGCTCACCGAGAGGTGACTCCACAACAAGCAGGCCTGGCCCATGACGCGAAACCGGCCTATGGGAATTGCGCAGATTTTACCCCCGCCCATCCTTCGAACCCCGGTGTCTCAGGTTTCTCCGCCGAGGCGATCGACGTCTCCTTTCTAATACGCACGGTGGTCGAAGGAGCGCTTCGAAACTCGCCCAAAGAGGAGATCGCCTTTTCCTTTCACGAGGGTCTCGCGAAGCTTCTCGCAAGTTACGCCGCACGCGGTGCCGCACGAATCGGGACGAAAAACGTGGTACTATCGGGTGGGGTCTTCCAAAACCCGGTCTTCACCGAACTCATCACGGACTTTCTGCAAGAAGAAGGGCTTTGCGTGTATGTGGCGCAGGCCGTGCCCCCAAACGATGGGGGGATAGCGCTCGGCCAAGCAGTAATAGCTGCGAACAGCGTCGGTCAATGGGAGGAAGTGAGTGGCCGGTGTGTGTAGCTCTACCGTTGAAAGTTAACGAGGTGGACGGCAATTGGGCGATAGTGGAGGTTTCCGGAGGGAAGATCCGGGTGAGGTCGGATCTGGTTTCCGTGAAGCCGGGTGATTACGTGCTGGTGCACGCCGGGTTCATCATCGAAAAACTTGAGCCCGAGGAAGCCAGGAAAACTCTGGACATGTTTCGGGAGATAGAAGGATGAACAACGACGTAGTGGAGCGCGCCATCAAGTCCTCTCGGGACCCTCAGGTTTTCCGGGCCTTGCTGGCTGCGGTTAGACGGAATGTCGGCTTCCTAAGCAAGAAACCCATTTTGATGGAAGTCTGTGGTTCCCATACGTGGGCCATATCCCATACCGGAATCCGCGAACTCTTAAAGGACGAGGTGGAACTGATCTCCGGCCCCGGGTGCCCGGTCTGCGTTACGTCTCCGGGCGAAGTGGCGCAGATGATAGAGCTATCTTACCGGCCCGGCGTGATCGTGACCTCATACGGTGACATGATTCGGGTGCCTGGACGAGGCGGCAGCCTCGAAGCTTCGAGAGCGGCTGGCAACCGCGTCGAGGTGGTTTACAGCGCGATGGATGCCGTGACAATGGCGGAAAACAACCCGGAACAGCAGGTGGTATTCCTCGGAATCGGGTTTGAAACGACGGCACCGGCCACTGCTGTGGCGGTGGAACTGGCAAAAGCTCGTGGCCTTGGTAATTTTA
>DUSS01000065.1 GCA_012842495.1 Candidatus Fermentithermobacillaceae bacterium
AGGGAGGTACGCGCTTCGGTCGGGGCCGGCTTCCTGTATCCCCTCCTCGGTGAGATGAGGACCATGCCCGGCCTGCCGACGGATCCGGCTGGTGCCCATATGGACATAGACGAGAAAGGGAATATAACGGGGCTGTTTTAAATGGGATGCATGGGTGATGTGCCGGGCCTGAAGGTCGGTCACGCGCAGGACCTATCGGGCATCACAGGCGTTACGGTGATTCTTGCGGAGGACGGCGCCGTCGGGGGCGTCAGCGTTCTGGGCGGTGCTCCGGGAACTAGAGAGACGGATCTTCTGCGCCCTTCGTACACGGTGGATGTGGTACACGCGATCTTTTTGGCCGGGGGTTCTGCTTTCGGGCTGGATTGCGCCCGAGGGATAGTTCAGTACCTGGAGGAGCGCGGGGTTGGTCTTTCCGTGCCCCCGGCCAGGATCCCCCTGGTGGCTGGCGCTATCATCTTTGACCTGGATATTGGGGATTCCCGGGCAAGACCTACCCCGGAAATGGCGTATGCGGCGGCGTCAGGTGCTCGGGCGACGGACTGCGCGAGGGGAAGCGTTGGCGCCGGCACAGGCGCAACGGTAGGGAAGCTTTTTGGCCGGGACTTCGCCATGAAAGGCGGACTGGGGGTTGCTTCCGGCGAAATCGAGGGCTTTAAGGTTGCGGCCCTCGTCGTGGTCAACGCCGCGGGCGACATCTATCATCCCGAGAGCGGGCAGATCCTGGCCGGAGCATACGATAGGAAGGAAAGACGGTTTCTTGCCGGTGGTTTCCGCGCCGGCGCAGCCGGGGGAGGTGAAAAGGAGCTCTTTGGCTTCGGTTTCGGTCTTGGCACCCATTTCGGTGGGAATACCACCATCGGAGTGGTCGGAGTTGATGCAGCGCTCACCAAAGAAGAGGTTTCAAGACTTGCTTTAATGGCTCAGGCAGGTCTGGCCAGGGCGATAAGACCGGTGTTCACACCGTACGATGGGGACACGATGTTCGCTCTGGCCACGGGGAAATCCAGCAGGAGAATGCCGGACCAGCGGGGAGAGCGGTCCAGGCTCCTTGCGGCTATAGGGGGTTTAGGCCAGGAACTCGCATCCCGGGCCGTTGTCGATGCGGTAGTTCACGCCGACGGTCTGGGCAGGGTTCCGTCGGCGAAGGAAATCCTCGCGGGCGGCTAATGCCCGGAGGAGAACCCTTGTCCATTCAAGTCCAACGGCATCCGGAGAGGAGCCGGAAGGAGGTATACATTCGTGAAGTTTAGCACGAGGCAGGTAGTCGTTGCGGGACTTCTCGGAAGCCTTACGGTGGCTTTAGGTCTTATGCCCGTCGGAGGTTTTATCCCCGTGCCGACCCCGGCGGGTTCCGCGACCACCATGCATCTTCCCACTATACTCGCGGGTATCCTGGAAGGCCCGGTAGTGGGCGGTCTGGTCGGGGCCATTTTCGGGGCTTTCAGCTTTTACAGAGCGCAGGTCCAGCCCAACCCCATCGCGAAGCTGATCTTCAGCAACCCTCTAATCGCCTTCGGACCCAGGATCTTGATAGGAGTGGCGGCGTACTGGGCCTTTCAGGTCGCCGAACGTAGGTGGGGGAGGGTGTTTCTGGCCCTGGCCGGCGGGGGTGTACTGGGATACACCGCCTACTGGGCATCGTTCCGAATTGGAGGGATGGATGCTGCCGCGGGTCCGTGGCGCGCGGCGTTGGCGGCAATCGTCGGACTATCCGTTGCCTGGGGACTGTGGGTGATCGGCGGTCGTCAAAAGGGCGGAGCCCCCCTTGCCGCGCTGGTCGGAACAATGACCAATACCGTAGGTGTTCTTGGTCTCGCGGTAGCGTTCGGGTATGTACCGCTGCCGGCAGCCCTAGCCGTGGCAGTGCTGCATGGGATTCCGGAAGCGCTCGTGGCCATGGTGCTTGTCACATTGGTCCACTCGGGGGTCCAGGCAGCTACCCCTTCCAGGGCAAGGAGTTGATAAAAGCATGATTGTGGCAATCGATATCGGTAATACTCAAACGGTCATCGGGGTCTTCGACGAAGGGGCCCTCGCGGCTCACTGGCGCGTCGGGACCGACAGGCAGAAAACCGAAGACGAGTACGGGCTCCAGGTGCTCAGTATGTTGCAGTACGCCGGGATAAAGTCCCAGGAAATCACCGGAGCGGCAATCGCTTCGGTTGTGCCACCCTTGACGCCCGTGTTTGAAAAAATGGCCCAGCGTTACCTGGGATGTTCTCCGCTGGTCATCGGCCCGGGAGTCAGGACCGGAATAAACATCAGGTATGAGCATCCTAAGGATGTCGGCCCGGACAGAATAGCCAACGCGGTGGCCGCGTACCAGAAGTACGGTGGACCCGTCATCGTGGTGGACTTCGGGACGGCCACTACTCTCGACGTCATTTCCAAGGATGCTGAATACCTGGGCGGGGCAATTGCTCCCGGGATACTCACGGCGACCGAGGCGCTTTTCGAAAAGACGGCCCGGCTTCCGAGGATCGAGCTGCAAAGACCACCTTCTGCGATAGGGAGGAACACCGTGGCCAGCATGCAGGCGGGTATAATCTTCGGTTTTGCCGGGCAAGTCGACGAATTGGTCAGACGGGTCTCCCGGGAACTCGGGGGCAAGCCGTACGTAGTTGCCACCGGCGGTCTGGCTAATCTCGTGGCGCCCGAGTCGAAAACTATCCAAACGGTCGACCCTTACCTCACGCTGGAAGGGCTCTATATCGTGTACAAGCGCAACGCCGAACAGGTGAGCACCGCCGACCCCGCCAGTGCCAGAGATGAGGGCAAAACCCGATCCGACGCCGGCGGATTCAGGATAATGATTTAGCTAGGCGATGAATTAGCCCGATCCCTTGAGTGAATACTCAAGTCAGCTACGGGGCCGGGAGAAAAATACCCGGCCCCTTGAAGCCGACAAGCAGCCTTCTTCCGGCCGATCGTGGGCTTTACCTGTATTCCGGTTTGTATCCTTCTGGCGTCGAGCCCTTTGGCCGAAAGGTGCGGCATACCGCTTCTTCCGATGTCGAAGCCAGAGGTTCTCCGACTCTCCGCTCGGCACCAGGGGCCAACTCACCGATCTCCATGGCCGTTCCTCTCGCCCGCCCTTCGACTAGTCCGCCTGCATCTCTAGCGCCGGCTCTCGTTGTCCCCGGGGCTGCCTCGCGATCTTGACGCCTACCGTAATCCGCCCCTAGTTCGCCCACCTCCATGGCCGTCTTGGCGCCTACCCTGTTGTCAACTTCGATTTTGTTCGCCTCACATATGTCGCCGTTTCCCCAGTAATGGCAGCTCCTTACCCTGCACTTGACCTCTGTCATTTCGTTCACCTCCTCCCTTAGTGTTACCCTACGTTTGAAAGGGGATTCTTAGAGAAATGGAGGATCGACGTGAGCCTCGATAGAAACAGGAAGGCAAGCGAGGAACCGTGTCGCAACGAGCGAGGAAGGCGGGGGGTTGTCGGTGAGCATACCAGTACTTAACCCGGATATCTTCAGAGAGTACGACGTGAGAGGGGTCGTGGACAAGGACCTTACCCCGGAAACGGTGGGGGTTTTAGGGCGAGCGTATGGAACTTTTCTCAGGCGAAAAGGGGTGACCGCTGCCGTAGTCGGTCGGGACCCGCGTCCCTCATCGTCAACGTATGCATCGGTGATCACTGCAGCGCTAACCGAGTGCGGAATAGACGTAATCGACGTTGGCATGGTGACGACGCCTGCGTTTTACTTCTCTCGAGTACATTACGGTATCGAAGGGGGCGTCATGGTCACGGGCAGCCATAACCCACCGGAGTTCAACGGCTTCAAGCTGGCTCACGGGCACGACACCCTTTTCGGCGACGGGATTCAGGAGCTGAGGAGAATCGCCGAGAGCGGTAAGTTTGCCTCCGGTGCCGGTCGTTACTCAAGCCGAGACCCGCTCCCCGCCTATGTCGACGATCTTCTCGCCAAGATTTCCCTTGGCCCTTACAGGGTAAAACCTGCTTTCGACGCGGGAAACGGGGCTTGCGGACCCATCGTTCACGAAGTGGCGCGGCGATTAGGTCTGGACTACCTCTGCCTGTACTGCGAACCCGACGGCAGGTTTCCCAACCATCATCCGGACCCGGTTCAGCCGAAGAACCTTGCCGACCTCATTGCCGTGGTTAAAAAGGGCGCTTATAGCCTGGGAATAGCTTTCGACGGCGACGCGGACAGAATCGGAGTCGTGGACGAATTTGGGACCCCTGTGTGGGGCGACGAACTTCAGATCATATTCTGGAAGGAGATTTTGGAAAAACACCCAGGGGCCCTGGTTCTCGTGGAGGTCAAATGCTCTCAAGCTCTCTTGGATATGGTGGAAAGACTCGGTGGAAAACCGCAGTTCACCCGGACGGGTCATTCGCTCATCAAAGCTAAAATGAGGGAAACCGGAGCTCTCTTCTCGGCTGAGGTTTCCGGACACATGTTTTTCGCCGACGAATACTACGGGTTTGATGACGCGCTTTACGCTGCTTTGAGACTTCTCAGGATCATGTCCCGGACGGGAAAGTCGGTGCGTGAGCTTCTTTCCGACGTCCCGAAGTACTACTTTACTCCCGAGACGAGGGTTTTTTGTCCGGACCGGGACAAATTCCGCGTAGTAGAGGAACTCACCGCGATCTTCGCCAAAGAACACCCGGTCATTACCGTGGACGGAGTGCGGGTCCTGTTTGACGACGGATGGGGCTTAGTTCGAGCTTCCAATACTCAGCCAGCTCTGGTATTGAGGTGCGAAGGGCGGTCACCCGAGGCGTTATCCCGGATCAAAAAACAAATCGAAGACGAGCTCAAGAGATTTCCTTCGGTAGCCAACGTAAAATGGGATTGATGGAGGGAGCTCAAATGGTCCAGGTGACCATCGAACGGGTGGGGCTTGATAGCACTACCGACCAAGGGGTAATCATTCTGGCCGATCTCTCCAAGACAACCATCATTCCGATTTGGGTGAGGACCCTCGAAGCTTCGGCGATAGCTTTGCCTCTCCAGGGGGTCGTGCCTCCGCGACCTCTCACACACGACTTGCTCCTGGAAGTGATTAAGAAACTCGGCGCCAAGGTAGTGATGGTACTCATCAGAGAGCTCAAGGACGAAGTCTTCTATGCCTCTTTAGTACTGGATGTCGACGGTGAGCGGGAAGAAATCGACTGCCGGCCTTCGGACGCCATGGCGCTGGCACTGAGAGCTGAAGCGCCGATTTACGTGGCAGATTCCGTCATAATGGAGGCCGGCATACCCGCGGAGGATTCCCAGATCCAGTAACCCGTGGCCTCCAGCACCTCACCCCTGGAATCACCTTTGGTCTCTAATGACCCCCTTGCTTTGTCCACAAACCCGTGATATGTTGTACACAAGATTGTGCACAAGGGGTTGCGTGGATGGACTTCATCCGCATCGGTGATAAGGTCCTCAGCATGGAGAAGATTTACGACTCCATCAACGAGATCCTCTCGTTGCGCTCCAGGGGACTTTCCCAGCAGGAAGTAGCTTCCCGCCTGGGAGTGGATAGGACTTTCGTTTCCCGCTTGGAGACGCTTGGGGAAGTCCAGCGCGGAGGCGCCATCGCCATCGTGGGATTCCCTTTGGCTAACGTAGAAGAGCTCGAGCGTGTGGCCAGGGAGGAAGGAGTCGAGTTCGTCCTTCTTCTAAACGACAGGGACAGGTGGCAGTTCGTTCGCGAGAGGTCCGGTGCCGAGCTCTTGAACGAGCTCATGCAGATCATTGCCAGAGTCAGGAGGTTTCCCAAGGTTATTCTGATCGGTTCCGACAAACGGCTCGAGATCATGAAGGGGCTTCTCGACAGGGGGACGGACGTTAAAACCATCGTCATCGGAAAGTCTCCGATGACCGGGGACGTGTACTTGAACCCGGACTGCCTAAGGGAAACCATCCGTTACATGAGAGCGGGGGGTATATCAGGTGAAAAGGGTTGTATCGGTTAGCATCGGTTCGTCCAAGCGAAATAAGAGAGTTGAAGAAGAGTTTCTCGGCGAGGAGGTCATCATCGAGCGGATCGGAACCGACGGATCTATAGCGAAGGCTATCGAACTCATACGGCAGCTCGATGGAAAGGTGGATGCCTTCGGGATGGGCGGCATCGACCTTTACATAGGCTGCGGGAAGCGCCGCTACATGCTGCGAGATGCCGTTCCCATTGCCAGGGCGGCAAAGATTACTCCGATTGTCGACGGAGGAAGGATAAAGGCTACTCTGGAACGTCGAGTCATCGCATATCTCAATGACGTCCTCAAGGTACCGTTCAAACACAAGACCGTGCTCCTGGTATCGGGGCTTGATCGATTTGGAATGGCCGAGGCGATACAGGCCACCGGCGCCAAACTCATCCTGGGCGACTTCATTTTCGCCCTACACCTGCCAATTAAACTGACGTCCCTTCGCACCCTGGACCTGGCTGCCAGGGTCATCGCCCCCATCGCGGTGAGATTGCCCTTCTCGGTGCTGTATCCTACCGGAAAAGAGCAGGAAAAGAGGTCGGTCCACAGGTTTTCCCGCTATTACCTCGAGGCCGACATAATCGCCGGCGATTTTCACTATATAAGGAAGTATATGCCGGAAAGTTTGCCGGGCCGGTCCATAATCACCAACACCGTCACCGAGGAGGATATCGAGGAGCTCAAGGGAATGGGAGTCAGTACGCTGGTGACAACCACCCCGGAAATGGACGGGAGATCTTTTGGTACCAACGTGCTCGAAGCGCTTCTCGTAGCCCTTTCCGGGAAGCGTCCCGAAGAGCTTACCGATGAAGATGTCAACGGGCTTCTCGATAAACTGAACTTCAAACCCAGGGTGGAGGTGCTGAATCCACCTTCGCTGGTCCCGTAAGCTCTCTTCCCGGAAGTATCCTGCGCAATAACGCCGGCGCGCTGCGGCTTCTTTGCGACCGGGCCGGCGAGCCTTCGGCTAACCTCTAGAGCTACGACTGAGGAGGCGGCACAATGGGTACTTTTGCCTTCATAATCCATCCTATCGAGCTCGCCGATGTATCGAGAAAGTTTCCCATCGCCAGGTACCTTCCGGATGGCCTCGTTAAATGGACGCTCAGGAGACTTCCTCCCATTGTCACCTCGAGGATAACCGGTGTCCGCTCATCCCACGGCGCGGCTGAAGGGTGGTTTATTTCGTGCCCCTTAACCGCAGAACAGATGGTGAAACTCCCGGAGAAGTATGTTTTAGACAAGGTGATCCGGGCGGCAAGAACAGCTGAAAAGCTTGGAGCTGGCATAGTCGGTTTGGGTGCTTTCACCTCTGTAGTTGGGGATGCAGGCATCACCGTTCGAAAAAGTGTGGGTGTCGCGGTGACGACCGGAAACAGTTACACGGTGGCTACCGCCATAGATGCCGCAAGGGAAGCGTTGAAGCTCATGGACCGGGACATGCGGGACGCGAGGGTCCTCGTTTTAGGAGCTACCGGGTCCATCGGAAAGGTGCTCTCAGAGCTTCTGGCGGACGACGGTTACGATATTACGATGGCCTCTCGGAACATACGAAAACTGGAATACGCGGCCAGAAGCGTTTTAGATAAGACCGGTGTTGCACCCAGCATTACCACGGATGTGAAAAGGGTATTGCGCTCTGCCGACGTCGTATTCTGCGTGAGCTCATCCCTCGATGTCATCGTAGAACCACCGGATCTGAAACCCGGGGCGTTGGTCGTGGACGTATCCCGGCCTCGAAACGTTTCCAGAGAGGTGGCGCGCTTCCGTAAGGACGTACTGGTAATCGAAGGTGGAGTGGTTCGGGTTCCGGGTGACGCCGACTTCCACTTCGACTTCGGGTTCCCCAAGGGGTTGTGTTACGCCTGCATGGCTGAGACGATGGTCCTGGCCATGGAGGAACGATATGAGGATTTCAGCCTGGGACGGGATCTTTCGGCGGCACGGGTCAAAGAAATATCGCGCCTTGCCGGGAAGCATGGCTTTACACTGGCAGGCTTCAGAAGCTTTGAAAGGCCGGTTTCCCGGGAGGAAATCGCGCGCGTTGTCGAGGAGGCGAGGGCCAAAACACGAAGGCGGAGCGGTTGTTGACTGGACCGGTGGGGCTGACTATAATCTAGGTACCGCAAAACTCGATAACGTCAGTGGAGCCACTGCCCCCTTTGGGGGGCGGCGGTTTTTCTATACGGAGGCCATGTGCCTCGATCTCCAAGATCTCAGGAAGGGAATTGGGGGACGAGACAGGGCATAAACTGATTTAAGTTTGCCCGGTTGCGTGAGTAAAACGGCCCAGCTGAAATGTCGAAGAAAGGCGGAGATGCAGGAGGATGAGCGACAAAGAAATTATCCTTTCCCCGGAGGGAAAGCGCACTCTGGAACAAGAGCTTAACTATCTGAAGACAGTCAGGAGGAGAGAAATCGCCGAACGAATCAAAGCGGCGAGGGAGTTCGGAGATCTGGCCGAGAATGCCGAATACGACAATGCCAAGAACGAGCAGGGCTTTGTGGAAGCGCGCATCCTCTCGCTGGAGAACATTTTGCGACACGCCCGGGTGGCGTCCAACGACGGCGCCGGTGAAGTCGTCAGTCTGGGTGCAACCGTTAAGGTCGAAGACCTCGCGTCGGGAAACATTTATGACTTCACCATCGTCGGTTCCCATGAGGCCGATCCTGCCAAGAAGAAGATCTCCAACGAATCGCCGGTGGGAAAAGCTCTCCTCGGGCAGAAAGTGGGCGATGTGGTCCAGGTAAACGTACCCATGGGACTCGTCAAGTACAAAATAATTTCCATCAACAGCTAGGATTTTCTTCGCCGGGAGGTCATGAGGTTGGGCGACGAGCGAGAAGTGGGGAATCAGGGTCCGGAGAACTTACAACCCGCCGGTTCGCAGGCTGAAAATCTGCAAGCTGAGATTGCGCGCCGCAGACAGAAACTCGCAGAGTTACGCCTTCGCGGCATCGACCCGTTTGGCCGGAGATTTGAGGTGACCTCCGATGCCGAGACCGTGAGAACCCGATGCGACGAGATGGCGGGTCAAGAAGTATCCGTCGCCGGTCGCCTGATGGCGTTCCGCGCACACGGGAAGGCTATGTTCCTCGACCTTCACGACCGGACGGGGAAGGTTCAGCTCCACGCCCGCATCGACGTGCTCGGCGAGGAATCCTACAAAGAAATAGCTTCTCTTGACGTCGGGGACATAGTGGGAGTAACGGGTCCGGTCTTCAGAACCAAAAGAGGAGAACCCACAGTTGAAGTCAGGGGCTTCACCCTTCTCGCCAAAAGTTTGAGGCCCTTTCCAGAAAAATGGCACGGTCTTCAGGACGTCGACCTGAGGTACAGGCAGAGATACCTGGACTTGATCGTAAACGAGGATGTGCGGCGAGTATTTTTAACGCGCTCGAAGGTCATATCCTTCATCCGTCGTTACCTGGACGAGCGCGGGTTTATCGAAGTAGAGACCCCCGTCTTGCAGGTTCTCGCAGGGGGTGCCTCCGCCAGGCCATTTATCACGCATCATAACGCGCTGGATATGGACCTTTACTTGAGGATTTCTCTCGAACTTTATTTAAAGCGCTTAATCGTCGGCGGACTCGAGAAAGTCTATGAACTCGGACGCAACTTCCGCAATGAAGGAATAGACTCCATGCATAACCCGGAATTCACCATGCTCGAGCTATACCAAGCTTACGCAGACTACGATGTTATGATGGAGCTTACCGAGGATTTGCTTTATCGCTTGAGCGTGGAACTCCTCGGGACCGATGAGATCGAGGTGCGAGGTCATCGGGTTTGCTTGCGTCCTCCCTGGGCGCGGATAAAATTCTGGGACGCGATTTCCCGCTATTCGGGGCTCTCCCGTCACGACTTTGACGACGAGGCCCAGCTTGGGAGTATCATAGAGAGACTCGGAATTAAGATGACTAAGGCTTTGACGAAGGGCGCCGTCCTGGACAAGGTTATGTCGGAAAAAGTGGAACCTAACCTCGTAGGACCGGTGTTTGTCCTCGATTATCCGGTCGAGATCTCTCCTCTGGCCAAGCGTCGCGATGACGATCCCGGGCTCGTGTACCGCTTTGAAGCTTTCGTTGGAGGCGTTGAGTTAGCCAACGCCTTTTCCGAGTTGAACGATCCCGATGATCAGCGACAAAGGTTCCTTGAGCAGGTCAGGGCCAGAGAAAAGGGAGACGAGGAAGCTCATGTATTCGACGAGGATTTCCTGATAGCTCTGGAGTACGGAATGCCTCCTACCGGCGGGCTCGGAATCGGCGTCGACCGGCTGGTCATGGTGCTGACGGGCGTACCGTCCCTCCGCGACGTGATACTGTTCCCCACCATGAGACCGCACCGGCGCGCAGGCTCGTGACGTTTCTCCGGTCGTCATTGGGGTGACAGTATCACTGGCCGGTAACATTCTCAAAAAGATCGCTTGACCCTGCGAAATGATGGTGCTATATTATGCGTTGCGCGCCCGAGAGGGCGGCGCAGGCGAGGTTGGTCCTTGAAAACTGAACAGCGTGAGAGGGTTTAGCCGAAGCGAGGGAAAGGTGTTACGGAGAGTTTGATCCTGGCTCAGGACGAACGCTGGCGGCGTGCCTCAAACATGCAAGTCGAGCGGGGA
>DUSS01000002.1 GCA_012842495.1 Candidatus Fermentithermobacillaceae bacterium
CGTTTTACCACTGTAAAACCCTTTTGGACCGCGGGTGCGACGTCCTGTTCGTGCCAGCTCTGGTCTCGCTAAGCCGGACTAACTACTGCTGCCCGAAGATGATGGGGCTTCCCGACATGATTAAGGCGGGGCTCAACCTTGAACCGGAGCAACTCATAAGCCCGGTCATAGACGTGAAGGAAAATCCCCGCTGGGAGAGATCGTGGGTCGAGGCCGCATATAACCTCGGGGTCAAAGACCGGAGCCTCGCCCTTGGAGCTGTGAAGCGGGGATGGATGGCGTGGGCGGCCGCACAAAGCGCCATGGCCCGCCACGAAATCGCGGTACCGCGGATGATTCAAGATTCCTTCAATGAAGCGGATAAGACGAGTTCAGGTCGAAAGTGGCCGGTTACGGGCCTCATGGGGCATGCCTACGTTCTCTACGACGTGTTCGGGGCAGGAGTCCTCGATATGGTGAGTTCTTTCGGAAAAGCGATAACGCCGGAAATGGTTCCAGAAGAGGCTGCCCTGGCGGAAGTCAAAACCATCTTCGAAGGCGAGAAACTCTGGGCGTTCGAAGCTCACATTCTTGGGGCCTCGTTTTACCTGCTCAGAAACCACCTCGTAGACAGGATCATATTCGTATCGTCCTTTTCGTGCGGGCCTGCGTCGATTATCGAGGATTACATCGAAGATGAAGCGGAGCGCCAGGGCATTCCCTTCTTAGGACTGGTGGTCGACGAGCACACGGGTCATCTCGGGCTTCTTACCAGGATAGAAACGTTCATGGATGCCACGGCGGGTGTGAGCATGCCGGGGGCTTTGGTATCGCAGGTCGCTTCAGGGCAAAAATTGTCCGTACTGCATGGTTTGCACACCCAGAGCCTGGGGGCACCGTCGTCCGGGCCTGTAAAGGTGCAACCGTTCACGGACACCGGCGTCAGCAGGATGGACGGAAGCAGGCCGCTCCGAACAGATGCGGATGCGGGCAGCGGGAAGCTGGCCAGCGCCAGGCCCCCGGTCGCCTGGGCGAGAGGCCCGGAGAATTCGTCGCGACCGGGCATACTGACGATGGGAAACCTTCACATCCCCCTCAGATCTCTGTTTCACGAGTGCGGCGTAGACGTCCTGACTCCACCCGAGCTGTCGGACCGCCTCGTCGCCCTCGGGAGGGAACTTGCGCCGGAATTCATCTGCTATCCGATGGTGGCGCTCCTTGGACAGTGCAGGGAGCTTTGCCGGGCCGGGGCGAGCAGAATTGCGATGGTGATGGGGAAAGGAAGATGCAGGCTGGGGTGGTACGCCCAGGTGATGGAGAACCTCCTCCGCCGCGCGGGATACGATGTGGAAGTGGTCGGGTTCGATTCGCCCTTCCCGTGGAGGGAGCGGGGAAGCGTTTTCCTGCGGCAGGCGCAAAAGATCATGGGAAAGCCGGCGGCCGGAGCGGTGATAAGGGGAGCATCTCTCGCCCTGAGCAAGCTCCTTCTACTGGAACAGGCCGAGGAGATGCTCAGGGAGCTCAGGGCGTACGAGATCCCGCGGGGTACCGGCGATCGACTCTACACCGGGTTTCTTCGGGACCTGGACGCTGCCTCCTCAATCGGCGCATGCACCAGCGCCTTCGGTCGCTTCCGCAGAGCGTGCATGGAGGTTCCCACGACCGGAGAGCCGGCGGTGACGGTATCAATCGTCGGGGAGATTTACGTTCTCAACGAATCGTTCGTCAACAAAGACATCGAGCGGGTCCTGGGCTCCCTTGAAGAACGTGTGAGGGTGAAGCGAGACCTCACGGTGATGAGCTGGTTGAAAAGGCACATTCTAGCTGTACCCTCGTCGATTCTGCGCGAGACCAGGGTAAAGCGGGCCGCTGCTCCTTACCTCGGCCTTTGCGTAGGCGGACATGGGCTCGAAAGCGTGGGAGAGTCCGTGCTCGCCGCCCGGTCGCGGGTCGACGGCGTGATTCACCTGTTGCCCTTCACGTGCATGCCGGAGGTCGTTGCCCAAAGCATCCTCGTGAGGGTGGCTGAGGATCTGGACGTTCCCATCCTCTCGCTGGTGCTGTCAGAGCAAACCGGGGCAGTGGGTTTAAAAACCAGACTGGAAGCGTTCGTAGACCTTTTGTGGGGGAGAAAACGGTCTTCGTCAAAATGTGCCGGGCGGTATCCGGTGTCGTTTGGCAACCAGCTTCCAGGACGGACCGGGGAGTGAGTTTGATATGCTGTTTTCCCCTCGTACCCAGGATCGTTTCATCGGGGTAGACGTGGGGTCGGTGACGACCAAACTCGTCGTGATCGATGGGACAGGACACGTTCTCCTGGAAGAGTACATACGCAACAACGGAAGCCCGATCGAAGCTGTTCAGGATGCCTTCGGAAGGCTCGCCTCCTCCGGCCTTGACGGAAACCTGGCAGGGATCGGAACCACGGGTTCCGGGAGGTTTCTCGCTGCGGCGATAGTGGGAGCAGGCGTGATCAAGAACGAGATATCGTGCCACGCCCGGGCTGCGCGGGAAGCTTATCCGGATGTAGGGACCGTCATCGACATCGGAGGTCAGGACTCGAAGATCATCTTCTTTAAGGACGGTTACCCGGTGGGATTCAACATGAACACGATTTGCGCCGCGGGAACCGGATCTTTCCTCGACCACCAGGCCTCGAGGCTGGGTATTCCCATAGAGGAATTCGGCGAGTGGGCGTTGAGATCCCGTTCACCGGCGCGAATAGCTGGTCGCTGTGGCGTATTTGCCGAATCTGACCTGATACACAAGCAGCAGCTGGGCTACAGAAAAGAGGACCTCATAGCCGGGCTGTGTGAAGCTCTGGCCACGAACTACGTGGTGAACGTCGCGAGAGGGCACCCTATCCGGTCCCTCGTCCTCTTCCAGGGAGGAGTTGCCGCGAACAAAGGGATGAAAAAAGCGCTCGAGGACAAGATCGGACTCGACATCATCGTCCCACCGCACTTTAAGGTGATGGGCGCTCTGGGAGCGGCCCTCTACGCGGCTGAAGCCTCCAGTTCCGGCGTTGTGTACAGAGGAAGGTGCGGGAAGGACTCGAAGCTCCCTGTGAAGGAGACAGCGTCGAGAATCTCGTCATTTTCCGCCTCATCAAAGGGGTTTATTTGTGGGGGATGCGCCAACTCCTGCGAAATCCAGGAAATATCCGTAAACGGAAAGATCGTCGCCCGGTGGGGCTCCAAGTGCGGCAAGTGGGAAGTGACCTGAGTTCAAAAAAGAATTGCTCCCCAAGCTGACGGCAGTCGGAAGGTCGCGGCAAGAAGGTTTAGCGAGTCGTGTATAGAAACCTGATTAGAGGTGACCCGACCGGTTTCCGGCGGCTCACTCCGGGTTATTCGAGCCGGCATTCTTGATTTCGCGATTTCTTCTATGGGGGAGGATTCTCTAATGGTCGGCGAATTCAGAAACGAGCCTTTGGTCAACTTCGACGACCCGCAGATCAGGGCCAAAATGCTTGATGCTCTTGCCCGTGTCGAAAAGGAGATGGGTAAAGAGTACCCTCTTATCATCGGCGGCGAACGCGTCTTCACGAAGGACAAGATAAAGTCCATAAACCCCTCGAACCCCGACGAAGTGGTTGGCTACGTTTCTAAAGCTTCGCGGGAGCACGCTGAGCAGGCGATGCAGGCGGCGCTCAAGGCTTTTGATACGTGGAAGAGGGTAGGCCCCGATGCGCGGGCTCGCTATCTTCTAAAAGCTGCGGCCATCATGCGACGCAGGAGATTCGATATATCCGCCACCATGGTGCTGGAGGTCGGAAAGAGCTGGGTGGAGGCGGATGCCGATACTGCCGAGGCCATAGACTTCCTCGAGTACTACGCCAGGGAAATGATGCGACTTGGGGAGAGGCAACCTTTAACACGTCTACCCGATGAAGATAACGAACTCATGTACATCCCCCTGGGCGTGGGCGTAGTTATTCCGCCCTGGAATTTCCCCATGGCTATTCTGTGCGGGATGACCAGTTCGGTGGTGGTTACGGGCAACACAGCGGTCCTGAAGCCCTCCAGTAACGCGCCGGTGACCGGCTACAGGTTCATGGAGGTTATGGAGGAGGCCGGGATCCCCGCCGGAGTCATTAACTTCGTGCCCGGAAGCGGTGGGGAAATCGGAGACTATCTCGTCTCCCATCCAAAGACCAGATTCATCACGTTCACCGGCTCAAAGGAGGTAGGCCTCCGCATAGTGGAGCTGGCTGCAAAGACCCAGCCCGGCCAGATCTGGATCAAGAGGGTGATCGCGGAAATGGGCGGTAAGGACGCGATCGTGGTGGACGAAACGGCCGACCTTGACGAGGCCGCCGCCGGGATCGTGACTTCGTCCTTCGGGTTCTCCGGTCAGAAATGCTCCGCCTGTTCCAGGGCGATCGTGGTGGAATCCGTTTACGACCGGCTTCTGAAGAAGGTGACGGAGAGGACGCAGAAACTCACCGTAGGGCCGGTGAAGGACCCCGCGAACTACATGGGGCCGGTGGTGGATAAAGCTGCGTATGAAAAAATCCTCGGGTACATCGAAATCGGAAAGAAGGAAGGGAGGCTCGTGACCGGTGGGAAAGCCCTTGATATCCCGAGCTCACCGGGAAGAACTCCGGGTTACTTCATAGAGCCCACCATTTTCGCCGATGTTGGCCCCAAAGCCCGCATCGCTCAGGAGGAGATATTCGGCCCTGTCGTGGCGTTCATCAGGGCGAAAGATTTCGACGATGCGTTGAGAATCGCCAACGATACCGAGTACGGCCTCACCGGTTCCGTGTACTCGAAAAACCGGGCTCACCTGGAAAAGGCCAGGGAAGAGTTCCACGTGGGGAACCTCTATTTCAACAGGAAGTGCACGGGTGCTTTGGTGGGCGCACATCCCTTCGGCGGCTTCAATATGTCGGGTACCGACTCGAAAACGGGGTCCAGGGATTACCTGCTTCTGTTCATGCAGGCGAAGGCCGTTTCGGAGAAACTATAGGGATATCGGAGAGATAAGATATATGTTAATTTGGAGAACGGGCATCCGGAACAAGTTCCTGGGCAACCGAACATGGCTATGAGAATCGGCGTCTTATCGGATACACACGTCCCGGACCGGCAAGCATCGATCCCCGGAAGCATCCTCGAGGGCTTGCAGGGAGTGGACCTGATCGTACACGCGGGCGACCTTACTTGCCTGGATGTTTTAAGCGTGCTTGAAAAAATCGCCCTCGTTCGAGCTGTCTGCGGGAATATGGACTCCCCGGAGGTACGCTCGAAACTCGGGGAGACGCTGGTGTTCGAAGTATGTGGGAAGAGCATCGCGGTGATGCACGGCAGCGGTTCGCCCGCGGAAACGGAAAACCGCGCTCGGTCCAGTTTCCCCGATGCCGATGTGGTCATCTTCGGTCATACTCATCGCCCGTTCGTGGAGTACAGGGGCAAGACCCTCCTCTTGAACCCCGGGCCCGCCTCGGGGTGTCTGTATTGCAAGCCGTCGTATGCCATCCTTCGATTGGAGGATGATGGCGAAAAGCTCCCGACCGCCCAGATCTATAGACTGTAGGTGCCGCTGACTTATCTCGGGGCCCGCTCTTAAGTCTTGAGATAGTCCGCGATGCCCCAGGCGATTCCGAGGGCGAGTTTGTCTAAAAACGCGGGTTCCCGTAGGAGGCTCCGGTCGGTTTCGTTGGAAAGGAAGCCCGTTTCCACCAGGACCGCCGGCATGAGAGTGTATTTGACCACGTAAAACCCGGATGGCGCCACCCTCCGGATCGGGAAACCGGAAGATACTGCTACGGTGCCGGCAAGGCGCTCAGCCAGGGCTTTGCCTTTGGAAGAGCCATGATAGTAGAAGGTTTCAAGCCCCCGGGGTCCAGGGTCTTGCGTGTAGCCACCCTCGCCGCTTTTCACGGCCAGGTTGGAATGCACCGAGATGAAAGCGTGAGCTCCGGCTTGATTTGCCAATGTCACTCTCTGGTCGAGTTTAAGTTCGACGTCGGAGTCCCGGGTGAGGACCACCTGGTACCCGCACCTCGACACATACACGCGAACGTACCTGGCCACGGCCAGGTTTACGTCTTTTTCCAGCTCTCCGCCGGGGCCTACGGCCCCCGGGTCGCTTCCCCCATGTCCCGCGTCGACGCAAACGAGAGGCACGGCCGTTTTCTCCCCTCTCTTATTCTCGTTGGAATGACTCTGGCCGGTTCGACCCGTTCCCAGCCGCCTGCGCGACTTTCCATCCGAACTTTCCAGCTAACCGTACCCGGCAGAATAACGCAACTGGGCTCCGCCTTTCCAACCAAGGTAGCCGGGGCGATACTGATTCTATGAAGGCCCTGGCCCGGAGTATGCCGGTTCAGGCCTACAGCCAGGGAACGCCAAAAGGTATACTTTCCTCGAACCGCGGTGATTTCCTGGTGAGAAAGGAGACGGGCTTATGAAACTCAGAGTCCTCGGTAAGTATTCTCCGTTTCCCCGGGCGGGCGGCGCTTGCCCCGGATACTGGATCCACACGGAAAAAACCGGCGTCTTACTGGAATGCGGCCCCGGTGTGCTGTCCAGGTTCCAGCAGTACGAACACCTCGGCGCCATAAGCGTCGTGGTATTGTCTCATCTTCACGCAGACCATTCATCGGATTTTCTCTCTCTGAGGTACGCAACGGAATCTGCCCGCAGATACCCGGCGCTGCCAGCACACCTGACGGTCTACGCTCCGGAGCAGCCGGTAGAGGTCCGCGAGACCCTAAAATTCAAGGACAAAGTGGTGGTGGAAATCATAAACCCCGGGAAGGACGTTCGCATAGGCGATTTGACAATAACCTTTTTTAAGGTAGAGCATCCTTTTGAGTGTTACGCCATGCGGATCGATGACGGGCGAACAGTACTGACCTATTCGGGTGACACCCGACCTTGTGACGCTCTGATTTGTGCGGCCCGGGAGGCCCATCTCTTCCTGTGTGAGTCCTCTTGCCTGGAACGGGACGCCTCTTTCGCGGCGGCGGGGCATCTCACTGCCAGGCAGGCGGCGGAGGCGGCGCGGGAAGCCGGGGTTCGGAAGCTTCTCTTGACTCATATCTGGCCTTTCTACTCCGAGGCGGAGCTGCTGGCGGAAGCTTCCGAAGTTTTCCAGCCGGTAGCAGTCGCAGCGGAAGGTACAGAGTACGAGGTTTAACCGCGCATTTCGGGCGCGGGTTCCTCAGACCTGATGCAGGACCATTCACGCAAGCTCGAAGGGCACGAATGGGCTGGTCGTAAGGGGTTAACTAGCGGCGTCGAGCCCGATCGCGGGAACATGAACCACACGGGAGGAACGGACCACACAATGGAGGACTTTTTCGAAGTTAAGACCGTGGCAGAAGCCTGGAAAACGCTCTGTTCTTACTGGACGCCGGCACCCCTGGGCGTCGAAACCCTGTCTCTCCTCGAGAGTCTGGGGCGCGTTCTGGCGGTGGAAGTGCGCTCCCGGGAAGACCTGCCTCCGTACTCCAGGGCCACTGTGGACGGATACGCCGTAATCGCGAAGGATACCTTCGGTGCATCGCAAGCCCTCCCCTCGATGCTCCGGGTCGTGGGGGAAATCCCCATGGGAAAGGTTCCGGAGATAGCTCTTTCCCCGGGTGAGGCGGCCAGGATCTCTACGGGCGGTGTCCTACCGGAACAGGCTGATGCCTGCGTCATGCTGGAGCACACGGTTCTTCTGGAAGATGGCGTCGTGCTGGTAGAAAAACCTGTGGCTCCGGGGGAAAACGTCGTCCGCAAGGGCGAAGATATTCCCCGGGGCCAGGTGGTTCTCGCCGCAGGCCGTGTCCTCGGACCGTACGAACTGGGAGCGCTTGCGGCCACCGGTGAGACTTCCGTACCGGTCGTGAAGAAGCCGACGGTGGCGGTGATCTCTTCCGGGGATGAAATCGTCCCGGCCGGCACAACCCCCGCTCCAGGTGAAATCCGCGACATCAACTCCTATTCCCTGGCAGCTTCCGTGATCAAGGCGCTGGGGACGCCGGTCCTCCTTGGGATTTCCAGGGACACTTACGAGGACGTGAGGAGGTTTGTGGAAGCCGGGATCGACCGGGCCGAGCTCGTGGTCATCTCGGGCGGGAGTTCCGTGGGAACGAAGGACGTCGTGCTGAAGGTGCTCTCCGACCTGGGTCCCCCCGGAGTTGTGGTACATGGGGTCGCGGTGAGGCCGGGAAAACCCGTTATCCTGGCCGTGTGCCGGGGAAAACCCGTCTTCGGATTGCCGGGACATCCCGTGTCGTGCCTGACCGCGTTCGACCTGTTCGTCCTGCCGGCCATCGTGCGTGCTTACCGCGGCACGCTTGGGCTTGGGGATGAGAGTTTAACTCCGGGTCCGTCCCTCGGGAGGGCAGGACTGCTGCGTGCGCCGACGGGGCCTCTCCGCACGGGGATGGCGCCCAACTCCGTGACGGCCAGGCTTTCGCGGAACCTATCGTCTGCTCCGGGCAGGGAAGACCATATCAGGGTTAAACTTAGAGAGGAAGAAGGGGTTCTTTGGGCCGACCCGGTTCTCGGCAAATCGGGACTGATATCCGTGATGGTCAATTCCGACGGTGAGATCGTGATTCCGCTGGAGCGGGAGGGACTACGGGCTGGCGAAGAGGTAGTGGTCAAGCTGACGAATCCCGCTTTCCCGTTCCCAGTGTAGACCGCCACTCCCGTAACTGCGCGGACCTTTTACAGGTGTGAGAGCAGGGGCCGGTTCGAACGGGCTCGAGTTCAAAAGATCCGCCGTCCAGGAGGAGAGTAGTAGCAGGGGAGGATCCAACCAATGCCGGAAGAGACGTTTTCCTCAAGTCCCAATAGTCAACGTCAAGTTTACCTCGAAGATATCCCGTATGAAGTTGCCCGGGAAAAACTCTTGAAATCTTTTCAGGGTATCTTAATGCCCGGTGAAACCCGCCCGGTGGTTGAATGTCTGGGCAGGGTGACGGCGGCACCGGTGTTTGCAGCCGTAAGCTCTCCCCATTACCACGCTGCCGCGATGGACGGGGTAGCTGTTGATGCCTCGGTGACTTTTGGAGCGCGGGAAACCTCGCCCGTTACGCTCGCGGTGGGCGAGAATGCCTTCTGGGTGGACACCGGCGACCCGTTGCCTCCGGGTACGAACGCCGTCATCATGGTGGAAGATGTCGCGGAAAAAGGGGGAGGCGAGCTCGAGGTAATCTCACCGGTGGCCCCCTGGGAAAACGTCAGGATCTACGGGGAGGATATGGTGGAAACCGAGCTCATCCTCCCTGCAAATCACAAACTCAGGCCGGTGGACATCGGAGCTGTTCTGGCTGGAGGGGTTACCGAGATTTCGGTAAGAAGACAACCCCTGGTTACATTCATCCCTACCGGGTCCGAACTGGTTCCTCCCGGCGCCAGGCCCGCTCCGGGCCAGATAATCGAGTTCAACTCGGCGATGATTTCAGGCATGGTGAGGGAATGGGGAGGAATCCCGAAGGTAACCCCGATCGTTGCCGATGATTTGTCCGCGATTCTGGAGGCGGTAAAGAAGGCGCTGTCCGAGTCTGACCTGGTGCTGATCGGAGCGGGTTCTTCCGCAGGCTCCGAGGATTACACGTCCCGCGTCCTGGATGAGCTCGGCGAGGTGTTCGTTCACGGCGTTGCGACGAGACCGGGCAAACCCGTGGTTCTCGGACGAGCTTCGAGGAAGCCGGTGATCGGCATCCCCGGTTATCCCGTTTCTGCCGCGCTGGACATGGAGCTTTTCGTCAAGCCCCTCGTTTGTCAATTCCTCGGATTGCCCTGTCCTCCTCCCGACACCGTCACCGCGACCCTTTCCCGGAGCGTGGTTTCGCCCATGGGAGTGGATGAGTTTGTCAGGGTCAAATTGGGAAAGGTCGGTCAGAAGCTCGTAGCGACTCCGCTGGTGCGGGGCGCAGCTTTGACCACCTCTCTGGTCAGGGCCGACGGTATCCTGGTCGTTCCACGGGGAAGGGAGGGGTATATGGGAGGCAGGGAGGTTGAGGTGCAGCTCATCCGCCCGCTCTGGGAGATTCTGGGGACGGTTGTCCACATCGGGAGCCACGATCCCATCCTGGACCTCCTGGCCAATCTCCTCAGAGAGATGCATCCTGAAATGACCTTTTCCTCAGCTAACCAGGGGAGTCTGGGAGGCCTTCTCGCCCTCCGGCGCGGCGAGTGTCATATGGCTGGGACTCACCTGCTAGACGAGGAAACCGGGACGTATAACGTCCCATACGTGAAAAAGTACGTGGGGGACGCGGACGCTCATCTGGTGACACTGGTTTACAGGCAACAGGGACTGATGGTGAGACCGGGTAATCCCAAGAACATCATGGACGTAGAGGACCTCACGAGGCCTGACGTTACGTTCGTAAACAGGCAAAAAGGTGCAGGTACCAGGGTGCTGTTGGACTTCGCCCTCAAGGAAAAAGGGATCGACCCGGCGCTTATCAGGGGGTACGACCGGGAAGAGTACACCCATACGCAGGTGGCGGCTGCGGTCAAAAGCGGCGCCGCCGACGCCGGGCTCGGGATAATGGCCGCCGCGAGAGCCCTGGGACTCGATTTCATCCCCTGGAGAGAGGAACGCTACGACCTGGCTATTCTCTCCGAATACCTGGATCACCCGGGCGTGAAGGCGATACTGGAGATAATCAGGTCGGATCGCTTCAAGCAGCAGGTAGAGTTCCTGGGCGGATACGACACACGCGACACCGGGCGGGTGGTCTGGACGAGCCGGTCGGAAGAATATTGCTAGCCCGTACCGGAAACACGCTGCCTGGACTTTCGTGTATAATGGAAGTGGACAAGGCTTTTCCGAGCTGCGTCTCCTAAAATCTGACGAATCATGGAGGCCGGCCGAGTCGGGAAAGGCGCTGGGGCCCTTTACGGACGGGACTGCCGTCGCTGATTCCCAGAATCAGTGCAATTTCAACGCCAGGGACACGCTGCGCTTCCCGACAAACGGAGCAGCTGGAAACGGCTGTTCCCCCCGGACTTGGAAAGGGAAGGCCTACTGTGTGTATTTCACCGCCTCTCCATTTCCTCACGGGATAACGGCCGCGAAATAAATCCCGATGAAAGACAGATTCGGGCGGGAAATAAGCTACCTCAGGGTTTCGGTCACCGACAGGTGTAACCTGCGCTGTGTTTACTGCATGCCCCCGGAAGGGGTACCCCTCCTTAACCATGAGGACATCCTCAGATACGAAGAAATCCTCACGGTGCTTGCGGCGGCGAAGAAGATGGGTATTTCCCACGTGCGCCTCACGGGTGGGGAGCCACTTGTCAGAAAAGACCTGGATCAACTCGTACGGGGCATAGCAAAAATGGGTTTCGAAGACATATCCTTGACGACCAACGGGACTCTCCTGGCTAACTACGCTCAGATCCTCAAAGAGGCCGGTCTCATGCGGGTAAACGTGAGTCTGGACAGCTTGCGCCCCGACCGGTTTTCCAGAATCACCCGGACCGGCCGCGTCGAGGACGCCCTGACGGGTATACAAGCCGCGGTCCGGGCCGGGCTTGGACCGGTCAAGGTGAACGTCGTGGTGATGGCAGGCTGGAATCTGGATGAAGTGGCGGACATGGTCCGATTGACCCTGGAGCTGCCCGTTCACGTCCGGTTCATCGAGTACATGCCCATCGGGCCTTCCGAGGGGATGGAGGAGCTTTCGGGAGTCCCGCCCGACGTGATTATGGCCCAGATTTCGAAGTCACTCCCGGGGAAACCCGAGGCTTGCATTGCTCCTGCCGGGGCAGGGCCGGCCCAGACCTACAGGCTGCCAGGGGCGAAAGGCACTATCGGGTTCATATCCGCGCTTTCAAAACCTTTTTGTCATTCCTGCAACAGGCTGAGATTAACCGCCGACGGCAAACTCCGCCCTTGTCTTGCTTCCGGCATCGAAGTGGACGTGAAGGAAGTCCTTCGTAGCTCGAAGCAGGATTCGAAGATGCGGAAGATCGAGGAAGCTTTCAGGCGGGCTATCTTGTCCAAACCCAGGGCGCATGACCTGTGGGACGGGGAATCGCAAGCCAGGCGGATGTGCCAGATAGGAGGCTAGCGCTTTCTAAAGTACTACGAAAACAGGTGAGGGGTGGTGCGTCCGGCTACCGAAGACGGCACCTCCGGGGGCACCCCTTGGCTGGCAGCAGGTTTGGGGAGGGCAAGTTCCCTTAGACATGGCCTTTGGATGGTTAAAGGGGGCGTCTTGATGGACGAGATGACTGGGAGCCGGGCATCCGCCGGGGAGCAGGCAGCTGCCGGTACCCGCGATACCGGGGAACAGCTCACGCACCTTCGCCCCGAAGGTGGGGTGAGGATGGTCGATATCGGGGACAAAAGCGTGACTCTTCGGAAGGCCGTAGCCAGGGGGGAAATCAAGATGAGCCCCCAGACGCTGGCCCTCATATGCCAGGGGAAGGTGGCCAAGGGGGACGTCCTGACTACGGCCCAGATAGCGGGGATCATGGCTGCCAAGCGGACGCAGGAGCTCATACCCCTGTGTCACCAGATTAACCTCACCGGGGTTGACGTAGAACTTCGACCCAATCCCGAGAGATCAGTGGTAGAGGTAGAAGCTATAGCGAAGCTTGAGGGTAAGACCGGCGCAGAAATGGAGGCGCTTGTCGCTGTGGCCGTTTCGTGCCTCACAGTATACGACATGTGCAAGGCGGTGGACAGGGGCATGGAAATCGGCAGGATAAGGCTGGTTGAAAAGTCAGGCGGCAAGAGCGGGGCGTTCATCAGGGAAGAGGAACGGTGATATCGGGAGGAATGAGGAACCGGCGGTTCGCGGGAGCGAAGACAAGGGGGAGGCGAACGGTGATCGCACAATGGTTGAGAAATCACTGAGAGGCACGGTAGTGGCCGTCTCTCTTTCGGAGCGAAAGGGGACGCGCAAAGAAAATGTCGGGGAAATCCATCTCAAACCCAATCACGGCGTGGTAGGTGACGCTCACGCCGGACCGGGGCACCGGCAGGTGAGCCTCCTCGCCGAAGAGAGCATCGCCAAAGCGAGGGCGAGAGGCCTGGATGTGAAGCCCGGAGATTTCGGGGAGAACATCACCACGAGCGGCCTGGACCTTCCAGCTCTCCCGGTGGGGACCCGACTTCTGGCCGGCAGCGATGCGGTGTTGGAGGTAACCCAAATCGGCAAGGAATGCGTATCAAGATGCGCCATCTACTACCTCGCCGGGGACTGCATCATGCCGAAGGAGGGCATATTCGCCCGAGTCGTCGCCGGGGGGCGTCTCGAGCCGGGCGATAGGATCGAGGTCAACAACAAAAACAGGATCGCGATCCTCACCGCCAGCGACAAAGGCGCCCGCGGAGAGCGGGAGGACCGGAGCGGCGAGGTCCTCAAAGAAATGCTCGGGGAGATCGGGGATGTCGTCGAGTACGTTCTGGTGCCGGACGAGAAAGACAGGATATCTGCGGAGCTCGTAAGGCTGAGCGACGAGCGAGGAGTCGATCTCATCCTCACAACCGGGGGCACAGGGTTCGGGCCCAGGGATGTCACTCCCGAAGCTACGCTCGCGGTGGTGGAGCGTCTTGCGCCTGGTCTGTCCGAGGCTATGAGAGCAGCGGGGCTTAGGTCCACTCCCAGGGCGATGCTTTCCAG
>DUSS01000066.1 GCA_012842495.1 Candidatus Fermentithermobacillaceae bacterium
GCAGAAAGATGCCGGCCGAAGTCCCGATCAAAAAAGGGGAGTTCGACCTCAACACCACGGTGAGCGACCTGGGAATAACCCCTCTTGGGAGGCTCTTTAAGTGGGCTGTGGCCAGGTTCTGCACAAGAGCATTGCCAAAAGGCGCGCCGGGGTCTCAAAAAAAGATGCTCAGAGCAGCGGCCATGTCGTTGCCCCTCCGCAATTTCTTCGCCATGACCAACGGTGCAATAACATATGAGGCCACCCTGGGCTTGCTCGATGTCCTCAACGGAAAAACGCTCAAGGGGCTGTCGAGATTCGCTAAGGCCATGCTCTCCAGAAGACCGCCGAGGAAAGCGGATCTCTATAAGGGGGGAACGAGGGCTGATACGAGGGGAAGCGCAGCACCGACCGGAAGGTTGTGACCGGAGGTCCTGTTGGTCCGGGGGCGAATTAATTTGGGACCAGAGCATCTAGAACCGTTCCTTTACAGCCCTGAGCGCATGACCGGAGGTCTCGACGTATCAAGCTCAATTTCGAACAGTGCCGTTGCATCTTGAAACACCTGAAACACACGCTTCTTCGTTTATCCAACCTGACCGGCGGCAGCCCGCTCGTTGGTCTGTAAAGACCTGCTCCAGTCCCGGATCGTTCGGCAAAACAGACCTGGCTTGCATACATACCTTTTCGTGGCAAACATGCACGATCCCTCGCTCGGTGTTCGCGGTTTCCTGCTAACCGCGCTACGCGAGCCTTGTTGGACCGCTGGTATGGATCTTGCTTCACACAAGTCAGCTGACAACACTCATGAGGAGGTTGAAACATGCGCATCGTAGAGAGAGTTCAGAAGGTTCCCGGCGGCATGATGCTGGTCCCGCTGCTACTGGGGTCCATCGTCAAGACGTTTTTCCCTGGCTTTCTGGATCTGGGTTCGTTCACGACTGCCCTCTTCAAGAGCGGGGCAACGCCTCTCATCGCCCTTCTCATAGTGGCGACGGGCGCTCAGGTCACGGTGAGACAGAGCAAGAAAGTCCTGGCCAAGGCGGGCGTTCTGCTGCTTGCCAAGACCATCATACCCGGCCTCCTTGTAATCGCATACGGCCGCCTATTTGGCAAAGAGGGACTCCTGGGGCTCTCGCTTCTGGCGGTTCTGGTGGCGTTCATAAACTCTAACGGCGGCTTGTGGATCGCGCTTGCCTCCCGGTACGGTAATGCGGATGATCAGGGCGCCTACATCGCATCCGCTCTAAACGACGGTCCTTTCTTCTCACTCCTGTTCCTCGGTCTGAGTGGCCTCGGAACAATCCCCTGGAAATACATCGTCGCTGCGGTAATCCCCTTCCTCATCGGATTCGTACTGGGCAACCTCGACGAGCGTTTCGCGGAGATGATGAAGCCCACTTCCGCCATCACAATCCCGTTCTTCGCGTTCTCCCTGGGAGCGGGCATAGATCTGAGGTCGCTGGTGGTCGGTGGCGCAACGGGGGTTATCGTAGGAGTACTTGTCACTCTGATCACCGGCTTCCTGGGGTACTTCAGTTATCGCCTCATCCTGAAGGAAAAGAGCGCGGTGGGATTTGCCATAGGGACAACTGCCGGAAATGCCGTCGCGACACCGGCGATCATAGCCGAGGCAGATGCATCGTTCCGGCCCTTCGTTTCGGTGGCCACTTCGCAGGTCGCTGCGTCGGTTCTACTCACCGCTATACTGGTACCGATTTTCACTCACTATCTGAGCAGGAAGCTTGGAGTTAGAGAGACGGTATCGTAACTCGGCCCCGGCACATCAAGGTCAGCGCAAAGATTGATTCAATGAGGCGGGGTGAAAGATATGGAGCGCTGGGCTGTTGTGGCAGACGACCTGACCGGGGCGGGCGACACCGGGGTACAGTTCGTGAGGGAAGGGCTCAAAGCAAAGGTGTGCCTGACACTTGAGGACATCCGGAATCAGGGAGACTACGACGTGCTCGTCGTAAACACCGACTCGAGAGCTATGCCGGGTGACCGTGCCCAAGAAGTGCTGAGGACCGTGGCGGGGAAACTCAAGGAGATGGGAATCTCGTCGGTCTACAAGAAAATCGATTCGACATTTCGCGGGAACGTTGCGGAGGAAGTCGACGCCCTCGTGGAAGGGTTTGGGTTCGACCTGGCCCTTGTGGCTCCCTCGTTTCCGGCCAACGGTCGGACGGTTGTAGGAGGATACCTGCTGGTAAACGGGGAGCCCGTCAGCCGCACACCCATCGGGCAGGATCCGGTTACACCGGTTAGGGAGAGCTTCTTGCCGGCTCTGATAGCTGCAAGGAGCAGGCGACCGGTGACACATCTCCCTCTTTCCCTGGTCGCCAGGGGTCCCCAACCGGTGTCGGATTTTCTGAGGGGTGCAGCGGCCCGGGGAGAAAGGACTGTGATCGCCGACGCCGTCTCATCCGCTGACCTGGAGAATCTCGTTGCCAGTGCGATGTCGGCAGGACTAAAGACTATGTTCGTAGGGTCTGCCGGCCTAGCCATCCCGGTAGCGAGAAATTTGGCTCGGGCCAAAGGGCGTCGAACATCCAAGTTCGTGCTGGTGGTGTGCGGCTCGGTGAACCCAAAGTCTAGAGAACAGGCCGAAGCTCTTCTCCAGCAGCCTGGTTGGGCCGGGGTTACTGTTGATCCCGGAGTTTATATGAAAGAGCAGGATCTTTGGAGCGCGATTTTGGGTCAGACCCTTGACTCCATACGCAACCGGGATCTGCAGGGTATTGTCCTCACCACACCCGCCAAAGCTGAGGAGATAAGCAGGGTGAAAGCCGAAGCCATCGCCCTTGGCATCCAGGAGAAGGATGTCGGACGAAAGGTGTCAGAAGCACTGGCGAAAGCGGTGTCTCATGTCTTGCGGATCTTCGACGTAAGCGGCTTCGTCCTGACTGGCGGGGACACGGCCGCATCCGTCATCAGCTTCCTGGGCAGCTCCGGTATCGAGCTTGAGAGCGAGGTCTCGCCTGGTGTCCCGGTAGGTAAGCTCGTAGGCGGACCATACGACGGTCGCCCCGTGGTCACGAAGGCGGGCGGGTTTGGAGGAAAGGATGTCCTATGCGAAGCTGCGAAGATGCTCCAGAACTTAAAGTAGGCCGTCGACTGCCGGCACTGGGTATTACTATGGGAGATCCGGCTGGGATAGGCCCTGAGGTGATTTTAAAGGCACTGAATCACACCGAGGTGTACCAGGTGTGCTCGCCGGTCGTCATAGGCAGCGCAGACGTTCTTGAGCACGAACTTGAAACCTTGCCAGCGGAGTTCCGGGGCCTGCAGGTGAAAACCGTGCGGTCCCCCTCCCCCACCCCGGTGCAACCCGGCGTGGTCTTCGTGATCGATCCGGGCCTGCCGGGGCACGCGGTAGTCAAGGGAAAACTATCGGCGGAATGCGGAGCGGCCGCCGTCGCATACGTGAAGTACGCCTGGCAGCTCGCGACGGAGCGTCTGATAGACGGCATGGTAACAGCACCCTTGAATAAAGCAGCAATGCATATGAGCGGTCACCCGTACCCGGGACACACTGAACTCCTGGCGGGGCTATTCGGCGTGTCCAAATACTCGATGGTGTTGTGTTGCGGTGACTTCTTCGTGCTGCACGTCACGACACATGTTCCCTTGTCCGGGGTAAGCCGGTTGATTACCGTGGATAACGTGCTGGAGAAAATCAGAATAGCTGCTGTACTGGCATTGGCACTGAACCTCACTGAGAAGCCCATAGCCGTGGCCGCTCTAAACCCGCACGCAGGCGAGGGAGGGATATTCGGAAGAGAGGAGATCGATATCATCCAGCCGGCGGTGGAGAGGGCACGGCAAGAGGGCATTAACGTATCGGGACCCTTCCCGGCTGATGCCGTCTTCCCCAAAGCAGCGGCCGGGGGGTACAACTTCGTTGTGGCAATGTACCACGACCAGGGGCATGTCCCATTCAAGACCCTATACTTCGATAGGGGTGTCAACGTAACGGTAGGGTTGCCTGTGGTGCGGACCTCCGTAGATCACGGCACGGCTTTCGACATCGCAGGAAAAGGGATAGCCAAAGAGGACAGCATGTTGCAGGCGATCTTGGCTGCCGCCCGTTTGGCGCCGGTCTGGGATAGGGTATACAGCCAGCTCCGGGAGGCAGGATGTTCCGGACCAAACACTGGAGGTCAGGACAACCCTTGCGAACACCCGTAGCCGTGCCCTTGAGGCCCTGGTGAATAATAAGTCTTTACTTTTCTCCAGAGAGTACTACGGCTGATTCCGAGCATCTTTGCTGCAAGGGACATGTTGCCGGACGCAGCAGATAGCGCTCGATCGATGAGCTGCCTCTCCATGACCCGGAGTGGCGTAACGGCCTGAGCACCCGGCGCCACTCCGGGTGCTCTCGAGTCTACCCACCGGCGACTCTTGTTCGAAAGCCCCACGTCGGGTACCGCGGGCTCGACTGCTTCAACTCTATATGCCTGTGGATCATCGCTGATCGTCCCAGTGCGTTCCGTGGCGACCGTACCCGTCTCGTTCAGCAATGCGGCGACTTCCCTTTCAGTTATGATCGGACCTTCGTTTGCTGCCACCGCCCGCAGCACAAGAGACTCCAGTTCACGAACATTGCCGGGAAAGTCATAGCGCTGCAAGCGCCGGTAGGCTCCCGGCTCGAAACCGGACACAGACTTACCCGTTTTTCTCGTATAGACTTTTAGGAAGTGATCTGCCAGTACGGGTATGTCCTCACGACGCATACGCAGTGGCGGAATCGCAACGGAGAAAACGTTTAACCTGTAGTAGAGATCCTTACGGAACTTCTGCTTTCTGACGAGCTCCAGGAGATCCTGATTGCTTGCAGCAATGATTCTGACGTTCAACTTTCTTACCTTATTGTCGCCGAGCTTACGGACTTCCCCCTCTTGCAGGAACCGGAGCAGCACACCCTGGGCCTCCATAGGTAGGTCCTGTACTTCATCGAGAAACAAAGTGCCCCCGTCCGCGCTTTCCAGCAGGCCCACCCGGCCGCCTCTCACAGCCCCCGTAAAGGCACCCTCAGAGTAACCCATGGTTTCCGCGACGAAAAGGTCTCCCGGTACGGCCCCGCAAGAGATCACAACTAAAGGCCCGTCTCTTCGGCGGCTGAACGAGTGAATACTGTGGGCGAGGAGCTCTTTGCCTGTCCCCGTCTCGCCCTTGATGAGCACGGGCGCGTCGCTTGTAGCAGCGATCTTCGCACTGTCGATCACCCGGCGCATAGCCTCACTCGCGTATACAATGTCGGCGAAAGTGTACTTAGCCCCTGGGAAGCTAGAACGAGCTTTCACAGCGTATGTCCTCGGCGTGAAGTCCTTCTCCACACCCCTGGCAGACTTATTACGCTCCTCTGCCACCATCATGGCAAACTCGACCGCTTCTACAACGGCTTCCCTGCCCGACCTAATGAGGCGCTGATCGAGTCCAAGCTCACGTGCCATCCGGCTACCCACCGCATCGGTAAGAAAGACGTCTATCCCCTGATTTGCCGCTTCCGCCAGCATGGCACGGACCGAATCCGGGTTTTCGTAGGGAAGGTAACCGATCGGACCGTCGGAGAGCCTCATAAGAGTCCTGTAGCTCTTCTGGATCACGTTCCTGAAACCCGCTAATGCGAGACGCTTTCTTTCGGCCCTCGCCTGCAAGAACTCCTCAATAAGGTCGTCAGCGGATACCTTGATTTCAATCACCGGTATGCTAACTGCCCGTTTGATAAGCTCGTAAGTTCCACCCCGGCTGATTATCACGCGGGCACCATCGCGTTCGTACTCACGAGCCAATTCAACCCCTTGGTGTAGGTCACCGAGGACAACCTCAAGATCCCACCGGAACTCACGCTTAAGGCCCTCAGCCAGTTCCAGAAGCTCTTCGTACGGGGCAATCAGTACACATTTCATGGCGTATCACCTGTTAGGTCGGAAGTAAGAAGCACCAAAGCACACATCTGCTCCGCAGACTTCTACAACACGTGCCTTGTGTTGGCGAGGAAATTCCTACGGTGCCTTTGTGCACCGGTTTCCGTCGCGTATTTAACCATCTTCGCATAGACGGCTCCCAACGTACGATAGTGGCGTTTGAATTACACTTCGCCGGACCGACGACAACATCCTCCGCCCGGGGGAAAGGGGTTAGAAGCTCTTCTGTGGGCGAAGCAACAAACCAGAAACCCAGCTCTCACTCCCCTCCTCGCTCAAAAGGGGAGAAAGGGTGCCCATAACCTCACATACAAACGTCGCAGTGGACCAGATTTTGAAGGCTGCCAAAAAGGGCATGAGTAAAGAGGAAATCCGTGACGAGCCATCATCCGGCTCACAACCGCCCCCAGGTAATCTGCCCTCGACCTCACCCCGAAGCAAGGGGTTACCGGTAGCCCAATCTACTTAGGCTTGATCCTCGTCAGTTTGCCACCCTCGGTAACATAGTAGATAAACCCA
>DUSS01000011.1 GCA_012842495.1 Candidatus Fermentithermobacillaceae bacterium
GTCAATTCGGGAAGTGAAAGGAGATCTGAGCTTGGAACTTTATCTTGACACCGCAAATGTAGATGAAATCAGGACGGCACTGGACTGGGGAGTCATTTCGGGCGTTACCACCAACCCCACCCTGGTAGCTAAAGAGAAGCGACCGTGGAAGGACCTGATTAAGGAAATCGCCGCGCTGGTTCCGGGTCCCGTGTCCGCCGAGGTCTTGAGCCTCGATTACGAAGGCATGGTGCGGGAAGCCCGCGAGCTCGCGGCGGTCGCTCCCAACGTCGTGATAAAGATCCCCATAACGCCGGAAGGACTTAAGGCGGTGAAGACTCTTTCCCACGAAGGAATCAAAACCAACGTTACACTGGTGTTCTCCGCTACGCAGGGCCTTTTAGCGGCGAGGGCGGGAGCCTCATTCGTGAGCCCCTTCGTGGGGAGGCTCGACGACGTTTCGAACGAAGGCATGGAAGTGGTGGCTGACCTCGTGATGATAACCGAGAATTACGCGCTCCCTACCAGGGTGATAGCAGCTTCCATCCGCCATCCCATGCATGTTCTAGAAGCAGCGAGGGCGGGTGCCCATATCGCCACCGTGCCCTTCGGCGTGCTTCAAGCGATGACCCGTCATCCCCTCACGGAAGCGGGCATGAAGAGATTCCTGGACGATTGGGAGAAGGCGAAATCTTCCCTCCAGGGCTGAGTCGGCCGGGGAATGGCCTGGGAAGAACCGGGTACCGCCTGCGTCTCGAGGCAGGCGGTGCCCGTGGCAAAGCAGCTTGTGGGGTCTGGCCTTCAGCTCAGTTCCACGGGTGGTCAGCTTCGCATATAACCTGGATGAACGAGGCAGATTACGTTTGGAGCGACCCGGGGCAGCGCCAACAAAAGGTATTGACTCCATCAACTCATAGTGCTATCGTGACAGCGGGTTCCTTGGACGAAGGACTCTCCGGTCGCTCCTGGATCCAAGCCTTCCGAGAACGAACAAAAACCCTGAATATAACGAGCCGGCAATTCCATTCCGGCACCGGGTTTTCATAACGATGTTCCCTTGAAAAGGTTCCCGCAGGCGTTAGGTCGCGTCAAGGAGATGGTATGTGTTTGATGGATGAAGAAATCCACCGAAACCCCACTGGACCCTCGAATTTAATTCGAACCGAAGATAACGACGAACCAGCCATTGCACAGGTTGACGAGAATCTACGTCCTGCCCAACAGAGGACTGCCGCTGAAGAGCCGAACACCATCGAAGATACGCGCGCCGTCGAAGAACGAACCGAAGTCCAACCCCCGCGCTCGAGGCGAAAAATGTCAAGAACGACGCCGGCCAAAGGGAGAGGAACAAGGAGGAAGTCACCCATGGAAAAGGAGACGGAAGGCATCGTAAAACCCGACCAACCTGGGATGCTAGGGACGGAAACTCCGGATCGTCAGCCTCCCGAGACTCAGGACGTTCCCCCTTCACCTGAACCCGTAACGGAGAACGAATCCGGTCAAGCTCCCGGACAGGACCGTACAGAGGAACTCCGGACTTCGCAACTGCCCGGGACTGAACGTGTGTCCGAAAACCCCCCAGCCTCCCCAGTCCAGCCTGTACCCTCTGTTAACGGGCAAGCTCCGACCCGCGAGCGGTGGCAGGCGCGGTCACCTTCGGACGAAGCTTTGCCTGCAGAGAACGATTTCGAGGCTCCCTTCGACCACCCCTTCGCCCGCGAAGAGCCCGGCACAGTGGCCGTAGAGGAACCTCCCCGGGAAGCCCCCTTGACCCCGGAGGAAAGGGCCGTGACCGAGTATCGCGAGACCCAGGAGACACAGGACATTCCAGACACAGTGGACACATCCGAGGCCGTGCAGGCACCCGTCGAATTCCCGTACGTCGTAAAGACGAAGAAACCCCGGGTGGAGACAGGGCCGACCATGAAGGAACTGGAAAGCATGACCCTGGTAGAGCTCAACAAAATGGCGAGGCAGCTCGGGATTCAGGGATACTCCGGGCTCAGAAAAAAGGAGCTCATATTCGAAATTCTCAAGGCGAGGGCCCAGGCCGGCGGCCTCATTTTCGCCGAGGGACTCCTCGAAATCATGCCGGAGGGTTACGGCTTTCTGAGGCCCGCTTTTTACTTCCCGTCGAAAGACGATATTTACGTCTCGCCCTCGCAAATCAGGAGGTTTGACCTCCGTACGGGGGACCTGGTCTCCGGACAGGTCAGACCTCCCAAGGATACCGAACGATACTACGGTCTTCTCCGAGTAGAGGCGATCAACGGTGAGGACCCCGACCTTGCAAGGGAGAGGCCGAATTTCGAAGCCCTTACGCCTATCTTCCCCAACGAAAGGTTCGTTCTGGAAACCACCAAGAACGAGACCTCGGGAAGGCTTCTCGACCTCATCGCCCCCATCGGAAAAGGACAGAGAGGCTTAATAGTGTCACCCCCCAAGGCCGGAAAGACCATGCTTCTCAAGAAGATCGCCAACGCCATAACGAAGAACTCGCCGGACACGTACCTGATGGTGCTCCTCATCGACGAGCGGCCCGAGGAAGTCACCGATATGCAGAGATCGGTCAAAGCTGAGGTCATCGCCTCCACTTTCGACGAGCTGCCCGAAAACCACGCCAGAGTCGCCGAGATGGCTCTTGAACGGGCCAAACGCCTCGTGGAGAATAAACGTGACGTGGTCATACTCCTCGACAGCATCACGAGGATGACGCGGGCCTACAACCTTGTGGAGCCGCCTTCCGGCAGAACTTTGACAGGTGGCATGGACCCCGCTTCTTTCCACAAACCCAAGCGGTTTTTCGGGGCGGCCAGGAACATCGAAGAGGGTGGGAGCCTCACCATACTGGCGACCTGCCTCATAGACACCGGAAGCCGCATGGACGACGTGATTTACGAGGAGTTTAAGGGCACCGGCAACATGGAGGTTCACCTATCCCGGGAACTCTCGGAAAAGAGAATATTCCCGGCCATTGACATCAAGAGATCCGGGACGAGGAGAGAGGAACTCCTCATGCCCAGAGACGAGCTGGAGGCCATCTGGTTGTTCCGGAAGATGACCAACGACCTTGAGCCGGACAAAGTGCTGGAGGGGCTCATCGAGCTTCTTAATCAGACCAGGTCAAATAAAGAAGCTATACCCCTTATCAAAAAGCGGCTCTCGATGATGAGGTAGTGGCGGAACGGCAGTCAGGTTGTGAGCATGACCGTCGGGTTTTTCCCGTGCGGTGTGTCCAGTTTCTCCCGCCGGCGCCGTTCCATCAGATCAGCATAAGCCGCTCACATTTTACAGTCCGGTAACACAACCAATACTCTCTTGAAAAGTTCCTCCCTTAACATGGGGTCGAACCAAGAACCAAAAGGGAGGAATTGGTTGTGCTTGCGAAAACGCTGAGGGCAATGGTGACGGCCTTTCTTCTCCTGGCCGGAGTTGCTCTCCTCGTATCCGGGTGTGGCCCCAAACAGCTTACCATCCAGATGAATGGGTCTACCTCGGTGCAGCCGCTCGCCGAGGAACTCGCCAAGGCTTACATGGAGATGTACCCCAACGTTAAGATAACATATGCCGCCACCGGTTCTGGCGCGGGAATCAAAGCCGCACAAGAAGGGACTCACGACATAGGAACGAGCTCCCGCGAGCTCAAGCCCGAAGAGAAAACCATCAAGGAGTTCCGGATAGCCATCGATGGCATCGCCATCATAGTTCATCCTTCTAATCCGGTGTCAGATCTCACTATCGAGCAGATACGAAAGATCTTCGCCGGGGAGTTCAGCAACTGGAAAGATGTAGGCGGCCCCGACGCACCCATCACCGTGATAACCCGGGAAGACGGGTCCGGCACGAGAGGTGCTTTCATGGAGGTCGTCATGGGCGAGTCTCAGATAAAGGCCGACGCAGTGGTACAGACCAAGACGGGAGCCGTGATGACCGCCGTTGCGTCAGACCAGAATGCCGTCGGATACGTATCCCTGGGCTCGGTGGACAACACCGTGAAAGCTCTTGCCATCGGCGGCGTAAAGCCATCCGTGGAGACGGTAAAGTCGGGCTCGTACAAGGTTCAAAGACCCTTCCTGTTCCTCACCAAGGAAGAACCCAAGGGAGAGGTCAAGAAGTTCATCGATTTCGTGTTGGGCCCGGATGGTCAAGAGATCGTAAAAGACAAGGGCTTCATTCCGGTCAAGTAAGACACCAACAACGCAACCCAGGTATCAGCAGCATGACCGGGTAAGGCGTACCGGTAGGGACAACTCGTGGAGGTCAGGAGTGAGCTTTGATGGATGATTCTCTCGGACAAAGAGGAGCTCAAGCTCCCCCCTCCCACACAACCGGGCCCGGGTCAACCACCCGGGCCCCCAGAACTCGGAGGGGCAAGGAAACATGGGAATACCTGGCTCTGGCAGCAACTGCCATTGCCGCCGGCGCCGTTTTCTTTATAGCTGCCTTCGTCTTTTGGGAAGGATGGCCTGCCTTCAGGGAAGTGGGCTTCTTCGAATTCGTCCTTGGGAAAGTGTGGAGTCCTACCAGGGGCTTTTACGGAATTTTACCGATCATCGCGGGAACCTTCGCCGTGACCATCCTGACCCTGATTCTGGCGATTCCCGTCTCCGTGGGCACAGCTGTGTTCCTCACCGAATACTCTCCCGAATGGGCCAGCCGGATAGTGCGCAAGGCCGTCGACCTCCTCGCGGGGATACCTTCGGTCGTTTACGGACTTTTCGGCATGACGACTCTGGTTCCGCTCATCAGGCGCATAGAATTGGCCACCGTTCCTCAGGGAGCCCCGAGCTACCTCACGGTCGGCTATTCGGTTCTCTCTGCCTCGGTGATCCTGGCGGTGATGATCGCTCCGACGGTGATCAGCATATCCTGCGACGCCTTGAAGAGCGTTCCTTCGGAGTACCGTGAGGGTTCGCTGGGACTCGGGGCCACCAGGTGGCAGACGGTGACCAAGGTGATCCTGCCCGTTGCAGCGCCCGGTATTCTCGCCGGGATCATCCTCGGAACGGGGCGGGCTGTTGGAGAGACTATGGCCGTCTTGATGGTGGCGGGAAATGCACCGCTGTTCCCCAAATCCGTCTTTACTCCCGTGAGGACGCTGACCGCAAACATCGCCGCGGAAATCGGCTATGCTACCGGCCTACATGAACATGCTCTGTTCGCCGACGGAATAGCGCTGTTCTTCGTCGTGATCCTTCTCAATTCCGTGGCGCTCTGGTTCAGGAGGAAGGCGCTGAAATGAAAGCGCACGCCACGTAACACCGTGTTGACCCGGTAGGCAAGAATGGCGACGAGGTGGGGAGGAGCTAGTACATGACCCGAAAGAGACAGGAGCTTCTCGGAAAAGGTTTTCTCTGGTTTTGTGCCGTTGTCACGGTATCTTCCTTGCTTTTGGTGCTGGCTTACGTGACGCTCAAAGGAGCGCCGGGGGTCAGCTGGAACTTCCTCACCGCTTCTCCCGAGGATATGGGGAGAAAAGGCGGCGTGTTCCCGGCCATAGTCGGGACGTTGTTCCTGGTCGTGCTGGGGATCGCTATCGCCACCCCGTTCGGAGTGGGTGCCGGGCTGTACCTTGCAGAATGCGTCTCCAGGAATAGCCGCCTAGGTGAGATCTTCCGGTTCGGCATCGAGACGCTGGCGGCGGTTCCTTCGATAGTGTTCGGACTCTTCGGGTACGCGCTGTTTGTCAAGGCCCTGAAACCCGTGACGGGAGGCACGACGCTGCTCTCGGGAGCCTTAACGATAGCTTTGATGATACTGCCCATTCTCACCAGGGCGACCGAAGAAGCCGTGCGAGCGGTGCCGGTGTCCTACAGGGAGGCAAGCCTCGCTCTGGGAGCGACCAGGGGACAGACGGTTTTCCGGGTCGTCCTTCCCGCGGCGGCGCCGGGTATCAGCTCCGCTGTTATTTTAGGCGTCGGTAGGATCGTAGGAGAGACGGCGGCACTTCTCTTTACCCTGGGAGGAAGCCCGCTGGTACCTCGTTCCATCTTCGAGCCGGCGCGAACCCTCGCCATGCATCTTTATCTCGTGGTCCTCGAAGTTGGAGCCATGGATATGGGTTTTGCCACCGCGTTTCTCCTCATGGTTATCACGTTAGGGCTGAATCTAGCTGTAGATGCGGTTTCCAGGGGTAAATGATGCGATATTGCGGAGGAGCGGGGAATATGGATATGAATCGAACTTCAGCTGTAGCAGCGAAACCGGTGGTACCGCAAGATGGAGATGTTGGAACCACCGTGCCTCAGGTGGCTTCACCGAGGCCCAATGTCACTCCGCCCGTGAGGGAGAAGATTCGGACCGAAAAACTCACCGTCTTCTACGACGGCAAGGAGGCTATAAAGTCCATCGATCTCTCCATCCCCGAGGGGATGGTCACAGCCATAATAGGGCCGTCAGGCTGTGGGAAATCTACTTTCCTGCGGGCTCTCAACCGGATGAACGAGCTCATACCGGGAACCAGAACCACCGGCAAGGTGCTGGTAGACGGAATCAACATATACGATCCCGCCATCGACCTCCCGACTTTGCGGAAGAACGTCGGGATGGTCTGGCAAAGGCCCAATCCTTTCCCGAAAACGATCTGGGAGAACGTGGCCTACGGACCGAAATGTCTCGGTGTGAAGTCCAAAGCGGTCCTAGACGACATCGTCGAAAAGAGTTTGAGAGAAGCAGCTTTGTGGGACGAGGTGAAAGACCGCCTCCATTCTTCAGCTCTAGCCCTGTCCGGGGGTCAGCAACAGAGGCTATGTATCGCGCGGGCGCTGGCGGTCGAACCCAGCGTGCTCCTGATGGACGAGCCGGCAGCATCGCTTGACCCGATATCGACGACCAAGATCGAGGACCTTATGGCCGAGCTTCGGGGCAAGTATACGCTGATCATAGTCACTCATAACATGCAGCAGGCGGCGCGGGTGTCCGACTATACAGCTTTCCTGCTCATGGGCGAGTTGGTGGAGTTCGACGTCACGGAGAGGATTTTTACGAGGCCGAAGAGGAAAGAAACCGAAGATTACATCACCGGACGCTTCGGCTAAACGCTGAGATTACAGAGGGCTGCCAGGCATTGATGTACACGAATGACGTAGTGGAGATGGATAGATCGTATTGATAAAGAAAGGGGAGTCATGCGTGAACCCGGAGGCAACCGCGAGGAAAAGCTTTCACCAGGAGCTTGAGAAGCTCGAAGACGATGTGGTAAAGCTTGCGACCATGGCCGAGGAGGCCGTGGCTCGAGCCGTGAAATCCTTAAAGCAAAAGGACGTGAACATGGCCCAAAAGATCATCGACGGCGATGATGTCCTCGACGACCTCGCGCTGGACATCGAAAACAGGTGCTTTTCCATGCTCGCGCTTCAGCAGCCGATGGCATCAGACCTCCGCACCATCGGCAGCGCTCTCAAGATCGTGACCGATCTCGAGCGGATCGGCGATCACGCAGTGGATATCGCCAAGGTTACCAGGCGCCTGTACGACAAGACCTACATTAAGCCGCTTATAGACATTCCCAGGATGGCGCAGATAACCCAGGAAATGCTCCGGTCGAGTTTGCAGGCTTTCGTCAAGAAAGAAGTGAACTTTCTCGACGAGCTCAAGGAGCAGGACGACGAGGTTGACCACCTGTACTCCCAGATATTTAGAGAACTACTGACCTTCATGATGGCGGACCCATCCACGATCAATCAGGCCATGGAGTTTCTGATGGTAGCTTCCCATCTCGAGCGTGTGGCAGATCACGCCACGAACATAGGCGAATGGGTATATTACGCGGTCACGGGGGAGCGCAAGGATCTCAACATTTAGAGACCCGGCACCGGAGGAGCGGCGGGAGAGAATGAGTCGCGGTCACTGCCGTTCCCACGAGAAGGGCAGCGCAAAGCACCGCGTGGATCTTCAGGGTTTGTCAGACGTGCCAGTTGCCGCTGTGGGGGTCGCGGGCAGGTAAATGTAAAACGTGGACCCGCGCCCCTCTTCGCTCTCCACCCATGTCCTGCCCCCGTGGGCCGCGACCCAGTGCTTAACCAGCGACAGGCCCAGGCCGGTACCGCCGGTCTCCCGGCTCCGGTCCTTCGAACCTCTGTAGAACCTCTCGAATACCCGCTCTTTGTCTTCATCGGCAAGGCCCGGTCCGGTATCGCGAACCCCGAAGAGCGCTCCGGGGCCAAGACCTAGTCCCGAGGCGGCGGCATCCTCCGCCCACACCTCGACCGTGCCCGGACCTGGCGTGTACTTTATCGCATTGTCGACCAGGTTCGTAAGCGCCCTTTCGACGAGGGTCCTGTCGGCGGTGATTGGAGCTGCCGGGGCACGAGGCGACCGGGGTTGACCGGCACCACCTTCCGGGACCGCGCCGGCCAGAGGTGAACTCCGCTCACAAGAGGTGGAATTCACCATGGTAAGCCCCTTCTTGTTAGCCAGGGGCGTCATCCTCCGTACCACTTCGGCGACGACCGAAGCCGGGTCGACTTCACCCAGGCTGAGCGTCAGGTGGCCCGACTCGATGCTGGCGAGTTCGAGGAGGCTCCGCACCAGTTCCGAAAGGCGCTCGGCCTCCCTTGCCACTAACGCGGCCATCTCTTTGACCGCCCTGGGATCTTCCGGAGGAGCGTCTCTCAGCGTTTCCGCATAGCCCTGGATTATGGTTACGGGAGTCTTCAGCTCGTGGGATATGTTCTGGACAAAATCGGTCCGGACGGTCTCAAGCCGCCGGACATGTGTGATGTCGTGAAGAATGAGTATAGCCTCCCGGCCGCCCGCCGACTCGATAGGAAGCGCATAGGCATACACGATCTTCTCCGCCGGGATCAGAATCTTGACCTCGGCGCTTTGCGATTTGCCTGTTTCCAGAGTCGTGCTCACCAGATCGATGAGAGCTGTGTTTCGCAAGGCGCGAACGTAGGGCAATCCCTCCAGGGATTCCCTGCTCTCCCCCAGGATGCGTGCACAGGCCTTATTCGCCATCACAACCCTCCTGTCAGTCCCCACCAGCACCATACCGCTGACGCTCGACTGCAAAACCGTCTCGAATTTCCGGTTGGAACTCTCAAGATCCCGCACGAGTTTCCCCATGGAGGCTGCGAGGAAGTTCAACGTCGCCCCCAGAACCGCGATTTCCCCATCCGCCTGAGGGTAGTGGTATTCTTTGAATTCGCCCGACGCCATGCGGCGGGCCGCGCGCGTCATCGACTCGAGAGGGCGGGATATCCTCGCCGCTTCTACCAGAGCAACGATTATCGATACTACAACGGACACGCCCAGGCCCACGAGAAGCCAGGGAAGCCCTGCGAGTACACCCTCCTGCAGCGTCGCCAGGGGAACGGAAAGACGAAAGATACCAACGACCCCGTCAGGAGAATCCACGCGGAAGGCGACGTAAAGCATGGAGCGGCCGATGGTTGAGCTCCACCTCATCGAAGAGCCCCGCCCTTTCTTGAGGGCCTCCTGAACCTCCGGCCTCCCCAGATGGTTCTCCATGACAGCTGGGTCCTCGTGGGAGTCGAGGACGACCTTACCGGAAGAGTCGATCAGCGTGACGCGGAAGCCGGTCTTTTGCGCCACGTCTTTGGCCAGGGACATGCCCCTTGCCGGGTCTGCCCCGGTAAGGTACGGAGCAAACTGCTCTTTCAGCACCGCAGATTGCTTTGTGAGAAAGTCCTCCGTCGTCCGGATGTAGCCGTACCGGACTACGAAATAAAAGATGGAAGAGGCTATGAACGCCCCGATGAACCCGCAGGCGACAAAGGATCTGATCAGGCGAGTTCTTATGGCCATCAGCAACCCTTCGCCGCCTTAAGGCTCCGGGCAGATAACCGGTACCCGATGCCGCGGACAGACTCAAGCAAGCTCACGGCTTCCCCCGGGTCGAAGAGCAGCGGATCGATCTTCTGCCTGAGGCGTGAGATATGCACGTCTACCGTACGAGTATCCCCCTGGAAATCGTAACCCCATATCTCTTCCAAAAGCTTTTCTCTGGAGAAAACCTTGTCCGGATTCCTGGCCAAGAAAGCAAGGAGGTCAAACTCTTTTACGGTAAGGTCGATGGGGTTGCCGGACACGGTGGCGGTGCGGGTGGGCAAATCGATCTCCAGAGGGCCGAGTTTGATGACCTCGGGAAGAGATTCATCCTCAGCCATGGCCTTCCGCCGGAGATGAGCTCTCACCCTTGCCACGAGTTCCCGGGGAGAGAAGGGTTTCGTCACGTAGTCGTCGGCGCCGAGTTCGAGTCCGGCCACCTTATCGCTTTCCTCGCCCCTGGCCGAGAGGACGAGCACCGGAAGGTTCCTTTTCTCCATCCTGAGAGTCCGAAGGACTTCCCAACCGGAAAGCCTTGGGAGCATGAGGTCGAGGATGAGGAGATCCCAGTGGTCCCCTCTCAGGCGGCGAAGGGCAGATTCTCCGTCGTAGCACTTATCCACCCGAAAACCTTCCCTGCTCAGATGGTAAGAAATTAAATCCACAATAGCTTGCTCGTCGTCGACCACCAGGATTCGAGGTTCCAACGCTACGCCTCCTCCCAATTTCCCGGGTTCACTATACAGCCCCACGACAATGTTACACCATGTTCAAATCTATCTGACAAGGGCCAAAGCTTCCGCAAGCGTCCTGGTCACCTGACCGATTACCCGGTAACCGCACCGGACTTGGCCTGCCCAGAAGCGTTATACGTCGCGCCGGCGACCCGGGGGCGCCGTTCGGTAGCAAATAACGTGAAAGGTATTGACTTCTCACCTGTAGAATAGAGGGTCCAGATAGATCCAGTACATATGTGCCGGGGACGTGAGATAGTTGAAGAGAAAAGCGTTCCTCATGCTGCTCGATGCAGGTATAGTGAACTTTGCTGTGCTGGCTGCCCTGTACTTGCGGTTTGAATGGAAGGTTCCTCCCCAGCTTATTTCCGCGTACTTCTCCCTTGCCGTCCCGTACACCTTAGTCTGTCTCGCTGTGTTTTTGCTTTGGGGGCTTTACAATATCCTCCTGAAATATGCAAGCGTAGAGGAGCTCTTTTCCATCGCCGGATCTACTGGCGTAAACGCAGCTGCGCTATACGGTCTCGCCCACGTAACAGGCCGGATACTCCCCAGGAGCATCTATCTCCTATCGTGGATAATCACATTCGTACTGGTAGGGGGCTTGAGGATTTCCATCCGGGTCTACAGTTATCTTGAGGCCGGCGGTGCACGGCCCGGGCTGCACGGAAGCGGACGAACGCGCGTCCTCATCGTGGGGGCCGGAGACGCCGGGGCAGCCCTCGCCAGGGAGATCCGGGCAAATCCGGAACTACGCCGGGAGATAGTCGGGTTTATCGACGATGATCCGGAAAAGCGGGGGAAAGTTCTGTATGGCGGGAAAGTCCTCGGTGACAGGCACGACATTCCCGTTATAGTGCGGGAGAAGGCCGTGAACGAAGTGGTGATCGCTATGCCCAGTGTATCACCGCTCACCATTCGCGAAATCTCGGAGATCCTGCGCCCGCTGGGAGTCAGGGTTCGAATCGTTCCGAGGATCTCGGACCTCATAACCGGCGAAGGAGTGTTCAGGCAACTCAGGGAGGTAAGAGTTGAGGATGTCCTCGGGAGACCTCCCGCCCGGATCGACCTGGCGAAGCTGTCCAGCCGGTTTAAGGATAAGAAAGTGCTCGTCACAGGAGCCGGAGGATCTATCGGGTCCGAGCTATGCCGGCAGGCACTGAGGTTCGGTGCCAGCTCCGTCGTCATGCTTGGGCACGGAGAAAACTCTCTGTTCGAAGCCGGGATGAAGCTTTCTTTTGAGTTTCCCAGAACTTTACCCCAGACCATCGTCGCGGACGTGAGAGACCTGAGGAGGATGAGGCAGATACTCTCAGCCACCCGCCCCGACGTGGTTTTTCACGCGGCTGCCTGTAAACACGTTCCCCTAATGGAGCTCAGTCCCTCGGAGGCCGTGAAAACCAACGTTTTTGGAACGATTAACGTGGCCATAGCTGCACTGGAATCCGGCGTCAGGCAATTTGTGCTGATTTCCACCGACAAGGCGGTACGGCCGAGGAGCGTGATGGGCGCCACCAAACGCGCCGCCGAGCTGGCGGTGCAATGTCTGAACAAGTATTGTGAGCGTACAGGGGCTCCAACCAGGTTCGTAGCGGTCAGGTTCGGAAACGTTCTGGGTTCCAGGGGAAGCCTTCTTCGAGTGGTGGAGGAGCAGATCAGGAGAGGTGGCCCGGTCACCGTCACGCATCCTTCAATGACCAGGTACTTCATGACGATACAGGAAGCCGTCAGCCTCGTTATGCTGGCTTCAAGCCTGGACGACGAGGGTGACCTCTTCGTCCTGGATATGGGCGAACCGGTGAAGATCCTTGAACTCGTCGAACAGATGATTCGCCTTTCCGGCCATGAGCCGTACTCGGAAATCCCGATAGTCTTCACCGGCGTGCGGCCGGGCGAAAAACTCCACGAGGAGCTCTTGACCCGGGAGGAATTAGCTGCCACCTCGACCATCGAGTCCATTTACGCCGTTCGGGGGAGCTCTCCCGATGTCAATTCGGTAGTACGGCGGCTGGCGGATCTGGAGCGGGCCGCGTTCGGCGATCCCTCAGCGACGGTAATCACCAAGGAATTCGCGAGATTGGCAGCGAATTTGTTGGATCTCGATGAGCTTGACGTCGGTAATGCCCCTTCAGGGGCGGACGAAGATCTGGTGGTGGAGTACCTGTCAAGGCTTGTGCCGTCCTACAGGCCTTGCGATGAGCCGGAGGTCGATGCCAACGTCGGTGAATAGGCCGCGTCGCCGGATCGTAAGCCACGCGTTACCGGGCGCACGTTTGACCCAGGTCCACCCCCCGAAGTCCTACCCTGGGGGCACCGGTAGATAGCTGAAGCCGCAGAGGAATTCAAGGCGGTACCACTCGGATCCTAGTCCGGGTGGTCGCGTTTAGAAGGTGGATACAATGAAGAAAACGCTACAATACGGGGTATATCTCTTCTTCTTCGGACTCATCGCGTATTCTCCGGTGGCCCGAGGACTTTTCTTTCGACCCGATTACACCAGGTTTTTCATGGTCGTCTCCGCCTTTTTCACGGCGGTGCTACTGGATTCTCTCCTGAGACGGACGGCTCTCTTCCGCGGTGATATCGCGGACTGGGGGATGCTTGCTCTCGCCGGGCTGTATGCTTTATCCTCGATTAAACCCGTCTCCAAACTAGAGGCCGTGGACGGTGCGCTGCGGTATGCGGCATTCCTGCTGGTCTATATAGCGGCCAGGCATATAGCTGTAGAAAGGGCAGGGCGAACCGTCATCGCAGTTTCTGTCTTCATTTCAGCTCTGGTTACAAGCATCATCGGCCTGGGAACGGCGGTTGAGCTCATGAAGTTTCCCGGAGCGTACGAGAGTCTCAGGATTTTCGGCTCCCTGCAATACCCCAATGCCCTTGCCGCTTATGCCATGTTCGCCAGCTTCACCGGTTACTACCTCTGGTCTAGGTGCCCCCGCGAAACCGCGTGGCTCCGGCCGGTCATCGGCTTGGGGATGTATCTTTTGACGACCGTGATCCTCTGTTCTCAGTCAAGGATCACGTGGCTCATGTACCCGGTGTTTCTCCTTCTTTATGCTATCCTCGTCCCTGCGGAGACCAGGGGCGAGTTCGGTGCGAGCGCGGGGATAACTCTTTTATCCGCGCTAGGCGCCTCTCCATGGTTCCTCCGGGCGCTTTCTCTCAAACAACCCCGCGTTGCTCTTGTTTACCTGCTGGCCGGCGCTGCCGGAGCGGTCGTTCTGGAGTCGGCCAGGACGTATCTGGCTCCTCGCCTGAGAGAACCGATCTGGCGAAACCAGAGAGGATCGGTGAAACGCGCAGAAGTTGGAGGCGATAAAGGTCGCACCAAAGAAGCTAAAAGTGTGCCCGGCGCAGTAGAGGCTTCCCGTCCAGGCGGCGGGGGCCGGGGCGGTGGCCGGGACTTTGGCAAAGGCCCCGGTACTGACAGCCGGATGAGGCCGGCATATCTTACCGGCGGTTTTGCTGCGATCATCGTTGTCCTCGTAATAGCTATACTTGCGGTGCCGAAGTGGCGAACGGCGGTTTCCCAGCTCGTCCCGGTTCAAGTCGCAAGAAGGCTCACCAGCATAACTCTGAAGGATCGAAGCTTGCTTGCGAGGCTGTTCTCGCTTCAGGACGCCTTCGCCATAGCCCGGGATTATCCTTTGCTGGGTACGGGTGCGGGAGGCTGGGATGCTCTGTACCACCAGTACCAGAAGGTACTTTATTATTACACCGAAACCCACAGTCATTTCGGGCAGGTTGCGGTTGAGACGGGTTTCACCGGCTTTATCGCGTACACCGCCATTTGGGCCGGGGTCCTTTATGCGATTTATGTCACGGTGGGGACTTACCGGAGGAAGAGACGGCAGTTCTTCAGTGACAAAGACCTAACGGTGGCCGGTGCTGGTGCTCTGGGAGCTGCGCGCGCCGGGCGTGTCTTTGAACAAGGGGGGCCCCAAAGGCGCAGACTTCCCGTGTTTTTCAAAGGACCGTTTACCGACGCCATGGCGGAAGTGAGCGCTTTCGGGACCGCGGCTCTATCCCTTGGGGCCCACAGCGCTCTCGATTTTGAGCTCTCGCTCCCTGCCGTCATGGCTGCCCTGTTGTCCGTGATTGCCGCGCTGATATCGGCCAGGGACTCCGCGTTCGAGACAGCCGAGCCCGCCCCGGAGGTCCGTTCGGCAGCTGGGAAGGGAAAAAAGGCCATGGTGACCGGGCGGTCGTCAGGCGCTGGAAGGGCTATATACCCATCTGGAAGGGGGATCCAAAAGCTGACTCGTTATGCTGCTCAGTTTATTCCCACCTGGCGACGAGCAGCTGAACTGATGATCGGGCTGGCCGTGGCGTGCGCGATATGGTTCCCCACCTCGTCGCATCTGGACGGGATGAAGATGGGGGGCGCCGCCGTGTATTACGCCGTAGCAAAGCAGGACTATGACACTGCCAAAAACTATCTCTATTCTGCAGCAAAACTCGACCCTCACAGTTCTGAATACGTGTTGAATCTAGCTCGAATCGCGTACTTCCAGTACAAGGAGACCGGAAAGGACGAACACCGGAACGAGGCGAAGCTCTATGTAGAAGCAGCCCGCAGACTGCGCCCGACCGACATCAAGGATATTCAGGTCAGGGCGGGTATCCTGAGCGACCTCGGTTTTTTGGATGAATCGGTAGAGGAGTATTCCCCCATGTTGAAGCTGGTTCCACTATCCCGGGATGTGTACGAAACATACGCCCGGCTCGCTATGGAAGCAGCTATCCAGCACGGGGAAGAGTTGCTTGCGGCCAGCGGGGAGTCCGCCGGGAGCGGTGACGCGGCGAACCAGGCGGCTTTTCATAGAAGGAAACTTCAAGACTACGTAGCCGGTGTCCTCAAACTGCCGGAAGCTATGGCGCTCAGGAAAGCCCGGATTACAGGACTTTACGCCGAATACTGGAATCCCAAGAATCTCGATCCGTCGCCTCGCATGAATCTTTACCTTGGCCAGGCATGTTATCTCGCCGGTGACGCCGATGGTGCGCTGGCTTACCTGTCATCCGCGCTGAGCGATTCATCGTCCAGGGAAACTGCTTCTGCATGGGTACAATGCGTGTCCCTGAACACGGGAAAGGCTCTCAGCGTGAAGTTGCCCGTTGCTCCCGATCCGGAAGCCGTCGAGAAGGTCGAGCCTATGTGGGGACTTGCTGCGGGGAGGTAAGCGCGGGATAAGCGTAAACCGGAGTTAGATTTCAATCTGGCGAGAGAGCACCTGCGAAAGGGCAGAGACACTCGCACCTACCGGCAGAGGTTCCACCTGCCTGGAAGAGCCTCCGGCCGGGGACTGGTCGGGGGAGGAGAGGTGTAACGAGGGAGAGCCGAGCGTCGGGGTACCTCGACGAGAAGGGAATGGCATGGGGGGATGGTTCCGTGGAGCAGAGCGGGCTTCCTGATCACGGCAGTTATCAAACACCTTACGACGAAATAGACCTCAGGGAATATGCTCTGATGCTGTGGAAGTGGCGGGGCGTTGTAGGTGCCGTCACTTTAGGAGCCGTGATCGTGAGCGGTCTCCTGAGCTTCTTTGTGCTTCACCCGGTCTACGAAGCGACGGTCTATTTGAGATGCGTCCAGGGGGATCTCAAGGATTTCTCCCCTTCTCAGATCATTAACACCCAATATTTCATGGCACGGGTCATTAACTCGATGGGTTTGATGGGCGAGTATGCACCACGCGACCTGATGTCGATCGTGACGGTCCGCGAAGTACCGAATACCCGGATGACCCAGATTACCGTCGAGCACCAGGACCCGTCGTTTGCGTCAAGACTGGCCAACGGTATAGCCGGCCAGTTCGAGGCGGAACTCCAAAGGGCGTCCGAGGATGCTGTCAAAAAAGCTTCCGGCGGAGGCGAACAAGCGAGAGCCAAAGCTGAGGAGGAACTCAGGCAGGCTTACGAGACCAGAGCCTTGCTTGAAGCCAGGTTGGCCGTTATCGAGGTGGAAGTGGCACGGCTGGAGAACATGGTCGCGTCATTCAAAAGTTCTATATCCAACGCTGAACTGCACAGGGTTGAACTGGTCAAGGGGTTGGAGGAGCTCGAAGCTGCGCTGGCCAAAACCCCGAAGATGCTACCCGGGCCTCCCGATTGGCAAGGAAGACCGACGGAGGTTCCCAACGAAACATATCAAAGGCTGGAGGAACAGATCGCGCTTAGCCGGGCGGAACTGGCGCAAGTTGCGGCAAAGATCGACGAACTCAAAAAGACCATTCCCGGCCTGGAAAAAGAGCTCGCCCGCTGGACGGACGACCTCAGCCAGGTGACCATGGAGAAAGCTGAGCTTGATCAAAGGATCAAGTCCCTCGAGGAAGTGGTTAGAGACCTGTCTCAGCGGCTGGCCCAGTACCAAGCATCGGTCCCGGTGGTGTCCATCGCTTCCCCTGCAATGGTACCGGACAGACCGGTAAAGCCCAGAAAACTTCTGAATATGGCCGTTGCCGGTGTGCTCGGATTTTTCGTATCGGTGTTGTGGGCGTTGGTGTTTGAATCCTGGGTTCGTCCGTCGAGACCGGACAGCCGCCAATCGCAGGGCCTCGGCATGTAGAGAAGCCCATCTGTCTTGCGAAGGCGTTTGACCATAAACACCTCCCTCTATTCATTCGATGTCAAATGAGGGAGGTGTCTTTCTTTGGCCAACTGCGTGGTATGCGGAGCATCCAACTTGATGATGGGGCGGGTCCCCCTTGTTATCGTGGACTCGCAATGGTACTGCGAAAAGTGCCTTAAAAAGGTTAAGGGCAAGGTAGTGTGCTCCAAGTGCGGGGGCGAAGCGTTTGTCGCCGACGGCCACTTCAAGACGGTGGACGGTCAGTACATGTGCACCGATTGCATGGAAAAGGCGGGCATAATGAAGAAATACGAATACATAATGCAAGCCAGTACCAGTTTCAGAGCTCAGGCAGGCGCTGCGGGTAAAGAGCCGTCGGCGGGTACCGGCAGCGACAGCGCGCACGGCGGGATGAGAGCTATTATCGAAAAGGAAACAGGCCCCGGGGAGCACGTCGAGATTTTCATCCTGGGAAACGCAGGCGAAGCCATCGCATGCTCGAAGAACCGGGTTATTGTGGCGAAAACCGGCATAGCCGCGGGATCCGCCACAGGGCAGAAGGTAACATCCTTCAAGTGGTCGGAGATTCAGGACCTGGAGCTCAAGATCGGGAATCTGTACGGCATCCTCCAGGTTCGGGGATCAGGGCTCCCCGATTACGACCCGGCTAACATAAACGACGCCAAGCGAGCTGACAATGCGGTGACGTTCCTGGTTTCGAGGAAGAAGGAATTCGAGGACGCCGTAACCGCCATGAAGAACATCGGCAAAGCTTAGCATGCGTTTGAGCACCGGCGCGGTTAGGAAGGGACGGAGGGGGACTAGACTACAACTAGAAACTCGCCAGGGCTCTCGGCCTTCCAGATCTCCCCCTCACTAGGGCGAACTATTCCCGGAGCTTCAAACGGATGCCTTGCCAGAGGACAGACTTTGGGTAGCTCGGGCGGGCAAGCCCGTGGACATGAAGGAGCTTGGCACGGTATTTGTTCTTCGCCGCGACATGTCTCCGGGGCGTTGTATGGCTTGAGGGTCGGTGTTATACTAGCATGTGTTCTCATTGACATGTTGCGGTAAACGTGCTGTCCAGTTCGGAAGTAGAGGTGAAGACGTTGAAACCCAAGATTCATCCGGAGTACGGAAAAACGACGATAACCTGCGCCTGCGGTGCGGTGTACCACGTTGGTTCGACGAAGAAGAACATCAAGGTAGAAATCTGCGCCAAGTGTCACCCGTTCTTCACAGGGGTTCAGAAGATCGTCGACACTACAGGGCGCGTCGAGCGGTTCATGAAGAAGTACGGATATATCACCGAGGATAAAGAGGGTAAAGGCAAAGCTGAGATCAAAGTCGAGGGCAAGGCCGACGCTGTAGTCGAGACAAAGGCGCCCGTTGCCGGTGAGGCCCGCGGCAAGGTAGAGGTAAGGGAGACGGGCGAGGGAGAGGCGAAGGAGAAAGCCAGAGCTAAGAATGCGAAGACCGCAGAGAAAGCGGAGAAGGCAGGAGATACAGCTGCAGTGAGCGGCAGCGAAGCTGACGCCAAGCAGGGGACTGCGAAGAAAGCCCGGTCAAAGGGATCTAAAGGTCAGGGGAGCGAGGCCAAAGCAGCCGAAGAATCCAGCTAGGGGACTCAGCTGCTATCAGGACTTCGCATGAAGCCGGACCAGAATCGAACGGAAGTCTAAGAAGGCTGGGAGTACCAAGCAGGCTTCGAAAGCTAAAGACAAGGGGTCTGGGTAGAGGCTGCGGGCAAGAGCATGTCCTGGGAACGGGGCGTGCTTTTTGTTTTGTACGTTCGGGAGTCAGGATAGGCAGTGGCCCGCGCGGCCACGCAGCTGACGCGTGGTCCGGGCCGGGACGGGTATGCAACACCGTCGAACCGTGTTATCCTGAAACAGCTGGAGGGGTTCCATTGGCGGAGCGCAGTCGAGACGAGGATCTCGAGAGCCAGCGGGCTGGGAGGCGAGTTCGACAGATGGGTGCTCGATCAAGGCAATCCACCAGGCCCGCGGGGTCTTGCGGCGAACTGCCCGCGCGGTCTTACGGTGGTCAGGCGGTAATCGAAGGGGTAATGATCAAAGGGCGTAAGAGCGTGACGCTGGCAGTCAGGACTTCCACCGGAGACATCGTTGTTGAAACGGATAGCATAAGTCCGCTGCGCGTCGATGAGCGCCTTCTGGCAGCGCCCGTTGTCAGGGGTGCCATTGCGCTGGTTGACTCCCTGGTCGTGGGAATCAAGGCTATCTTCCGTTCGGCGGAACTCGCCTCTCCGAAGGAAAGCGGAAGACCCGGGCAGACCCAAACCGGCTCTTCGACGGCGAAGGCCTGGATGTTTCCCTTAATAGGATTGGCGGTTGCTCTGGCTGTGGCCTTATTTGTGGTCATTCCGGTGGTCGTCACTTCGTTGTTATTGCGCTGGACTGGCGTTACAGGGAAAATCCTAACCAATTTCATTGAGACGGCGATCCGGCTCCTGATCCTCGGGGCTTACGTTGCATTGGTATCGAGGGCCAGAGAGATTCAGAGGGTTCTTCAATACCATGGTGCAGAGCACAAGGTCATATGGGCCTGGGAGACTTTTGCCGGTGATGTAAGGGATTTTCTGAAAAATCCCGAAGAGGCCTCGAAACTCCTGAGCGACAAGGCCAGGAGCATGAGCCGGGTACATCCCAGGTGCGGTACGAGCTTCCTGTTTCTGGCGGTAATTGCAGGTGCGCTGGTGTTTTCGCTGGTGAGCCCCGAGGGACTGTTTCTGAGGATGGTGGCGAGGATTGTGCTCCTGCCGGTAGTGGCGGGACTAGCTTACGAAATCCTCAAGGCCTCCCCGGGCAAGAAGGGCCCGGTTTTCTCGATCTTGCGCGCGCCCGGTCTCGTACTTCAAAAGATGACTACCAGGGAACCGGATGACGATGAAATCGAGGTAGCTGCCCTAGCCTTAGCTCATCTTCTTCGTAGAGAGGAGCCTTGAGAAGAAGTTTGGGTGAGTGAAACCACAGGAAAGAGCCGTAGCGGAAGGTGATGTGGCTATGGGGAATGATTTGACGAACCGGCCGGCGGTTAAAGACCAGCTTATGGCGAGGCTTTCTTTGCTCGAATTGAGATACGAGGAGGTAACAAGGGTACTTGCCGACCCGGGGGTGTTAGGAGACCCCGACAGGTACATGGGGTTTGCCCGGGAACACGCCCGGCTTGAGGAGATCGTGACGCCGTTCAGGCGATACAAAAAAGTCCTCGAGGAAATCGAAGAGTCCGAAGGACTTTTGGAGACCGAGACCGATCCAGGTATACGGGAACTCGCCAGAGAAGATCTCAAACGCCTGGAACAAGAGCGGAACGAGCTCGAAACCGAGTTGAAGCGCGCTCTCATCCCAGAGGATCCCAACGACCGGAAGCCCGTCATCATGGAAATCAGGGCGGGAACCGGCGGTGAAGAGGCAGCTCTTTTTGCCGCCGACCTGTTCCGAATGTACGGTCGCTATGCAGAAAGGCACGGCTTCAAGACGGAAGTGCTTTCGTCGAGCCCTACTGATCTCGGCGGTCTAAAAGAGGTCATCTTTGCGATCGAGGGCAAGAGGGTGTGGAGCAGACTTAAGTATGAAGGCGGGGTTCACAGGGTCCAGAGAGTTCCCGTGACCGAGTCCCAGGGCAGAATCCACACGTCCACCGCGACTGTCGCGGTCCTTCCCGAAGCGGAAGAGGTGGACGTCAAGATAGACCCGGACGACCTGCGGATAGACATTTTCTGTTCCTCGGGCCACGGCGGACAAAGCGTGAACACCACGTATTCGGCAGTGAGGATCACCCATATTCCCACGGGAATAGTGGTGTCCTGTCAGGATGAGAGGTCTCAGCTTCAAAACAAGCAGAGGGCGATGAGGATCTTGAGATCTAGGCTGAAGGCCCTCGCCGAGCAGGAGCAAAACCAGAGCATAGCTCAGGCCAGGCGGGCCCAGGTCGGCACGGGGGAACGTTCGGAGAAGATCCGTACGTACAACTTCCCTCAAAACCGCGTGACGGATCACCGAATCGGGTTCACCTCGCATCGCCTGCAAGAGATCCTCGATGGAGACCTCGACGAGCTTATCGATGCTCTAGCGGAGGAGGATCAAAAGAAAGCCATTCAGCAAGTGGCCGGGTTGTCGCGATGAGCTGATTGACACCTGGGGCGGCGCGGGCCGAAAGATTCAGAATAGCTCGCAAGGAGAGCGCTGGCACCATGAAAACCGTCGGTGAGATAGGCTCGATTGGACGCAAACTGCTACAGGGCACGACGGAATATCCCGCCAGGGATGCAGCTGTGCTTCTCGGGCACGTCCTCGGCAAAGGCAGCGATTACCTCTACTTGCACCCGGAAGAACCGGTCTCGGAAGATGCGGAGCGCAAATACTTCGAGCTCGTCCAAAGGAGAAGCCGCGGTGAGCCGCTGGCTTATCTCCGGGGGTACCAGGAATTCATGGGGTTCCGCTTCAAAGTGGACCGCAGGGTGCTCATCCCGAGGCCCGAAACGGAGGTCCTGGTGGAGACAGCTCAGAGAAGACTGGCGGTGATGCGAGCCTCGCGCCCGCGTGAAATTCCGAATTCATCCTGGTCTCAACCCCTCTCCGTACCCGGCGACGAGCTCCAGGGGACGCCGAAGCTCCTCGTTGCCGACGTATGCTGCGGCTCGGGCAACATCGGTATCTCTTTAGCAAAACTTCTGCCCGGTATCATCGTGGTCGGCGTCGATATATCCCCTGACGCACTCGACGTCGCCCGGGAAAACGCCGAGGCGCTCGGAGTCGCCGGCAGAGTGACCCTCGTGGAAGGTGACCTTTTTGAACCACTGAAACAGCTCGGGCTCGAAGGGCAGTTCGATGCGGTGACGGCGAATCCTCCCTACATTCCTGCCGAGACTCTCTCGCTTCTTCCGGTGGAAGTGCGAGACTTCGAGCCCCTTGGAGCCCTCGACGGCGGTCCAGGCGGGCTCCGGCTCATCCGGCGCCTGGTTTACGAGGCCCCGAGGTATCTGCGACCCGGCGGTGAGCTCTTCATGGAGATCGGCTTCGACCAATCCCACGCCGTACGGGAATATTTTCGCGAAGCGACCGTTCAATATAACGAGGTGACGAGTGTGCTGGACTACGCAGGCCGTGAGAGACTGTTCGTGGCCAGAAAGCGGTGAACCGGTTCGGGAGCCGCTGGGAGGCTTTGGGTACCAGGGCATTCAACTCAAGGGAAGAGGTGAGGTCGGAATTCATGAAGACAAGGGTCATCCAGGTTGATCCGGCCGAGCCCGACCCCAGGGCGGTAGAAGAAGCTGCTGCCGTCCTCCGTGGCGGAGGCCTGGTTGCATTTCCCACCGAGACCGTTTACGGGCTTGGAGCGAACGCCCTGGACCGCGATGCGGTGGCGGGCATATTCCGGGCCAAGGGAAGGCCTGCGGATAACCCTCTTATCGTGCACGTTTCCAGGCCTGAAATGCTCAGCACTCTCGTAACGTCCGTACCTCCTTCGGCCGAGAAAATGATTTTCCGCTTTTGGCCCGGTCCCCTTACGTTGTTGTTCCCTAAGTCCGCGGCGGTTCCCGACATCGTGACGGCGGGCCTCCCGCAAGTGGCCATAAGGATGCCCGACCATCCCGTAGCTCACCTGCTGATCGATGCCGCCCAAATTCCGGTGGCGGCTCCTTCGGCCAACGTGTCGGGGAGACCAAGCCCCACATCGGCTTCAGACGTCCTGGAGGATCTGGACGGGAAGATAGATGTTGTCCTGGACGGGGGTCCGTGCGAGATCGGCGTTGAATCGACCGTCCTCGATCTTTCCGGTACCGTGCCGAGGATCCTGAGACCGGGGGGGATACCAAGGGAAGAGATCGCAGAGGCTCTGGGTGTTCCCGTGGAAGTTGTCTCCGCCGAAGGGGAAATAGAGGGATCTTCTCCATCGCCGGGGATGAAGTACCGGCATTATGCTCCCAAAGGGGAAATGTACCTTCTGACCGGGCGACCCGAGGAACAAAGGGATACGGCGATTCAGCGGGCCCAGGAAGTCCTCAAGGACGGCAAGGGTGTCGCGGTGTTGAGTTCGTCCGAAAACGTTCCTGCTTACCTTGGCCTTAAAGAGAAGTTCCCTGGTCTCTTCCACGTTCTCGAACTGGGGCCGCGATCTGATCCTGCGAAAATCGCTTCCAAACTGTTTTCGAGCATACGGCGGGCGGATAAACTTGGGGTTTCCGTCATACTTTCCGAGTCCTTTGATGAGGCAGGACTGGGTTTGGCCATCGCTAACAGACTCACCAAAGCCTCGGGAGGCAAGGTTCTTCCGCCAAGGAGCGCCCGTCCTTTAACGGTGCTCTTTGTTTGCACCGGAAACACCTGCAGAAGCCCGATGGCGGAGGCGTTGTTCAAAAAGATATGGGAAGACCGCGGCGGTCCGGGGGGTGTTCGGGTGTTCTCTCGAGGCACCGGGGCTCTTCCAGGTATGCCGGCGGCACCCGAAGCCCGGGCAGTGATGAAGACGAGGGGAGTCGACATATCGGGGCATGTCTCAATGCCACTTCTGCCCGTCGACGTCGAGTCTTCGGACATCATCGTGGCCATGACCAAAGCTCACAAAGAAGCGATCTTGTCCAGGTTCCCGGCGGCTGAGGGGAAGATCTTTACCCTCGCGGAGCTCGCGAGCGAGGTGGTCCCCGGGGACATACCGGATCCCCTGGGCCGGGGGGAGGAAGCTTACGAGGAAACGGCGGCCTTGTTGGAGAAGGCGTTTGAATTGGTTGCTCCGAGATTGCTGAAACACCCCGCGTTGCGGAAGGAAGACGGTGACAGATCTGCTTCCGGATGATCTCGTTTTCGAAAACCCTGCGCGGGTTGGGGAACAGTCCGAGGTAAGAGGCCGCGCTTTTCGGAAGGAGGCATGATCACACGTGAAAATTGCCATTGCCGCAGATCACGCCGGATTTCGTCTGAAGGAGAAAATCAAAGAGTACCTTGTTTCTGCGGGTTATCAGCTGGAGGACTTCGGGACTTCTGGCGAAGATCCGGTCGATTACCCTGACTTCGGTCTCAGCGCGGCCTTGGCTGTGATGAACGGAAGCTGTGATCTAGGTATACTCGTATGTGGGACAGGCCTAGGCATGGCCATCGCCGCCAATAAAATCCCTGGGATCAGGGCCGTGACGTGCAACGATACCTTTTCCGCGAGATCGTCCAGGGAGCATAACGACGCCAACGTCCTGTGTCTTGGTGCCAGGGTGATCGGCGAGGGCTTGGCCCTGGATATAGTGAAGGTTTGGCTGAACTCGAGTTTCCAGGGAGGGAGGCACGAGCGGCGGGTGAACAAGATTCGGGAGATCGAGGGCAGGTACTTCGGGGGGCGAGGAGACGGTGGATAATCAGGATCTCGAGAAGTTGAGGGAAGAGGTGAAACGGCAGACGAAGGAAGCTACAACTTCCCTGCTGCACGTCGCCAGGCTGAAGCCCGGTCAAATCCTGGTGCTCGGGTGCTCCACCAGCGAGGTGCTGGGTCACCGCATCGGGTCAGCTTCGAACGTGGGAATAGCCCAGGCGATCCTGGAGGGAATCGAAGAAGCGTTGAAAGGAACTGGTATCCACCTGGCAGTTCAGTGCTGCGAGCACCTCAACAGGGCCCTGGTCGTGGAAGAGGAGACCGCCGAGAAATACGGGCTGACCGAAGTAACGGTGCTTCCCGTACCCCATGCGGGGGGAGCTACTGCCGCGACGGCGCTAAGGAGGTTTAAACACCCGGTAGTAGTAGAGGCCATTCAGGCGCATGCCGGGATCGACATAGGGGATACGCTCATCGGGATGCACCTGCGCCCGGTGGCGGTTCCGGTCCGGTCGGAGGTCAAGAGGATAGGTCAAGCTAACCTGGTCATGGCGCGTACAAGACCTAAGCTCATCGGAGGTAAGCGAGCTGTCTATGCCTGGGATGAGGTAGAGGAGAGGTTCGGCAAGAGTGCGCCCTCAACTGAAGAAAGCCCGGGCAAGTGCTAAAACGGCGCTTACAAGATGTACGGGGAACACGGAGGATCAGACATGGGTTGCGGCGAGCGTTCACGTGACGGATGTGCCCGGCTGGGCGAAGAGGAGGGCATATCCAGGTCTGAAAGTGCACTCACAGCGGGATCCGGCCGGGGGCAACCTGCGGTAGGCGCAAGGCCTGGCTGGGACCGGTACTTTATGGAAATAGCGGGGGTCGTGGCCAGACGTTCGACGTGCCTGAGACGCCAGGTTGGCGCCGTTCTCGTGTA
>DUSS01000067.1 GCA_012842495.1 Candidatus Fermentithermobacillaceae bacterium
CTCGGGAACGGATCCCCCCCTGGGATGGAGGTCCTGGACGAGGCCGTCGCTTTCTTGAGGACCTTCTCATTCAGGGAGTTCATGAAACACGTCTCCGAGTTGCGGAGGGCGTTCCAGGCAGGCGGGAGTGATACAGCTGTCATAGCGATGAAGGCGTTTTTTGGCACGGAGTCCCTCATCACCATTATTCTGGGCACGGGACTGGTCCTGGTTGTCACGTGGAGGAAACGCCGGGTAAGGTTCTCCGAAGATTAGGTCAAAGGGCTCCGGACGGAAATGCTTTGGGAGGTGCTTAGGTCTTGAGCAAGAGACTGTACAGGTCAAGAGAGGATGCCATCCTCGGCGGGGTGGCCGGAGGTTTGGCCAAATACTTTGGTGTGGATGTTGTAGTGGTAAGACTGCTCATCGTCCTCGCGGCGTTTCTGTTTCCAACGGGGGGCGTTGTAGTGGCGTACATCATAGCGTGGCTCATCATACCGCTCGAGCCCAAGACGCCCGAAAAGGTCCAAACCCGAGGACTCGAAAAACCCGTGGGAACGGCTGAGGGACCATCGGCGTCCTGCGGAATCCGCTCTGAGTCTGATAAGGCGCAAGCCGGGGCCCCTCCGGGTACCGACCAGAGCCAGGCGGGAAAAGCCCGCGACGCAAGCGGCGGGGAGACGGAGGTGAGACCGCCCGAGCTTATCAAGGGTGAACCCGTAAAGGTATCCAGGAACTACGATACCGCGACCAAACAATTCCTGGGCTGGGCTTTGATGATCATCGGCGCGATCCTCCTTGTCCGACGGCTTGCACCGCCGTTCTGGTGGCAGATGCCTTTCAGCATTCTTTCCCAGTGGTGGCCTCTGGCCCTTGTGGCTCTGGGTGTAGTCATCGTGATTTCCGCATTGCGACGGTGAAACCACCGCGGTGCAGCGGGGCCATACAGATTGCTCGTCAACCGGAACCGGAGGTGACTTCGATGATTAATAGAGTGGTTACTGGCGTTGTGGTGATCATAGTGGGCTTTATCCTGCTGATGAACACCACCGGCAAGCTGCCGTGGTACGTATGGGAAGCAGCCCTGGCTTACTGGCCGGTAATTCTCATAGGTATCGGTATCCAGATACTGTTCTCAAGGTGGAGGGTTCCCGGAATAGCCCTGGCCATCATCGCCATGCTGGTTCTCGCGGTACTGGATCCGTTTGGGTTGGGCGGGTACCCGTTAAGACACTACAGGTTCAATCCGCGCATGGTTCCGCGCAGGATCATCACAGTGCCCACAGACTTTCACGAGAAAACGGTGGAAGTCCCCTTGACGCCGTCGCTGACAGCCTTGAGTATATCCGGGGACTTCCCCGTCTGCGAGTTTGGGTTGAGGGGTGACCCGGAGGTGAAGTCCGGGGAAACGAACCTTGTCCTTCAAGGAACGGTGAGCTGGTCGGGGGTAGAGCCCCGGACGGAAGTGAGCACGTCTCCTGGGGGCCCCCTTGGATCGGGGGAGACGGCGGTGTTGGTCATGGACGGCAGCGGTTCCGCACCTGCCGATTCGGCTAAGTACCGCTGCGATTTCCGTCTGAACCCCTCCATCCCGGCGGCCATCAGAATAGACTCAGGGGTCGTGACAGCGGATATCGACGGTTCTAAGGCCGCGCTCGACCGGGTCGAAATCGAGGGAGGTGTCGTTGACCTCAAAATCCGGTACGGCTTGTCCGGCAGGCCCCAGATCCTTTTGGTCGACGCTGGGGTCATTTCTCTCGATATCACCGTAGACAAAGAATGTGGATTTAAGATAAGAGTATCCGGCCCTCCGCTGGTCGTCAGAAACAACTTCTCCCAGGTCGGCCTCGTCAAAGAAGGTGATTACTGGGTTACCACCAATTACTCCAAAGCTAAAACCAGGCTTGATGTAACCATCAGCTCCGGTGCCGGGAACATCACCGTACATCGCATCTCGTGGTAATCAAGTCCCTGACATCCTCAAAAATAGATGTGTACTTTCCCGAACATTGTAATTTGGCGCGATACTCGGGTTCGCTTTTGCCTTCTTGCCGCTTCTCAGCGCCACCTCAATTCTCCTTAAGAGCCTGGTCACGCTGATTCTGCTGCGATGGCCCGGCAGGGGCCCGGTACGGTTGTTTTCGTCCCATTCCTCTTGGAAATCTCCTCTACTTCTTGGGACACACTTATATTCGCACTGGCCCCCGGAGGCTCCAAGCGGCGTCCCGGGGTCTTGCCGGTCCAAAAACAGGCAGCAGAACAGTCTTGAGGCAGGTGGGTAGCGATCCTAGTAGGAATTCCGAGGGTACTTTCGTTTTATTACCTCTTCCCCATGTACCGCACGTTCCTCAAGGAGCTGGGAGTGCCGTTCGTCGAATCGGAAGCGCCGGCCACGCGTGCGCTGGACGGGCTTTGCCTGTCCCCCACCGACGAGCCGTGTCCCAGTGTAAAAATCGCGTTTTACCACTGTAAAACCCTTTTGGACCGCGGGTGCGACGTCCTGTTCGTGCCAGCTCTGGTCTCGCTAAGCCGGACTAACTACTGCTGCCCGAAGATGATGGGGCTTCCCGACATGATTAAGGC
>DUSS01000068.1 GCA_012842495.1 Candidatus Fermentithermobacillaceae bacterium
CTGGTTCTTGCACCGCGCCTGATGCTGAACCAGTTTAAACCTGTATTGAAGCAGCCTCCTGACCTCCCTTATTTCCTGTGGCGGTACCCACACAGCAGGAACTGCGTTCATCGCCATCATCTTCGCCAGGCGGGCAGCGTCGACCCTGTCAGTATGCTGCCCTGAACCAAACCGCTTCAGCGCCGATGGGTTAGCCAGTACCATCCTGGCACAGTGCGGAGACAACACATCGTAGAGTTCGAACGCGTTCCCCGTCACTTCCAGAGAAACCTCACAATCGGGCCCGAGCATCTTCGCAAGATTGGCCCAAGCATCCCGGTTGTTCTTGAGCCGAAAATGCTTCTCCCTTGCTTCGTGCGGAACCCATTCACAGCCGTGGATATAGTCCTTGTGTAGGTCAAGCCCTATGTATCTCGTCACCAACGCCACCGCCCTGTCATTGCCTTCGGCACCATCAGGTTGCATACACTTGTCCGGGCTTCGCGGGTTCGTCCGCACCCATATGGGCTTTGCGCAGGAGGGGGCCGACCAAACACCGCTACGAGCTTCGCTGCCCATGTAAAATCCCGGCGCACCCTCCGCCCTGCACTGGTACCTGCGCCCACACCGACCATCAAAGATTCGATCCTCATTCCCACCAACCCTCGACTCCTGGTCGGCAGGCGCTGGCTTGGCGTCAATCATACCAACAGTGTCGTGGAGACGGCCAAGGAGAACGGGCTCATACCGTTCGAGTATCTCCGCTATCTTTTCGAGAGGCTCCCGAACCTCGGGGACGGCGACCTCGACGAGCTGCTTCCGTGGTCATCTTCTCTGCCTGACACCTGCCGCACCCGCAAGGATGGCTAGCGACCCTACCTGACCGAACCAATCACCCTTGACCCGCCCCTTACAAGGTGGGGGCTATTTGACGCTTACTCTTGGTTACGTTGTCGACGGTGATCAAGGAGGGGGTCACCTCCGTGCCAAATGGGATTGGCAGGAGTGTGGTGAAGAAACCTTTACCTATTCGAATACCAGAAACGGCACACTATGACCTTCGGCTCCTTTCTCATCTCCGACATAGTCGTAAACCGCTGCATATTCTTCAGAAACTCCGGGCGCCGAGGTTAAGATCATTGCTCGTCTCTCCGCGTCGTAGGTGACGTAATAAGACAAGAGTCCAGATTTTGGCAAGGCCCGCAGCTCCACACAGGCATCGAGAAAGACTTGGCATACTCTCTCAAGCACGTCTTCACCCCTACGAATCTCTGTAATAAGGGCCTCGAACTTCTTCATCGCCTCTTCGACATTGTTTGCTTCGACAACCGCAGTGAAGAACCCACAACTCACTGGAGGGAACTCTGGATCATCACGGGTGTCAAAACTAAAATGGCCCAAGTACAGCATTGGTCACACGCTCCTTCTCTTCGGACTTATTGACCATAAACACGCCTCGTCCGGTCTTCGCTTGACGACTCCGTTTGCCGTCACCATCTTCGTCTCAGAATATCCACCAAACCGTTACCGTGGACGCGAAAAGGCAATGCTGCAAACGTAACGCACGATAGGCCACTGAGGAGCATTGCTTTGCGAATGTAGCTCTCCACCCCTTTCATAACTGCGATGACCATCTCAGGGTGAGGTTGAATCGCTGCCATTCTGTCGGCCAACAGGGGTACAGCTGCGTGGCGCCTTTCTTTTCTCTCAGGATCATCTAGATCATCTACAGGCTCGAGACACAGGTCATCAAGGTAGCAACCACAGTCTCGGAAGAATCTCATAAACGAGGAGGGGTCTTGGCCGACCCGCACACCATAGACTTTCTCGAACGCCTCCCTGATCGATTTGTAGAGGTTTGAGGTGCCTAGATAGAAGAATGTTCCTTGTGCAGGTAGAGACTTTCCGACAAAGAGAATACGCACCTTTTCGGGACGATACAAGCTGCGTAACCGTTCGCACTCTTCTGTGCTCAGCACCCGTTCACCCCTCCGTCAGTAGTAGGCAATGGGAATGTCAGATAAGAACACCTCCATACGCTGTAACAGGCTACTCCTTCGTGCCGACTTCACCTTCCGATCCGTTGTCAGGTGGTTCGCCACCGCATGAGTCGGCCCCGGCTTCATCACAGACCTCTTCACCTTCCCAGCGGGTACACACCTTCTCGACCGGCACGTCATCGGGACCCTCCGAACACCAGTACCTGTAGAATCTTGGGTCGTCGCTGCGAGGCCGCGGCCTGGCTTCGCGGACGCGGACGAGAGCGGGGGCGCGCACACATTCACCCAGCACAAGAGCCGTCTGCCTGGCGAGAGCGGGAAGCTGGTCAAGAAGAGGCCCATACACAGCTGGGACGATCTCTTTGAAGTACCGCAGGTCTTCGGGGTTTTGCAGCCGATGTACGACAAAGCTGTTACATTGTGAGAGAACGGTCTTCGACAGTTCACTTGGCCGCTGAGAAGCCACTACCAATCCCAGACCATACTTCCGACCTTCGCGCGCAATTCGTTCGAATACCAAACGGGAGATCGACTCTTCGCCATCCTTTCGACGCTCGGGAATGTAATTCTGGGCTTCTTCGAGCACCAAGACCACGGGCAGTGAGCCCCGAGTTTTTTCCCCCTCTAGTTCACCTAACCGCTGAAGAAACTCAAGTATCAGCCTTCCAATCAGTGCGGTGACATTTTCTAGGACTTCGGCCGCCAGAAGGCTGAGGTCAAGGATGACTACATGATGGCCACCACCTCCCGAACGTTGACGCTTGTAGAAGGGCAGATTGTTCGGGCCGGTGCCTGTGTCGTCAGAGCTGGAGCTATCGGAGCGTCGAGAGGGCAGTCCGAGGACATCTCGCACGAAAGCGGCAAGTACGTGCTCCGGATTTGGTAGCTCGCCGCCGACCGGTCCGAACAAGAACTCGAAGCGAGTATCTGCAAACAGCCTGTCCATGCGGAGAAGCATGGTTCCACAGTAGTCCCGAGCTCTGGCGCCTCCTGATTCTTGCTTGCGCAACACTTGCTCTATGTAGCGGGTACGGAATTTCATCTTGCTGAAGAACCTTGGGGCGTCGGCCGAAAAGCCTACCGTTCCCGCTGACAGATCTCCGTGCGGAAGTGCAGAAGAAAGCTTGGTTAGTATCGGGTCAATGGCCTGGAGAATCGCAGCGCGCGCAGGCGAGTCTATGACACCCGGATACTTGCCTTCTTCCACACACTTGCCTGCTTGCTCGACCACCGTTCTGAGAACACACTCAATCTTGTCCTTTTGAGCCTCTTCCTGTCCCGTCGCAGATTCTTTTGACCTGAATGAGGCCTTTTGTCTCACATTAGGCTGACTAAAAGGAAAAGCTACGCGGGGGGAGGAACTTCCTACGGGGTTCTGCCTGGGCGGAGAAAAATCGGGCCTCCTGCCGCGGCTCCGAAGCGCAAGAGGCCCGTCTCACGGGTAGAACCCAGATTCCGTTGATTATCGTAAGGAACCTGGGCTCCAACGTCAAGGAGTACAAGAGCTGGCACGAGAGATACGAGTCGGGCGATGAGGAAGCCCGGCAAGCTTTGCCCCGCAACTGC
>DUSS01000069.1 GCA_012842495.1 Candidatus Fermentithermobacillaceae bacterium
ACAAAGCCTTGAGTCGCTTGGTGGGTGCTGCTATAATGACGTTGATGGTCGGGCTGTGGCGCAGCTTGGTAGCGCGCTTGAATGGGGTTCAAGAGGTCCGCGGTTCAAGTCCGCGCAGCCCGACCAGCGTAAGACCGAAATCTGGATAAACGGGTGTTCGCAAAAAGCGCACTACTGGAGGAAAACTGGTGGAATAAAAACGAGACAGGTCTCGTGACCTGTCTCGTTGGTGGCGATGCCGGTGATTCAGGCGACAGGATCACCGGTGCTTTTGTTTTGCGGCGAAGAGGCTATCCATCCTGTCGGCAGTCTCTCTCATCATAGCGGGTATCACGTGGGAATAGGTGTCGAGGGTTACGCTGATCTGATTGTGCCCGAGGAGCTCCTGGACGAGCTTCGGATGGACCCCCTGAGCGAGGAGTAAAGTGGCGCAGGTGTGCCGCAGATCGTGAAAACGTACCCTCGAAAGACCTGCCTTTTCAAGAAGCGGCCAGAAGGACCGATTCCGGACATTCGACGGATCGAGCGGCGTCCCGATCTCCGTGGTGAACACGAGGCCCCAGTCTTGCCATACGTCCCCGGCCCGGAGGCGTTCCTTCCCCTGTTCGGTCTTGTGCCGCTTAAGGGCGAACACGGCGATATCTGGTAATGGAATGGTGCGTCGGCTCCTCGCCGTCTTTGGGGGTACAAGCTGTGGCTCAGCCTTCCCATCCTTCCCGGCTCCAGGAACCCATTGGAGTTGATTCCTCACCGTCAGGGTCCTTGTGGAGAGGTCTACATCTTCCCAACGAAGGCCCAGGAGCTCCCCGAACCGGAGACCGCAGGTGACGGCGAGAACGTACAGGGCGTAGAGCCGGTCCTCCAGGGCGGCGTCAAGGAATTTCTGGGCTTCCTCGGGGGTCAAGGCCCGGAATTCTTTGGTCGTGACTCTCGGAGTGTCCACGGCATCAAAGATGTTCCTCGGGACCATCCCCCATTTCACGGCTTGATCCATCGCCTTGTGCAAAACGGCGTGGAGCACCTTGATGGTACGACCGAGGCCTTCCTCATGCATCTTTCGATAGAGACGTTGAACCGCCTGGGGATTGAGCCTCACCAGAGGAATGTTCCTCAAGGGTTCGGCGTGCCGCAGGATGTAGACGTAGTTCTGGTACGTCGAAGGCCTCACGGAGCCCTTCACAACATCCTTCATCCAGACATCAAGGAACTGGCCCACGGTCTGTTTCGACGGTTCGACCGGGAAGCCGTTCCTCAGTTCTGCCTTTTTCTTTTCCAGGAGTTCGGCGGCCCTTTTCTGAGTCTTCGCATAACATTTCCAGGTCTGCTTCTTGCCGGTCTCGTCCTTCCCGAGATAGAGTTCCGCTACCCACATACCGTCGTTACGCCGGTAGATTGACCCTTCCCCGTGGCCCCGTCTTTTGGACATCGGTGTCCCTCCTCCTCGTGCCAGACTGCGGCCCGTGCCTTCATCGCCTTGCCCACTTGTAGGCCGTCCATAAACCCGGCCATGTAGATGTCCCGGAGATTCAGGACCTCCATGAAGTTGTCGGCGTCCTCATACTCCAAGAAGGCCTTCTTCGTGCTCTCGTCCCGTAACGCGGCATTCAGAGCGGCTTCGGCCTGACCGAGTTCCTTCTCTGCCCGTTCGTACTCTTCGTCCCTGGTCACAATCTTCGGCAGGTTGTCTATCCGGTGCTGGGCGAGTGTATCCAGAACCTCCCGGAAGGCCACACATAGTTCTTCGCCAGACAACACAAGCGGCAGCTCTATACCTCCGACGGTTATCCTCTCCCACTTGTCTTCCATCTCGGTGAGCCTCCTTTTGAGTTTGAAAATCAAGATGCCTACTTCCGACCGTGGTTCTGGCGGGTATCACCTTCTTTCTCGTCGTCATGATGTAGACCTTCTGCCCATCGGAGCATGGCTTTGGCCTGGGGTTCCCATTCCTGGGCGTCAAACTTATTTCCTCGTACCCTCTCATAGGCGGCCAGGGCGTCCCGGCAAAAGGTCCGGTAATTCGTATAGCTCCATTGAGGATAGCAGGCATTCCAGTTCGACATTCTTTCTACCCAGGTGCCCGAAGGGTTCTGCGCCAAAAACACGGCGAGCTTCAAATGCTTCTCCGACATAGGCTTATCCTGACCCTCGAACAGTTCTCGCCTGTGCCGAGCATACAGTTTCGCCACTTCCTCCTTTGAAAGCCGGGGATCAACGGTGATCGTTATCGTCGGCGGCATGTGGGAATGATGGTCGAACTGTAGTCTTGCTTTCGGTATCAGAGGAACTGCCCCTGAAAGCACGAAAGCTACTGCCCGAGCCTCTTCCCATGCCGGGTATCGCCTGCAAAGTTGACCGGCGATTCTTTTTAGGCGGCCCAGAACCCCGTCATGCCGGACGGGGATAGCACGTACCCAGTTCTCTCCGGGCGGACCGGGATAGGATAGGGTATTGAGTCTCCATCCGCCGTAGATTCTCAGACCGTGCTTCTCAATCGTGTCGGCCAGACGACGAAGCCATTCTGGTGGAAGATGCCCCATGGTGTCCGGCAATTCGTGACCTGGCGGGAGGGGTATTTCGACCCAATGGGTGCCTCCGCCATCTTCCTTCGCCTTTTGCTCGATCCATGTGGGGATCTCCGCAAAGGGTATGAGTTGCCCACTGAGAACTTCCTCGCGGAATCGCACAACCTCCGGGAGTCTCGCGGCCTCTATAGCGATTATCTCGGATAGCGTTGCGAGGCGCTTGTCCGGCGGGATCTGCCTCGGTTTTCTCTCGGTAGGCCTGCGATCTGCCTTCAGGTTTTCAAGATCGCGGTATCTTTTGAGAAGGCCCTTAACATTTCTGAATTCAGGGTTTAGAGCCTCGTCGATGAATCCGTCCTCTTTGCACAATGCCCATATCCTCTCGTCGATAGGCCCTGCTATCTGGACAGAAACCCAGTTTTTAAGTTCTTCCTCGTTCCGGAAGACTGGTTTCATCATCCTCACCATATCACAATGATACGTTACCATGTCTCTAGGCGCAAGGGGGTATCAAACATGCTCCGGATGAAACTTGAACGGCTTCGGCGTGGGTGGTCCCTGACCCAGCTTTGCGTAAGGACCGGGATTGAGCCTGCATCCCTGTCCAAGATCGAGCGGGGAATCTGGCCCTGCGGTCCTGGGTGGCGGAAGCGAATAGCCCAGGCCCTTGAAGTGCCCGAGGAAGCCCTATTCGAGGAGGTGCCCGACCATGAGGCTCCCATCGGATACAGACCGTCTTCTTCTCCGCGTTGACGAGGCAGCCCGGCTATGCGGGTACTCCCGGGCGTTCCTCTATGAGGCCATCAACCGGGGAGAAATCCCGGTGATCCGTCTCGGCAGGACGGTCCGGATTCCCAAGGCCTGGCTCGAAAAGTGGGTAGCGGAGAAGGTGTCCGAATGGGAACGGGCGCGGTTATGAAGAAGAAGGCCCGTCCCGAGAGACGGGCAGGAGGTGGTTCGCTTCTATGATAGCACAACCTCCCAAGAAAGAGACTCTAAGTGATTACCTGGAGCTGTACCGTATACATTGCCCTGCCTGGCGGATCGCTCCCCTCCGTCCCGGTTCCCTGATGGAACTCGCGTTACCGAGGGTGCCGACCCTGGCAACAAGCCAGGACCAGGACACCTGGTGGAAAAACCAGCCCAACGCGAACCCTGCCATGATTGTACCCGAGGGACTAGCCGTGGTGGACGTGGACGGCGAACTGCGGGAGGACCCCCTCTTCGATGGGTACGAAGGCCCCGAGATAAGAAGGCCGGGCGGATGGTATCTGTTTTTCCGCGTGGACCGTGAGATCAGGAACGACCAAGTAAAACCAGGCCTCCGGGTATGGGGACGGAGATCGGTCGTACCGCTTCCCCCGACCGAAGGGCATACCTGGCTTACAGCCCCTTGGGAAGCGGAGATCCCCGAGGCCCCGGCATGGCTTCATGACTTTTGTGAGGAGAGGCAACAGACTCGGCGGCTTACCGAAGAGGACCTGGAGGAAGCCCGGAAGCGGGCGTCCCAGGCAACGGAAGCGGCTAAAGACGACCCCGGAGTTCCTTTCACCCCCGAGGTCTTGTCGGCCTTTGCTATCTTGCGGGAGTACGATCCGGCTACGTATGAAACCTTGCGTGCCGAACTCAAAAAAGCCAAGGTGCGCGTCGGCGAGCTTGATAAACGAGTGAAAACGTCCATGACCCTGGCCCAAGAGAACGAAGACCGCAAGGAGAGTCAGGCTCAAATCCTCATCCAAATCGCTCAGTCAACAGAACTCTTCCATAGCCCGGCGGCTGAGTGTTTCGCGGCAATGGCCGTTGACGGTCACAAGGAATGCTGGCCTATCCGGAGCAAGGCTTTTAAGAAATGGCTTTGCCGGGAGTATTTCCGTGAAACCGAGGGGAAGGCTCCGAACAACGAGGCACTTCAGAATGCCTTGAACGTCATTGAGGCTCAAGCGACTTTCGACGGCCCCGAGGTAGAAGTCTATACGCGGATCGCCGAGGCGGACGGGAAGATATACCTTGACTTGTGCAATGATAAGTGGGAAGCTGTCGAGATTTCCAAATCCGGGTGGCGAGTTCTTGACGACTCCCCGGTCCGGTTTCGCCGTGCGGAGGGCATGGCTCCGCTTCCCCGGCCCGTAGAGGGCGGAAGCCTCGAAGACCTCCGGCGTTTCGTCAACGCGCCGGACGACCGAACCTGGATTCTTCTTGTTTCGTGGCTCCTCGGGTGCTTTCACCCTCGCGGACCATACCCGGTCCTGGTGCTCCAGGGCGAACACGGGAGCGGCAAGACGACGACCCTCCGCGTGCTCAGGGACCTCGTAGACCCTAACTTCTCCGCTACCCGGACCATCCCTAGGGAGGAAAGAGATCTCGCCATTGCCGCCAAGAATGCGTGGGTTGTTGCCTTCGATAACCTTTCAGGCCTTCCCACGTGGTTATCTGACGCCTTGTGCCGCCTGTCTACGGGAGGCGGCCTGAGTACCCGGAAGCTTTACACGGATGACGAGGAAGCCCTTTTCTATGCGAAGCGGCCCGTAGTGGTCAACGGCATAGATGAAATTGTGAGCAGAAACGACTTGCTGGACCGGGCACTTATCGTCAGTCTCTCTTCAATCCCAGAACACGAGAGGAAACGAGAAGACGCCTTCTGGCGGGAATTCGAGAAGGCCCGTCCCAAGTTGCTGGGCGCGTTGTGCGATGCTATTCAAGTAGGTCTAGCCAACAAGAACATCGTGACTCTCAATAGACTCCCCAGAATGGCCGATTTTGCCGCCTGGGTAGTTGCTGCGGAGGCAGCCCTTCCCTGGGAAAACGGAGATTTCATGGCAGCCTATTGCGAAATGCGTGAAGACGCAATAGCTCAGTCACTTGAATTCAACGTTGTGGCGAAGACTTTACTTCAATTCATGGAGGAAGAAGATCGGGGAAATTGGTCCGGTACCGCTTCGGAACTCTTGGAAGAACTCGAAACGCGGGTTACCGAAAAAACGCTGAAATCTAGGAAGTGGCCCAAGGCTCCGAACGTCTTATCCAATAGACTTAGGCAGGTGGCTCCTTTCCTACGCACAAGGGGGATACACATCAGTTTTCGTTCCGACGGTCGTGGGAGTGATAGAAAGCGGATCATATCCATCGACAGGGTATGCGAAACATCGTCCCCATCGTTCCCATCGTTCCCATGCGCTCAAAGCACCAGTACAACGTCAAGTTTCGCGGGAACGGTGGTGGGGACGATCTCCGACGTGGGATCGATCCCACATCAGGAATCGTTCCCGTTCGACCGGCCTGCGAGCAGGGATGGGAACGGTCCGGACGGTGGGAACGATGAAATTCATACGTTATCGGTCTCCGATGACGAGCCTTTCTGAGGAGGTACACATATGAGCAAGCCTCTTCGTGCCCGGCGAGTGCCGCCGTACTTCGGCGAAGCGTACTGGGAACGGGAGACTCCCAAGGAGGTCTTCACGGCCCGGCTTGCCCTTGCCTACTACCCCGAGGCCGGGAAACTCCAGGTTTCTCTCTACTGGACGGACAGGGAGACGCGGGAGAAGAAACGCGGGAAGACCCTGGTTCTTAACCGGGAGGACTTTCAGGCGAATCCGGAGGCCCTGGCCTTCCTGTTGAATGTGCTCCGGGAGTGGGAGGAATCGAGATGAAGGATAAGGACTCGGATCTTGTGCCTGTCGTGTGCGAAAAGTGTGGGCTCGAACGCGAAAAAAGCCCAGGGGGGGTCAAATCTCTGGGCGAGGCGGCCAGGGACCGGGCGGCCCCCTCCGCGTGGGCGACCGCAAAATTCGCAAAGCGGGGTTACGTCCCGAAAACGGCCCGAAAAACGGGAAAAAAACGCGGGAATAATCCCGAATTCGGCATGAATTTGAGGCCATTTTGAAATGTGGCCTGAGGAGGCATTAAGATGCGTAGACTGACCGACGAGGAACGCAGAGAACTGAACCTTGAGATGACCCGGATCTGGGCGGATAACGACTTCCGGGACCCCGAAACCCGATGGGAAAACGAAGAGGCCCGGCTCCGCTTCCGGTCCCTCTGGGATCGCCTGCAACAGGACCGGGCGGCCCGGCGGAGGGAGGAACGCCGGAAGGCGAAGCGTCTGGCGGAAGGCAAGACATGGGCGGAACATTGAGTCTCCTGGGAATCTCTGCTATAATAGTCTTGCCGGTCAGGTGGCCGGTGAAGGCCGGACAGGGGTCCGGAGACAACAGAATAAGCACTGTCGGACCGTTGGAGGCCGTCAGGAGCTACGCAAGAGCCGACCCGGAAGCCGTTGGAGGACCGGAGAGGCAGAGCATAGTCCCTGGCGGCCTTTTCGCTTGCCAGGGAGAAAGGAGAAATGCCCTATGAGGATAATCGAACTGCGGCAGACCAAGGCCGCGTTGACGAAGATGGCGGAAGAGATTCTGAGCAAAGCCGAGACCGAGAAGCGAGACCTGACCCCGGAGGAAAGGGAACGCTACGAGGCCCTGCTTGAATCGATACAAGCGCACAATGAAGAGATCCGGCGTCTCGAAGAAGCGGAACAGAGGGCAAAGGCCCTGGCGTCTGGCGGCGGGCAATATCTTCCATCGTCCCCCGATGCCGTCAGAGCACTCCGGCCCGAAGAGCGGATTACCGATTACCTGATTCGTGAACGCCGGGATATCCTCCCGGACGGAGTGATGGATCAGACACTGAGCCTCGGGAAGATGCTCCGGGGAATCGTCACGGGGGACTGGCGCGGTGCCGAGGCCGAACGCCGGGCGATGGGCATAGGGACGGATTCGCTGGGCGGTTTCCTAGTGCCTCATCCCCTGTCCTCCCGGATTATTGACCTTGCCCGGGCGCAGGCAAGAGTAATCCAGGCCGGAGCCTTGACGGTCCCGATGGATTCTTCGACCTTGCGACTGGCAAAGGTCCTGACCGACCCGAGAGGGTATTGGAAGCCTGAGAACGCGGCTATCACCGAAAGCGATATGACCTTCGGCCCCCTGGAGCTGAAGGCGAAGACCTTGGCGGCCCTGGTGAGGGTATCTGTAGAGCTCCTGGAGGATGCCCAGAACCTTGGGCAGGTCGTGGAGACTGCACTGAGCGAAGCCCTTGGACTCGAGTTGGACCGGGCGGCCCTTCTCGGAAGCGGTGTGGGCGAGGAACCCCTGGGACTCTACAACATCGCCGGCGTCACGAAGATCGACATGGGCGACAACGGCGCGGCCTTGACCGACTACGTACCTTTCTCGAAGGCGGCCCAGGCGGTACAGGAAGCGAACGGGACCCCCGTGACCCTTCTCTGGGCACCGAGGACCGCCGGAGAAACGGAAAGGCTCAAGGATACGACCGGGCAGCCTCTACAGCCTCCCCAGTCATTCCAGGCCCTGCGGAAGTACCCGACGACGCAGATTCCGACAAACCTGACGAAAGGGACGGCCACGAATGCGACCTTCGCTGTAGTGGGCGACTTCTCGAACCTCCTTATCGGCGTGAGGACGAACCTTCTCCTGGAAGCCTCGCGGGAGGCCAACGATGCTTTCAAGAACCTCCAGGTGCTGATTCGTGCCTACCTGCGGGCGGATGTCGCTATTGCAAGACCGAACCATTTTGCGATAGTAGACGGGATAATCCCTCCTGCGTAACGTAGAACACATCGGGCGATTCTCATCCTCATCCTCCGTCGAACTCCCCGGTGGCCCCTGACGCCGGGGAGTTTCGTATTTCGGGGAGGACCGGGACCAAGGCGAACGGAATACGTCCTATCGAAAGGGAGGCGATAGCGGGTGCAAGGGGTGCCCCGGAGTGTAAGAGACCTTCTACGGAACTACCCGGTCCTGAAGGCCTCCATCAAGGCGTACCATCTACAGAGGCAAGCTCTTTTGGAGCAGACCAGGACTTCCCCGATAGTTGTGGTCCACAAGGACAAGGCCCCGTCGAACCCCACGGCCCGGAAAGCGGAACACCTTGAGGAACTGGAGGAGCGTTACCGGTATGCACTGGCCGCTTGTCGGGCGATAGACTTGGCCCTGGACGGCATGGACAGAGAGACCCGGAAGATCGTCAAGCTCCGCTACTTCGAGGGCATGCGGGTGAACGAGATAGCCCGGAAACTTCACTACGGCAGGCAGACCATAGAGCGCCGGCTCCGCCGGGGAGAAGGCATAGTGTACGTCATGGCCCTGAACTTCCCTGAGGTGGCGCAGACCTTGCAAGACGGAACCTGCGACCCCTTGAACGAATGTCAGGACGGCGAGCAAACAGCTGTTCGCTGGAGGAATCTTGGTGGAATTTCTGACGGACGCGAATGAAACTGAGAGAAACTGGCGGAACTTGCCAGAATAAAAGACCAGCGTATGCGTTTAACTGGTAGACGCGATGGACGGGTTAGACAGACGGGAGATAAATGGGGTTCAAGAGGTCCGCGGTTCAAGTCCGCGCAGCCCGACCAGTCCCACCCCCAAATCCAAAGGCCTTGCCTGAGTGGGAGACCTGTCGCGGCCGTCGGCCCGCTGGTTTCCTATTGCGGCAA
>DUSS01000070.1 GCA_012842495.1 Candidatus Fermentithermobacillaceae bacterium
AGGTATGTGGTGCGGTAGCCAACCCGCGAATATCAGAATGCCAACCGTCGACGATAGCCAGAGCCTCGGAAACACCTCTGTGAGAAGATGGGGTTGACGGCCTCGTTCATATCAGGAATTCGACGCGTGCCGGCTCGACAGCGATTTTCACCGGGTACGTCAAATCGACCAGGTCCCCGTCCATATGGGACGGAAAGCCGGGCTCAGCATGGATTTCGATTGCCCGAGCTCTCTCCAGCCGGACGCCTTTCTTCCCGACGTGCCGGCCCTGGAATACCAGGGGTAACACGCGCAACACGTACGAACGAGATATTCCGTTAACCAGAAGCGCGTCGAGCTGACCGTCGCCAGAGACCGCGTCGGGACAGACCTTCAACCCGCCTCCGTATTTCGGCGTGTTGGTTATGGCTAAAAGCCAAGCTTGCGGCAGGACGTTCTTTACCCCGTCTATGTATACCTCAAGCGTTGTCAGAGCGAAGTCGAACGCACCTCTCAAAGCTTCGATAAAGTAGCTCAACCTTCCGAACTTCTTCGAACCGTGCTGTTGTACTCTCTGGACCACGTAGGCATCGAACCCGAATCCCACCGAGTTTATGGCCCATCTCGAGAATCCCGACGAGTCCGTTACCCTGAAGACGTCCATCTTCACGCGCCGGGGTGCTTGAAGAGCGGCCAGCGCGTGGGACCAGTGAGAAAACAGGTTATTTCCCGAGGCGAAATCGTTCCCCGTACCCGAAGGGATCGTCCCCACCGCGACGCCGGGATTCCCGGACGACAGCACACCATTCACCACTTCTTCCAGCGTTCCGTCGCCTCCCATGGCCACTACTGCGGAGTAACCAGATTCCGCAGCTCGTTTCGCTATTTCCACCGCGTCTCCGGGGCCGGAAGTGCGAGCTACGTCGAAAGACAGCCCGCGCTCGCGCAGCACCGATTCAACTTCGGGCAAAATCTTCGCCGACCTACCGTGCCCTGCAACAGGGTTCACTATGAGACAGAACTTCCCCAGCGGCATACTCACCCCTCCCACAGGTACCGAAAAATCTGAGGATCATCCCCTACCATGAACTCAGATTTCCTACTGACGCTCCAACTCGCCTCTCTCACGTAGAGGGACGAGACCACCTATTTCGAGCTGGAAGGAAGCATTTCCCCGGCCCAACCTATACCAAGGCGACCCAAGCATTCCCGGGACGGGACCCCCCGCTCGTCCCAGCCGGCCATCCGGTAAGCTTGAAGTTTAGCTTTCGCCCAATCCTCCGGTCGCGCCGCCCGACCCTTTAGAGGTCCGCTGCTGAAGGGCTGGAAGAATCTCTTCGGCAAAGCCTCCTCTTCGCTTTCGAGCCCCTCCCGCAAGTTGAATACCCTGGCCAAGGTGTTCGCCCTTTCGCCAGCCAGCAGCATCTCGGCGGCGGTCACATTCCACCCGGTTACCGCCCTCGCCAGTTCTTCCAGCTGGATCACCGACCACGGTACGAACTGACACATCACAGCCAGGTTGTAGAACGTGCGCAGGTTGGTCACGGTCCAGAACATGTGGATTTTCTCGGGGGAAAGATCGTCGAAGGGCAACGGGTCCAAAACGCCCAGCCCGTATAGTTCCTGCATAGCGCGGTTCTCCCGTTTCTCGTAGAGGGTATCGTGGATGTTGTGACAGTGATCGGCTCCGGTGGGAGACAGCGCATAGCCGATACCCAGGGCGTACTTGAGCCGGGGCTCGTGCATGGGGATCTCCTGCCCCCTCACGTGCATCGCGAGCTCCGCCGCCCGCCCGCCGATCTTCTCGGCGGCCCGCTTCGTTCCCTCCGCAAGGAGGTCTCCTATCCCTTGTCTTCTGGCAATCATCTCTATTAGCGTCAAAGCAGCATCAGGATTGCCGAACCGGAGGTCGAGGCCGCCGACATCCTCCGGGCCGAGCAACCCCTCGGAAAGGCATTCCATAGCAAAGGCGATGGTGACCCCAGTGGAAATGGTGTCGAGCCCCAAAGCTGCACACATCTCGTTTCCTTTGGCCACATGAAGGAGGGAGTCTACCCCGAGACTTGAGCCAAGCGCGGCCACCGTCTCGTATTCAGGCCCGCCGTATGTGGGGTCGATTTTCAGCGGCCCTTCCGCCTTAACCACTCTCTTGCACCGGATCGGACAGGCGAAGCACGTTTCCCTGTCCACCAGGATGGTCTCTTTCATCGCCTGGCCGGATATCTTTTCAGCCCCTTCAAAACTGCCTTCGCGGAAATTCCGGGTGGGAAGCCCTCCGGCGGTGCTCAGGTTGACCGTTCCTCCAGCTGTGCCCGTGTCCTGCAGGCCGAAAGCCAGCCGCGGAACGTTTTCCACCATCCACCTGGCGAGCTCCCTGACCTTGCCGGCGTCGCTTAAAGGCACAGCGCCTTTCCCTCGCACCGCCACCGCCCTTAACTTCTTGGAACCCATGATGGCGCCCATTCCCGTCCGTCCGGCAAAGTGGGTGAGATCATTTACAACGCAGGAAAACCGCACGAGATTCTCTCCGGCAGGCCCACACTGGGACACCCTTACCAACCTATCGCCCAGTTCGCTCTTGATGATTTCCTCTGCCTCGGCCGTGGTCTTACCCCACAGGTGCGCGGCATCCCTGATCTCGGCTTCACCATCGTGGACCCAGAGATAGACGGGCTTTTCCGATACTCCCTTCACGATGATGGCGTCAAAGCCGGCCCTCTTTAATTCGGCGCCGAAATACCCACCGGCCTCGGCGTCGCCGTATCCGCCTGTGAGGGGCGATTTCGCTCCTACGCTGTTTCTTCCCGAACCGGCCACTGGCGCTCCCGTGAGCGGACCCGCCGCGAAGATCAGGATGTTCTCTGGACCGAGGGGGTCCGCGCCCTTCGGAAGCTCGTTCAGCAAGTAGTAAGCGATGAGACCTCTACCGCCCCAGTACTTCCGGTAAAACAAATCCCCCGGTTCCTCTACGGATATCGTTTTATCCGATAGGTTCACCCTCAAGATTTTCCCTGTATAACCATACGCCACACCGATCTCCCCTCTCCAAAGAGATCACGTATCCCCGGCTCCGTCAAACCTTGCACCGGCTGACGAGCCTTGTGCCTGTCGAACTCGACGGTCAGCCGCCGAGAACCGGATCGAACAAACTGACTTCATCGCCGTCCTCCAGGATATCTTCTTCTCTGATTATTTGGTTTCGTCTTGAGGCCATCCAGACTTCCTCGGCGGGAATTCCTAGAACACGAAGAAGGTCCGAGAGGGACGCCCCTTCGCGGAGCTGCACGGTTACGACTTCCCTTTGCCCCTCAACGAATCGTATAAGGTCTCCGTATATCTTAGCTTGCACCCTCAATTGACCAGCCACCCCCTCCCTTTTCAATTCGGTACGGAATTAAGTTCCGAATTAGAACCCGTTTCAATTTCGCCGCATCCAATTGGGAAGTAAGTCCGGCAAAACTCACCCATTGCTACAGCCAGTTTAATTAGGTGCTTCCCCATGGAATTCTACTCTACTCCGGCATATCCTCTTTCGGTATTGTTCCAAAACTCCCGGGGTATCGCCGGAGAGCACCAGGAGCTGAGAGACCGGCAGCGGTACTGTCTACCTAACCGGCTCAGCATAAGGAACTGTAGCAGGTGTCAAGAGAGAGCGTAGCGAACCCTAAGGTAGGTGTAGTACCGGGAAACGGCGCACAAAAAAGATGAACCACCAGATACATACGAGGGGGGATCAACACTTAAGTTGCTTCGGATCGAAAGAGCTATCCTGTCCCGTCTGGATCATCCCATGGATTTTTACGAGCTTGTCTCAGGCCTTGATTACGACCTTCGGAGCATCATATCCGCTCTGAATGGTCTCGGCGATAGAGGGTTCATCCGCGTTCGGGACGGCCTGATCGAGAGAACGGTAGACTTCCAGGACCGTCGCCTGACCGAGGCCGCTTTAGAGGTCGTAAAGCGCGAATTTGCTCGTCTCACCCGGAACCGGCCCGAGCCAGTCGTACGGTTCGACCAGGGGTACGTAACTGTTGAATCCGTGATGAACCGGCTCAGGGTCCTCGACTCCAGGGACGACCTGGCCGGCGCCTCGCTGTTGCTCGTGGGGGACGACGACCTGACCTCGCTCGCGGTGTGCCTGACCGGACTCCCCGCCAGGGTCGCGGTGGCCGAAATCGACCGCAGACTCCTGGACTTTCTCGACCAGCGACGCCAGGACCTTCCCATTCCCCTTGAACTTTACGAATATGACGTGAGAAGTCCTCTTCCCGCGAAACTCCTCGAAGCGTTCGACGTGTCTTTATGCGATCCCCTTGAGACGGAGCAGGGTTTCAGGTTATTCGTGATGAGGTGCAGAGAAGCCCTGGTGGGTCCGGGCTCTGCTCTTTACTTCGGTCTTACCGACGTGGAGTGCCCGCCTGAGAGGTGGCTCGGGTTTCAGGAATTCCTGGTAGGGATGGGCTTGAGGATAACAGACCTTTGGCGGTCATTGCACCGCTATGTCCTACCTGAGCGGGATTTCGTGCTGGAGGAAATCGAAGGGGCCCGGAAGTACATTCGCAGCGACGGGCGAAACTCGCCACGAATACCCTGGTACCACTCCAGTCTCGTCAGGGCTGAGCTGGTTTCGGCGCACAAACGTTTCCCAAGAGTCGTGTCTGAAGGGGCTGACATTTATCATTGACCCATTACCATTGACCGACCGCATGGTCTGCCGGGGACCATAGCGTCGCGTCTCCCAAGACGGAATCGCACCTTTAATGAACCATCTTTACCAGAGATCCGGTCCGTTCGAACCAGTAGAGGTATTCCTGGGCCAATCCCGCGTACCTGCCGAACCGGCGCTCCCCTTCCTCGGCGACCCGCTCCGGAGGCATTGAGTTCGTCTCCGGATAAAGGCGTGCCATAGCCCTCTTCACCCACACGTCAACCGGGAAAACTTCCAGCCTCCGGTAGGCGAAAAGCAGGACGCAATCGGCCACCTTCCGACCGACCCCGGGTAGCTTCATGAGTTCCGACCTGGCGGCGGGCGTGGGCAGCGAACCCACGCCCTTCAGATCAACCTCGCCCGAGACGATCTTCTTCGCCGTAGCCGCGAGGTACCTCCCCCTGAAGCCGCACCTTGCGGCATTGAGCACCGTCTCTCCGCAATTGAGCACGGCGTAGGGTCCGGGGTACGTTTTCCGCCCAAAGCCTGCGGGGTTACCCAACATCTCACACAGCGCTTCGATGGTTCTCTCGATCGCCGGGATGTTGTTGTGCGCCGAAAGGATGAACGAGGTCAAGCATTCCCACGGGTCTTGGCAAAGGATCTTCAGACCGGGCCTTCTGCTGATGATCTCGCCCAACACCGGATGCTTAGAAGCCAACTCCCTTTCGATCGCAGCTTGATCCTCGTCCAGGGCAAAGTACTTCCGGACGCCGGCCGCAACCCGGTTGGCATTGTGCCCCACGGCCGGATCCAGCCGAACCTGGAGGAACCCGTCCTCCTGGGTGAGAATCACCGCGTGATCCCCTATGACTCCACAGTAGCTTAGCTTTCGCTCAGCAGCGAGACCGCCGGCCATCGGCCCGCCTCGCCCTGGTCCGGGGACTCGAGGAGCTATCATCCAGCGCTCGCCCGGGAGGTCAGCCCCGTCCGAAACTCTCCACCTGAAAGCTTGTCCCGAACGGAGAGTGAGGTCCAGGTCAAGATGGCCTGTGACAGGAATCCTAAACGAAAAATCCATCGGGCAGACCATGGGTCAAACCGCGGCATATCACGCCGAATCCGGGGCTACGTTGCTGCTTTCGTCTGGGCTCTCCCGCCCTGCCCCTGCCAGTTGGGCGAGGAAGGGGAGCAGGTCAGGAAGCTTACCTTTGCCATCCGGTTTGAGCCCGGACCCTCCCCGCTCTATAAGGAAGTCCTCAACGAGGAAGGTCTTCATCCCGAGTTTTTGGGCAATCATGTCTTCTTCCACGTCGTTTCCCACCATGACGCACGTAGACGGGTCAAGTTTAAGGATGTCTAAGATCTCCTCGTAGTACTGAAGCTGAGGTTTGCAGTAGTGCATGTTGTCCAGGGTAGTGATGTACTTCCACGGAAGATCGTCGATGTTCACCCAGCGCATCCGCTCTCTTATGGCTATCTCGGGGAAGACGGCATTGGTCGCCAGGACGATATCCCACCCGGCCTTTAAAACCTGGGTTACCACAGAACGTGCATGGGGATTTTCCGGGACGAATCTTTTCAGGCGTCCAAAGTCGTGCCGGTAAAAGTTTTGGAAGACGGGCCAGACTTCTTCCCAGTCCCGGCCCACCCTTCTAGAAAACGCCCTGGCGAAGGCCTCGTGATTCGTGAGCGCCGGGTCGAGATTCGAAATCATCTCGTACGTGGACTTCAATAGAGCTTCTTGAAACACGTCCGGCGGGATGATCGGAGCGAAACGGGTCGATACTTCCTTTACGTAAGCTTTATAAAAGAAATCCATGTCCACGGGAACGAGTGTCCCGTCGAGGTCAAACAGTACAGTTCCGGGATAGGCCATTATTTCGTCCTCCCCAAGTTCGGATTTTCCTTCCCCTTCGCCTCAGTTTAGCCGCGGTCGTCCCGAGTTTTGGACAACCTCCGGCCGGTCGTGCCGGGAACATTCAGCGGGTGATCTCCACGCGCGGCAACTCCTCCGGCTCGTCCATGTCCTCGGTGATCACGGCGTAACTGGACGGACCCCCTATGGTGTACGCTCCGTGGTTCCCCCTGGCATCCATGACCACACAAGATACTCTTCCCCAGTAAGCATCCTGGAGGTCAAGGAGTTCGGTCATGGCCTTGCGGGCGGCCTGGTCCAGGGACATCCCCGATGCCATGTACAGCACGATGGACCTGGCCGTGCAGAGGCGGATGGTCATTTCTCCTCTGCCGGTACACGCCGCGGCTCCATACCGGCTGTCCGCGTAGTTTCCCGCACCGATCACTGGAGAGTCGCCGAGGCGACCCGGGTATTTCCACGCCCACCCGCTGGTAGATACGCCACAAGCTATCCTACCGTACTTGTCCATTGCGATGAAATTCACGGTGCCCAGGTGCTTCTCCGGGTCAGCCGCCATATGGACGTATTTCCTCAATGCCTCCATGTAATCCATGCGGTCCTCGTAAACACCGGTTACTTTCTCTTTCAACCCTTTTTCCCAGATAGCTTTGGACTCGGGAGTGAGAAGGTCCTTTTCCTCAAACCCCAGTTCCCGCGCGAATCTCTCGGCACCCTCCCCTACCAGCATCACATGGGGAAGTTCCTCCATCACTTTTCGAGCTATAGATATCGGATGTTCAAACCGTTTCACCGCACCCACCGCACCAGCGGCCAGCGTATTGCCGTCCATTATGCTGGCATCGAGCTCTACTTCGCCTATGAGGTTGGGCAGCCCGCCGTAACCGACCGTCCTGTCATCGGGATTCGATTCCACAACCCGGCACCCGGCCTCCACAGCGTCAACTGCGGTGCCGCCGCGTTTGAGTACGTCCATGGCAGCTTTTAAACCGATCTTTCCGTTAGCGCTTGAGATCACCTTGAGCATACATTTTCCCTCTTTCTAAGACCCCCTGGACGCCCGCGCCGCTCCGTTGCGTGATCGTCCAGCCGGGCTGGCCGAACCGGGGGTCGCATGATTTGGGCCTGCCGCAGAAGGGCAGGCCCGGACCCAACTCCATGTCAATGGATTCTAGACAGCATTCCGTCGATCCTCTATTTCCGTTGGAAGACGAGTTCTCCTTCGATGAACACTTTTTCGGCGACGGTCAGGGTTTCAAAAGGATGGCCGCTCCAAATCACGAGGTCCGCGTCTTTGCCTGGTTCGATGCTTCCCAGGCGCGAGTCAATCCCGAGGATTTCAGCGGGATTGATCGTGATGGACCTCCAGGCCGCGTCCTCCGGCATCCCCTCCCGCACCGCTATCCCAGCGTGGAGCGCAAGCCACCTGGTGTTGGTAGTGGTATCGCATTGTATGGCTACTTTTACTCCGGCCTTCGCAAGTATTCCGGGGTTTGCCAGGCTCACCTGGAGAAGTTCCATCTTCGCTCTGGACATGAGAAGAGGGCCAACTGTACACGGCACCCCTTTGTGGGCCAATATATCAGCTATCAGGTAGCCTTCCGTGGCGTGTTCGATGACGAAATCCAGGTTAAACTCCTCAGCTATCCGTATAGCGGTCATTATGTCGTCGAGCCTGTGGGCGTGGATCCTTGCCTTGATTTCCCGCCTGAGAACCCGAGCCAGGGCCTCCATCTTCAGATCTCTATCGGGTTCTTTGGAATTTCCATCTTTCCCGTTATCCTTTTCCCGTTTCTCCCTGGACTTCTCTAGTTTCTTGATGTAGTTCTGAGCGTTCACCAGAGCTTCCCGGAGAGCTGCCGCGTTGGCCATGCGGGTAGCAGGATACTGCTTCTTCATCTCGCCGTAGACGCGCTTTGGATTTTCCCCGAGGGCCATCTTCATCCCCTCGGTCCCGGGAATGACCATTTCCTCTGCAGTTCGCCCCCGCAGTTTTATGGCTATTCCAGTGCCGCCAATGATATTGGCGCTTCCCGGACCCGTGTAAACGGTCGTCACCCCTCCCGAAAGGACATCACGGATGGCTGGGTCCTGCGGGTTCAAGGCATCGATGGCCCGGAGCTGGGGCGTGATAGGGTTCGTCATCTCATTTCCATCGGCGTTCGCCCAAACCGATGGCTCACCGAACACCGCCAGGTGGCTGTGGGCGTCGATGAGACCCGGCGTCACCGTTTTGCCGGCGGCATCGATGACTTTGGCATCTTTCGGAACCGGGACGTTCGGTCCCACCTCCCTTATGCGACCGCCCTCTACGAGGACCGTGCCCCTGGGAATCACTCCCTTCGTAATCGTGTAGATTTTGGCGTTGGTGATGGCCAGCATGGACATTTCCCCTTTCCAGACGTTGATCTGTCACTCAACACATCACAAACGCCGGCACTCATTAACGTGCCGGTTTACGCGACGGTGCTGATGAGAATTCGTTTCTGGCCTCGAAATATCCTTCCACGCGTGCCTCGGGAGGAACAATTGATACCTGAGACGAATACGCGACATTGGCAGGTGGTAGGAACCGAGATGAACTCAGAGGAGCGCCGCCGGAAGATCATGGAGATCCTGACGCAAGCGGGCGAGCCGGTCACCGGGTCAACCCTGGCCTCGAATCTCAAGGTTTCAAGACAGGTGATAGTCCAGGATATAGCCCTTCTTCGGGCTCAGGGTCAGAAGATCCTGGCCACACCGGGCGGTTACACCGTCTTGGAAGCAGAGCCTGCCGCCGGGGGCATCGTTAAACTCGTCGCGGTAAAACACGGTAGATCCGAGACGCAGGATGAGCTCTATACGATGGTGGACTCCGGCGCGGAGGTCATCGACGTCACCGTCGATCATCCGGTGTACGGACAGCTTACCGGGCAGCTTTCCCTCAAAACCCGGTCTGATGTCGACAGATTCATTCGCACCATGGAAGAAAGCGGCGCGGGACTCCTCTCCTCCCTCACTGGAGGCGTGCATCTCCATACAGTACGGGTGCCCGACCTCGAGACCTTCGAGCGACTGGGAGGCGCTCTGCGAAGCAAGGGATTTCTCCTTTACGATTGACCAGCACCAGCCCCGGCCTCTGCCCCTTTTCTACAAGGCTGTTGAAATCTTGCTTTCAGTTTCAGTGTTCGCTGAGGAAATTGCTTATCTGGGATGAGGACCGGAGTGTCGTTGACAGGTCAGCGGCCAGCAACCCCCGACGCTGGGGCAGTGCATATCCTGGTCTGCGCGGGATGCCTTTAGAGGATAGCCCTGTCAGCGGTCCCATAAGATTATCCCTGGTAAATACCGCTCATGCTGCTAAAATAGATGTACCATCCATTTAGCCGAATCCTGCCCGTTAAGGCAGGTACGGAGGAACCTGTTTTGGGTGAATTCGGACGCGTGTCCGATAGGGCTATCCTTTCACCGAACCCATAGCTAACTCCGGAGGCTTGAAAGGGGGATTTTCCGTGTTACGCTTTGATCTCAGAAAATTGAATCGTGCAATCAAAAGTTGCTGCCCGATCAAAGGTTCTCAGACTCATCTAGGCGATAACACCTTTGTGAAGTCAGTGCGGAGAAGGCCGCTCGAGGCAATGCAAATGTGCGCCAGCCGGCAAAGGGCTCTCGCAGCGGTCATCGTATTCACGCTGGTGCTCGGAGCTGCGGTCCTCGTCCCGGCAAAGGCTCTCGCCTACGACCCCTGGTACTACGGTTATACGTGGGACGAGGTGATGCTTCTCGCCCGTCTCGTGTACGCAGAAGCAGACGGCGAACCGTATGTCGGCAAAGTCGCGGTAGCTGCGGTGGTCTTGAACAGGGTGCGCAGCCCGCTGTTTCCGGACACGATAGCCGGTGTGATCTACGAACCCTGGCAGTTCTCCTGTGTCGGGAACTGGATGTTCAATTCGTACCCGCCCGAGTCTGCCATTCAGGCAGCTCTCGATGCCCTGAACGGCTGGGACCCGACGGGAGGAGCTCTGTACTACTTCAACTACACGCAGGTTTGGAATCCCTGGTTGTGGTCCAAACCCTGCGCCACCGTGATCGGGCTGCACTGGTTCACGTACTGAACCAAGTCGTTGATTTAACTGTTGACAAGACACCTGTCGAGCGGGATACTCCCCTCGGAGGTGTCTTTTTCTATGGAACACAACCGCACGATCAAAATCGCTTCGGGGTCTTTGCTTTTAGCTTTATCGTTACTGATACCGCTGACATTCGGCGGCTTTCTAGGCATCCAGATAGGACCGGGTAGTGCGACGCTGGCATCGCACGTACCAACCTTTTTGGCCATGCTTTACGGTCCCGGCGTGGCGTTCGTGGTAGGACTGGGATCGGCCATAGGGTTTTTCATGAAACTAGGTTTGATCATCGGGCTTAGAGCTGCCATGCACATTATAGTTGGAGTGGTTGGGGCTTACATGCTGAAAAGGCACATCAGTTTCCCTCTCACCCTGATCGCCCTGACTCCTTTTCATGCCCTTCTCGAATCCCTCATAGTACTTTTGTTCGGGTTTTCCCTTCGAGAGGTGGGGCTCGCCGTGGGCTGCATGACCGTCATTCACCATCTTTTGGATGCCACCATAGCCGTGGCCGTTTGGCGGCTCGCATTTTATGGAGCTCCCCAGCAACCGTTAACCCGGACGTAGACCTAGGTCTTATTCTGAGAATCAGTCTTCGGCTGGTCGGTATTTTCCTGCAGAGCTTGTTCGATAATCTCAGGGAGCTGGTACAGGGAGTTTCGTCCATGGAGAATCAGTTCACCATTGAGGAGTACCGCAGGCAAGCTGATTTCGTTTCTCTGAACCATCTGGAGTATCGTTGGATAATAACCCGCTTCAGAGTCGGCCGTGTCTACATAGCGGCATTGAAGCTTCTTCTGTCCAAAACGCCTGTATAAATTGCTGATGTACCCCAGAACGACCTCTTCCATGGACCTTGAACCACAACACCCTGTTCTATACCTAATCTCTCTCGAGCCTAAGATCACAACCTGGATCATGCAACAGGCCACCCCTTATGTGAACTTGTTACGTCTACAGTTTATTCGGACTTCTCCATAGCTGACACCGCCGCTCGTTGCAAAGGGGTCGGATCTAGAAACCAGTGCCCGTTGAACCTCATTTGGTGTAACCGCGGCGAAACTAGCTGCATAACATGTGGACGAAAATACCTCTTCCAGATTTAACCGCAGGGAGAGGTACATTCTTAGGAGACAGATAAGAAGGAGGAATCAGTTTATGGAAGCGCCTAGAATCAAGGGGTTACCACCGGTTCCCCCGGTCATAAAGCCGATTCGCCCCCGAGATTTTCGGTGCGAGTGCGTATGCTTGGAGGTTCAAAAAATCCTCGATGCCCGGAAACAGAAGGAATGCCAGGTATTCACGAGACTCGAGTCGTTTGGAATTGTCCCAAGGACTCTTCCGCTGATAGACATCAATCAGAATCCGATAGCTGTCGTCGACTGGTTGCCGCAAGACGACATTGTATGCCGGAGAGCGATTTTTAAGGAGAACCACAAGGGTCAGATCTTCGTCATAGAGAAACCCCCACAGGAGTTCACTGTTGAGCCACTTGGCGGTAAGCCGCCGGCCGCTAGAATCACAGTAACGGTGACGCCCGGAAAGAACCCAGATCCCATACCTAATCTTCTCATCCAGTGTAGGGTTAAAGAGACCGTGCTGGCCGAGCTCGAGAACCGAACGCCCGGGAGAACACCAACAACCGGTTTCATCGAAGTCTGCCCGGTCCGTTTCATAAAGCGGCCAGTACTCTTCTTCCCCGATCAGGAGCAAGTCGGACAGGTCAGCGTGAAGACGGAATCTTCATGGGAGATTCTCGACTGCGCCACGGAAATCACCTTGAACGTGCTCAGAGTCAACGTCACCGTCGGCGCGTTCATCATCGTGAAAACCTGGGCCGACGTCCAACTGGTCACCACAGCCATGGGCGAATGCGACTGGGAACTGATCCCGCCACCGTTCCCCGAGGATCCATGTGACGCTTTCAAAGCGAGACCCTTCCCGCCATTTAACCCGCCACAGTTGGAGGACTTCTTCATACCAGACCCCGAAAAAGGCAGTGGCTAGAAGCACTGTACAAGTCGGTGGAAGGGGGCCTAATGCCCTCTTCCACTTTTCCCATTTGTTGCAAGAAGTGATTCCTGTGTCTAAGGTCTGGATAGTGCTGAACGGGAGCAGCGAGGACAATAAGGTTGCAAGAAGCAGTCCTTTTGTATAAGGTTTGAACATCGGTTTAGATACAACTAAGGGCCTTCTCACCTGGAATCGCTCTGATCAGGTGCCTTCCCTATTCTTTCAAGATAAAGCAGGTACTCATCCACCAACTCTTCCGTGGGTTTTATCCCTTGGGAGGAAAGAAACTTGTAGGCTAACCTTCTTGCCTCTTCGATTGGCTTTGATAGTAGATCCCGATTGTCGATGGCAGAAGTCTCTTCCTCTTTTCCGGGCGGGAGTGATTCCCATGGCGGCGTCGGGCCTTGCAAAGGAGGCTCAACAGGCGCAATGGGCTGCGGTGCGCCAAATATTCCGACGTCCGCCACCGAACCTTTGGCTTGTTGCGAAAGCGCTGTCCCGGCCGTTCCAACAACGGGTTCATCGGTTTTTGCGGGTACGTCTCCCTGGACTTTTGTTCCTTTCGATTCCAGGATCTCAGGGCGAAATGCCTCTTTTATCGAGGCATCAATCGGTGTCTTCTTAAAGTATCCCAGAACGCCGTTACAAACCGTAACTGAAAGGTTTTCAAGCAAAGGCTCATTGTAGCCGTAGACCAACGGAATTGCCAGGAGAACCGTAGGGGCTGATACTCCCCGCCGTGACTGAGCGAACCATTCCTTCATCGCAGAAGGTAGCTTCAGGGAAGACGTTCTCCTAAAGCCGAGAGGACTTGCGCATTCGCTGGCCAAAGCTAAGTGTCCCGCCAGGCGAAAGCTCCCGAATGGCCTCTCCCACCAAGGATAGATGACCAAAGGATCGATTCCCCCGGGAACAACAGGGCCGGTATAGATTAATAAGGCAGTATCCCAGTAGATAGACCTTGCGTCTTTTTTACCCTCCAGCTTTTGAGGATCATCCACCTTTTCCAGGGTAATGTCGGCTCCCGTAATCCACAGAAGGCGCTCAAGGAGTTTCAACTCTGTTTTCAAGAGCTCCTGTAAATGATCTCCTTTGACTGTGACATCGTCCACGAACCTCACCAGAAGCCGCCTGCCTATTAAAGGAGGGTAAACAGCAAAAACTCCAGAGGTCTTGTCGTGTCTGAATGGAATGCCTACCAGTTGGCAGACAGCCTCAAAGGTGAATGGAGACGGCATGGCAACACGCTGCGAGCGTACCTCCGCATTGTCGACAAGCAGGCGCATAAATACCTCTCCCCTAGAAGAAGCACTTCCCGATCCATGTATATGAAATCTCCTGGTTTCCCGGTGTGTGCAAAACCGTTACTTTTTTGCGAGATAAAAGGGGAGGGCCCATCGGCCCTCCTACCCTGATTTGACCAGGCAAGCTATTCTTTTCCTACCGCTCAACAAACAGCTCAACCACGTAATATCCGTATAAAGATGAACCAGATCCGCGGGGAACCACACCGACACCTACATGGGTCCAGTACGGTTTAAGCATGTTATCTTTGTGTTTGGGACTGGACATCCAGCTTTCATGAGCCATAATCGGGGAACCGGCGACAGTAAGATTCTCTCTCGAACGTTTATACGGGATACCGAAGCTGCTGAGCAACGTAGGCGAATAGCCGTAAGTGGGGGATTCATGGCCGTAGTAGCCGTTCTTAACCATATCCTCCCCTTTAATTCGCGCAACCTGAACCAGGTAAGGATCGATTTCCAGCGGCCTCAGTCCCAGTCTAACTCGCTCCTGGTTGAGCAATTCAATTACTTCCTGCTCAAAAGCTGTTGGTACGGCCGGTTCAAGCTTTGTGGGAACGGTGCTTCCAGTACCTGTAGCTGGTGTCGTGGCTCCTTTATTACCGAAACGGGCCTGGTACCAAGCATCGTACGCAGCTTTATCATCGTTTGGATCTACCTGACCCGACCCGGGAGCGGGATTCGCAGGAGGATTTGGATCCGGTTGTACCGGTGGCTGATTCGGTAATGTACCGAACCGTGCCCGGTACCATTCGTTGTAAGCTTCCTGGTCTTCGGGGGACATGGCCAGCACGTACCCCGTGTTGTACGTGGCCACCAGAGCTAGAACCACTAGGACGAACACTGCTTTCTTGAGATACTTCATCGCTGGCCTCCTTCCAATACTTGGGCATTACCTGTTGGCGCCTACCTCCGAGGCTTGTACCTTTATTCGCTGTTCAGGGGGACAATCCTCTTGGAAATTGCGTCCATGCTGGCCGTATCTTCCTAAGTGTCACATGCACCTGTTCTTCGCTGTCGACATAAGATGGGTAAAGATCTGTGGAGGTTGGGCGAGCCAAATGAAATCATTCTGCTATGATTCGGACTTGGCGCAATCGACTCGTTCCGCCGACCCATGCAGTGTGTTCAGATCCAGACCTTTTCCACCGTTTAACCCCAAAGATAGTGACGACTTCTTCAGGTACAAAGATATATTCGTCGACGATGACTTTGACAAAAACACGCCAGGCTGGGGCGTAACCCACTTCAACACCATCGAAGATGGACTCGACGCGGTTGGGGTTGGCGGGATAGTGCATGTCTATCCGGGTGTTTACGTACCTTGGGTAAGAGAACTGGTAGTACCGGAGTCAATAACGTTGAAACTCTACCCTGGAGCCGTTATAGGGTTCAAGAAAGCTGGCTCACCAACCGGTATGACTGTCAACGGCTCGCTTGTGGCCCAGGGTACAAGGGAAAATCCGGTCATCTTTACTTCAAGCGCGTGCAACCCGGCTGCGGGCGACTGGAACCGGCTATCGTTCGGAACCACGTCGAAAAACAGCGTCATCGACAACTGTATCATCGAGTATGCGACAGTCGGAGTGAACGTAGTCTGGGATACGATAACCGAACCCCGCCACTCTCCCGTAGAGATAATGAACAGTACGTTCAGGGAAATAGGCCTCCGTGGTGTGCAGTTCAGTGGCTGGACGGCACCAATCGGTGTTCCGAGGGATTACCGGCCCATTACAGACGTTTCAATTACCGGGTGCAGCTTCATCAATGTAGGTAAAGGGACACAGGGTAATCCCATGGCCATTTACACTCGGGCGGTGAAGGACGTCGAGATTTCAGGCAATCTTTTTCACGGCGGCCAAGGCACTTACCTGGCCTACCTGGGCGTTGCCTTTGAAAACTACCTTTTCAAGGACAACGTGATTGAAGATCCAGGCTATAATCAAGGAATCTACGTAAGCACCACCCGCGGCACAGCTGAGATCACCCGGAACATCTTCCGGGGTCAAGCGACAGCGGCCAATTTCCGGTGCATATACGTCTTCGGTCACGAGAACCTGGTGATTGCGGGTAACGAATTCCGCACCGGGAGTTCAGGAGTCTACCTTCTTTGGTTCCCCTATGGGACCCTCGGCACAATCATTGAAGAAAACCTTTTCGATGGCGTAGGCACGGGAACGAGCGACAGTTTCGCCATCGTCGATTCACTGATAGGAAATTACTTCGGCAAAGTTGTGATCAGAAACAACGTCATTCGTAACACCAACGGCGTAGGTATCTGGGCAACCCCAGGCCACAAAGGAAGCTGTGTCATAGAAGGCAATTTCCTCGAAAACAATCGCGTCGGAATACGCGTAGGTACTCCCGCATATAACATCAGCTCCGTATCAGTACATTACAATTCCATCGCAGGCAACAACGTAGGTCTTGAAAGAATTGGGTTGGTGGCGATCCCGCTGGATGCCACCAATAACTGGTGGGGTAACGCAAGTGGACCTTCAGGCATGGGACCGGGGAGCGGGGACACCGTCAGTACTCACGTAGTATTCGACCCCTGGTTGGCCTCTCTTAACCTTTCGCCGGGCATTTCAGACAATCCCGTTAATAAGGAACACGCAGTCACCGCTACTCTAAGGGATAACCGGGGCCAAACTGCAATGACCGATCTTCCGGCCGTGAGATTTGAGGTTACCGGACCCGGGAACCGGACGGAGATCGTAAACATGGAAGATGGGATGGCTACCCTCAGATACTCCAGCACTATGAAAGGCACAGACAACATAAGCGCGAGAGCCCTGTTTGCTGAAAAGGAGTCAAATTTACAAAGCATATCGGTGTTCAAGATATGGAGATGAGTCTTTGGGTACCAGAGCCAGAGCCTCGGTGAGCCCCCAGCTCTTTGCTCATTGGTTTGTCGATCCTTCGGGGAGCAGTGTCTGGAGTTTCCTTCGCGTTGAGTGTGCGGCCGGTTCAGAACCAGCCATTCCAAGTCGTTTTTCGCGATTTCCGAAGAATATAGGTCGGCCCATCATGGCACTACTATGTAGTAGTGCCAAATACCTAATGCCAACCCAGTTCACGGTCAACAAAACTTTTGGTAAGGACGACCTGATTATGTTGCGCAATTTGACCAGGTTATTAAGGAAGAATATATGTTCGGTTTCAAAGCCGAGTCAGGTAAAAAAGGATTCGGTCGGTAAACCATTGTCTAAAAAGGTCAAGGTCAACGAAGCGTTTATAAGGCGGGCCTTCGGAAACAGCTCTGATTTGGTAGTTCGAGAACTGCACGTGGGCCCAGGTGGGAAGTTCACCGTCCTTTTAGTTTACGTGGACGGCCTTGTGGACAAAACCCTCATCTCAGAAAACCTGATAGAGCGTATAAGCGATCAGGCGGATAAATCCCGTACCCCAGAACAAGCATATGACGACTTGAAAAATCGCATCATTGCGGTGAGCGACGTCAAAGAGACCGGTGACCTGGATAACTTCCTAAATCACGTCGCCGGTGGTTACTGTGGCCTACTCATTGATGATGTCGCTAAAGTCCTCGTTGCCGACACGCGCGGTTGGGCACAGAGAAGCATCGAAGAACCTACTACAGAAGCTACAGTCAGGGGGGGCAAGGAGGGATTTGTCGAGACCCTCCGGACCAACACCAGTCTTTTGCGCCGGAGAGTGAAACACCCGCGGCTCCGGATAGAAGAATGCGAAATCGGGACCATCAGCAAAACCTCTGTGGCCATTGCCTATATTTCGGGACTGGCCGATGAGAAGGTAGTACAAGAAGTCAGAAATCGCTTGGCTAGAATCAATGTGGACAGTATTCAGGAGAGCGGTCAAATCGAAGAACTCATCGAAGATGCTCCTTTTTCACCCTTTCCCACCATATTAAGGACCGAACGTCCCGACAAAGTCGCAGGTGCCCTTTTTGAAGGCAGAATAGCGATACTTACCAACGGTACTCCGTTTGCTCTCATTGTCCCGGCCACGTTTACCATGTTTTTAACCACTCCAGAAGACTATTTCGAACGAACTTTCATAGGTTCAGCGTTGAGAGCGATCAGATATCTTTCTTTCTTCACTTCTCTCACTTTGCCCTCGTTATACGTCGCAGTTACCACGTTTCACCAGGAAATGCTGCCTACAGCTCTCATATTGAATGTAGCCGCTCAACGGGAAGGGGTGCCTTTTCCAGCGGTAGTCGAAGCGTTGCTGATGGAAGCGCTTTTCGAAATACTTCGTGAAGCAGGTGTCCGTTTGCCAAAAATAGTCGGTCCGGCCGTCAATATCATTGGTGGTCTTGTCATCGGAGAAGCAGCTATGCGAGCCGGACTAGTCTCTCCCATAATGGTAGTGGTAGTCGCGACTACAGGAATCGCATCCTTTGCAACTCCTGTGTTCAGCATTGCAATCGGCGCCCGCCTTCTTCGGTTTATCATGGTGCTTCTGGCAGGATCTCTCGGTTTCTTCGGTATAGTAGCGGGGCTATTCGCCCTCGGGATTCATCTAACTTCTTTGCGTTCATTCGGGGTACCCTTTATGGAACCGATAGCTCCGGCAATAGTCTCCGAGTTCAAAGACCTGCTTGCTCGCGTACCCTGGTGGGCCATGCATACCCGACCCGCGCTTGTTGGACACAAGGACCTGGTCAGGCAAGGCTGGGACCAAAAGCCAAAGCCTCCTGTTTATCTGGGCAAGGACGCGCACCGGTAAAAGGGGATGTAAGCTGAGTGACCGCGATGGACCGCTCTGAAAGGAAATCCAAACCAACGAGGGGGTTACAGTGCGATGGAAATTGAGGGCGGCAAGATCTCCGGCAGTCAATTGCTTGCGCTTCTAGTGCTGACACGCCTAGTGCCTGTGACTATCGAGTTCCCGTTAGTAACGGGGATAAAATCTCCGCAGGACGCCTGGATCTCTAGTCTCGTAGGAACCGTCTTATCAATACTACCGGTTCTTTTGATGGTACGCCTAAGTTTGAAGTATCCAGGCAAGACAATCATAGAGTACAGCCAGCTGCTTCTGGGTAAGTTTTTTGGAAAGATAGCCGGGTTTGTTCTGGTATGGTACTGGCTCTCTATCGCAGCTACCATGTTGAGGTCAGTTGGAGATGCGTATACCACCGCCATTATGCCGGAGACGCCGATCCTTGCTTTCATCCTCGTAGTGGGTTTTCTGAGCGCCAACGCTGCTCGGAGTGGGCTGGAAGTTGTCGGACGTCTAGGCGAAGTTAATATGCTGGTTGTAATCTTGTCTGTACTTCTTACATTGAGCCTTCCTTACAAAGTCATGAATTTCGAGAATCTCTTACCCGTGCTTTCCAAAGGGATAAGACCAATTATGCTGCCCACGGGTACAGCGATTTCCTTTTTCGTCGAGTTTATAATCCTGGGTATGGTAGCGCCTTATCTAAATAATCCTCAGACCTTAACCAAGTCTTCCCTCGGAGCAATCGCGATCTCGGGATTCATGATGACCGCCTTTACCGTTGTCCTAATAGCTGTTTTCGGACCGACAGTTTCGTCATTGATGCTACCGGCGTTCAGTCTCGCGAGAATGATAAGTATCGGTGAATTCCTTGAAAGGCTTGAAGTCATCCCCATGAGCGCCTGGACAATAACTGTCGCGATTACACTGGCTTTTTTCTTATGGGCGAGCGCCGTGGCGACGGCTCAATTGCTCAGCCTCAAACGTTTCCAATCTCTGGTATATCCCTTGGCGGCAATAAGCGTCGCCTTCAGCATCCTGTTTTTTGAGAGTTTCTTTGATTTGGAACTCTACTTTAAAAAAATTTGGGTTCCTTATTCTCTTACGGTGACGCTGGGGATATCTATCATCCTGTATTTGGCTTCGTTTATAAGAGGTAGATCATCTGCCTCCACAAAGGTGACCGGGTTATGCCACCGAAATCATTAAGCAAATTCATAAACTTCATTTTCATAACCGCGTTTTTGGCATCAACATTGACGGGATGCTGGAATCGGAGAGAGCTTGACACTCTGGGATTTGTCACGGCGCTAGGAGTGGACCGAACTGGAGAAGACAAGATTGAAATCACAGTTCACATCGCTAAACCCTTCGCGATCGCGCGGGCGACCGAAGGAAGCGTCTCCCCAGAGAAGTCCTTCTGGGTAGTGAGCAGTACCGGTTCCACCGCGTTCGAAGCCATCCGGAACCTCCTTTTGCAATCACCCCGCAGACCTTTCTACGCTCATAACAGGTTTATCGTGATAGGAGAAGAATGCGCCCGGACAGGCGTTAAGGAGATCCTTGACTTGTTTGCCCGCGACGGCGAAGCAAGACGTCTGGCCCGCGTGGAGGTAGTTAAAGGCGCTACTGCAAAAGACTTTATGCAGCAGGTAGAATTCGAATTGGAGCGTTTGCCATCGGAGGGGGGCCAAGGTATCTCCCGATCTGTTCAGGAAGGACTCTCTGCAGAACCGGTAGACTGCACCCTGAACAGCTTCCTCCAATGGTTGGAAACCGAAGGCGTGGAACCCATCGCGGTACGCATAGACATGGTCCCCAAAAACCCCGCTGCCCCCAGCAACGTAGGGCATCTTTTGCGGGAGCAAGTCAAGATATCGAGCAAGCATGGCGGAGCTGCAGTGTTCAAAGGGGATAAACTTGTAGGGTGGCTTGACGAGAAGGAAATGAGAGGAGTCAACTGGGTCACGGGAAAGGTGAGAAGCGGAATACTGGTGATAGAGCAACCCAATGAGAAGGGCAAACTGGTATCGTTGGAGATCCTGCGGGCGAAAAGCAAGCTGCAGCCGGAAGTCAAAAACGGCGAGGTACTGGTTACGCTGAGAATCGATGCAGAAGCCAATCTGGGCGAAATGCAGGGCACTCTTGACCTCGTAAAATACCCACAAGCGTGGACTGAAATGGAACGTAAAATGGTGGAAGCTATTGAGACGGAGGTCATGGCGGCAATATCCAAGGCAAAGGAGCTGAACTCAGACATTTTCGGGTTTGGTGCTGCGCTGAACCGCAGGCACCCGGAAGAGTGGGATTCTTTAAAAGATAGGTGGGACCTGGAATTCCCCCGCATCGACGTGAAGTTAGAGATTAACGCTAAACTCAGGCGCATGGGGTTGGTGACCCGAAGTTCGGAGCCGAGATAGCTGCCGGGCGACCGTATGGCGAGGTTAGGCCCGAATCTCGGCCTAGACGGTTGACTTGTGGCAGTTCCCTTGCGGGAATCTCAAGGAGGTTTATGACAGCTGAACACCTTATTGCTTATCCTAGCCTTTGCGGTTATCGCAGCCTACGAAATCCCCGAGATTATTCGCAGGAGAGAATGGAAGGAACTGGTTGTGTTCGGCGTGCTTCTCATCACCGGTTTCACTATAAGTCTCCTTCAAACAATCGGGGTAAGGGTTCCCAATCCCGTTAAGGGGATTGAGCTTATCATCAAGAAGATGAGTAACCTGTTTTAGAAGAACCCGTACTTAACTAGAAGACGCGGCAAGTGAGAAAAACGCTTCCGCAAGATCTACTCCGTCCTCAATGGCGACCGGAGGCATTCGGTCACGCCCCGACATGACGGTGCCATCCTCAGCCGTACGTTTAGCCTCTCTTCCACTCTCGCCGAGCTGTGGTAAAATCAGGGCGACCGTGTCCGAGGAGGCCCAGAGGTGGACGACATACTGCAACAAATCCTCGAAAGACTGAAGGAATTAGGTCAAGGCCAGGAGGCCCTGCAACAAGGCCAGGGAGCGTTAGGCCTGCGACTTGAGCGCCTCGAGAAGGGGCAAGAAGCCCAGGGCCTGCGACTCGAGCGCCTCGAGGAGGGGCAAGAAGCCCAGGGCCTCCGACTCGAACGCCTCGAGAAAGTACAACAAGCCCAGGGTCTGCAACTCGAGCGCCTCGAGAAAGCGCAACAAGCCCAGGGCCTGCAACTCGAACGCCTCGAGAAAGCACAACAAGCCCAGGGTCTGCAACTCGAACGCCTCGAGAAAGCGCAACAAGCCCAGGGCCTGCGACTCGAGCGCCTCGAGAAAGGGCATGATGAGCTACGTTATACGCTATATCGCATTGAAGAAAACCTTCAGGGCCAGATCGTCAAATTGGAGCTCAGGCTGGAGAACGAAGCTTTTCGGAAAATCGCGGCCCTCTTCGACGGATTCCAGCTACAGCGAGAAGTGCTGGAACGGATTGAGAAGAAGCTTGAGGCCTACGAAGAGCGCCTGGACGCTCACGATCATGAAATTCTTTTACTTCGCAGCAAGAAATAGCGAAGCTGCTCAGTACGGTATGTTCTGTGTAGGTCCCGCTGGGAACCTGCCCAAGAACTTCCGGTACCAGAGCTTCCACCTCGTCACGCACAGCAACTCTCTTACCAAAGGGTCTGGAAGGCAGGCGCACCAAAAAACCGGACGCACGTTCTCTGCGTCCGGTCTGCTCAATTTGCCGGCTGCGTCTCGTGCCGCTCTGCGGAGGAGCGGTTATGTTTTCGCCATTTACGAATCGGCGGCCTTGGTCTCCCCGCTGTCCTGCTTTGCTTTGTCTTTATATTCTTTAGATCTATTATCGGTGGTATAGAATCCCGAACCCTTGAATATGACGGCCACGTTATGGCCTATGACTCTGGAAACGGTCCCTCCGCACTTAGGGCACGTCTTGAGAGGCTCATCGGTTATCTTCTGCATCACCTCAAAAACGCCGCATTTACCGCACTTGTACTCGTATATCGGCAACGTTCCATACCTCCTTCGCGCAGCGTGATTGATATTATGGACTCGAGGTCCACCTTGTAGGTATAGGATCCCGCCGGGGAAAAGTCAAGGTTGCGGAGGGCATCCGAGGATTTGCGGTACTGGCGCAGCCAGCTCCGGAACCTTGGACATGCGGAGGACTTACGGAGATGTGCAGGTGGCGCATCGCCCGGACGCGCCACCCGTCCCGCAAAAGAGTATCCTCACATCCCCGAAAGACCGCTCGAACTAATCCTGGCCATCTCCGCCCGCAGCTTGATCCACGTCCACGGGCCACACCGCTGCTCCGGCTTTCTCCACCATCGTCCCAAAGGCGTGCCTCCACCGGTAGGTCGTATGAAGCAGTTTCTTCGATTTGGGCCCAAGGGGCTTCCCGAGGTACGTACGATAGAGTTCCTGCACCGCCGGGTTTTCATGCGACTTCCGCAGGGGCATGCTCCTGTCGGCCTCGTATATTGCGGCGATCCTCTTTTGTCTTACCTCGCCGTTCGTGGGTATGGGTTGACCGCCACCGCCGATGCATCCTCCGGGACAGGTCATTATCTCAATAAAGTGGTATTTTTCGCCCGCCTTCACCCTCTCGAGGAGCGCTCTCGCATTGGAAAGACCATGAGCTACCGCCACCCTCAAGGTGGTTCCGTCCATCTGGACCTCGGCTTCCTTTATCGATTCCATGCCTCTGACGGGCTCGAAATCTACCGCTGGCAAAGTCTTGCCGGTATGAAGCTCATACGCCGTTCTGAGGGCCGCTTCCATGACCCCTCCAGTGGCACCAAATATCACGCCTGCGCCGGTCGAAATGCCCAGAGGCGCATCGTACTCCCCGTCTTCGAGGTTCTGGAAATCAATTCCTGCCTGCTTGATCATGCGGGCAAGCTCCCTCACGGTAAGCACATAGTCGACGTCCTGGTAACCGGAGGCGGTCATCTCAGGTCTCTGACATTCGAACTTCTTCGCGGTGCACGGCATGATCGACACCACGACGATGGAGGACGGGTCGATCCCGGCTTTCTCCGCGTAGTAGGTCTTCGCCAGCGCCCCGAACATCTGCTGAGGGGACTTGCATGAAGAGACGTTGTCGGCCAGTTCCGGGTAGAACTGCTCCATGAATTTTATCCACCCGGGGCTGCACGAAGTGATGAGAGGAAGAGGACCGCCCTCCTCGAGACGTTCGAGAAGTTCCGACCCTTCTTCCATAATAGTGACGTCGGCCGCAAAATCGGTGTCAAATACTTTGGCAAACCCCAGACGCCGCAAAGCTGCCACCATCTTCCCGGTGGATACCGAACCATAGGGAAGCCCGAATTCCTCTCCTATAGCTACCCTTGTCGCCGGGGCGGTTTGAACGATGACATGTTTGGACCGGTCGGACAGGGCCTTCCATACTTCTTCCGTATAGTCCTTCTCGTACAATGCACCTACGGGGCACACGAGCACACACTGACCGCACTGCACACAGGCACTGTCGGCCAGGGTTCCCCCCCAGGCCGGCCCGATGGTGGTACCGATACCCCTCTTGAAAGGCCCTATTGCGTCAACGCCCTGTATCTTCTGGCAGACAGCCACGCACCGTCTGCACAGAATACACTTGTTTGGGTCCCTGACGATAGCCGGGGTTGAGTCGTCAATGGGCTTCAGCGCCTTTTTCCCCTGAAACCGCACGTGGCGTATACCCAGGCGCTCGGCCAGGGTCTGCAGCTCGCAATTGAGGTTCCTCGGACAGGTCGGACATTCGTAGGGGTGGTCGGAAAGGATTAGCTCGACCGCAAGCCTTCGTGCCCGGCGCACCCTCGGGGTATTTGTGTAAACGACCATCCCCGGTTGGACCTGGGTCACGCAGGCCGCCTGAAGGGTCTTGGCCTTCTCCACTTCGACTACGCAAACGCGGCACGAGCCGATGGCGTTCACGTCTTTTAAGTAGCACAGGGTCGGGATATCGATCCCGGCAGCCCTGGCAGCTTCCACCACATTTGTGCCCTCTTTCACCGTTACTTGCTTTCCGTCAATGGTCAGGGTGACCATCTCTAGCGCCACTCCCTTCTATTTTCGCCCTTTCCCGTGTGTATCAAGATGCCCGGTTTCCGGCGGCGGGTCACACCGCTTCCGGTCTTCCTTACCCCGCTCTACACCGGACGATGTGGCCAGGAAACTGCCTGGAGCCCGCCGCGCCCATCCCAGGCCCGTCATTGTTTCACGTCGCATCTCAGGCACCTCGCCGCTTCCTTCTGGGCCGATGCGGCGTCAAATCCGGCTTCCACCTCCACGAAAGATGATCGCCGCTGTGAAGGAGGGATTTCCCGAGCTCTTACCCTGGGCAGCTTATCCTCGATGATGGGGCCGGAAATCTTGCGTTCATGGCGGGAATCCCGCACCACTTTATCCTTTCCGCCGAGGTACTCATGGATGGACTGGGCCGCGAGTTTTCCTTGAGCGATAGCTTCCACGACCGTCTTGGGCCCGAGTACACAGTCGCCTCCGGCGAAAACTCCCGGTACGTTGGTCGCCAGGGTCCTCGGGTCACACTGGAAGATGCCGCCCTGCTTGAATTTGAGCCCGTCCTGGGAAAATCCCGTTACATCCGGAACCTGCCCGATGGCCTCGATGAAAACGTCGCACTCGAGTTCAAAGGTAGACCCTTCGACCGGCTCGGTTCTGCGCCTTCCGGAAGCGTCGAAGCCGGTGGCCCTCATCCGGACGCACGAAACCCGCTCTACCATACCGGAACCAGATAGTCCCACCGGGTTGGTCAGCGCCTGAATCTCGACGCCTTCTTCTTTGGCGGCCTTGATTTCTCCGGTGTCGGCCGGCATATCTTCCTCACGCCGCCTGTAGAGAATGGTGACTTTCTTTGCGCCGAGCCTCAGGGAAGATCTCGCGGCGTCCATGGCGACGTTTCCGCCGCCCACGACCACCACGTTCTTTCCCCTAACGTCGTCGGGCTTACCTAAGTTGAGGTTTCTCAGAAACTCCACCCCTGAATAGACGCCTTTCAGGTCTTCGCCGGGAATACCCATCTTTTGGTCCTTGTGAGCTCCTATAGCCACGAACACGGCGTCATGGGTCTCCCTGATCCTCTCCCAGGAAATATCTTGACCGACCCGCACCCCGGTCCTTATCTTCACGCCCAGTCTCTGTATGAGTTCGATGTCCCTGTTCAGAGCGTCCTTAGGCAACCGGTATGCGGGGATACCCACCGCGAGCATTCCCCCGGCTACGGGTAGCGCCTCGTAGACGGTCACGTCGTACCCCTTCAGCGCGAGGTAGTAACCGCAGGTCAAGCCGGCGGGACCCGCCCCCACGATCCCGACGCTCTTGTCCTTGGGCGGCTCCCTGCCGGGGACGGGCCTTGAACCGTTCAAGCTCGCCGCGAAGTCTGCGGCAAACCGCTTGAGATCCCTTATCGCCAGGGCTTCGTCGAGTTGCGCTCTCCGGCACTTGCCTTCGCATGGATGATGGCACACCCTGCCGCACACCACGGGAAACGGGTTCTCCCTGAGGATCTCCTCGTAAGCTTCGACGAATCGACCCTGCCTGATGAGATCGATGTAAACCGGGACATCCACGTTTGCCGGACAGGTGTTCCTGCACGGAGCGTCGAACAGCGCGGCGCATACCGACGCCGGGCACTTTTTATCCCTGATATGGGCATCGTATTCATCCCTGAAGTACCTGATGGTCGAAAGCACGGGGTTGGGAGCGGTTTGCCCGAGGCCGCACATGGCCGAGTCCTTGATAATCTTCCCCATTTCTTCGAGGAGCTCCACGTCGCCTTCCTTGCCTTCGCCCCGGGTGATACGCCGCAGGATCTCCAGCATCCTGGCAGTCCCTATTCTGCACGGGGCACACTTTCCGCAGGACTCGCTCTGTACGAATTCCAGGAAGAACTTGGCGAAGTCCACCATGCAGGTGTCTTCATCCACCGCGATGAGCCCGCCGGAGCCCATGATGGCGCCGAGCTCAGTGAGAGACTCGTAATCGACGGGGGTGTTGAGGTACTGAACGGGTATGCACCCGCCCGACGGTCCCCCGATTTGGATGGCTTTGAGTTTTTTGCCCTTGGGAACGCCGCCTCCTACGTCGTAAACGATCTCGCCCAGGCTGATTCCCATGGGGACCTCGACCAGCCCGTTGTTGTTTACTTTGCCAGAAAGGGCGAAGACGGCCGTCCCCTTGGATCCTTTCGTGCCCATGGAAGCAAACCACTCAGGTCCTTTTCTAATAATGGCGGGCACGTTGGAAAGGGTCTTAACGTTGTTGATGACCGTCGGTTTCCCCCATAGGCCGGACGTAGCGGGGAACGGAGGTCGTGGTCTGGGCTCTCCTCTTTGTCCCATGATCGAGTTGAGAAGCGCCGTCTCCTCGCCGCACACAAAGGCGCCGGCGCCGAGCCTCACCTCGATGTCGAAACTGAACTCCTTGCCGAGGATGTTCTGCCCAAGGAGATTCATCTCCCTGGCTTGTTTGATGGCGTTCTGAATCCTTTTCACCGCCAGCGGGTACTCAGCACGAACATATACGTAGCCCCGGGATGCTCCGATGGCATAACCAGCTATCGTCATTCCCTCCACGACCCGGTGAGGGTCCCCTTCCAGGACCGAGCGGTCCATGAAAGCCCCCGGATCGCCTTCGTCGGCGTTACACACGACGTATTTCGGGCTGCCGGTTGCTTTAGCCGTAAGTTCCCACTTGAGACCAGTTGGGAACCCAGCGCCTCCCCTTCCCCTCAACCCCGACCTCTTGATCACGTCTATCACTTGCTCCGGGGTCATCTCTTCGAGCACCTTGGCTAGAGCGAAGTAGCCGTCTCGCGCGATATACTCTTCGATGGATTCGGGATTGATGATTCCGCAATTCTCCAGGACTACGCGGGTTTGCTTATGGAAGAAAGGTATGTCCTTGAAATCGACTACGGCTGTCTCTTTTTCCGGCTCTTTATAGAGAAGCCTTTCCACAACGCGTCCCTTGAGAAGATGTTCCTCCACGAGTTCCGGAACATCTTCCTGCTGGACACCGCAGTAGAAGACGCCTTCGGGGTAAACCACCATGTTGGGCCCGAACCGGCAGAATCCGAAGCATCCGGTCTGGACCACTTTCACTTCGGAGGAAAGCCCGCGCCTGGATATCTCCTCGGACAGCGCGTCCATAAGTTTCCGGCTTCCTGATGCGGTACATCCGGTTCCTCCGCAGATAAGAACGTGACTCCTATAGAATTCCATGGCCTTTCTCCTCTCCTCGATTCCGGACGTTCGCTACGTCTATTTCTCTTTTTCTTTGGGCGAAGGGCTTACGTTGACCGCCCAATCCGTGACGGGTTGGCCGTTTATCAGGTGGTCGAGGACTATCCGTCTAGCTTTCGAGGGGTCCACGTTACCGTAAACCACCGTCGGCTGACCAGGCAAAGTGACCTCCACGAGGGGTTCTTTGGCACACAGTCCCACGCAGCCCGTTTCGGAGATCATCACGTCCGTGCGGCGCCTTTTCTTTAATTCGTCCATGATGGCAAGAAGGGTCTCCCTGGCACCCGCGGCGATCCCGCAGGTACCCATCCCCACCACCACCCTGGGCGCCCCAGATGCCGTCCGCAGGCGGATTTCTTCCAGGGTCTTTTCCTTCAGCCGCTCAAGATCTTGCCTTGATTTCAATGTCAAAACCTCCTTGGTCTGGCTGAAATCCCGCATCTTTCATTCGCGCCGAGAGCTTCTCCGTCAAAGCGGTGACCGCGGCGAGAGACCCCCTGCTACACGGCGGGATTTCCTGCCGGCTGTTCACGTGAAATGACCCCTTCCGGGTTTTCCAGGTAAAGTCCAGTTCGATGCCGGGATGACAAATCATGAAAGTTTCGAGCGTCCCCGGGACGTCCCCCAACGGCGGACGGTCCACGCTCCTCAGTTTGAAGGTCGCGGTGACAACGGTGCCTTTCCCGGAGGCGGACTGGACCCGGACCCTTCCGCCAGCGGCCTCCGCAGTGCTGCGGAGAAGGGCCAGTCCCAAACCAACCTTCTTCCCCGGAGTCGTGGTGAAGAACGGGTCGAACGCCCTGGAAACTTCGTCCGGGCTCATACCCCGCCCGTCGTCTTCTACCTCGAGGATGAGGTTTTCACCCTCGTCGTCCTCACCCAAAAAGACACGCACCCTCGTGGCTCCCGCCTTTGCTGAGTTTTCCAGCACGTCCAGGAGGTGAAGGGAGATTTCCGTCATCCGGCGTCACACCTTTTCCATCCCATGCCGGTTTCCATAAGCGAGCTGGTAAGAATCCAGCCGTCAGCTTCCGGCAACCTTCTCGATTTCTCCCCCGCCCCGCTTGACTTTCTCGAGAATCACCGGCACCTTGTCGGGAGTCATCCTTCCGTGGGTTTCAGCCCCCACTGTAATGACCGGGGCGAGCCCGCACGCACCGAGACACCTAACCACTTCCAAGCTGAACAATCCGTCCTCCGTGGTATCTCCAGCTTTGATTCCCAGTTCCTTCTCGAGGCGCGCCAGCACATCGGGAGCTCCCCTGACATAGCAGGCAGTCCCCTGACAGCAGGAGATCACGTGCTTGCCTTTGGGTTTCTCGCTGAAGGCGTTGTAAAAACTGACCACGCCGTAAACCTCGGTAAGAGAGACTCCTAGAGTCTGGGCGATCCTAACCTGAACGTCCTTGGGAATATAGCCAAGCCGCTCCTGAACATAATGCAGCACCTCGATGAGGCTGTCCTTCTCGCCTTTGTGAGCTTGGATCACCCGGTCGATCTCCCGGTATGCCTCGGCGCAGTCACACTTATGGTCTTTGCCTTCGGAGCCAGCATGCTCCCCCGCCCGGCCGAGAACCGGGTCGCGCCCGCCCGGGGAATTCATCTCGAGTTTATGAGCTTTTTCCATTGACCGAACCCCCGTTTTCCCTTTGCGTCTCAAAACCCTCGCGGGGTTTTGAGCATCTTGCAGAATGTAAAGCGCTTTTTAAAGCCGGATCCCGTAAGCTCAAACCACCCCCTGCTCGTCCCGCAGCATAACCCACAATCTTCCTGCCGTCTCGAAGACGGGTCTTGGGGACCATAGGATGGAGACGCCCTGCTCTTCCGCTGTCTGGAGCGTCTTTTCGGGAACCTCGCGTTGACACACCACGATGCAAGCGACGTCCATCAAACTTGCAACTCCGACGATGTTCTCGTGGGTTTGAATGGTCACCCATGCGTCGCTTGAGGACAGGTTCGCCATGGCGTGGGATAACACGTCCCCGACATAGGCCCCCTTAACCTCTCTGGTCTCACCCCGGGGCGAAAGAGTCTTTACTTCAAGACCAAGTTTCTCGACGATTTCTCGGACCTTCATAACCCTCACTGACCTTTCGTTTCCTTCCCTATTTCAAGCGGCGGTTCTCCCCCGGGTCCTTCAGGACCCTCAACGCCTCGACCTACCCCCATGGCCGGAGGAAGAATCGCCGAAAGGCGCGTAACTTCCTGGGAGAGCTCCTGGAGTTTCTCGCGAAGCTTGAAAACGCAGTCCCAAACCGATCCCCGGCCGAGGACTGCGTCTTCCGCAAGAGCTCGGCACGTAGGCGCACCACAGGCCCCGCAGTCAAGCCCGGGAAGCTCCTGTTCGACTTTATCGATACGGGCCCGCATCTCGCTGGCTTTGTCCGGGTCTTCATCCAGCTTGTAGACGGGTCTCGGTAAGAGCGGCTGAGTGAACCAAACGGATGGCTCGTCGGAAGGAACGGAAAACACCGCCGGATCCGGAGCGGAGGCCCTGTGCTTCACCGCGAGGGTTCTTATACGCAACCTCGCAACGAAGGGGTTTTCAACCGTCAGAGGACCTCCCACGCAGCCCCCGGTACAAGCTTGAGCTTCTATAAAGTCGATGTCCTGGAACTGCCCCTTTTCGATTTCCTCGAGTACGGAAGCTACGGCGGAAATCCCGTCCACCGCGAGACCAGACACACCTACAGCCGCCATTTCTCCCCCCGAGCGACCCCATCCCATGCCGAGACCGGTGGAATCCGGGAAAAGCACGGGCCGAGCTTGGTCAAGGTGCTCCCTCACCCACAGGTAAGCTCGGGATACCGGGATAGTCCCGTCCACCAGGGATCTCCCCCGTCCCACAGGCTGCCGCGACGCCGTAACCTTGGCCGGGCATGGAGTTATGAAAAACACGCCTACTTTCTTATTAGGGAGCTCCCGCGAAAGACGGGTCTTCACCATCCACGCCGCGATTTCCATTGGCGCCTCACACGGAATGACGTGGTCGAGGAGGGAGGGGAATTTGACCTGAATGAGACGAAGGATGACAGGGCAGGCAGGAGATATGAGCGGCCTCGGTCGGGGAGTCTTCTCGACATATTCCCTCATCAACCTGGAGGCCAGGTCAGCTGCTCTAGCCACGTTAAACACCTCATCGAAGCCTCCGGGGCCAATTAGCGCACCAGCTACTTTACCCGGGTCGGAATCGCCGAACTGACCGTAAAAAGAGGGCGCAACCAGGGCCACCTTATAATCGTAGTCATCTAGCTCCTCCCAGGAGCTCGAGGCGGCAAACTTGGCCTGGTTGGGACAACGGCGAATACACTCTCCGCAGTCGATGCACCGGTCCTCGAGGATGAGCGCTTTGCCGGCCCTTACCCTGATAGCTTCGGTCGGACATCCCTTTATGCAGTTGGTGCACCCTTTGCAACGGCTGGAATCCAGCCTAACCGAGTGAAAATAAGGCGGCCCGACGAGGTCCCGTTCCTTGGGGACGATGAGAGCCCTGACCGTAGTCCCGTATCCAACCCTGGTATCTACCTCGAGCTCATCGGAAACCCGTTTCGTGTTGGGGAGCCCCATACCCGCGCCGAACCCCAAGTCCCTGATTTCCGCGGGCGCTGTGGAGTAACCATCCTGCATGGCCAGTTCAATGTCGGGTATGCCCGGGCCCACGTCCCGAGCTATCACTTCGAGCCGCCCGTTATCGATGACGGCGGTTACCTCTCCCGAGTTCGCGTGGATGACTATATTCATCGCGAGCTCGTAACAAGCTACCAGCGCGCGTCTGGTAGCTTGTGAGGGAAATCCGATGTTAGCCAGGACGCTTTTAAGAGCTGCAACACCTCGTGAGGCCGCTCCGAACTCGCCCCGGTTCACCGAAAAGCCGTGTATGGCCTTCTTCAAATCAGGTGGACTCATGTCTTCTCTTGGCGTCGAAGGTCTTGAGACCTTCGAGAACAGCTAGAGCTACCACCGCACCGATGAGGGCGGTGAAAAGTTGGGTCAGGGTCATGGCTGCGTACACGGGAGCGGGTACCTTCGTACCCGTCATAATCAGGTATTTAATGCCCCCCGTCATAACGAGGAACTTGACTACGGCGGCAAGACCCAATCCCAGATGTTTTTGGTACCGCCCAACGTATCCGGATATCAGCGCCAGTGAGACGTTGCCCGCGATGATCACGGGGATGACAGGCGCAAACTTCATAATGCCGACGAGAAAAGCGGCCCAAGGGGTGATGATGCCGACAGCTACGCCGCTCCATGGGGAAATGAAAAGGGCCGCCACGTACAGAATGGCGTTGATCACAGGCCCCGTGATGTACTGGTGAAGTCCAAGCGATTGGAACGCAAGAGCTAACGCAGCCAGCACGGCAGTTCTGACCAAGACGAATACAGCTTTTTGGCGCATAGCGCATCCCCCAATTTCTCCTGGATATCTGCGGGAAAAAATTGGCTCTTAAAACTATTCCAATTCTTTGGCTAATGCTTGTGCCCACAAGTATTATAATGAAGAGACAAAGGTGGTGTAAATACTCGAAAAGTCAGTTGGCTCAGCCATTGCTGCAGTAATGGCTGAGCCATTTGGGAAGGTTGAGACGTGCGGATAACGATCACGCTCTTAGAGTTTGAGTCGGCTCGAGATCTGATCAAATCAAGCCCGGAAGCAAAACAATCTCGAAGACAACTGCCTGCAATCTAAGATTAGCTATTTCGATTGAACCGGGTAACGTCTCCATCGGAATTCGTGGCATCTTCCAAGAACACCTGTCCCGTGTCCTCGTCATAGTAGAGAATCTCCGCGTACCTCCCCCAATCGATTAGGGTTTCCACCCTATGCAAAGCTTCTGCGGGGGTGAGGTGTTTCTCCAGGATCTCCACGAAAAAGTCCTTGGGCATCCTGCGATTGCGCTTGGACTCGAGCACTCTTATCATCCGCTTGAGTTCGGGAACGGCCGAAAGCGCCTGTGCCCGGAAGATCTCTTTTCGTTCGAGGACGCCGGCGTCGGCGAATCTCTCTCCGACTTCGGTGAGCTCGACGTCTCCGCCCTCTACCCTGGCAAAACCCAGCATCTCCGCAGCTTCTACCAGCGGAAGGAGATCGTCGTATTCGAGCAGGAGGTCGTGGGCGACCTCGGGAAGGTCCGCTTTGGAGCCCAGGTCCCGGAGGAGCTCGATGAACCCTGTCATGGCTCCGACCGGCGCCATCGGAATCTCCCGCCGTTCGACTGCGGCGATCTTGGGTTTCATCTCCTTTCTCGTAAGGATGGAATAGATGGAGTCAACCATCGAGAGAAACCGCGGATCTTGCCGGTCCATGCCCGAGACAGTGTTGGGAATCTCCGCTATCACCCGGCCCGGGTCCCGCGACAGGAGGACGATTCGGGAAGCGAGGAAGGCAGCCTCCTCTATGTTATGCGTGACCACGACGATGGCCTTGGTGGGAATGCGGTGCTCCTCCCAAAGATCAAGGAGGTCGCGTCTCAAGTTTTCGGCAGTAAGCACGTCGAGCCCGGAGAAAGCTTCGTCCATCAGAAGGATCTCGGGGTTAACCGCAAGGGCTCTGGCAAAACCGACCCTCTGCCTCATCCCCCCGGAAATCTCCTTTGGATAGGCGCTTTCGAATCCGTCCAAGCCTATCATATCTATCATCTCGAGCGCTCTTTGCCGCCGCTCCTCTTCGTCCAGGCTGGACCTGAGGAGACCGAGTTCCACGTTCTCCAATACGGTGAGCCAGGGGAAAATCGCAAAAGTCTGGAATACCATGGCGACTTTGGGGTTCGGCCCCTTGAGAAGCTTTCCCATGCAAAGCACTTCTCCCGCCGATGGCTCGATTAGCCCGGCCATGATCCTCAGGAGCGTAGACTTGCCCGAGCCCGACGGACCCAGGACCGCGACGATTTCATCCCTGTTTACCACCAGGTTTATGTCTTCAAGCACTTTGAGTTCGGACGTTCCATGCCCGAACTTCTTCTCCACGTGTCTTAGCTCGATTAGCGGCCCGTTCAAGCCATCTCCTCCTTTCTCCGGCTTCTACTCCCGCGTCATCCGGCGCAGTATCCCCTGGCGGTCATCGCCGGATCGAGCTGCGTTTGGATCCGGGTCGGTTCGTCGCCGGGTAACTCCGCCCGCGACCTGAATTCTTAACGCAGCTGGCGCCGGGACTCTTAGAACGCCGCTTTCATTTCCTCCGCCTTCTCATAGAGTTTTCGCCAGAAGAACCTGTTCACGACCACAACTATGATCGACATCACGGCTATGCCGGTGACGATAGCCGTCCAGTCCCCTTTCGAGGTGGACTCGGCGATAAAGGCACCAAGCCCTGTAGCTTCGAGTCGCGTGGCACCCCACGAAGTAACTTCCGCAACTATGCTCGCGTTCCACGCGCCCCCTGCAGCTGTCACCGCCCCGGTGACGACCGACGGGAAAATCGCAGGCAGTATGAAGTACTTCCATCGTGCAAAACCCCTCAACCGGTACACCCTGGCAGCCTCGTCCAGGTCCCGGGGGATGGACATAGTCCCTCCGATTACGTTGAACAGGAGATACCACTGTGTTCCCAGCATCATTAGGGGGACGGCCCCGAGTTCGAAGTTTACCTTGTACCTGACGTAAAGCATGGTTACGAAAGGAAACAGCATGTTTGCAGGGAATGAAGCGGCGATCTGGACAATTGGCTGCGCCACCTTTCGCAACCTTGGATTCGTCCCGATTTTTACTCCCACGGGCACCGTCCACAACATACCTAGGAAAACAGACGCCATGACCCTGAGAAACGTTAGGAATCCCAGGTAAAAGGCGTCCACAACCAGTTTGAGGTGGGCCGTCCTCAAAAGGAACACCAGCCCCTGAACCCCGGAATACAGTCCGTAAGCGAGGAAGAGCGCGAGGAAGCCTTTGGCCAGAACTACGGTAGCATTCCAGAGCCACCGGACGAACCTTTGCCGGGAAGGCCCCATCTCCCGAAGGGATCTCGTAATGAACACCGTCGCATTACCGGCTAACCAGGAGACTCCCCTTACCACCGGTTGCGTAAGGCGACCGAGATTGTCAAGAACGAAGGACCTTTTAAAGAGGTCGAGCACGAGCGATTCGCTTTCGTCAACCCCTCCCGCCAGCTCTAACTTGAACTTATCAGACCACGCCACCAGCGGGCGCCATATCAGCTGGTCGCTCAACACGATGATGATAGCCATTGTAACGAGGGATGACATCAGGGCGGCTACGTTGGACTCCTCGATAGCCGTCGCCATGTACGAGCCTATCCCGGGAAGTCTCACGTCCTTTCCTAAAACGGTTATAGCTTCGCTCGCGGCAAGGAAAAACCATCCTCCACCGAAAGACATCATGCCGTTCCAGACGAGCCCGATCATGGAATAGGGGAGTTCCAGCTTGGTAAAGGTGCGCCACCGGCCCAATCCGAACACCGCCGCTGCCTCTTTCAGATCCTTCGGCACGGCACTCAGGGACTGATAGAAACCGAACGTCATGTTCCACGCCTGACTCGTGAAGATGGCGAACACCGATGCGAGTTCAAAACCCAGGTTGGAGCCGGGGAACAAGTTAACAAAAGATGCTACGCTTACTGAAAGGAACCCCAACACAGGGACGGACTGCAGGATGTCGAGAATCGGGATCAGGACCATCTCGGCCACGCGATAGTGACCGGCAACGTACCCGTAAATCAGGGTGAAGATCACGGAAAGGCCGAACGCCAATATCATCCTGAGTATGGATCGGAAAACGTAGTACGGAAGACTTGCTATGCTTAGGGTTATAGCCCCTGGAGGAAGGCTTGAAGCAATGCTTTCGATTCCCCGGTGAGAAGATGCTACTACCCAGCCCAGCGCGGCAACGAGCCCGAGGGCCAGGAGGTCCGCAACACCTATCCGCCTTGCGGAGGTTCGTCCTTTCTCCCCATCACAGGAACGATCACTCCCTTCGAAAGCCTTACCTATACTATTGCGCCGATGCGAAGAGTTCAAGTCTCATCTGCAGACCGCCTCCGCTTTCTCGAGTCACGAGTTGTTCCACCGTGTTCTTGCATCACTAAGCTCTGAAGGTCATGCCAGGGTTAGTAACCGGCACATCCCACGGGGCACTTGTGTAGCCAACTAGACGGTAGTATACTGTGTATGTTCGATATACACACCATGGAGGTGACGGCCCTGGTCTGTCTGGTCAACCCAGGCGTGACGGCTGGTTAAATGAGACTTCACCTCTCCAACAAGAACCCGACGCCCTACTACCTGCAGATATTTGAGCAGGTAAGGCAACTCATCTTGACCGGTGAGCTTTCGCCCGGCGAGGCTCTGCCGTCCATCAGGCAGCTTGCCCAGGAGCTCTTCACCAGCGTAATTACGGTGAAGCGAGCCTATCAGGAGCTCGAAGCGGTGGGTCTCATCACCACCAGACCGGGGCTCGGGACTTTCGTCGCTGAGTGGGACGAGGAAGGCCGCAGGTCTCTCGCCCTCGGAGCCGCCAGGGAAGCTCTGAGCAGAGCCGTCCGAGAGGCGAAGCGGCTCGGGCTGTCACCAGAAGAGATCCTGCGTCTTGTGGAATCGTTGTTGACAGAAGAGGAGGTATAGACCTGTGCAGGATGGAATGCTTGCCCTCGAAGTCCGGGGACTCACGAAGGACTACGGCGATTTCGTCCTCAAAGACGTGTCCTTTTCGTTGCCCCACGGCTATATCATGGGATTCATCGGCCAGAATGGAGCGGGGAAAAGCACGACCATCAAGTGCATTATGAACCTCGTTCACCCCGACAGCGGATCTATTAAGGTATTCGGAATAGACGCTTTGCGGGACGAGAGGAAGGTCAAACAGATGGTCGGGTACGTCGGGGAAGAACAACCTTTTTACGACGAATTTACGGTGTCTCAGATGGCGAGATTCGTCGCCCGTTTCTATCTTCACTGGGACGAAGGGCTTTTCAAGGGACTTTGCCGCAAGTACGGGATTTCCCCGGACAAAAAAGTCAAAAGCCTCTCTAAAGGCACGCGGGTGAAATTCGCTTTGAGCCTGGCGCTGGCCCACAAGCCCAGGCTTCTTATCTTGGATGAGCCCATGTCGGGTCTCGACCCGGTCGCCCGTCACGAAGTAGTCCAGGAACTGTTAGATGTCATCCAGGACGAAAACCGCTCGGTGTTCTTTTCCAGTCACATCGTCGAGGATCTCGAACGCGTGGCCGACTACATCGGGTTGATCCACCAGGGGACTCTTTTGTTCTCCAGAGAAAAAGACGACATCCTTTCAAACTGGAAGCGGATAACTCTTCCTGCGGAGCTGGCGCCCAGGCTGAAGCCCTACGCATTTCATACTAAGGGAACCCCGGAAAGCACACGTACGGGGCACGCAACTGCTTCTCTCCAGAAAGCTCCGGTTACGGTGGTGGTGAACAGATTTGTGGATCTCATAAGGGACTTCCCGGAGATTCAGCGGTCAGATGGCATCGAAGTTCAGAGTCTAGGTCTTGAGGACATCATGCTCGTCGTCGCCGAAAAGGAACGGTCCGGCTTGAGCCTGAGCGCAGGTGACCGCTGTTCAGCTCCTTTGAGCTCTTTTTGAGGAGGTTTTCAACATGGTGGAACTGATTAGAAAGGATATCTTGTTAAACTCCAAAACCCTCATGCAGTTGGCGGCATTCGCGGGGATAGCCATCCTGGCTTTTTCCCGCTTGGAATCGGGCATGGCCTTTGTCGTCGCTTGGAGTATGATGATACCCTATTCCTACGCTCTGATGAGCTGCTACACTGAAGAACTCAACAAGGGACTAGCCTTTTGCAGGAGCCTTCCGATTTCCGCCTCGACCATCGTGTGGAGCAAATTCGCCAGCGCCACCGTGGTAACCCTGGCTTCCGGGGCATACCTTTTCGTCCTCGGCCGTCTCGCCAGTTATCTCGGTTGGCTGAGACCGGACCCCTCGCTCCCTTTTGGCGCAGCGCTGACCCTCCCGTGGATCGCCGTGTTCGTAATTCAAGGAGTGTTTCTGCTCCTTTTCTTCGCTTACGGGTACAAGCGGGCGCAGTCCATCACCACGATGCTGCCCCTGTTGTTTCTGATACCCCTGGTACTCCCTCAACCCATCAGAACGAAGCTATCTGCGTCTATTACGGCATTGTTCGGAGGCACACCCGATCTCCGGTCCATTCTGCCTTCCCTCGTCGCTCTGGCTTTCGGTATAGACGTTCTTCTCACGTGGCGGGCAAGCAAGGTGTTCGAAGCGAAAGACATACCTTGAAAGGCCCGAATACAGAGGGGCTAATGCTGCAGATTAGCCCCCTTTTGCAGCGGTTAGCGATCACAGAGCACAAGGGAGCCTGGACCGGTGGCGTGGCATGCAGGCCTCCTGGCCCTGCCGGCCCAATGGCACGAGCCCCAGAAGGCCGGCGGCAGCTACCGTTGTAATCACCCGGACGGCGAAACTCAGGTCCAGGGCCGGGGTGAGGCCGAACGACTCGCAAAACCATACTCCCGCCACAGGCCAAACGAAACCGGAAAGTCCCACCACGACGTTGAAGAGGGACACGTAGTACGACCTGGTGGCCCCGGGCGAAACGTCGAGCAAACCGTTGAACAGCGAAAGGGCAAACCCCGCTCCGAAGAAACCCGCGAGCACGTTTAGACCGAGGTAGACATAGGGAGAACGCCAGTGAGCGTAGACCAGGGGAAACAGGATGTGAGCTCCGGCGGTGAGGACGAGCACCTTAGGATTACCCCATTTCTCGCTCCAGTATCCCCACTTTTTGTAGGCTAAGAAGGAAGCGACGCCGGCCCCGATGGAGAACATCCCGAGCCAGGTGTTGGATAGGCCCATGATTTTGACCCACAGGATGGTCCACAGCGCCGCAGGAAAGTGAAATCCCAGGTGTATAACGAACACCGCCAGAATAAACCGCACGAACCTCAAGTCCCGGAGAGTTTCTCTGATCGCGCGCAAGCCGCTAGGCGCTCCTTTCCTCTCGCCGGGATCCAGCGGCCTTTCCTCGAGTTTTCTTAAGTACGCCCAGGAGCCGAGGAGAAAACCGTAGGATACCAGGTACAGCACGGCATAGTTCACGGGCCACGCCACAAGGTCGAGGAAAACTCCGGCTACCATGGTGGACACCAGCGAAACCAGAGTGCACACCATGTTCCTTTCTCCAAAGATTCTACTCCTGAGCTCCGCCGTGAACATTTCTCCCATCATAGCTGTCCAAGCTATTCCCGCCATGGTACCCGGCACGTTCATGAGAGCAAACGCCAGGACGAAGACCCAGCTTTTCTTCTCAGCCGGCCCGGGCACGAGAGGGAGCAAGGCGAAGGCGACGAAGAACGTCCGGTGGATGATGGATGCGACCAGCGTCGGCTTCAGGCGGTTCTCGAATTTGTCTATCAGCAGAGCCGAGGGGATTTGCGCCAAGAGCCCCGCAAGAGCCGGAAGCGAAGTCAAAAGACCCAGGAGGTAGTCGGAAGCGCCGAGCTTTACGGCGAAAGCTCCCCAAAAGGGCGTCGTGAGACCTGCCATAACCGAGTAGAGCGAACCGTCGACGAGGCTCGTAACGGCGTTCTTACGCTCTACGGGATCGGGGATATACTCGCACAATCTCTTCGTCGGTGATCCGCTCTCCTCCCAGAACAGCCTGACGACAGTACGGCAAAGGCTTATAGCAAGACCTCCCGGCGAAATTCCCCGCCGGACTTCGAAGCTACCGGGGCAGCTCGTCTTCCCCCAGAACCACTATCTCAGGTTGGAGGACTATCCCGGACGTCTCGTATACTCTGCTCACTATCACGTCCATGAGTTCCAGCACATCCCTGGCTGAAGCACCACCAGTGTTGACGATGAAACCGGCATGCTTGGGGGACACTCGAGCTCCACCAACCGAAAATCCTTTTAAACCGGCTCTCTCAACCAGAGGACCCACGTATCCGCCGGGGGGTCTGCGGAACGCACTCCCGGCCGAGGGCAAGTCAAGCGGCTGCTTTTCTTGACGCCGCCGGGCGTACTCTTCCATTTGATGTCGGATGCTCTCTTTCTTCCCCTTTACCATTCGGAGCTCGGCGCCGAGCACCAGCAAGTCACTCCTGTGCTGAAAGATGGATTCTCTGTATGAAAATGAGAGCTCATCCCGGTCGAGCCAGAAAACCCGCCCTTCCTGGTCGAGAACCTTAACCCGTGAGACCAGGGAAGCGACCTCTCCATCGTAGGCACCGGCGTTCATAGCTACTGCGCCACCGACGCTGCCGGGAATGCCTACGGCAAACTCTAGGCCCGAAAGCTCGAGTTCACAAGCGGTGTCAAGGAGCTCCGATAGGAGAGTCCCTGCACCGACCTCGAGCAGGGTTTCCCCCTTGGGTACTATCCCGTCCAAGTCAGGCGAGAGTTTCAGAACCGCGCCACGGATTCCGCCGTCCCGCACGAGCAAGTTTGTACCGTTGCCGATTACACAGCAGGGCACGCCGTTCCGCCTGCACTCCACAAAAACGCGGCCGGCATCCTCGACAGTGCGGGGGATGACGAGGAAATCAGCCGGTCCCCCGATCTGAAACGACGTATGCCGGGACATCGGCTCGTTCCATAAAACCTTAGAGTCCTTGAGGGTATAAGCTAGCTCCTTCAGGAACTCTCTGTACCCCTCAGGCATGACAGACACGGCGATGACCCCTTTCCATCATTATGCATCCCGAATCTATTCTAGTTTAGACTTTATGATTATGTTAACCAGTTCGGGGTTAGCTCTACCACCTGTTTTCTTCATGACCTGTCCCACGAGAAACGCTATCGCCTTGCTTCTCCCTTTCTTGATCCCCTCGACTGCAGACGGGTTCTCGGCAATAACCTCGTCGATCACACGCACGAGAAAAGCTTCGTCCGTGACCTGTTGAAGCCCTTCTTCGCGGACGATTTCCTCGGGGTCGCGGCCGGTTTCGCACATCTTGGCCAGGATGTCCTTGGCGATCCTGCCGCTTATTACGCCTTTGTCGATGAGCCGTATGAGCTTGACCAGGAACTCCGGACTGGTAGGTATAGCATCCAGTCCGAGCCCGCGGGAATTCATGTAACCCAAAAGCTCCGACAAAATCCAGTTGGAGGCTACCTTAGGATCTGCGCCTCTGGACACGCATTCATCAAAGAACTCCGAAAGCTTTCTGGAAGAGGTCAGAATCCCGGCATCGTAAGCTGGTATACCGAGGACGTTCACATAGTATCCCCTCTTTTCCTCAGGCAGGGGCGGCATTTCTCTTCTGACCTTTTCCAGCCATTCCTCGCTCAGGACCAGAGGATGCAGGTCTGGATCGGGAAAATAGCGGTAATCCTCAGACGTTTCCTTCAGCCTCAGAGGTACCGTTATCTCTAAAGATTCGTCCCAGCCCCTCGTTTCCCTAAGCACCGTGCCTCCTGCAGCTAAAATCCGCGATTGCCTGTCCTTCTCGTAAGTGAGGGCTCGAACCACTGCTCGGAACGAGTTCAGGTTCTTAAGCTCAACCAAAGCTCCCAGCCGCTCCTGCCCTAATCGACGAAGAGAGACGTTGGAGTCCACCCTCATGGACCCCTCCTCCATTTTCACATCGGACACTCCCGTAAACTCCAAGATGCGCCTGAGCTCCTCCAGGTACTGCCTGGCCTCCTCCGGAGAGCAAATATCCGGCTCCGAAACTATCTCTATAAGGGGTACCCCGCACCTGTTGAAATCCAGGAGCGAGTAAGCTGCCCGGGTAATATCTTCCCCGGCGTGCATCGATTTTCCGGCATCTTCTTCCAAATGCAGCCGCCTGATGCGGATTTTCTTTGGAGGAGGGCCGGGAATCATGACGTAGCCGCCCACTGCCAAGGGCTCCTCATACTGAGATATCTGGTACCCTTTTGGCAGGTCGGGATAGAAGTAGTTCTTCCGGGCAAACCTCGAGCGTGGATTCACGCGGCAATTCAGGGCAAGAGCCGCGATGACGGCAAGCCGGACCGCCTCCCGGTTCACCACGGGAAGGGACCCGGGAAGACCCAGGCATACAGGGCACACGTTGCTGTTGGGGGGATCACCGAACCTGGTCGAACACCGGCAAAACATCTTGGATTTGGTCAAAAGCTCGACATGAACTTCGAGACCCACGACCATTTCCAAGTCCTCCGGAATCGCACGCCCTTCGTTAAGAGCGCTTTCCGGCACGATACCTCACCTCCTCCAGACCAGCCTCACTCCGGGGGTAACCGCCAGGAGATGCTGGAACTTTACCCCTCGCATCATCCCACTTGGCCGAGGCCCTTTCTCATGCAGGTGAGCTCCGCCTCCACCGCGGCGGCGACCGCCTGGTAAAAGGCATACCCGGCGCAGAGGACGGTTTCCTCGTCGAAAGGCCTCCCGGTGATTTGAAGCCCTACCGGCAAACGCCTCAACGTCTCCTTTTCACCGTTTCCACCAGACGGAACGTCCTCGAACCCGCACGGAACGGAAAGGGCGGGGAGTCCCGCCAGGTTCGCGGGAACCGTCAGGACATCCGCCATATACATCGACAGGGGGTCCTGGGTCCGCTCACCGAGAAGGAAAGCGGTGGTCGGTGTCGTGGGGGAAAGGAGAATGTCAAACTCTTCAAAGGCCCTCTTAAAATCCCGGCGGATGAGTGTCCGAACTTTGGCAGCCCTCAAGTAATAGGCGTCGTAGTACCCCGCGCTCAGGGCGAACGTTCCCAGCATAATTCTGCGCCTGACCTCCGGTCCAAAGTTCCGTCTGGTCCGCATGTACATTTCCTCGAGACTTTTCGCTTCCGCCCTCAGTCCGTACCGGACGCCGTCGAATCTCGAGAGATTGGAGGAAGCTTCGGCGGGGGCGATTATGTAGTAACAGTCCAGGGCATAGCGGATCATGGGAAGGGAAGTTTCTTTGATCCCGATACCCAGGTCCTCCAGGATCTCAAGGGCGCGTTCGAAACACTCTCTTACCCCCCGAGACACACCTTGCGTCAGGCATTCTTTAGGTACCCCCGCTTTGAGCCCTCTGGCGCTTTTCGACAGAACCCGACTATAAGAGGGCACCGGGCGGTCCTCCGAGGTCGAGTCCCGTTCGTCAAAGCCCGAGATCACGTCCATCAAGAGGCACACGTCTTTCACATCGGCCGCGATCGGGCCTATTTGGTCCAGAGACGACGCGAAAGCCACCAGGCCGTATCGGGATACGCGACCATAAGTAGGTTTGAGGCCGGTAACGCCCGTGAAAGCCGCGGGTTGCCTCACGGAACCGCCTGTGTCAGACCCGAGGGCCAGAGGCACCTCGCCTGCGGCGACGGCGGCGGCCGACCCTCCGCTGGAGCCGCCGGGCACCCTTCTCGGGTCCCACGGGTTGCGTGTCAGGCCCAGGGCAGAGTTTTCCGTGGAGGAGCCCATTGCGAATTCGTCCATGTTAGTCTTGCCGATGATGACCGCGCCCTGCTCTTTAAGGGCTCTGACCACGGTAGCGTCGTAGGGGGCAATCCAGTTGGCGAGCATCCTGGACCCAGACGTACACCGGGCGCCCGCCACGCAAATGTTGTCTTTTACGGCAACGGGAAGGCCCCCTAGCAGTCCGGGATATTCCCCTGATTGCCGCAGTTTGTCTATGCGTCGAGCTTGGGCGAGCCCTTCCTCTCTCATTACTTCGAGGAACGCGCCGACCTTGGGTTCCACCTCGGAGATGCGGTCGAGAAATGCCTCAACCACTTCTGTCGCCGACACTTCGCCGGCGGTCATCAATTCGAGAAGGGCCGAAGCTTTCATATTCCACAAGGCATTATCTCCCATCTCTTGCCCGCCACTCCCCTTCGATCTCGTTATTTTTTCGAGGGGACCCCTGTTCCTGACCGGTCCTGGGCACCATAACGTAACTATCCCTTACAGCCGGAACTCCCCGAAGGAATTCATTCCTGCAAAGACCAGCACGAACCTCGTCGGGGAAAAGTCTCAGTTCCGCCCCGTCAAAGGATCCGAAAGACGGCTCAACGCCCTTCACGTCTAGACTGAAAAGTTCCTCCATGTGCTCGAGGATGGATTGAAGTTCCCTTTGCATCTTTTCGGCCTCGCCGTCCTCGAGTTTCAGCATCGCAAGGCGGGCGACGTGCTTAACGTCGATCTTGGGCGTATGTTTGCCCCCGCTACCAGCGCCTGCCTTCAAAGGCACTCGTACCGCCTCCCTGTAATCTTCCGCTTCACCGTGCCCTCGCTCCGGCGAAATTGCCGTTTTGTTGTTCCGCGGCGCATTTGGCAACCGGCTTTTTGGCGCCCTGCACCCTTCATGCGGTTAAAGGTCCCGTTTTGATCGTGCAGACCTCCGTCCAGACCCGCCGGAACTTCCGCTCCTGCCGGTAAGGTCACGAGCAAGGCTTTCATAACAGGGGTTTTCTTCCAACGAGTTCGAGGAACTCCTCTTCGGTTATGGTCCTCACCCCAAGCGCTCTCGCCCTGTCCAGTTTCGAGCCCGGCTGGTCGCCCACAATAAGCGCATCCGTGTTCTTGGAGACATCCTGGCCTACTTTAGCTCCCAGCGATTTGAGGAGTTCCTCCGCTTCGCGGCGGGTCATCGACGAGAGCGTCCCGGTTATCACGTAAGTCTTTCCTGCCAAAGGCCCCGGTCCCGCGGGTCCCTCCGCAGCTTCCACCGCGGTAGCTGCTCTTACCCCGGCCTTCTTGAGCTTTTCTATCAAAACTTTCATGGATTCCTGTTTAAATGCGGTAGCTATGGCCCTGGCCGTCTCGGGCCCTATATCGGGAACAGCTAAGAGGTCCTCTTCCGTCGCCTTCATGAGCTTGTCTATGCTCTTGAAGTGCTCAGCCAGGACGTCGGCCCCCCTGTCGCCCACATGTCTTATACCGAGAGCAAAGATGAGCCTGGAAAGCGGTCGCGACTTGGAGTTCTCGACAGCTCTAAGCAAGTTTTCCGCCGACTTCTCTCCCATCCGGGGCAGTTTCAAGAGGTCCTCTTTTTTGAGGAAGTACAGGTCGCCCGCATCCCCAACCATACCGGCTTCGACCAGCGAATCCACGGTGGACGGACCCAGTCCGGTTATGTCCATCCCATCCCTGGACGCGAAATGTATAAGACTCTCCCGGATCTGCGCCGGACACGCCATCCCCGTGCATCTGGTCACAGCTTCTCCGGGAAGCCTCACGGCGTCCGCGCCGCAAACGGGACACTTATCGGGCATGGAAAATTCCTTCTCCGCACCGGTCCTCTTGTCCTTGAGGACGGCGACTATCTCGGGGATTACGTCACCGGCCTTTTGAAGGATGACCCAGTCGCCCACGCGCACATCCTTCTCTTTCACCATGTCTTCGTTGTGAAGCGTGGCCCGGGAAACCGTTGACCCCGCGACCCGAACGGGCTCGAGGATCGCCACCGGGGTGAGAGCTCCGGTCCTGCCCACCTGGACTACGATATCCAGGACCCTGGTCTGGACCTGTTCCGCAGGGAACTTAAAGGCCAGCTCAGCCCTGGGACTGTGACTGGTAGCTCCCGCCCTGGCCTCGAGTTCGAGGTCATCTACTTTGATAACGATTCCATCGGTATCGTAGGGAAGAGCATGTCTCTTTTCGCGCCAGTCCCCTATTGCCGTAAGAAGCTCCGATAGTGACATGCACACCTCATAAGGGGGGATGGGGAATCCCAACGACTGCAGGAGACTCAGCATCTCCTCCTGGGTCCGGAAAGGCGGTCCGGGTTCATACGCACGTATCTCGTAAAAGAGCGCTCTGAGAGGCCTCCCGGCGGTCACCCGCGGGTCCAGCTGCCTGAGAGAACCCGCAGCGGCGTTCCGCGGATTGGCGAAGGTAGCTTCCCCCGCTTCTTCTTTCCGCCTGTTGAGCTCGGCAAAATCGTGCTTGGACAGGTACACTTCCCCCCTGACCTCCAGGAAGTCTGGGAGCATTCCGGCCTCGCTTCTCAGGACCAGGGGAATTGAACGGACGGTGCGGACGTTGGCGGTGACGTCCTCTCCCTGGATACCATCTCCCCTGGTAAGCCCGAGGGAAAGCTTACCCTTTTCGTAACGCAGCACCACCGTAAGGCCGTCGATCTTGGGCTCGACGACGTAACGGACGTCCTGTTCTTTCGCCCCCGTGACGGATAGAAGCCGCCGGTGAAATGCCCTGACGTCGCCCTCATCGAAAGCGTTGGAGAGACTCAATACGGGCCTGGTGTGAGGCACCGCCCGGAAGGCCGAAGCTACCTCCCCTCCCACCCTTTGAGTGGGGGAATCGGGCGTCACGAGTTCCGGGTACTGTTCTTCAAGGCGCACGAGCTCGTTCCACAGACGGTCGAACTCCTCGTCGGGAATGGTGGGGGAATCCAGAACGTAGTACCTGTACTGGTGCTCTCTGATCTCCTTCCGGAGCGTCTCTACCCGCCTGCGAACTTCTTCGATAGCCGCGTTTTCAGGCATATTCGCCGCCTCCTCGAACATCCAGAAGCTTTTCCGGAACATCCCTGAGAAAACGGGAAACCTCGCAGGATTGACCGCCAAGAGAACCCCATTTAGTCATGGAGAAGGTCAGATACAGCTTCTCCTTCGCTCTCGTCATCCCCACATAGCACAAACGTCTTTCTTCTTCTAATTGTTTCTGATCACCCAGAGACCTCATGTGGGGAAGGGACCCTTCTTCCATACCCACCATGAATACCACCGGAAACTCAAGACCCTTCGCCGCGTGAAGAGTCATCATCACACACGCGTCAGCCCGCTGCCTATAAGTGTCCTGGTCAGATACGAGGGCCAGCTGGTCGAGGAACGCGCCCAGCGTGCCGCCCTGAGCTCGAAACGCCCTGGCCGCTGCCAGGAGTTCGTCCAGGTTCTCAAGACGCTCCAGCGCCTCCGGCGTTCCCTCTCGCTCGAGATACCCCCTGTACCCGCTGGCTTCCAGGACCTCCCGGAGGATTTCATCGGGCGGCGCCTCTTCCCCTCTTGCGCCAAGATCCCTCAGGATCCGCCCAAGCGCCTGTGCTTGGTCGATCTGCGCCTTCTTCAGCCCCGGCACCAGATGAGCTTCGAGGAGCGTTTGTACGAGGTCTTTGCCGGTTTCCCCGGAATACCGCGAGATTCTCTCCACGCTGGACCGGCCGAGTCCCCTCGGAGGCTCGTTTATGACTCTTTCTAGAGAAAGGTAGTCCCTGGGATACACGACGAGCCTCAGGTATGAGAGGGCGTCCTTTATTTCTTTTCTATCGTAGAACCGGAGGCTGCCCACCACTGCGTAGGGAATCCCCTCCCGGACAAAAACCTCTTCGAATGGCCGGGACTGGGCATGGGTCCTGTAAAGGATGACCGCCGAACCCAGGGGGACTCCCTTTTTAGCTAAAGCCAGTAACTCCGAAGCTACATATTGAGCTTCGTCGGTCGGGTTTTCCGCCGCATAAACCGTTATGGGAAGACCGCCTTTCTTAGAGGTCCAAAGCCTCTTTTCTTTGCGATAGTAGTTCTTGGATATAACGTGGTAAGCTGCATCCAGGATAACCTGGGTTGAGCGGTAGTTCTGCTCCAGCCGCACCACATGGGCGTCGGGATAATCCTTTTCGAACTCCAGGATGTTTCTGATGTCCGCGCCTCTGAACGTATAAATGCTCTGGTCGTCGTCGCCGACGACGGCCAGGTTACGGTGAAGTCCCGCCAGGAGTTTCACGAGCACGTACTGGGCGTGGTTCGTGTCCTGGTACTCGTCTACGAGGATATGTTGAAATCTTTCCTGGTAACGCCGGAGGATTGCCGGGTTCTCTTTAAAGAGTTTCACCGTGTTAAAGATGAGATCATCGAAGTCCATCAAATCGAGTTCGATGAGCTTTCGTTGATAAGCTTTGTAAACCTCCGCGACCTTCGATTCGTAGAAGCCTACAGCCTGCCGGGCAAATTTTTCGGGCCCGATAAGCTCATCCTTGGCCCTGGATATCGCGTTTAGAAAAGACCTGGGAGGATACTGCCTTTCGGAAAGGTCAAGGTCCTTCAGGATCTTCCTGACGAGGGCGAGCTGGTCCGAGGCGTCAGCTATGGCGAACTTCGGCGATACACCGACAGTCACCGTCCCGCCGGCAGAGCTCGCGGGCGAGGAACAACCCGCCTGCCCACCAGCTTCTGAAGCTATCTGCGCCAGGCTCGCCCTGAGAATTCGCACACACGCGCTGTGAAAGGTCATAGCCCAAATACCGTGGACCGCATCCCCGAGGAGTTCTACAAGCCTCCCTTTAAGCTCGTCCGCAGCTTTGTTGGTGAAGGTGATGGCCAGTATGTTTGAAGGGTCCACGCCCCGGTTCAAAAGCCAGGCGACCCTGCGTATGAGCACCGTAGTCTTGCCCGAGCCGGCTCCCGCCAGGATGAGAAGAGGTCCTTTCTCGTGGGTAACAGCTTCGACTTGCGCAGGATTGAGCCCGGCGAGAATCGCCCGTTCTCCGGCGGTTAGCGGGCGACCGTCCGCCGCGGGATTCCTCGTTTCATGCCGAGGCTCGGTCCGAGACTCTGGAAAATGACCTCCTGGATCGCCGGAGATGGTTCCCGCCTTAGTTAACCGACCCATCATCTAGCTTGCCTCCAACATTCGCCATCCCGACAAGTCTCTCAAGGAAACGCCCGCGAAGTCAACACCCGGCTGTTCTCTCGGGACTCAAGTCAGGCGCAGGTTTCTGCCTAGAAGATGTGTCCGGCAAGGCACGCTTGCCCCTGCCGGCTTTGAGCCCGGTGAACACGCTATACAGCACCGGGATCACGAACAGCGTGAACAGGGTGGATGAAGCGAGACCGACCATGGTAACCAGGGCCATGGGAGCACCCAGCTCGCCGCCCTGACCGAGACCGAGCGCCATGGGAACGAGGCCCAGGATGGTAGTGAGGCTGGTCATGAGCACCGGCCTAACCCTTCTGGAAGCACCCTCGAGAACGGCCTCCCGTGGAGGAATTCCGGCCGCGCGTCTTTGACTCATGAAGTCCACCAGCACGATTCCGTTGTTGACCACGATCCCGGCCAGCACGATCACCCCGATGAAGGCGGTGATGCCGAAGGCGTAGCCGGACAGGTATAGGGCAGCCAGTACTCCCACCGCCGCCAGCGGCATCGTGAAGAATATGATGAAGGGGATTCCCAGCGATTCGAAGGAAGCTGCCATAATCATGTAAACAAGCACTACGGCAAGGTACAACGCAAACCTCAATCCCGAGAATCCCTCCTCCATTATCTGGGACATACCCCCGATGGAAATTGAGTAGCCTTCCGGGATGTCCGTTTCGGATATGAGGTCCACGAGATCGGCGGTGACGGCCCCAAGGCTCCTGCCGGCGAATTGGCCGGTTAGTCGGGCGCTGAGTTTCTGGTCGCTCCTGCTGATCACTACAGGGCCCTCGCCTTCGACGATCGTCGCGATGTCCCGGAGTTTCACCGGCCCCGCTTTCCCGGGCAGGACGATGTCCTTCAGGGAGCTTACATCTCTTACCGCTTTGGGATCGAGCCGGACCACAACGTCGAAGGTGGTAACACCCGAGCCCTCTGTCTGAACCTTCTCGAACCTGGAAACGGTCTGGCCTCTCACGGCCCTGGAAACGCTCAAAGCTACCTGAGCAGGAGTAAGTCCGTTTTGCACCGCTTTGTTCCTATCCACCACAACCAGCATCTCGGGCTTCCTGGCCGTCAAGCTTGAGCGAACATATTTCATACCGGGAAGAGCAGCCATTTTCCCCGAGAAATCCTCGTTCAGCTTTTCAACCTCGCGGACATCGGGTCCTGAGATGAGCACTTCAACCGTCCCCGGGGCGCTTCCGGACATCATCAATAGCGAGGACTGAGGGTTAAACGTCACCGTCGCAGCGTCCGCGATCTCCTCTACCTCTTTCTGTATTCGTTCCATGACCATCCTCGTAGCTTTTTCCCGAGCGGCCTCGTCGACAACCCTGACCACGATCTGGGCGTCGGTAGCACCGCTGAAGAACGACCGGAGCTTGTCAAGACCTTCCGGTTCGCCCACCACGACGCTGTAGCTTGCCACCGACTCATCCCAATCCAGCACCTTCTCGATTTCCTTTACCACTTGGTCAATCCGGTCCAGCGGAGTACCTTCCTTCATACTTACGTTGATGGCAAAACCGCCCTCGTCAGCTGTAGGAAGGAATTCTGTCTCAATCTTGGGAAGAAGCAGATACACGCTCCCCGCCACGCCCAGGAACACCGCAGCTAGAAACAAAGCTCTGTGCTCCAAACACCAATTAAGAAGGGCAGTGTACCCGCTTTGGCGGCTGCGGTGCCGCCGTCGCAGCGCCGGGCTCACCATGGTATCCGGGTCCTTTCGATGTTTCATTGAAGCAAAGAACTTGGAAGCGAGCATCGGAACAACCGTCAGCGCCACGGCGAGCGATGCCATGAGCGAAAAGGTAACCGTCAAGGCAAGCTCCTTAAACAAAATCCCGCTCACACCGCCTACGAAGACTACGGGGAGGAACACTACTACCGTGGTCAGCGTGGAGGCCGTGATGGCCATCCCGACTTCCTCCGCACCTGATATGGCCGCCTGGACCGGGCTTTCTCCTTTTTCGACGTGTTGGTATATGTTCTCGATGACCACTATTGAGTTGTCCACTAGCATGCCGACTCCCAGGGCGAGACCACCCATGGTCATTATGTTGAGGGTGAGTTTTCCGAAATACATCAAAACGAAGGTAGCTATGACGGAGAACGGTATGCTTATCGCTATTACTAAGGTGCTTCTTACATCTCTCAAGAACAACAGGAGAACCAGTACGGCAAGACCGGCTCCCATCAGGAGGTTATCCGCCACCGAGTGGATGGCATCTTCGATGAACTGAGCCTGGTCCATGCTGATTACGATGTCCAATCTGCCAAGCTCGGAGGAAATCTTGTCAAGTTCTTGTCTTACGGCGCGAGCTACGATGACCGTATTCGCGGTACCTTCCTTCTGAACGGTCATCGTTATGCTGGGCTTCCCGTTGATTCTGGTGATGGAGCTCGCCTGGACTGCCTCCTCCTCCACGCTCGCCACGTCCGAAAGTCTTATGGGGCGAACCTGGGGCTGAACTGCACGCCCCAAGCTGGGAATCGGAGCGTAGCCAACAACCAAACTTTTCAGATCATCAATCGCCGCGAATTTGCCGCTAAAACGTAAGCCCATAACAAGACCGTCTTCCTCCACTGTTCCCAATGGGTAGTTGAGGTTCGATGCGGAGATGACTGCGGAAATAGCATCCTGTGTAAGCTGGTACGCGGCAAGCTTCGCGGGGTCGAGCTTCACGGTAATCTGCCTCGTTACGGCCCCCAGGAGGTCGACGGAAGCAACTCCGTTTATTCCCTCAAGGCGTGGCTTTATCGTTCTCCTCACGAGCTCGGTAAGTCCCCCCAGGTCCACTCCTTCGGGTGCAGACAAGGACACCTGCATGATCGGCAGGAGCGTGGGGTCGAACTCGACCACCACCGGTTCGCCGGCACCCTCCGGTAGCTGAACCATGTCGATCCGCTGGGTTATATCTTTTCTGGCCTCCGCCATGTTTTGGCCCCAATCGAACATCATGATGATGGCGGACATACCTTCCTGGGATATGGAGGTGATATCCTTCGTACCCGGCACCGTCGCCGCAGCTGCTTCCAGCGGGACAGTCACCAGGTCCATCACTTCCTGAGGAGAAGCTCCCTGGAAAGACGTGATGATAGCTGCAACCGGGGGGTTGATCTTGGGTAAGAGGTCGAGGCTGAGCCTGCTATAGGACACCGCTCCAAGCATGATTACGACTAGCATGAGCATAAGCGCCGTAACCGGCCTTTTCACCGATATTCCGGGAAGGCTCATACTGGTCACCTCTTTTTCCGTCTGATCCTGCTCACTGTCGAAGTCAGTCGCGTCCAATCTCGGTTGTTATACGCAGGTAGCCGACCAGTCCACTTTCTGATGAGCTTTGGTCTACCTGCCGCCGGTCGCAACAAGTCTTCCGAGTATATGAACCAGCTCTTCGAGCTGCTCAGGAGACAATCTGGAGGCAAGTCTCTCCATTTCCTCGCGCCTGCGTCTTTCCAACTCTCGAACCAATTCAATACCTTTTGCGGTTATCTGCAGCCAGACCACCCTTCTGTCCTTTTCGTCTCTCACCCTCTCCACGAGACTTGCCCGGACCAAGCCATCTCCCAGGGACGTCACCGCACTCAGCGTGATTCCCAATTTAGCAGCCATCTGAGAAACCGACGACCTGCCGAAATCGTGAAGGATCTTGAGTACGATGAACTGCGGAATGGAAATCTTGCCTCTTACCACTTCGGCGAGAGATCGCGTGAACAAGTTGACCGTCTTCGAAAGGAGCACATCCAGCTGGTCCAGGAGGGTGGTTCGGTCGCTTTGGCAGATCATCAGTCCTACTCGTCCCCCTCGTCTCACTAGGCTGCTTGAGTAACAGCAAGATTACTTCACACACTATACCATTAAGGGCCTGAATCAACCTGCATTGATTATCCCGTCCAGGGACTACTGTGTCAACAATCGGTTGCGGTCATGTCTTATGCACGTTCGAGATCTTCCGTTGTTGCAGAAGTTGGTTCGATCCCTTGTGGCCCAGGTTGCTTTGCTCGCTTGTGGCGTTCCGGGCGCGATGAAAGCTCCGCCGGCTCCCTTAACGTGGGTCATGTCGCGGAGCCTTTGCACCGGGCCGGTGCTAGTCTCCCGTCAGTCAACTTGGCAGGATATTTCCCCGGCGACGGGCAAAACGTGTTTCCAGGAGTTTTTCTGCCGCTCGAGGGCGAGGTCAACAAGCTTACCCACAAGGTCCGGGTAGGGGAGTCCCGAAGCTTCCCACAGCTTAGGATACATGCTGACCGAAGTGAAACCAGGGATGGTGTTGAGCTCATTGACGTAGACTTCGCCGGTGGCGGGCAGGACGAAGAAATCAACCCTGGCCATTCCCTGACATTCGGTAGCCAAGAACGCGCGGCGCGCTATCTCCCGCACCCGGCTGGCGGTAGTTTCATCGATGTGGGCCGGGATGAGAAGCTTCGTCCGGGGGTCCACGTACTTAGCTTCGTAATCGTAAAACTCTCGAGCGGGCACGATTTGACCGGGTATCGACACCTCGGGTTCATCGTTCCCCAGCACGCTGCACTCGACCTCCAGAGCTCCGGTGAGAGCGGGTTCTATCAGCGCCTTCCAATCATAGAGTAACGCTTTGTCGAGCGCGGGGGGCAGGTCCTCGGGTCTCTTTACCATAGCGGCCCCTAGACTCGAACCCGATCCAGAGGGCTTCACGAAACACGGGAAATGGATGGAGTCAAGGAGAGAGCAGATGACTGCATTCTTCGAGCGCTCCCAGGAGTATCTCCGTACAACCCTGGCCGGCAGGCACGGTATACCCGCTTCCCGGAGGATGCGCTTGGTGACATCTTTGTCCATGCAAATCGCAGACGCGAGTGTAGGGGCGCCCACATAGGGGATGCCACAAATTTCAAGGTAGCCTTGGATCGTGCCGTCTTCCCCGTACACACCGTGCAACACTGGAAAGACAACGTCTAGCGGCACCCGCTGGAAACCTGAGTTTTCTTCCACCAACAGGCCTTTGCGCGAACCGTCCGGAACGAGGCAGCAGTAAGGTCCGCAGTCCGGAGTTACTTCGGTCCTACCGGAGGAAAGGAACCCAAGCGCGTCGGGCACGTAAACCCATCTGCCTTCCCGCGTTATCCCGATGCCCACGATCTCGTACCCTTTTGCGACCGCCGCCGAAGCCACCGACCGGGCGGAGATCAGGGAGATCTCGTGTTCGCCGGACCGGCCCCCGAACATAATGCCCAACCTGATTCCCTTATCGCTACCTGTTCTTTCCACCATCGTTCCCAATCCCCTCACATTTTGGTCCAGCGCTGTTTCATGGAACTTATGCGTCTTTTCTTGCTACGATGAGTCCCTGAGAAGTCGCCTTTGTCGGGACGACCTCCCTAAGCTCTCCAGCCCAATCCGGTTTGCCATAGAACCAGCACCTCACGTACGACCGGGTGACTCCAGTGAGCATCCCCCTGTCCAGCTCTTCCTCCACCAGGACTTCGACAGGTACTCCCACATATCTACGATGGAAGCTCAGCGACAGTTCCCGTGCGACCTTGAGGACTTCTTTGAGCCTGGCAGACTTCTCCTTCTCCGGTACCTTTCCGGGCAGAGCTGCCGCACGGGTCCCAGGCCGGGCGGAATATCGGAAGGCATGAACCCGGGAAAAACCGATATCCCTCAACGACCGGAGGGTGTTCTGGAAGTCCTGATCCGTCTCCCCCGGAAAGCCTACAATGATGTCGGTCCCTAGTCCAAGGTCTGGAGCGATCCGCCGGGCCCGCTCGGCGATCTTCGCAAAGGACGCCAGAGTATACCTTCTGCCCATCAGCCTGAGTATCCTGTCGCTGCCGCTTTGAAGGGGCAGGTGTAAATGGTGGCAGACCTGGGGCATCCTGAGACAATCCAGCAGCTCCTCATCCACGTCATGGGGCTCGAGAGAACTCAGTCTCAATCTGACGAGACCGGGCAACCGGCAGATCTCTTTCACTAGAGTGGAAAGGGGCGGCGGCCCGTAGAGCCCGAGATGGGTCCCGGTCAGCACGAGCTCCTTTTTCCCCATTCTGATGAGTTTTTCCGCTTCTTTCAATATTTCCTCGAGGGGTCTTGAACGCGAAGGTCCCCGGGCGAATGGTACTATGCAGTAGGTGCAGTAATCATCGCACCCTTCCTGCACTTTGAGATAGGCGTGGGTTAAAGTGGGGCGTTCAACAAAAGCTTCTTCGAAAAGCTCGGTTTTTTCGTGGGGCTGGACCTTCACAACCGTTCGTCCGGGTCCATCTCTCAGTGCTTCTTCCAGAGCTTCCAGGGCAAGTCCCTTCCCTCTAACGCCAGACACGGCCACAACCCCGGGGAGATCCGCCACCTGGCCCGGGTCGATCTGGGAATAGCAGCCGGTGACCACGACTTTTGCACCCTGTCGGGCGAAGGCCCGTATCGCTTGCCGGGCTTTAGCTGCGCTCCGTCCCGTCACGGCGCAAGTGTTGACGACGACGATGTCAGCCGGGCCTTCTTCGACCACGCGGTACCCCCGGCGCCGGAACAGATTCTTCAGATAGTCGGTGTCGTACTGGTTCTGCCTGCATCCGAACGTCTTGAAGTAGACGGTAGGCCCTTTTGGAACCTCGTCGTCCGTCATCGCGGAGCTCGTTACCATGGAAATTGAATCATCGTCCATTTGCAGGTCCTCTTAAACCATACGTCATCTTTAACTCTATCGCTCCCCCCCGGGCCGTCGTGAGGAGCGGCGGCTCAAGCAGCCTGTTCCCCTAAGGAGAGCCAACGGGAATTGCCTGGTCCCACGCATCAAACATGCATAATATAACACTGGTTTCCGCTTTCACAGCTACTGTGAGCCCGGCGTCAAACTATGCAATACAAACACTACGAGGCCGACAGCCATTATGCATGCGGTTTCCGCGGGAAGAAGGTGAGGCCCCAGGGAAACTGGGATAAAGCCCCGGCTAAGGGCCGCCTCCACTTCGGAGTCGGAAAAACCGCCCTCCGGGCCCACAAGCACGCTGACCCGCCGTTCTCCCGCAACTATTCTTCCCAAATCCGACGGTGTCCCCGAAAGACCTTCCCATGCCAGAATGAGCTTCCCCCTGGCGACGTGGGCGGACTCCGCGCTGGTGAGGTCTTCGAAACAAAGCGGATACCTTATCTCCGGCAGCGAGGTTCTCTTGCTTTGTTCCGCTGCGGACAGCGCAATCCTTCGCCACCTTAAAACCTTTCGCTCCCAGCCGGATTCATCCGGATTTGGCACGGACCTCGAACAAATCACCGGCGTTATGCTCGTGACCCCGAGCTCCGTGGCCTTTTCCACCACCAGATCCATTTTGGACGCTTTTATCATGCCGGCAAAGAGGTGGACCTCGAAATTGGGAGGCGTCACGGGCACTACAGAGACGACCCGACCGGTGACACCCTGCGGCGAAGTCGACTCCACCGTTGCGGAGTAAAGAAAGCCGGGAGTCACGGCTTCGAAGATTTCACCGGGCTTCAACCTGACTACTCTGGCATGCTTTCCCGGGTCACCTGAGAGCAGGATCAGGCCGTCCCGGATCATGGACTGGTCGATGAAGAAACGGTAGAGGGTCATCGGCGTTTACTCATGTAATCCTCATTATCAAGCCCCACATGCGCCCGCTCACCTGCTGAATCCCCAACACGGGCCAGGTCCTGCCACAGGCTATACCGCCAGGACCTGCGTCTTGTTGCTCAGCCACAGAATCCCGACCGGCAGAACAATGTGCTTCTTCAACTCTGACCGTCGCCACCAGCAGCCCGCCTCATCCGGCGAAAAAAGGAGTCGCCCTGGTCCTCAGCGCCCCTCCCCCCGCCACCTTCCTGAAGCTTCTTGAGCTCGGTCAGAAGAGCCCTCTCCCTCGCCGTCAACCTAGTGGGTACCGTTACGTTCACCCTTACGACGAGGTCGCCTCTGTGGCGCGACCCGAGTTTCGGCATGCCGCGGCCCTTCAGCCGTATTTCGGTTCCAGGTTGAGTCCCTTCGGGTATCCGCAGCGGTATTCTTCCGTCGATACCGGGAATCTCCACTTCGGTACCTAAAGCGGCATCAGGGTAGCTTACCGAGTACTCCATGATCAGGTCGTCGCCCTGACGGACGAAGAGTCTATGAGGTTTTACCTTGATGAGGACGTAAAGGTCACCGGGTTCTCCGCCTCTCGCCCCGGCGTCACCCTGACCGCCCAACCTCAGTCTCAGACCAGAATCCACACCTGGGGGTATTTCGACGGTCACCGTTTTGCGCCGTCTCACTGTCCCCTTTCCACGGCAGTCGGGACACGGGTCTTCGATCACTTTGCCCCGTCCCCCGCACCGCGGACAGGTAGTGACCGTCACGAACTGGCCGAAAACCGTCGTCCTTTCAGAGCGAACCTGTCCCCTACCGTGACATACCGGGCAGGTCACCGGTCTGGAACCGGGTCGCGAACCGGTCCCGCCGCAGGTCGCGCATTTCTCCAGCCGGTCGATGGTAATATCCCTGGCCCCACCACGAAACGCTTCTTCGAGAGAGAGCTCCACCTCAACCTCGATATCGCGGCCTCTCTCCAGGACCGTGCCCGTCCGGGCACGACTACCCCCCAGTATTTCTTCGAACTCCTCGAACAGACTTCCAAACGGGAAGCCGAAATCGGAAAAAACATCCCTAAACGTCCCGCCGCCGTACCCGGAAGGCCCTGGACCGGGCCCCGCTACGGGGCCGTTAGGGTTTCCGTACGCGTCATAATTCCGCCTTTTGACGGGATCGGAGAGCACCTCGTAAGCTTCGTTTATCTCTTTGAACTTCTCCTCGGCAGATTTGTCCCCCGGGTTGGCGTCGGGGTGGTACTTCCTCGCCAGCGTCCTGAAGGCTTTTTTTATCTCCTCGTCGCTGGCGTTCCGGGGAACGCCGAGGATCTCATAATAGTCCTTGCTCAAATGTTCACTTCCTCCGCATCATCGCCAGAGCCGGTTCCGGCCTCCTCATCGTCCTTTTTCTTAATGATGGTGTTTATCCGCAATATCGCCTCGGCTATCTCTCCTGCGGCTTTGATCGCATGGATTTTGACGAGCGCCGGGTCAACCACGCCGCGCTCGAACATATCGACGATCTCACCGGTATCACAGTCCACCGCCAGGTTATCGTTCCCCGTCCGCGCTTGAGCTGCGAGTACCGCGCCCACTTTTTCAAGAGGATTGAAACCGGCGTTGGCCACTATTTGGGCGAGGGGCTTCTTCAGTGCCTCGATCACGCATAAAAGTCCGTACGCGCTCATTCCGTCAAAGCTGTCTCTTTTGCTTTCAAGAGCTCTCGAACAGGCTATTTCGGCGGCACCGCCTCCCGCCACGACACCGCCTTTCACCGCCGCCTGAACCGAGGAAGCGGCGTCTGTACAGATCCTTTCGCGTTCGCCCATGACCTCCCGGGTGGCAGCCCCCACGAGTATGGTGGCCATGGGCTTACCCCCTCCCCCTAAGATCCTGATGTGCTCGAGCTCGTCGTCTTCGTAAACACGTTCCGCAGAGCCGAGATACTTCAAAAGCTCCGCGCTCGCCTTTTTCAAGCCCGTGCGTTTTAGAGCTTTTGCCCCGGTGTGCTCAGCCGCCCGCCTCAGCTCCCGGGATGAAACTCTGGCTACCACCATTACCCCAGCGTCCGTTAAGATCTCCTCAGCCAGGTCGGACACTCCGCCGTCCACGAGGCAGAAGTTTACTCCCAGCTCGATCACCTTTTTGAGGTTAGCCTTGAATTCCTCCTGGAGTTCCAGGTACCTCCGGAAGCCCGACTCGGTGGCAAGAGCTTCCTCCTCGACCTTTTCAGGTTCCAAATTATCGTCTACCACGAGGACCCTTGCCGGTTTCACCTCTTTGGGCATCTCGCGGGAGAGTCTCTCCTTGCCGATGATGACCCCGGCAAACACCTGGTTATCCGCGCCTTCCACTGCCAAAATCGTATCCGCCAATTTAAAACGGGGATCGAGCAGCTTTTCCATCCCCACCATTTTTGAAGCTGATATGACGAGATCGGCTATATCCTCACGACCTCTTCCGGCCACCAGAGCTACCTGTCTCAGCAACGGATCGTCGAGGCTCGATATTCGTCTGGACCTCGACGCCATGATCTCCTGGGCCATCTTCACGCCGGTTTTCAAGCCGTCGATGAGTTTGGTCACAGGCACCCCGCGGAGCGCCTGGTTGAGTCCCTCGGCCAAAAGAGCCCCCGCCATGATCGTCGCGGTCGTGGTGCCGTCGCCCACCTCTTCTTCCTGAGCTTTGGCGGTGCTCACGACCATCCTGGCGGCAGGGTGGTGAACGTCCATCTTGGTGAGGATGGTCATGCCGTCGTTGGTTATCACCACTTCGCCGAAGCGATCCACCAAGAGCGTGTCAAGCCCCTTAGGACCTATCGTTCCCTCCACCGCCGCCGCAATGGCCCTCACCGCGCTGGCGTTAGTCAAAAGCGCAGCAAACTTCTCGTCCACCTCGGCCCCGGACGAAGCCTGTTTAGGACTCACCATCCACTCCTCCCACCGAAGAAATCAGAGATCTTTTCCTCCACGAATCTCACGATAGCTACCGCTCGAGCGTAGTCCATGCGCTTCGGTCCGAGCACCCCGATCTTGCCCAGTGCGGAGCCCAGCCGGAAAGTTCCCCGCACGAGACTGCAGTCTTTCACACCATACAGCGGGTTTTCCTCACCTATCAGCACGCTCACCGGACTCCCGGCGGGGATGTCGAAGAGTTTGTCGACGGCCTCTTCGTTCTCCAGAACCGAGAAGACCTCACCGGCCTTTCTCGAATCCCTGAATTCGGGCTGGTTGAGGATATTAGCCTGACCGCCCATGTAAAGGCGCTCTTCGCGTTCGACCAAAGCCTTCGTCAGGAAATCCATCAGGGTGGTTATGACCCGCCCGTACCTGGAAACCTCGTCTTTCATCGAGGCCAGGCGACCCGGAAGATCCGCCATCTTCCGACCGGCCAGATTCTTCGTAAGAATGCGGGAAAAGGCGCTCATGTCCTCGTCGGTCATGGGTGGAATGTCCACCAGGCGGCTCTCGACAAAACCGGTCTCGGTAGTGATGACGATGAGAGCCCTTTCCGGTCCTACCCTTAACAAATGCACTGACTGGCACGACGTAGTATCCAGTTGAGGCCCGAGGACGAGAGAAAGGTAATTCGTGGCTTCCGACACCACCCTGGCGGTCTCCCGAATCAGGGAAACGATGTCCCTCACCCGGGAACTCAACTGTTCTTCAATCCAGCGGGTCTCCTCCTTGGAGAGCTTGGTTTCCTCCATCAGCTCATCCACGTACACCCTGTAACCGCGATCGGATGGAATCCTCCCCGCCGACGTGTGAGGCTGCACCAGGTAACCCATTTCCTCAAGGTCGGCCATTTCGTTCCTTACGGTAGCCGGAGAAAGTCCAAGGTGATATTTCCTGACCACCGTGCGCGAACCCACAGGCTGACCCGTCCTTATGTGCTCCTCAACCACGGTGCGGAGAATCGCGGTTTTCCTCGCGTCCAGCCGCAACAGCTGGTTCCTCCTCTCTTAGCACTCCGCCTTGCCGAGTGCTAACCCGAGAGAAAAGTACCATGCCCTGATGACCCTGTCAAGAAAGCAGGCGAACCGAAGGACCCATCGGCGAACATATCCAGGGCAAAGCCCGACCGGTAGCGAGGATGTCTATCGCACGACCCGCCGGGCGAGGAGGACCTCCCTGAGCGCTGAGGCTAGGGCTTTCATACTGGCCTCGCATTCTTCCAGCGTGTTGTCGACACCCCCAACCTCGATAAGCAGGGCCATAGGTGAATACTTCTGGTTGTACACGGCCGACTCGTAAAATATGCCCCGGGAAATCCCCGGATATTTCCTTTCCAGCGCGTCGAGGACGTCCCTGGCGAAGGAGTAATTCGCCATCCAGGAAGGATTTTCGGTGGCGACGACCGTCATGATCTTTGCGTACCGTTTTCCTTTTATTATCGCTGTTGTCAGGTCCCCCCGTTGACTGTCTCGATGAATGTCGATCATCACGAGGAGTTCCGGATAGGTATCCTTAAGTCGTTTTACGGTAATTTCGGACCGCGCGTAGGCCCCCACCCTGCCCCCTGCATCGTGAACGGTGCGCGAATGGACGACCGGAATGCCCAGTCTCCGCAGCTCAGACACGAGGTATTCGCCTACTCTCAACATGTTCCGGGCGGGGTCGTCCGAAAAGGAGTCTTCCGGCCGATTTCCCCCCGTGACTGGAAGGAACGATTCGGTGGCGTGAGTGTGATATACGGCCACAAGCGGCCTGGCCGTCCCGGGCGCCGTCACCGGGGTCGTCTCACCCCCGGGGGGAAGCGTGATCAATACCAGGGCGCCGTCCCACTCCTCCCTGAGATCGCTAATGGGAACGTAATCCTCAAGAGCCTGCGACGAGCGCCCGAGTTCCATGGCCATAAGATCCATGGGGCTCCGGACGCGGGTCCCGAGAAGCCACGATATGAGGTACCAGGCCGACGAACAAGGCTCTTCGTCGTGCCTGGATTCTTCAGCATAGTACAGAAGAGGGAAACCGGCTTTGAGCACGTGAACGGGCCCGGTCCTGGATAGCACCGTGCCGATCAGAGAAAACCGGGGCTCACCATCGGATAAGTTCCCTCCAAGGGTGCTGGCCGGGACGGTCGGATCTACACGGTACGACAAAGCTAGAGCGAGCGCCAGGAACACTAAAAGCGCGTTGGCCAAAAACCAACGGGCCGGTGACCAAGCTCCCCGTTCCATCCGGACCTCCCCCGGATAACCTATGAGAGCAGCGCACGCTTAATGCCCGGTCCCGGCCCTTTATCTAAGCCCAGAGCATCAGCGGATCACGGTGGGAACGAAGGCATCCACTATTCCGACCACGAGGGAGGCCAGGATCGCCCCGAGGATTGTGACACGCATCCCGGGCACCAGGAACTGAGCTGCGTAAATCACGACTGCGGCAACGATGAACCCGACAATGCCCCTGGACTGCGGCGATACCCTTTGGCCGAGGATGGCTTCTACCGCCCAGCCCAGCGCCGCGATTACTACGGCAGCTATAAGAGCGTTCATGAACCCGGCCAGGGCGAACCCGGGCAACAGCGCGCCCAGGACCATCAGGACTATTGCCGAGACGACGAACCTTACTATGACGCCGATCCAGCTGTTGTTTCTCACGCTCGTCACCTCCACGTTCCGGGATTACTGAACAGGTACAGGCAATATGCTAACCGTGGGCTGTGGAAAGTATTCGGAGACGTCTTGTTGCGGGAAAGACGCCGTGTTAAAATCCTCACTGTGTCAAGTCTTTGAGGAGGTGCGGTCTTTGGCCAATACCAAGTCCGCCGAAAAGCGTGCGAGACAAAGCGAGAAAAGATGTGCTCGGAACATGGCCATCAAGTCAGCCATGCGCACTGCCGCCAAGAAGTTCCGGAAAGCGGTGGAGGAAAACCGAACGGCTGAGCTGGAAAGCCTTTTGAGAATTGCCCAGTCCAGAGTGGATAAGGCGGTCTCGGCAGGGGTCATTCATAAAAGAACCGGAGCCAGGTACAAGTCAAGGCTTTATGCTCTGCTCCGCCGGGTACAAAGCGCGGCGAGGTAACAAATTGCATGTTCACAGGCGAGGCCGGCGTCAACTTTACCCGTCTTCAAATCCTCGTCAGCTTCGAGCAGGCATTTGAAAGCTTCTTGCAGCGCTGAAAAACTCCAGGCGGAAGCTTGCCGCATCGCCTTTTCCGCAGCAAAAGGATGGACGCCCAAATCTTTGGCGACTTCTTGCGCCGGCACGCCCTGAACCAGGAGTTCTTTAGTTTTCCAGATCAGGGCAAACTGGGAGGCGAGTATTGAGAAGATCCTGGGTACGTTAAATCCCTGGGACATGAGATCGGGAATCTCTGCGAGAGCACGCTGCACGTTCCCTGAAGCCACGGCGTCCACCAGTGCAAAGGCGTTGGCCTCGGAATCAGCGGAGCAGAATTCATCCACCATGCTCCTGGTGATTTCCTTGCCGGCGGCGAATAAGACGCCCTTCTGGACTTCGCTCTCAAGTCGCGAAAGTCGTCTCCCTACGAGGAAAACCAGATACTGAGCGGCATCTTTACGGATTCGCCCCCCGAGACGGCGAACCTCGGTTTCCACCCACTCCGCGGCGGTTCTTGAGTCCGGGGGGCTGGCATCCACCACAATACCGCCGAGCTCCGATACCCGGACAAGCCAACCTCGGGACACCGCCGCCGGTTTGATCTTCGCTGCCAGCAAGAGAGAGTTCCCCTCCGCGACGCTTTCGAGGACTATTTCCTGTTGAGCCAAAAGACCCTCCGCACCCGTCAGGGTAAAGAGCTTTCCTCCGAAGAACGTGGGCTGCGATACCAAGAAGAAGATATCGGCGATTTCCATATCTTCCAGGTTAAGTGATTCCCTGCCCGCAGGAAAGCTTGGCTCCAGAAGGCGGCACAGCCTAGAAGCCCAGAATCCTTCCTCGCCTGCAACCACGTACAACGAGCGGGTCATCCCTTTGAGGATCTCCGCCTCAGCAACAGGTCCCGGTACGGGGACGGCCAGTGATGAAGACTTCATCATTATTTACCCTCTTCGGCGCTGGGAATGTAGACACACGTCTTGAGGAATTCTCTTGATACTACGGTGCTTCCTTCCTTCTTCAACCTGTATGTTTCCACTACGAGGCCGGGCCTTTTGCCCTCTTCCGGGTGCTCGGCCACAACTACGGGCAAAAGCTCGTAATGATACCGGGAAGGCGGACCGTACACCCTCGCCACTACCATCCCGTCTTCTACCCAAACCCCGAAAACGACCGGACCACTCAGGTTATTCCTGATTCTCAGATCCATATACCCCCAGGCTACGCCGGCATCGCGTCCGGGATCGGCGTACTTAACCGGGATCCCGTGATTTCGCCATTCCCGAAACTCCATCCCGGCCAGGGCCGCGGCATTGAAAAGCGTAGTGCTGACCTGACATATACCCCCTCCGATGTCGGGCTCCATGTGATCTCCCACGACCACCGGAGCGTATCTATATCCCCTTTCTGCGGTTCGGGGGCCCACCGTCTCGTTGAAGGAAAACACCTCACCCGGCTTAAGTACTGTGCCGTGAACGGCCCTAGCAGAAAGCACCAGGTTCACCGTTCTATCCTTTTCCTCCGGGTCATAACGTGTGCTCCACTCCGCGAGCAGAGTAAGCTCGGGAAGGTCCGTGGGCGGGGGCGCAGGGATCTCGGTGTACCTTACCGTGATCCTCGGGCCCTCCACGCCGGCAAGAGCTTGCCGCACGTCTTCGGGCGTAACCACCTGACCGGGCTCAGGCAGAAGTATTACGAGGTCCCTACCTTTAAAACCATACCGGGTCCCTTCCGGGGGGCACGAAAGTTCACGGGCGATCCGTTCGAGCACTTCGGTGGGGCGGGAATTGCCTATTTGGGCGGATGCAGCCATCACCGTGCGCGGACCGAGCCTCCAAAAAAACCCGGGCACGAACGCGGGTTTCTTCTCCGTGAGTTTCTCCAGTTGCTTTTCGACCAAGACTTTGTCGACGACCAGCTCGATATCGCGTGCCTCCACCCGTACCTCGCGACGACCTGCGACGAAGACGATCGAACCGCTTTGCATCTCTTCGATTTTTTCGGACACGATTTTCGCCGCTTCCGCCCGGGACAATCCTCCGATAGAAACACCGCAAAAGTAGACGTTTCCGTCGATGACCTCACGTCTCAAAAGACCTGCTGCGAGGGTCAATACCAGTAAGACAAGGGCCGAAAGCACGGCGAGCTTTCGGACGCCTCCCATGTCAGCCCACCGTTTTTTCAGATTAGCCAGGTAACCCATCGGCAACATTTTCCTCGTCCTTTATGTTTTCATTGGCTTCGACTTCGTTCTTTCGACTTCGCTCGCGCTGCCTCCTGCAAGGCGTTTCAGTTACTCTTTGTACATGTCGATCCGGAGTTTTCCACCGTTGAGCCGAACGAATACGGCGCCGTTTGCGTCCGTGCGAAACACTTTCACGCCCGCGTTGACCGCCGTGCGAATGACTTCTGGAGAAGGGTGTCCGTGAGGATTCGGACCCACCGATATCACTGCGTAACCACCTCGGAGGCGTTCGTAAAATCCGGGGCAAAGCGAGTCCGGGGCACCGTGGTGCGGGACTTTCACTATCCGGATCTCCCTCGACCTCGCATCTTTGGTGCCTCCCCCAGACTTCTTACCTTCGCTTTCGAGGAGTTTTTGGGTAACCGCCGCGGGAAGATCACCCCAGAACTCGACCACGTAGCCTTGGAAATCTCGAAGCTTGAGGAACATCGCGATTGACTCGGCGTTTTCTCGTCCGTCCTGTGAGACGATAAGTGCTTTCTCCATCAGTTTTCCGGGCGCGGTCGTACTGGCTCCCGAGTGGATTACTTCGATAAGCAGGCTGTCTACTTCGTATGTTCGCCCGTCCGAGACCTCGATCACCTCCGGAAGAGTCCGGATTCGCCCTGCGGCGGAAAGCCGCATGCGGACCTCATTTCCCCTGCCCCGGGGTACCGCGATCTTCTCCACCGCAGCCCATTCCAGGAGAGATTCAAGGGCGCCAGCGTGGTCGTCATGGAGATGGGAAAGTACGAGGATATCGATTCTGGAAACGCCCATGTACCTCAGGTAAGGCAAGACGTGGCGGCGGAACGACTCACTTGTCCCCGTATCCACCATCATCACCCTGCGTCCCCACCGGACAAGGGCCGCGTCTCCTTGCCCCGCATACAGAAAAACCACCTCCAGTCCGCGGACGTATACCCTGGTGAGCGACCCTGCAAAGAGCAAGCTGACCGATATCACCAGAAGAACGAGGGCTACCGGGCTGGCACGAGTACGGGAAAGGACACCTGGGCGGAGGAAAGGTCCGGAGCTGGCTTCGGCATGGCTGCGGAAATACCAGAAAGCTGCCAGGCCCAGGTAGTATCCGGCCATCTCCAGGTGGTTGGGCGCCGGCGTGGTTATCCGTAACCATGGAACCTTACAGAGAGTTTGAGCTGAGAATAGAAAACCCGTGAGGACAAGGTGGGGTATCCACCCGAAAACCGCGGAGACGATGGGCACCGCAGCACCGAACCAGACCAGAATCAGGAGAAGACCGCCGGTCCACGCGTAAATGCTTCCAAGGATGATGCCGGGCAAGCTCAATTCCCCGAAATCCGTGAGGATGAGGGGAACTAAGACTGCTGGAACCAGCCAAGGTCCGAAAGCAGCTGCCAGCGAGGCACCGTGAGACATCAGGAATCCCGGATCGCAGAGAGGGTCGGGCACATACGTAGCCACCGTGAGGGCGGAAACGGAGACGGCGGAAATATGGTCGTACTCTTTTCCCAGTTCCCAAGCGAGAAGCTTTAGTGAGTTGCAGATAAATGCTCTGGCCACTGATGGTCCAAAGCCTTCTATGAACGAATAAAGAGCTCCGGTCAATATGGCCCCGAGACGAGCTAGGCTCGGCCTCCGAAAAAGCTTTCTCGACACCCAGTACCAGAACTTCATCACGACGTCCACGTGAAACCCGGTGAGCGAGAGAAATCTGATGAACCCGAGGTAGCGAGCCATATCCGTTTCCTGTGGATCGAGCTCGCCCTGATCTCCCAACATGAAAGCGAGGAGGTACCGTCCGCTTTCCTCCGGAAAATTGGCGTACACCGCCGTCTTTACCCAAGAGCAAAGAACCCATCTCGCCCAGGAGGCCCAGCTAAGAAATGAGGCCGGGTATGCGCTGAGAACACGAGCATCACCGAGTTCGCCGCGAAGTTCCAGGTAAATCCGCCTCCGGCACAGATATTCTCCCCAGTCGAACTCGCCGGGATTGCGGGCCGCTTCAGGGTTCCCGAGTTCGCCCCACAGCTCGAGCAGATCTCCCGGTTTAACGGAAAGACCTCCTCCGTCGCGGCTGTCGGGACCGCCGGGGCAGGCAGGACCGCCGGTAGCACCGGGAAGCCGGGACGCCGGTTGCCGGTAAAACAGAGTGACGTAAACGCGGGGTCGCAAGTGGATGAGGTCGTTTGATCCGCCACGGCGCGTTTCTCCCGGGCTTTTCAGGCCGGTCGGGTGGGTTGCCGTCCCTTCGCCCGGGTACTCGCTCGATGTACCAGTGCCTGTCGGTACAGTCCGGCGCGCTTGGGAAAGCCCGACAAGCCTCCCTTCCACAGCTAGTGAGAACTCCCGGTAGTGAGGCATTCCGGTAATCTCGACCACCGCCGCAACGTGTGCTTCGCATGTGACCAGAGCTTGAGCTTCCCGTCTTTCGGCGCGAAAAGCCGCACCCCGAAGCATTCCCAGAACCAAGAAGGCAAATGTCAAAAGCGCCATGGTTCGAGAAATACCTGGGACGGGAGCACCCCGGGCAGGCGCACATGGAACCGACCATTTAAGGCAGGCGAAGAAGATGACCAGGCCCGCCGCCAAACCCCGGACAGGTTGGGGAAAAGAGCTTCCCACGAGAAAAGCCGCGGCCGCCCATAGAGATGGCCTGACGCGACGGAAATCCGGGCCTCTCCTGAAAGGAGAGCGCGAGTTGGCCTGGATCAGTGCTTGACGCCGGTTAGCAATTAAGAACCGGTGGGAACCAGTGGCCACTACTAGGCGGCCGGCGATCCGCGACCGTCATAACCTCGGTGCCCCATATTATGGTTAGGATACCATAATGTGGCGCGACCGTCAAGGAGCCTAACCATCTTAGTCTCGCATTTACTCCGTCCTCAATGCCACAGCAGGCTGCAGACTCGCAGCGCGTATCGCAGGGTACATCCCGAAAAGAAGACCCACTATTATCGAAAAAGAAAACGCTACCCCGACAGACCCCGGTGCCAGCGCGGTGGCCGGCCCCAGGCGACCGACCAATCCCGAGGCAAACAGTCCCAAGAATACCCCGGCGAATCCACCCATAGCACAAAGGACCGAAGACTCAGCCAGGAATTGGAAAAGTACCTGCCGTCGTTTGGCGCCCACAGCCATCCTGAGACCGATCTCTCGGGTTCGCTCCGTGACCGCCACGAGCATGATGTTCATGACACCGATGCCTCCGACCACGAGAGACACCCCAGCGATGGCACCGAGCATTAGCGTCATCGTCCGCTGCGACTTCTCCACCTGTTCGATCATGCTCTGCTGGCTGACCACATACACGGAGTCCTGCCCGTACCTGAATTCGAATATGCGCTCAACGTTGAGCTGAACAAGCGGCACCGACTGCCTATCCTTCGCCTTAATGTAGACGAAGTCGACCTTGTTGGTGCCCCTGAGCCTTTGCGCCACCGTGATGGGTACCAGTATGTTGTAGTCCACTCCTTCTCCAAGGTACTGCCCCTTTTCTTCGAGAACGCCGATTATCTGAAAGGGCCTCTGCCCGATGTAGATGGTCTTCCCGACCGGATTGCGCCCGGCGAAAACCTGCTGGGTGACCTCCCATCCGAGGACGGCGACGGGCCGGGCTATCTCCACTTCGGCGGCGGTGAACCAGCGCCCGACGTAAAGGTCGTGCTCGCGGATTTGGGGGAATATCTCGGTGACACCCTGGATCGGTATACCGAGGTTCTTCCCTTCGTATCTCACCTCGTCCCAGGCGTTGACTACGGGCATCAGCATCTCTATCTGAGGAACTCGCGGCTGAAGCTCGTATACCTGATCTAGGGTAAGCCTGGCGTCCCACCTCTGCATGTAGAGTCTGAGGATGTTCGTCCCGACGCTCTCGAACTGCGCCACCACCTGCTTGCGCGCTCCTTCTCCGATAGAAACAAGGACGATCACGGAACCCACGCCGATGATCACGCCCAACATGGTGAGGGCCGACCGGAGCTTGTTGGAGAGGATCCCCGCTATAGATTCCCTCAGTATTTCCAGGAAACGCATGTTTCTGCCCCCTTCACCGAAACCTGTTAGGCCGGGTCTATTTGATGATTCTGATCGGAGTGGAACGCACCGGAAGCGCCCCACCGGGCTGGCCCGGTTGCTCCTTGGTCATCCCCGTCACCACTTCCTGGCCTTCCGTGAGTCCGGCCAGTACCTCGAATACCATGTCGTTCATGAGTCCGACTTTCACCGGAACCGGCTTGCGCTCTTTGCCTTCCTTCACATCCACCATCCAGCTACCATCGTCGCCTCTATACAACGCTTCAACCGGACAAAGGAGAACGTTTTGCTTTTGCGAAACGAATATGGAAGCTTCCGCGCCCATCCCCGGGAGGAGGAATCCAGGGTTGTTCAGTTCCACGCGAATGTTGAACGAGCCTATTCCGTCGCGGGGCTCACCGCTGGTACCAATGTCGGCCACCGTGCCCTCGCACTTTTGCTGGCCCTGGGGACCCCAGACGGTGATCTCTACTCTCTGCCCTTTCGACACCTTCGGTACGTCCATCTCGTCCAGCCGGAGCATGAGATTCATTCTCTCGTAGTTGGACACCCTGCCGACGCTAGATCCTTTAGCTACGCGCTGGCCGGGAACGATACCGATCGACATGACAGTTCCGTCTATCGGTGCCTTAATCGTCAGGTTTTGCAGCATCAACCTGATCTCTTCGAGCTCGAGGACCTTCTGCTTGTACTCCATCTGCTTGGCCATGGCATTGAGCAGAGCTTGGCCCGGTTCGAATTCCAGGATGGGATCTCCGGTCTTGACCCGCGCACCGTCTTTGACAAACGTCTTTCTCACCGTGCCCGGAAAGGCAGCTACCAAAGGCTCGGAAGAAGAGAACGAGGTAATGGCCGCTCTCTGACCCACATCACCACCGGGAGTCCGGATCACGAGATATCCCTCGTCTCCCACCTTGAGCAGGCCGGGGTTTTCAAGTTCCACCCTCACCTCGTAAAAATACGCCTGGTCCCTGGCAATCGGAGTCGGGTCAGCCAGGATGACTACCCCAGGGGTTTCGCCGTCGAACCTCTCGGGATAGAACCCGGCTTTCTGACCAACCTTGACCATGTCGAAGAGAGTCTTCGGAAGCTCCAGAGCTATTACCAGCTTTGAGTCGTTGACGATCTGGCATATGAGGCCGGATGCAACCTCGCCTTCCTTTGCCTTGAAACCTTCCACCCTTCCGGAAGAAGGCGCTCTCAGAACGAGGGCCTGGTTCGGATCCACGCTACCGACTTTATCGGGGGAAACCCCGAAGGCTTTAGCCAGTTCGATTTTGAGCATTTCCAGCTCGATTTCCTTTTGCTTGAGTTTAATCTCCAGGTCGCCGGGCTCGATTTCGGCTATGGGTGTGTCCTTGGCCACCCTTTGCCCTTGCCCGACGAATACGTTTTTGACCACGCCTTCAGCCAGGCACAAAATATCCCTCTCTTCGATGGCCTGAAGAACGCCCCATCCCCTGACGGTTACCTCGATGTCTCCCCTGGTCACGGGTTTTGTGACCATCACGATTTGCGCCTGCTTCCCTCCGGTGGAAAGGGTTTTCACGCCCCACCAGCCCAAACCCACCAGAAGCGCCAAAGCACCGAATCCCGCCACCCATTTGATGACGACACGCCTCATGTTCTCCAGGTCCTCCCTCCGCGGTCCGAAGTCTCCCCTCACGGACCTTTGCGCCGTTGACTCATCCGGAAATTTACTTACCTATAGTCCATACGATCTGTGACGCTACAAATCCCTTCTTGTTCCCAGGAAAATCACGTCCCTTTCGTACGTAGTCTCTTTGGCTGCTTTGAATTCGCAATAGCTCGTCGTGGCTGCCTTAGGCTTTCAAAAACACTCCGTGCTGGCGACCAGCCCGACGCCCCGGTCGAGACCGGATCTGGTTAAACCTCAGAAGCTCACGTTTTTTGGACTAACTACGTCGGAAAAGGTTCACCCGGATTTGACGGATGGTCTTTATCTGAGCTCGGCCGCCTGATCGATCCGGGAGCTTACTATCAGGCACTCCTCTGAGCATAAAAAAGGGCCCGCCCTCGGAAAACAGGCGGGTCCAGGTGTCGGGAGCACTTCCCTATCGCTTGCGCGATCTTTAGTAATCCATATCGGGCGTTGAAGGATAAGGAGGCTTCTTCTCCTTCTCGGGCTTCTCGGCCACAAGCGCTTCGGTGGTCAGCACCATGGACGCCACCGAGGCCGCGTTTTCCAGGGCAGATCTGGCCACCTTTAGCGGGTCTACTATTCCGTGCTTGGCCAGGTCCACGAACTCCCCGGAGACGGCGTCGAGACCCCAGCCCTTCTTATCGCTGGACTTGACCTTCTCGACGACGACCGAGCCCTCGAGCCCGGCGTTGTTGGCGATCTGGCGGAGAGGCTCCTCCAGCGCCCTCCTCACTATCTCAACGCCTACCTTCTCGTCTCCCTCGGCCTTCACTTCGTCGAGGACCTTCTGGACGTTGATATAGGTGGTTCCGCCGCCAGGCACGATGCCCTCTTCAACGGCCGCTCTCGTCGCAGCCAGGGCGTCTTCGAACCGGTGCTTCTTTTCCTTCAGCTCGGTCTCCGAAGCTGCGCCGACCTTGATCACGGCTACACCTCCGGCGAGCTTGGCCAGTCGCTCCTGGAGTTTCTCCCGGTCATAGTCGGATTCGGTCTCCTCGAGCTCTTTCCGGATTTGATTGATCCTGGCCTCGATATCCTTCTTGGATCCTTTGCCCTCGACGATGGTGGTCTTCTCCTTGGCCACCCTCACCCGAGCGGCCTCACCAAGCATATCCAATTCGACGTTCTCCAGCTTCACTCCGATGTCTTCGGAGATGAATCTGCCTCCGGTTAGGATGGCAATGTCCTGCAGCATAGCTTTGCGTCTGTCGCCGAAGCCGGGAGCTTTGACGGCGCAGCAGCTCAGCGTACCTCTGATCTTGTTGACGACGAGCGTCGCAAGAGCTTCGCCTTCCACATCCTCGGCGATGATCAGAAGAGGCCTACCCGCCCGTGCGACCCGCTCGAGGAGCGGCAACAGATCGGCTACGGCGCTTATCTTCTTCTCGTAGATGAGAATGTACGGATTCTCGAGCTCAGCCTCCATCGCATCGGGGTTAGTTACAAAGTATGCGGAAAGGTACCCGCGGTCAAACTCCATACCTTCGACCACTTCAACCGTGGTCTGGGTTCCCTTGGATTCCTCGACGGTGATTACCCCGTCTTTGCCCACCTTGTCCATGGCGTCGGCGATGATTTCGCCGATCTCTTTGTCGTTACCGGCGATGGAGGCGACGTGAGCTATGTCCTGTTTTCCTTCGACCGGGGTGGCAAGCTTCTTCATTTCCTCGACCACTCTCGCAACTGCCCGGTCTATTCCTCGCTTTATGAAAATGGGGTTTGCCCCGGCGGCGACGTTCTTCATGCCTTCCCTTACGATAGCCTGGGCCAAAACGGTGGCGGTAGTGGTTCCGTCGCCGGCCACGTCGTTGGTCTTGGCAGCGACTTCACGACAAAGCTGTGCGCCCATGTTCATGTAGGGGTCATCGAGTTCGATTTCTTTGGCCACCGTAACTCCGTCCTTGGTGACCACGGGAGAACCAAACTTACGGTCGAGGACGACGTTCCTACCCTTGGGCCCAAGGGTCACCTTGACAGCATCGGCCACGGCGTTGACCCCGGCCTCCAGGGCTTTTCTCGCCTCGATGTTGTAGGCGATCATCTTCGCCGGCAAATCATCATTCCTCCTTCAGTGCATCTCTCTTGGCCTGCCGTCGAAGCCGGTATTACTTAGAGCTCCGCGGCCAGCCTTAGGTTTTCATCGCTACCGCTCCCGCATCTTTTGCGAGCGGTTTTTGACCCGTGTACAGACGAAAAACCCTTTTCAAACAAGCCTATCTCTTCTCTTTAATGGCGAGGATGTCGCTTTCCCGGATTATCAGGTACTCCTCGCCATCCACTTTGACCTCGGTACCGCTGTATTTGGAGTAGATAACCCTGTCGCCCACCTTGACTTCGGGTGTGAGTTTCGTCCCGTTGTCAAGAACGCGACCGGGTCCTACAGCGATCACTTCTCCCTCCTGCGGTTTGTCCTTGGCGGTGTCTGGGAGAACGATACCGCCTTTGGTCTTCTCCTCAGCCTCGACGGGCTTCAGTACCACGCGGTCGGCAAGTGGCTTTAGCGGCAATGAAAAACCCCCCTTGCTAGTGATTTGAGGTTAAAATGCTGTTAGCACTCGACCTTGGTGAGTGCTAACCGAGGGATATTATAGGCATGGGGCCATAGGCTGTCAACACAACTGGAAATGCACCGGACCTAGATTTTGTCCCTTACCTCACAGTCAGGAACGGCGCGATTTTGGACAAGGTTTTCGGGCCTATACCCGGAACGTTCACGAGGTCTTCTATCGTTTTAAATGGACCGTTTTCCCGCCGGTACGTTATGATGGCCTGAGCTATAGACGGTCCTATCCCTGGAACGACGTCTAAGAGCGAGGCGTCTGCCGTATTGATGTTCACAGGGAACGGGTTCTGAAGTCGAGTTGTGCCACCGGTCCCGCTCAAACCCGTTGCTCCTGGTAATCCACCGCCCGATGAGAGTTCAGCTTTGGACGGTATGTAGACCTTCTCCCCGTCAAACAGCACCTGGGCCAGGTTCACCGAATCGAGGGCCGCGTCCTGCCGCGCCCCACCGGCCATCTCCACAGCTTCATAGACCCGCTGACCCTCCTTGAGCTTATACACCCCCGGGTTTTTCACTGCCCCTGCCACGTGGACGACGATTTCGGTTGGCGGTTCCGCACGGTTGCCGCAGTTGATGCCGTCCGAGCCCGGAGCCGGGTTTATCTCCACCCCAGGAACGTTGGTACTTCCACTCGCGCCGTGATAAGCCTCTCCGCCAACGGTCTCCTGGTGCGAATGGGTTATGATCTTCACTGGCTGTGGCTTAATCGTTCTCCACCAAACGGTGCCCGTCCCCAGTAAAAAGAAGGCGATTAGGACGTATATGGCAAGATCCACACGACGGTAGGTCACAGTAACATACTACCAGACACAGCAGAGTGTGGCAACTGTGTGCGCCCATCTTCGCGCCGGACCTCGGGGACATAAGCTGCCAGTATCTTCCTTCGCTCTCACTCATGGACTCAGGCATCAACATCACGACCACGGTATCCCTTTACCGCAGTTATCATCGCAAGGACAATCTCCTAATTCCCGCCGCTCGCTTCGACCGTGGTAGAACCAGGACGGAGCTCGCCCTGAGCTTCAGCTTCCTCCACGATTCTCAAGGCAGAAGCCGCGCCTAACGAGTACCCGTTGGTTCTCGATATCGTAAACGAGATGAACAGGAAGAGGGAACATTTTCGCCGCTATTTCGTCTTGAATCGAAGGAAAGGAGATTCCGCACATGGTCGAAGCCGGAGAGCTGTCGTGCGGAGAGGACGACCGTGGCTTTTGGCAGCATTGTTCCGTGGAACTTATTCAAGGTTTCGCGCCGGGCGAAAGTAGCTTGTTCCGTGGCATGCGTGTTTCTCGCCACAACGGTTCTGGGGAGCGATACTTACGGTGCCCGCACCAGTGAACCTGCTTTGGGCACTGGACAACCCGCTCAAGAGTTGGCCGTTCATACGGGAGACCGTTCCGGGGATCACCTCCGGTTTTACAGGTGCTTCCTCGCCGATCCCGGTTACGAACGAGCTTCCAATGACAGGAGTTACAAAGGGACAAACCGGTCTAACAACAGGTCTGCGGAAGGTTTTGAGGCTCTGTCCGAATCATCTCCTCCCGGTCGTGAGGATCTCCAACGATGCGCACCCAACGAACTCGGAAAAATCATGATCGTAATGTACCACGACATCCAGTCCGAAGAGAAAGAATGGGTAAGGTCCCGGGACAACTTCAGAAAGGATCTCGAGCGATTCTACAGAGAAGGGTTCGTGCTCATTAGGTTGAGTTCGTACCTCCGCGGAGAAATACCTGTGCCGGCAGGAAAGACACCGCTCATACTCACCTTCGATGACGCCACGCCCGGCCAGTTCCGGTTCGTAGAGAGGGATGGTGAACTCATACCCGATCCCAACTGCGCCGTGGGGATCCTTCTGGATTTCTCCCGGAAACATCCGGACTTCGGATGTGCTGCCACGTTCTTCATCGATTTCCCCGCTCCTTTTGGCGTGCCTTCTCAGGTCGAGGCCAAACTCAGGTTTCTTCTGGAAAATGGAATGGAAATAGGAAACCATACGTACAATCACAGAAACCTGCGAAACTCGCCTCCAGAGCAAATCGCGGAGGAAATCGGGAAGCTCACCGCGGCTGTCAAGAATATATGCGGGTACGAGGTGTGTTCCCTCGCTCTTCCCTTCGGCGCTTACCCCCAGCACAAGGAGGTCCTGGCTTCGGGTGTATGGGAGGGCGTGGAGTATCGAAACCTGGGGGTCCTGTTAGTCGGTGCGGAACCTGCACCTTCGCCTTTCTCCAAGCATTTTAAACCGCTGGCGATTCCGAGAATCCGCGGCTGCGAGGACGAGCTCTCTAAGTGGCTCGAGTATTTCCGGCGCAACCCCCAGGCTAGATTCATCTCGGACGGAAACGCCGACACTATTACCATTGCCCAGGACGATGAGAGAAACATCGACCGCGACCGGACAGGCGGGAAAACAGTCATAGTGTACAGCACGAATAACGGAGATAGTAAAACCGCGTCACCCAATACTTCGTCGCCCTCGGTTTCTCCGGGACATTAAGCGGGAAGAACGTTCCACGGACCTTCTACGTCAGAGGTACGCTGGCCATCATCGCCAGGGCAAGCCTTCGCTCCACGTCCGACCAGTTCACCAGGTGCCACCACGCCTCGATATAGTCCCGCCGGCGATTTTGGTAATCGAGATAGTAAGCATGTTCCCACACATCCACTACGAGTATGGGAATGGCACCCCACTGGGTAAGATCTTCGTGCTTTTCCGCTTCAAGCACATCAAGCCTGTGCCATGAGGGATTAAAAGCCAGGACTGCCCAGCCGGAGCCTTCAACCTGTTCGGCAGCGGTGTTGAACTGCCTTTGAAACGAGTCGAAGCTGGGGAACACCCTTCTCAGCTCAGCTGTGAGGAGCGGGCCGGGCGTCCTCGGACCGCCCGGAGTCATGTTCGTCCAGTAAATGCTATGAAGGATGTGCCCCGACCCGTTAAAGGCGATTTCCCTGGACCAGTACCTGATGAGCGAGATGTCTCCGGTCCTTCTGACCTCGTCAATCCGTCTTTCCGCCTCGTTCAACCCGTTGACGTAAGATTGGTGATGCCGGGAGTGGTGCAGCTCGAGGGTCCTTCGGCTGATGTACGGTTCAAGCGCGTCGTAAGAATACGGAAGCGGGGGGAGCTGGTGACCACCCGCGGGAACCGGATTCGCAAAGAAAAGCTCACGACTGGAAGACATCTGGATACCTCCTGTTGGCAGTCTCTGCAAGTTCCCGGTCTCAGCCTGACCGCAGTCACTCCAGTTAACGGCCGCCGCAGGTCTGTGAGCCCAGTCCGGACCGAGGCCGTTCCCCTGATGGCAGCACAGTATATGAGACAAACGAAGCACGTGTTATGGGAACTCTGCACAGGATATTCCGACTCCAAAGAGGATCTAACGTCCTGCAACGCGGATTATTTTCCTCATTCGAAGCGCCTGGGAAGCGCTGACAACCGCAATGGCACTCAGCACAGAGAGAGCACCAACGATCCCTCTCAGAGAAAGGGATTCGCCGAGAAAGAAGTATCCTATAACGTACGCAGCCAGCGGCTCAGCGAGGGCGGCGATGGAACCCCTGGTTGCTTCCACTTTGTTGATTCCGTCCGCAAAGAGTATGAACGCAGTCGTTCCCGGCCCGAGACCCATCAGCGCGAAGTGAAAGAGGCTCTTCGGCCAGGCCGGAGGAAGGGCCCTTACGAACTCTACGACGCCGCCTCGCCACACGGAAAGAACGCAGAAAAGCAGCGATCCACCAAAGGCCATGGTCCAAAAGTTCAGAGAAACGGGCCCGTACTTCCGCCCGAGTTTCTTGTAGACGACCGTCTGCGCACCGTAAGATGCACCTGATAGAAGACCAGCGACAAATCCCAGGGGCGAGACCGTTAGGGTGCCCCCTTCCTCGCCAAGTCCCGAAATCAAAACAACGCCCAGAAAGGCCATGAATAGCGCAATCACTTTCTCTCTCGTGACTTTCTCGCCGAGAAATAGAAGGGAAATGAGGAGAACGAAGAAGGGGGCGGTGTAGTTCAAGGTGACCGCGACCGCTACCGTAGTCGCCGATAGGGCGTAAAAGTAACTGATCTGCGACAGCATGACCGCGAGGATGCCGAGAAGAAGGAAGGCGACGATGTCACCCCTATCGGGTGCAAGTTTCTCCCGTCCTAGCTCACCCTGGGGAACGCTCTCCGGAGTCAGCTTCCCCGTCCCCTCGCTTTCCGGGGCGAACTTGCTCGGCGTATACCCTTCCGGCGCCGCACTTTCAGACAGTGGTCTCCTGATATACCCGGGAGCTGGAACGTTATGCCCCCTGTACCATTTCACCAGCAACCACAGCCCCATGAAAGCTGTGGCAAACAACGCTCTGCCCAGGACGATATCCCACGGGCTCCATCCCAAAGTACTCAGAAACCGGACAAAGGGGCCGGTGGTCGCCCATATTACACCGGCCCCGACGATTTCGATGTAACCAGTCAAGGGAACCCGGCCTCTTCCCCGTAGATATAGTCCATCGCGGTAACCGGCATAGCCTGCCGGTAGACCTAACCCATTGCCGTTTCACCGTGACGGCGAAAAGACCTGTGAGCCTACACGATAGCTTCTATGGTGCTACGCATCTTGACAGTAGTGTACACGGCAATCGGGAAAAAGACCAGTACGAACATAGCATAATGAGCGATTTCGAACAGTCCTTTGGAAAGGACAAACGATAAAACGGTGTACACAGCAAAGAAAGCGAGGTTCAGAACGGTAAAGACCCTGAGTTTAGGCAGGAAATCCACATCTGTTTCCCTTGCCCGCGCCATCTTCGCCAGGAACGCAAAATACAGCGCAAATGCCAGGTAATCCAGGGCGCCCAGGAAGTTACCGGCGACCCTTCCGGCTTCCACACCGCTCCACAGGTTTACCACACTTGGGACGCCCCAGGTTCCCAGGGGCCATAGCAGGTCTACCGGAGAAAACCAGATGAATATGTCCAGCACCGAATGGGCTATGGCGCCGAGACCCAGCCCGAGGGCTATGCCTTTTGCCCGTCCCCGCAGGAACAGCCATCCCAGGAGCATGAGGGGAACGATCACCACAAAGCTGTGGGTCGCCGTCCGGTGCATCCTCATAGCCAGACGAGAGTCAAAAAGAAAAGTGATGGCCAAGGGCAAGAGGTCCGCATCCGGAAGGATGTTGCCCAGAACGAAACCGAAGATCACACCCTTTTTTAACTCTGACTTCGAGACCTCCCCCTTTTCCCCCGGAGAAGATCCGGTCTTCAAGGAACCACCGCTTACCGCCCGAGCAACCGCTAATCCCAGAATTCCGTGAAACCCGGACTGAGCCATTTAAGCTGACCTCCTCCTGCGTTTGAACCTTCAGCCACCGATACCATTGTGCTCGCGCACTTTAAGCAGCGATTTCCCGGGTTCGAAGTTCGGAACCCGGGACCCAACTTCACTTCCCCGAAATCGTCACACCCGAAACCGCAACCCATGGAAACACAGCATATCCGTAGTTCACGCACTCCCGGGACACGGCCCGGATGTTCTTGTAACATTCAGCCAGATTGCCCGAAATCATCGTTTCGCTGATGGGGTATTTCACCTGGCCGTTTTCGATGAAATAACTGTTCTTCGCGACCCCGGAAAAGTCGCCGTTCTCATTTGGATAGCCTCCCGAGAATCTGACCAGCAGCACTCCCCGGTCCACCGATTTCACCATCTCATCAAGGGGCGTCTCGCCCGGGTCCACCACATACGCGCCACCATCATTGACCGCCCTCGTCCTTCCGGTTTTCCTCGAGCCGTACAAGCTCAAAAGGAAGGTCCTGAGGAAGCCCCGGTCCACGATGGTGCTGTTTTGGGCCGAATATCCGTCGGATGTTATGAAGTAGCCATCGCATATCTCACCGGAGACGGGCCGGGCATGGAGGCTCAAGAGCGGACTTGCGATGAGCTGGTTCAAACTGTCCTTATAAACGCTCGTGCCGGATATGAGCGCACGGTCTCGTATGGAGTCGTCCAGGAACGCAAGCATATCACCAAGGCAGTCCGGCGCAATGATCACATCACCGGTGAATTTGCCGGGAACAGGGCGGGTATGAATCTGTTCGGTAGTCTCGCGCATCAATCTGCCGGTGGAACCGCACTCGATGATGGGGACGCCAAGATCCCTCATGGCTACAGAAGTGCCGTTGAACGACGAGACCTTCCCATCCTCCTTGGCCGAAAAAACCGCGGTGCAGTGATACACGCCCTTGACGGCGGAGAAGTCGACCCCGTTGGAATTAACCACGTATGTGTCTTCCCGCGTGAAATCGAGGAAGGCCTGCAACATGAGGAGTGCGGGGTATCTTTCCCTCGCAGTCTCCAGGAGCTCTTTCATACGGTAGTGCATATTGTCCCGGTCGGGCGATTCGCTTCCGCTCACGAACCTGGCAGCCGGTTGGCCTTCGGCGATATCGTTAGCCTCATCTGGCACCGCAGCTTCTGCGATGGCCAGAGCTTCCCGCGCTCCTTTAACTACCGAATCGGGGTCGGACTTGTTTATGGTGGTGCTCCCTTTTTTCCCGTCCTTTATGGCGATGAGCTTGACCTGTGTGTCAAAGGTGGTCCTCAACAAGCTCATTTCTCCCGACATGACGTTCAACTCGTGCTTTTCGATTCGGGTGACGTGACACTGAGCTCTGTCCGCGCCGGCCTTGAGAAGGGCATTCACACCGTACTCAGCAGATCGCGTGGGATCGTTCATCCTTATCTACCTCCTATCGTCACCTGACACTTTATGGCCGGACCACCCATTCCTACGGGGATAGGCTGTTTCTTACCGCACATCCCGTGGCTTAACCACTTCATCTCGTTCGAGACCATACTCACGGTCTTGAGCATGTCGAAAGCTACCCCTGAAATGGTGGTGTCTTTGATCGCTCTACCAAGCTTGCCTCCCTTGATCTCGTACCCGAGAGTCACACCGAACATGAACTCGCTGGTCAGGTCGGCTTGGCCGTTGGAGGGCTTTATCAGATAGTAGCCGTCATCCACCGATGCGATCATATCCTCGAGTTTGCTGGTACCGGGCAGGATGCCCGTGTTTCTCATTCGTATCAGAGGTTCGTCGGAGAAGAGGAACGCCCGAGCGTTGCCCTTCGGCTCCGCTCCAAAACGCCGGGCGCTTTCTTTGTTGTGGAGAAAACTCTTGAGCACGCCTTTTTCGATGATAACCACGTCTTCCGCTCTGGTTCCTTCGTCGTCAACGTAAACCGGCACTGGACAGGTCTGACCCAGAGCTGTATTTGCGAAGTCCACGAGAGTCACCAGAGGGCTGGCCACTTCCTTCCCTATCCAATCGCCCGCCACCGACCCGCCCATGACGAGGTCAGCTTCGCAGGTATGTCCGATCGCTTCGTGGGCGAGAATGCCCGCAAGTTCTGCATCGAGCACGCACGTTTTGACTCCTGCCTCGGCGAAGACCCCCTCACTCTTTTTCATGAGGTGCTGATACTGGCGCTCGATTCCTTCCCACAGCGAAGAGGGGGATTCGAACACGTCCTCGAACTGCCCCAGACCACCGTAGCTCTCCATGAGCTCCACAGGTGTGCCGTCCTTTTCAACGGACAAGACCACGTGAATCTGGCTTCTCGGGATCATCGAATGAGAATACGAGCCGTCCGATGTGAGAAGTGTCTTTTCCATGTCAAGACATCTCAAAATGACGCTCCTGCTAGCCAGCCCCGGATATCTTCGAGCTATCTCGTCGTCTACCTGGCGGAGGAAATCCAGGAGCTCCTTCTGACCGAGTCTCGGCTTTTTGGTGGAAAAGTCATTCTCCGACGAAACCACGGTAGCCGGTAATGGAGGTTCTGCTTTGCGTTCTCGTGAGTCGAGAAACAAAGCATTCTCGGTGGCCTCTTTTACCACCGCGGCGATGGCATCCGGGGTCAACTCCGGGCTCGAAGCAAACCCCCACGAACCGTTTTGATAAGCTCTCGCCGAGACTCCACTGGTACCCGAACGTATGTTCGCTATATTGCTGCCTTTGACGAAAGATATCTGGATAGTCCTGTTCTCCTGCACCCGCAATTCGGTATAGGTCTTGAATAATCCCGCGTATGCCTTAAGGTCCAGACCGCCCAAACAGAACCCCTCCTTCGTTTCGGGCTTTGCCCGCTATCCTCACGCAGATCAGTTAACCTGTATGGCGAGCACATCTCTCCGCCGTCGTAGACAGTTCTTCGCGAAGCTGGAAGCTACCTTCTGTGTGAGTGGAGATCCCTACCTCCGGATCCGGCGTAGGCTCTCACAGTTGTGGCAGCTCTGTAATAGACGTCGTGCTGGGCGTTGACTGTGCTTCCCCGCCAATTCGAGGGAACCCATTGCGGAGAAATCCAGGCGCGACCTCGCTTTGAGACACCAAATGTGGGTCGCAAGGAGCTTCAGACGCTTTTCCGGGTAACCTTCGCACCCCCCTGACGACGGACCGGCAGGTCGTAACGCATTCTCTTCCCGCGGGTGGACTTCTCCTTGCCGCTAGGCCGCTCATTCCTACCCGGCAACCGCGATTCTGTTCCGGCCGAACGAAAAGCCCCCGCGTTGTTGCGCCTGTGCTGAAGAGATGCTATAGTATGAGGTGCCATGGTGGGGCCGTAGCTCAGTTGGGAGAGCGCTTGAATGGCATTCAAGAGGTCGTGGGTTCGACTCCCATCGGCTCCACCAGCGTAAGGGCCAAATGAGTGCACGGGTTCCACGGACTCCGTGCAATCTTGGTGCAGTTGAAACCCGGTCGGAATCCACTGCAATCACGTTCCTGCCTTCCGCCCACGCCGATTCCGGCTTCTTTCAGTCCCCTCTACTTTGGGGAATCCACTGCAACCTTCGCGGTAAGACTGAGTGGCGTTAAGCACTTCCGCTTTCAGTCCCCTCTACTTCGGGGAATCCACTGCAACACTTACGGCCTGCTCCTCTGCCGGAGGGGCCTTAGACTTTCAGTCCCCTCTACTTCGGGGAATCCACTGCAACTGGCCGCTAGGCCTTACCGTCAAACTACCACTACTACTTTCAGTCCCCTCTACTTCGGGGAATCCACTGCAACTGACCTTCCTGCGAGCGGCGGCAGCAGTCAGTTTTGCCTTTCAGTCCCCTCTACTTCGGGGAATCCACTGCAACTGCTAGCACTGTCGCATTATTTGTTCGCCTCCCGCTTTCAGTCCCCTCTACTTCGGGGAATCCACTGCAACCCGTGGTCGCTTGTGCTGGCAATCACGACCTCCTCCTTTCAGTCCCCTCTACTTCGGGGAATCCACTGCAACGCGAACTCCGCCAGCGCACGAACACATGCCCAAAATCCTTTCAGTCCCCTCTACTTCGGGGAATCCACTGCAACTTGTCACGATAGCTATCTTGTTAGCGTCATTATACTTTCAGTCCCCTCTACTTCGGGGAATCCACTGCAACCGTGGAAGGCGTCGAACTATGCTCAAGATTACGTTATCCTTTCAGTCCCCTCTACTTCGGGGAATCCACTGCAACCAACACTTGCTTTGCTCTTTCCACGTTTTCGCGAACTTTCAGTCCCCTCTACTTCGGGGAATCCACTGCAACTCGGGTGCTTCGGCTAAGGAGATGGCTGCGTACCTCTTTCAGTCCCCTCTACTTCGGGGAATCCACTGCAACTCTATTCGATCTTGCCGAACTCGGTCCCCGGTTCCCTTTCAGTCCCCTCTACTTCGGGGAATCCACTGCAACTACGGAACGTTCGAGAATACGTTTGCGCCAGTTCTCCTTTCAGTCCCCTCTACTTCGGGGAATCCACTGCAACGCTCGAGATACTGTTACAGCGGCTCGACTCGGTTCCTTTCAGTCCCCTCTACTTCGGGGAATCCACTGCAACGTTGCCCATGTGTTTCCCGAGAAGTAAGGCTGTGTCTTTCAGTCCCCTCTACTTCGGGGAATCCACTGCAACTCCGATTTGGTACAAAGACTGCGGAGTTTCCTGTTGGCTTTCAGTCCCCTCTACTTCGGGGAATCCACTGCAACTC
>DUSS01000012.1 GCA_012842495.1 Candidatus Fermentithermobacillaceae bacterium
TTCCCGTTGGAATTCTTCTTCGCAATAATGACAGTTCTGTGGCGACGAGTGGTCGTGGCGGGACTGCTCTTAACCCTCGCAGGTGGTCTGGGGGGAAAAGCCATCACTCTTTCGAATAAGCTACTTCTCCGCCCACCACGGTCATAACCACTTCGAGGTCCTTGATATCGTCCTCGGCCACCGCCAGCGGGTCCTGGTTCAACACCGTCAGGTCGCAGAACTTTCCCGGTTCGATGACACCCGCCAGGTCCTCCTGGAAGGCGGCGAAAGCTGCGCCGCTCGTGAACAGCTTTATCGCCTCTTCTACACCGATCTTCTCTTCTGGATACCATCCCTCTTCCGGTTCCCCGCCCTCATTCTTCCTGGTGACTGCTGCGTAAATCCCCAGGAGCGGCGCAATGGGCTCTACCGGGCAATCGGACCCGCCGGCCAGAGGGATTCCCGCTCTGAGGAGGGTTTTCCAGGCGTAAGCATATCTCATCCGTGCCTTCCCTAACCTGGACTCAGCCCACTTCATGTCGGTATCGATGAAACGGGGCTGTATGTCGGCAACGATGCGGTTGCGTCGCATCTCCCGTACGAGCTCGGGCGATACAACTTGTGCATGCACTATCCGGTGCCTTCTCCACGGCGAGGGAATGCGTGCCTGAGCGTTTGCGATGGCCCACAGGGCGATCCTCAGCGCCCTGTCTCCGATAGCGTGGATGGCCACCTGCATTCCTGCGGCGTGAGCTCTATACACCTGTTCGGACAGCTCTTCTTGGGAAGCCGTGAGCATTCCGGCGTTACCGGGATCATCCTCGTAACTGAACTCTAAAGCGGCGGTTCTCGCTCCCAGCGAACCGTCAGCGAACAGCTTCACCGCCCCGACCTTAAAGAACTCGTTTCCACAATTCGTCCTGAGAGGCGTCTCCAAAAGCTCCGGGAAAAAGTCCCACGGGACATCCCAGTAGGTCCTGAGGCGGATGTCCGACGATTCTATAACATCTCTGTAGAGATCCATCGTTCCCTGGAACCCTGCCTGCCCGTCATTGCTGCTCACGGCAGTGAGTCCCGCTTCGAGAGCTCTTCTCATACCTGCCTTTAAGGCGCCTTTGAGAGTTTCGGGCCCCGGCTTTGGGACGTGCCGGAACAGGAGAGACTGTGCCGCCTCGCGCAAGATGCCCGTAGGTTTACCCGATTCATCCCTGTCAATCACCCCATCCGGGGGATCCGGCGTATTCTCAGTGATTCCAGCTATCTCGAGGGCTTTCGAGGACGCCACCCCGACGTGTCCACAAACTCTCACCAGGTAGACCGGCCTTCCTGACGCGGCTTCGTCGAGGTCGAACCGGGAAGGATACCTCCCCTCACGGAAAAGGTCCTGGTCCCACCCCCTCCCGATGATCCAGTCACCCGGTGCGACTCCAAGGGATGCTTCGGCTACCTTAGCCTTGAGATCTTCGATGGATTTTACGCCGTGCAGCGAAAGGTTAACAAGACTCAGCCCGAAGCTGAGAAGGTGTACGTGGCTGTCGCGAAAACCAGGAAGGGCGACGCAACCCTGGAGGTCCACCTCATCAAACCTCACCCCTGGCGGGAAAGCATCGATGCACTCTTTCCTCTCCCCGACCCGAA
>DUSS01000071.1 GCA_012842495.1 Candidatus Fermentithermobacillaceae bacterium
CATCATCTCCGATTCTCCTTTTCTTAGAAGGGCTGCTGACCATGGGAGGTTCAAGGCAGCCCTTCTTTTTTGAAAAGGGAATCTTCGACTCCAGCCTGACTGGTCCCTACTAAAAATGTACACTGCCAAGGCTCTGGTCCGTGTCAACTCCTAGCAGGCGATATGACTGCCCCGGGTTTGCTTTCCCGACAGGCTAGAGGAGGCGTTGCTGACCCTTGACCCACGGGTCAGCTTGGATGTCCTGGTCTACACACCAGACGAGTTCGAGAATTTGCTCGAAACCACGCCCTTGCTCCAGGATGCCGTTCGTGGGGGGAGGGTCATCTATGAGGCCTGACCCAGCAGCCGAAGGTCGCCGCTGGTTCGCCCAAGCGGAGCACGATCTGGCTTCGGCCATCGACCTCAGCGACCACGGCCACTACAATGTAGCCTGTTTCCAGTGCCAGCAAGCCATTGAGAAGGCCCTGAAGGCATTCCTCTACCACCGTGGGGCCCGACAAGTGCTACATCTCGACCCGCTATCCCAACGGCCTTGCTTATGGCAGCCTTCCCTACGAAGCTTACGATGCCGAAGATGCCGCCAAGGCCATCCGTATGGCCCGGCAGGCACTGGAGTTCATCAGGGTTCGGCTCCACTAGCCGGGTTCCACCGTCACCAGCTTTCGCAAATCCTTCCCCACACCAACCTGTCTTCGAAAACGCCATCCCTGAGAGATGCTTTTCTCAGACGAGCTTCCCGGCGAAAGCCCATGCTTTCCAAGATATCGAACAACCAGAACTCGCCGGCATAGGTCTCCATCTCCAATCGGTGAAAGCCCAGCCAGTTATCGGCGAGATCCACAACCGCCCTGAGAAGATCTCGCGCCACAGTGAAAGCAGCGCCTGCGGCACCGGGGAATGGCTTTCCGGACGTGTCGGGAGGAACACACAGGAGCGATACCGTAGCCGTCCGGGCCATCCTGAATCGCGCGGGAATCAGGGTAATCTCGCCGTTCACAGAATCCCCGGACGTCCACACAAAAACGTGACGGTCAACTGCTTTTTCCAGGTCTTCCGCAATCTTTTCAACCGGCGGGACATTCCACGGAAGAAACGAGCTCTGCCGGAGTACGCCCGGGTTTTCGTATAACTTGCGGATGCTCGGAGCGTCGGACGGGACCGGAGGTCTTACCTCACCTTCGAGACGTTCTCCCGTCGCGCCGGGCTTTATCTCCCCGGTTTCAATCTCGGGAGCCGAGGCTTTGGCCTGGTCATCACGACTGCTCTTCGCCCGAGATTCATCTGCGGCTGGTCCTACTTCCGCCTGCGGGCTTTGCGACGGACCCAAGCCCGCCAGCTCAATTCGGCTCATCACCAGCGTATCGACGTATTTCCCCTGACGTATCGCAACTCCCCTCTTACGCCCCTCGACCTCGAAGCCGAACTTTTGGTACAGCGCTATGGCCCGTTCGTTATCGGGGTATACCTCCAGTTCCACCCTGAGAGGGCTCCACCATCGTCGTGCCGTCTCAAGACAAGCTTCCATCAACACCGTGCCGATGCCCTGTCCGTGATATGCCGGGTCTACGGACATACCCAGTCCGGCCACATGACGCTTTCTTCCGGTGCCGCGCTGCATTCCGGCGTTACCCACTACTGTCCCCTTCATTGGACCTTCCGCGAGCTCGGCTACGAGCGAGAACCCATCTTCGGAAGTCTCCACCATCCGGTTGAGCGACGGAAGACGCCGGGAGGGAAATTGTAAAGTGCCCCACATCACCTCAGGTCTTGTAAGGATGTAATGTATGGCCTTGATATCCTCTTTACGGACGAACCGCACATTGACCCTGGCTGGCATCCTGGCTCCACCTCCAGCGGAACGAGGGTTTGGGAGATCATATCACGATGCAACCGACTTACAATCAAATCCCCTGAGATTCTTGAGGACTCGCGGCGTGTCCTCATCACACACCTTTCCCAACAAAGAGGGCGCATCCTTGCTCCTTGAACTGCCTCATCAAGTTCTCAAGGTCGCTTACTGTGCAACCGAGATATTCCGATAAACACGTCATGCATAAGACGCGTCTCGTGAGGTGCCCGAGCAGCTTCTTATTTAGTGCGATAACGTCCTTACCAACAACACTCCCACATTTGTAGCATGGCTTTTCTTTCATTGCGCTCACCGACCCGCCTAATCCACTCGTCAGTTTTCAGCATAAACCAGTGTTGCGGTTTCCCTGTTAAGGGACTGCCGATGACAACCACTTATTGATGATTGCACCGGATCCCCTATCGGATGTCTATGTCGGGTACCGTACTGCGGTATTCGCTATCCATAAGATGAAGTTGGTGTTTTATGATCGCCCGCATCTGAATTGCAGGCATCAGGCAGTACGTCCTGAACGATTCCTTATCAACGTCGTCCGTGCGTTTGACGTGGGGAAAGAGCAACTTCATGAACCCCGAGCAGATACGTTTGATTGCCGTAGTATCCCGGGTATCCGCCGTCTTCGGAGTAACCAAAAGCTCCTCGACGAGTGCCGGGTAGGTTATCTCGTTCCGGAGAGCGTGCAAGATTTCTGAGAAATACTCGACATTGAAGGCCCAACCTTGTGCTTTCATATCCTCGCGCATGCGCGGAAGATCCCAGCCTCGTATAAACCCGTGAAAACGGTCGAGAAGAGCGGACTCTTGAAAACTATCGGGGAGCTCTGTAAACATGTTGGTTCTATCGTTCATCTTCTCATCAGGGATATTCCCCATGAGTACTAGCCCCGCATCCCCCACACCCCGGTAATCACCCACCCGGTACTCTCCCGACTCCAGGTACCCTTTTAAGGCCCCTCTGATTTCATCCACATCAGGGAAAGTGATGGTCTGGATCTCATCAAGAGCTACATAATCGTAACGGCTGACAAGCCCGGGAGTCCTGCGACTGATGTCGTAAAACAACCGGGCCCGGGTTATGCTTCCCCCACTTACCAACCAGCCATACTTCGAGATCTGAGACATTACATAGGATTTTCCGGTCCCTTTCGGAGCTAACTCGATCAGGTTGATCCGCTTTTCCACGAATGGAAGCAGTCGGCTGAGCATCGTGAGCTTCTGTTTTACGTCGAGGAACCCGGCGGGGTTGTAATCTATCGCCAATAGTAACGTGTCCAACCACTCATCTAGTGTGAATTCCTTCCGAGCCTCCTGATAGAACCCCAGGTCAACCTTATAAGGCTGGAAGGGCCTGAAGTCAGTCATGTAAATGGTTCCGTCCCCTTCTCTTCCAGTCAGACCTGTCTGGCGCCATTCACACTCAATAACTCCCCAGGTTTCGCTGTCGGACAGAAGCTCGGTACGATGCTGGCGCAGCACCCGCGCGCTTACAATTGCTTCATGCTTTCGGCCGGGAAAGCCCAAGTCCGGCAAGCTGAACAGCCCTTCCCCGGTCCGAACGTCAAGCTCCACCCGGAGTTTGGCCAAGAACCTAACCCGCTGGCCGTCATTGATCATGCTGCTCTTGAGCAGCTCCCAATCCTTTTTGCTGGGAATGTTGTTCTTGACGAACTCCCTGACTTCGTCCAGGTTTACACTGCCGCATTCATCAGCGAAGCGCATGACTATCCAGTCGCGCAAGTATGACGGCATGCTCAGGGAAGCAAAGAATCTATTCTGCGCCGGGTGCTTGTAGACACTCATGTCTTGAAAGCAAGCTCTTATTTTTTTCTGTAACGCGTTGTTTACGCTCATTCCCGCCAGTCACCTCATATGCCCAGGTCCTTTTGGACAATTCCCTTGACCACCTCAAACGAAACCTCGCCCAGGAACTGGTTGCCGGTATACAGCTTGCCTGTATATTTGCCGGCCTTTAAACCTTTGACTCTAAAGGACCATACAAGGCCGCTCTCGCTCTCGCCTGGGAGGATTTGACCCGCCACCTGCAATTGGACACTGACCGTCTTGCGGCTGCAACGCACCGTAAGAACACCTTCGCCTTTAGGGTTTAAACAGGTAACCGAAGTCACTTCGAACCGAACTTGTTGAGCCTCGGCGCTCTTCTTGCGAATGACAATGACCGGCACCAAAAACTCCTCCGGTGTGGCCCCTCCATGAATCTCGCCCCGGCAAGGACCCCCGCCTTTAAACCTGCCATGTGTCAGCAAGATGGCGTTGTCTCTGTCCTGAACCCAGAGCCCCGTATGGTCGTTAACGGACGCACCTCCGTGTAGAACAGCGTAGCGACCGGGAGGGCAGACCTGAGCACCTTCGGGTGCGTTCACTTTGGCATCACTGGTCGAGGCGAACCGGCTCAGGCCATGGTCAGAGGTGACAACGATAGCCGGATGTTCCGACAGCAAAGCCAGCACTTTGCGGCCGACTCTCTCGATCATGTCCATGGCACTCAGGAAGGACTCGGGAAAGTGATAGTCGTAATGGTGAGCGATATCGTCAAGGCCCCTTTCCACGCTCTCGCCATCTTGCCATTCTTGGTTCGCCGGTGTCGTGGTAGGCAGGCAAGCCTTCGTAAGGGTGACCTCGCATTCCACCTTAGCGTCACGGGTTAATATCCCGGTCAAAAGACCCACCCATTCCGCGCCCATGGCGTCGACCCACACCACTCTTGCTCCGGCAGCGCGGTGTTTAGCTAACAGGTCGCTTCTAGCAGGGTAGTTCCAGAGCAACTGTTCGCGGGCCCATTTGGTAATCAGTTGATCTAGCTCATCGTCCGCTCGGTCTTTCAGACGACAACGGTTGTACACTGCAAAGTAGCTATCGGCAAACTCGTCACCAGTGGCCACAGGCTGGAGATACCAGAGAAGTTCGGGAAAGGCAACCTCTAGGTATTCCCACCATAGGCCGGGGGCGTAGTTCGTGGCAAACTCACCTGCGTACATCACCAGCTGCTGTTTCTCCTCCGGTGAAAGTCCGCTGAGGACAGCAACCCGGTCGAGGGGCTCCGTCAGCTTGTCATAACGTTGCCAGAACTCAACCGGCATGACGGATACGCCCAAGCGTCGCAACAGTTCTTTGCGTTCCCTGCTGAAAGAGGGAGATCGTGGTAACGTGAATATAGTCATTATGACGTTGCGGTAGAAATCGTCAATGCTGTTATTATCCTTGAGAGCTTCATGAAGATAAGTACCTGGCTTGCTCCGTTTCCTACTCCATAACCACACAAGCCACCGTTGGTGTTCATCGAATTGATTCCAAAGCGCAAAGAGATGGTCGCCATCGTAGTCCACAACGTTGAGCAATCGCCGAGCCACCCCGTCGAAATCCTCGCATTCCTCCACTTTCGAGGCCAGCCACTCCCACTCGCTGGGCGAACCCCATTCTTCAAGCAGTTCCTCCCACCTGGTAGCATTTCGAACGTATTCAAAACCCGATTTATAGATCCTTAGATTAGATTCTCCCCGCCAGCCACGCGTAGGTAGCCACGGAGCCATGCTGGTAACCAGCCACCCTTTGCGAACACTGCTATGTTCCCATAGGCTTAGGTACTGCTTGATGCCCCGTGCCACTTGTCCGGTTGGGAACTCTGGGCAGAATGGTGCGACGACAATATCAAAGTTCCCCTCGCTTTTGAGCGACCACGGTTGGGGCAGTAGCCCCATCCTGTAACGTGTGACCTGCTCCATCTCCTGAAAGAATACCTCGTTCGATGCCAACAGAGGTACGTATATCCGGCGTAGTCCACTCACCTCCCATTCAGCTAACCGTCTTATGACTTCGGCGCACTCAGGGTCGAGCCGAAGATACTCGGCCAGCGGGAGAAGGAGGATACTACGGCAGCTTCGTGTCTCTTCCTTGAGATACGATATCAACAACTGTATGTCCGGAAGAACGTCCGCACCCCGGCAGAAGTCCGATAGGCTGACAACCCGGTCGACCTCTACACCCAACCTGCGGACCAACTCTTCCCAAACACCGCAGCCTTGAACCAGTATAAACCTAGTAGCGAAGCGTTCGCCCCTTGAACCCTCACTCCTGAGGTAAGCCAGCAGCTCATCGACGCTTGCAAAAGGCAACATCCTCATCCCTTCTCATGTCGCTGCTTGTCCTCCCACTCCACCGCAGCCAACAAACGAGCTCCGACAAGCGCATCCTCGGCTACCAGGTTTCTGAGAAAACGTTTTGTTTCCTCCGGCGACATCTTGTCGATGATCTGAAGGATTCGTGGGTAAGTCATAGCGCGGTAGTTATCCATTACCCATTGCCGGACAACACGATTGACCTCGTTCAATCGGGCTGGCCAGTCGTAAACATTTCCGTGCATAGTGCGATAAATCCGGTCCCGAAGCACTTCCGCCCCACCTGACTGGCGCACAATCTCGGCGTAATCGCCCGCTGCTGCCTGGATAAATTTGTCTTGGACAAGTTCAACGTTTTTGAGAATGGCAAACTCCTGTGCATGGTCCCTCAAATAGGCGATCATCTCATCTATCTCGCCCTCGGAGAGCCGATCAGCATCGGCGTACCGAACAAAGAACTTGCGGTGACCATCACCTTCCATCAGCCACTGAATAGGGACCCTCATCTCTTCGCTCCAACACTGGGGCGATTCGGACCCAGTTATCGTTCGCCAGAGTTCGTGGAGCTCGGCCAGTTTCTTCTGTTTAACCTGTCGGGATAGCACATCCAGTATGGCTCGCCTGATCTCCTCCTGCGACGCGTCCGACAGGTCGGGCAGCGAATCATATAGCTGCGCTGCGTCCTGGTCGTTGAGCCGCTGGCCCGTGAATTTCTCGACGAGGATGCGCGTCACGAATGTGGTCTTGCCCAACAGGGAAACTAACTCATCGCTCAGACGGCGGATATCATCCGCGCGGTTGTCTATCGGACCCTGACCGGGGCGGTATATTAACCGGTGAAGATAGTCGATAAGATCCGATAGTTCGTCTCGCTGTCTTTCTCTATAGAAAATTAATGGCAACTTGCTCTTGAACCAGTTGTTGCGAAAGTGATCTCGGAGATCATCGAGATTCTGCTTAGATGCGCCGCACAAACGATTCAGCGCATCTGTCAAGTCAAGCTCGCGGACTACCTCGGGTAATTTCTCAATCACGCGGTGCTCACGCCACAAGTAGACATCCTCGTTCAGAAGGTTGTGGAGCCGTCGCATGACCTCGGGAACACCCAGATTAAGTGATTGCATGAGCGGAAGCAGCTGAGGAGCATGCGTACGCCAGAAGAGCTTCATGCCCTCTTGCATCCGGTCCCTGCTAATGAGTTTGGCCAACTCATGGCGCACGGGATTAACAGCCTCAACGGTCTCTTTCATTTCCAAGTCGCTTAGCTCATTCTGATCGTAAGCCAGGACATCGCTGAGCTTTTCAGTCGCTCGTCTCAGATCACTAACTAGACCTTCCTCCTCCGTTTCTTGAGCAAAATAGACTACCGCCCAGACAGGATAGCCCAAGTCTAATATGTTCCTGCGCATGTTCTTCCGGGCCTCTTCGGGGTATTTCGTTTGTTCATCGCCCATACGAAACACGTCGCGGGCCATGTGGCAAAATCCTTCGGCGGCATCGGACATTCTCCGAATAGTGTAGTTCTCCGAGGGCTTTGTCCCCTTCATGACCTGGTCGATGAGTTCTGCCAGTTTATTGGGGTTTAAAGGCAGAGAGTTGGCACCGTCGGAGTAGTAATAACCGTTCGAGTAGCTACGTAGAAGGAGCGCAAACAGAAGTATCCCGATGGGCGAAGGCATCAGACCGTAAGGGGGTTGTTGCAAGGCCTCCCATAATGACGCCAGGCGAACGTGTTCATGCGACGTAAAGAATTCGTCGACGAGATTCTTCATCTTGGTTAAAGGGTGGTCGCCAGGCACGTTCAGACCCTCATTCTCCCACACACCTTGTACTCTGAGTTGGTCTACTAAGTCTTTGTAGGGCCGCTGGACATTTCGGGCGATCCCCAAACCGATTTCTGCTCCCGCTTTTCCCCAGGTGGCCGTATACAAAGTAGCAATCTTGCTTAGCTTCTCCGGTCCACAGGGATACACCGCAGACACGATCTCCTCAAGATAGCTTGCGACCGCATCAAATCCAAACAGCTCTTCCTGCTTCCCGCGGAAAAATGCCCGGATTCTGCCGGTACGTATCGAGTCAATCCATTCCTTGGTGATGTTCTGGCTCCTAACATCGTAGTACCTCTTGGGGGTACTATCCCGCATCTCCTCGTGATACAAAGCCCTCGCGCGACAATCGATCCATTCGCGCCATCGTCTTTCTCCAAATGGAATCTGACTGATTAGGATGCAGTAGTTGGGGCACTGCTTGCTCAACTCAATGGCCACCTGTTCCGAACTGTTTAGATGCTCGTCCTCTTGAGCAGTTACAAAGATTACGCCTATCTCGTAGGGCCTTTCTACGCCGCGGATGATCCGGTCGCCTCCCAGTTTCAGGTCCCTGGCAGAAACTATGCGGAGAGGGTGGCGCAGCATAGCGGCTCCTTGCAGCCAAAATAGCTCTTTTAATTGCGGCGCAATCTCAGCATCTGGTCTTTCTACGCTGATCATCTTTTCGAAGGTAAGGCTGGTTTCCGCCTTCTGTTTGTACTCCTGTAGCTTGGTGTGATCTACGGTAGCCGTGGGCACGATATACTCGCAATCACTCCCCGAAGGCACGGAAAGCATTACGCCCCGGGCGCACAAATCGTCCGCGACTTCGCCTACGTGGTTATAAAGAACGGTACCGACAAACATGCGCTTGATGACGGACAGGCTCGGCTTCAACAAAGGGTGCGCCCCCTGCGTCTGCCTCCACAACGCGGTAAGAAGAAGCATGACCCGAAATACCCTGGCCTCTTCCTCGTTCTTTAGCTGGGTTTTGCTGGTATGGTAGTAACTGAGAATGTCGCTTATGGATTCAACGGTTTCGATCCTGATGTCTTCAAAGAAATACTGCCATAAGTAATCCGGAGTAAGCCAATACCAGTCATCCTTGGGATAGTTAGCTGTAAACCACCGGAAGGAACCTGGCTCATTCGTTTTCAAGAAGATGAACAGACTGCGCTGGCTCGAGCTGTAGAGCCCCGAGATGGTTGCCAAGAGATAAGCAGTGAGCGGATGGATGGGAGTAAGCATCTTAAGTTCTTGTTTCTCAACCCGTTCTCCTAGCACGTTGATGTGCAGTACGGCTACGTCTACCTTACTCCAAAGCGTGTCCCGCTTTGCTTCCCACTCGCTCTGCCGCCCAGGATTGATCTCGATAGTGTTCGCGATAAGCTTGTAAGCTGTGACCGGAGACATTTCCAGCTGGCAATTGTGGAAGCGATCAGCGAGCTTTTTTCGAGTGTCATCGTCGATCCGGGTAAACTGGTTTAGAGCTCGGTGAGTGATAAGGAACAAGTAGAAGGGCATATCAGCGGTAGCTTGAGCAAGCTCCTGCAGCGTGGTTACGCCCACGTTATTGGTGAGGAATTCCGTGAACTCGTCCCATATGAAGACGATGCCCTGTAGATTGTTGCTGGCGATTGCTTCCCGTATCCAATTCTTAACCGCCGCCGGCGAATCTACGAGCGTCAGTCCTTCTTCTTCAAGCGCCGATGCAACTTCTTCAGCGAGCTTGAGATCGCCGTTACGTAGTCGTTCGGTAACCTCGTCGACCGTGGACAGCGTCCTGAACGTCTGAAACCGACCCCTGTACTTGTTAAGGATCCGTTCCCAATTGAATACCCCAGTGGTGTCAGACAACTTATCAATGAGTTGATCCGTGATGCCCGCGCCGAAGGCACTCAGATAACCGTGCATCTTTAACTGATCTTTGATCGCCTGTTGCACCTCTATCATGAGGCGCCGGCTCGAAGTGATATGTCCGGACCCCGAGCGGTAGACCACCAGATAGGGACCGCGTGCCCGCAAGGCCAGAAAACGCGGCCACAACGACGACAAGACTTGATGCTTTTGGAAGTAGTTTTCGATTTCGTCCACGGGATCTTCTAGCAAGTGCTTGATGACAAAAGAGGCAAAGGTCTTACCGGTCCCGTAAGCCCCGGTAAGCCAGATCGAACGTTTGTTGGCGACATGTGTCCGCTCAAGGGCGAGAATGAGTTTCTCCATTAAGTTCCGCATGTGTTCGTGAGGAATAAAAAACTTCCAATTTCCCCGGTAGTTCCTGTCCACATCTTCGGAAAATACCGGGACAAAGTCCTCGCTCACAGTCAGGAAATCATCATACCGCCACACTCCCACCACTCCTCACCTTCCGCGCGGAGAGTCAGTCCATGTTCGTCGATGTCAAAGTAGCCTTCAGGCATGCCGATCAGACGCTCGATGACGAACTGCTTGCTACAGCCAAAAACCACCCAGGGCCAAGTCAAATCGCTGCCCCACGGGAGCCTTGTTTGATGTTGCTGAAGATAAAGCCTCCACAGAGAGTGGACAATGGCGGCGTCACATGGCTCGAGCCCCCTCCGGACGACGCGGCGCGGTGTTCCTCCAATTACTTCACCTTGACGTAACTCCCTGCCGACTGGCGTACGCTGCAGAAAGCTAGCCAGCTCAGTGATGGCATTCGACACTGTCCGCTCCGCGAGGCCGAGAACCGCCGCTCGAAGCAGCGACTTCAGCTCACTGGTTGTCCACTCCCCGCGACCGAGATGCACGTACCAGCGTGCCGTGGGGAAGTTAAATACCACATTCACCCAGAGCATCTCCCACAGGGGTAGGCAGGTGGTCCCCTTTGCGACAAACAGCTTTCCCAGCGGCGTCAGACATCCTTCGCGGTCCTCGATACCTCCTGTTCTGAGCCACCTTTCTAAAGACTCTACCTGTCGGTTTCCCAGGCTCGGGCTTGCTCGCCACCTCTTTTGGTCGCTAACCCAGAGGTTCAACCACTCCTTTCTCAAACCGAAAACGTTATGACACGCCCAACCTCCTTCCGCGCCCCGGTTAAGCAAGGTCAAGCACCTCAACAGCCCTACGGTCGCGGTCAAGGAAGATATTGTCCAAGTCGCGAATAATCTCTACCCGGGCAAAGCCGTCCTGCCGAATCGAAAGCCCTTTCAGAATACCTTTCAGGGTATCCCTGCTGACCCCAAACGCCGTGAAGGGGCCCTCGTCAGCACTTTCGTACAGCTCACCGACCGTCAGCTCGTAGCGTCCAACCTTCTCGGCGTAACGGTAAAGCGAATATAGAATGGCAATCGGCGAAGGGTCCTGCCAACCCTTCTTGTGAAGCGTGAAAACCCTCTTCTCAGGTGTTTCAGCCCGGTAACCCAAGCCGAGCTGCTTCCCCAAAGGAGTCTTAGTCAGTAATTCACACAGCGCCTTGATGGCATTCCCTCGCGTAGTATCACTTTTCGCGTAAGTCTGTCCTAGTTTGGCGATCAACTCGTCTCTCGTCACAAACGCTCCCCACGGCACAGAAACAGCGTACCAGCTAACTACTGCCGAGTTGCGGATCAAATTCGTCCAAATCACACCCCATGTCACTGGGTCGTCGGGTCCTCGCCTGACCAACTTTTCCGTCAACTCGGTAATCTCAAGCGACGTCCTACGACCGTCCACCAACTCGGCGTGTTTCAACCACATGAGCATCGCCTCAAATTGGCGGCTGCCCAGGGTTTTACTCCGTACCCATTCTCGGGGACTCCGGAAGAACTCCTCGAGCCATGCCTTTCTCATCCCAAAGTGTTCGTAAGTCTGCAGGTAGTTCCTCCCACCGCCATTATCACGGTCCAAACTTAACCCCCCCTCGCTCGTTGCCAAAGACTTGGAGGCAAGACAAGCTTCACCATGCAGATCGAGGCACGACTGGCACGCTGTGCAATTATCGCTGACTCGTACACGGTCATGAGTGTTCAAGGCCCCCGTGGGACACTCGACTTGGCAAGCTTGACAATGGATGCAGTAGGCACTCTTGAGAGCCACCGCACGAAAGGCACTCAGGACGTAGCGGTCTGCACAGCCCAAATTCCCGATCTCTATCACAATAGCGCCATCCAGTCGGCGGATGACGTAAGGATAGATAGCGCCAGCTCTCTCGATGTACCCTTGACCTTCACCAGTCCGTCTGACATTACCCAAGGTCTTGGCCCATTCCAACCACTCTTCGGTCGGTTGGTGTAAAGTAAAAATGACCTTATCCCCTTCCCTTTGCTCAATAACCCTATTGCCGCCGTTGGGCAGATACCGACCTCCGGCCCGACCTTTCCAGCCGCCACTCTCCAAGTAGCGATCTACTTCTGCGGCGTCGACGCCAGTGCGGGCAGCGTAGGTGCGTAATTCCTGTATAAAAGGTCTCATGTCCTCCTGGTAAACTTTCCAACCCACAACGTCCCACCAGTAAGCCGCCATTGGACACACCGCACAACCCACGCGTACAACGCCGTAACGATAGGCTCGGTTGAGCACCAGACGACGGCTGAAAAGATAGAGGAAGACTTCCCCAGCATTCCACTCAATAATCGGGCTAGCGTTCGTCTGCATCTTGTGCTTACCACCGTGAGTAATTGCCAAATATGCAGAGCGACTGGGACTCTCTTCATTGCGTACGCCATCGAAAATCAGGGCCCTCACGGACGGTTTGCCGCACAGCTGGCGCAACAACAATAGAGTGGGGACCGTCTTATGTACAGCACAGCACCACCGGTGAACACGACTGGGAGGACCCATCTCGCGCCATGTCACGAGGGCATCTTTCGAGCTTTTCGCGGTGTAGAACCTCAGGTGAGGCCAACGAGCCTTGGCTGCTTCAACCGCGTTATACGTATCCCGGATTTCCATACCGGTATCCCCAAACACTACGACAAACTCACCTGGCTCCAAGATGCGCTGGACAATGTCGAGGGTAACGACGGAATCCTTGCCTCCCGAGAAGGCAACTGCCACCACGTCCACCTTGCTTCTGTATCTCACGTACGTTTGCCATACAAACTTGAGTGAACGCTGGACCAATCCCTGAAGCAAAATATTGTTTTTAGCCAGCATAGCTTTGATGTCAACCGGTTCCAAGGTTAGCGGAGCCCAGTGAATCTGCAACTGTGGCCGGGTAAATAGACCTCCGCCCTCCGCTTCCGCGACCAGTTCACCTCGGTAGTAGTACTTACGTCCACCCATAGCCCATAGCAAGGGTTCCTCAACACGGGGGTAACTCCAGTACCGGTCAAAACCCAGCAAGTCGAGCTCTTCATAAAAGACAGGTCGAATCTCGTTCCTTATTGCTCCTTCCCTAGTATCTACTAACAAAATTCCACCGGTTTCTCCGTCCCACTGTATCTCGTACATCTCGTAAGCCTTCCCTCTTCGCTAGTTAGGTTAGCGAACGTCGCAGCGCCTGGAAATTCAAACACAACCGACTCAACCACGTCGTTCGACGAGTTTTCGGTACCAGTCTTCGAGCATAGGACAGCTCATGTCCCAGTCCCCCAGGGCATCGCGACCGACGTCATAGTCTTCAGTAACCGTATGAGAACACTCGGACTCGGAAAGATCGATCTCCGGGATGTCAAACCCCCTCGACCAGAGGTATTCGACTAGCTGGACAACCTCAAGCGCAGAAAATCCACACGCTTGAATTAGACCCAGCAAATGGTCCCGGGATAGAACTCCCTCCTGAGCCTCAAACATGACCTGGTCTAGAACGTCCTCCGGGCACAGCACACGTGCCCTCCGATCAGCACCTTTCAAGTACTCGTAACCACGACGGCGTCGTGTACGCCGAGCGACCCGGACTCGTTCATAATGATTTTCGAGGCGTGACTGCCACTCACCTTGCGTTGCGGCAGGTAGCTCATCGACAATACTGATTCCCTCGCCTGTCAACCGCTCGTAAATCGAATCCAATGCGTCCAATGACACGCTACATTTCTCGGAGCGCAAGGTATCGGCGATAATCTGATAGGTGATGTAACCACCGTGCGTTCTGCCCTGCGCAATTAGCTGTCGCAAGCACCGATCCAGGCTTGCCCCGTTCACATCAGCAACCACTTCCCCAATTGCGGTGCTTAAAAGGAAGCATACGGCACACCTTCATAATCTAGTCCTGCTCGCCCAGTCCACGGAGAGGAATCGGGTAGGCTTTCAACGTCGACTATCCCTCTTCCTTCAATTAAATAGTTCCGTCGAACTATGCCGGCTGGCACAGGTGCTGCCCTGGTTTGTCCCCGTGGATTTTGCAGGTTCACGATCACCGCTCCGATAGACAAAAACTTAGCAAAAGGCTTCGTGCGAGCAGCATTCCGAATGAGAAGCACGGGGGTCGTTTAAAAGGACGTTGTTCCTTCTATGCACCCCTGGGCCTAAACTAGCTTGTGAACCTCTGCGAGTCGGTATAACGTGGAGGTCGAGATCTCTCGCCTGTTCCCAACGTGCTAGTGCGACCGACTTCGGATATCCCTCAAAACCTGCCCGAAGTCGATCCCCAAGATGACCTTGTTCCTGTAGTTTCGTTCTATCGTGCGAATCCCGTCTTCCAGATGTCTCGACCTGATTCCGTGCTCCGTTGAAAGATAAGCCTCCATGTACGCCGCCAGTTCGTCGCAAGCCTTTATCAGCGAGCCGTCCATGGGGCAAAAATCGTCGCGGTTATATTGCTCGCCTATCTCCTCCTTTAGCACCTTGGGGACACCATCGACGACGATTTTATTGGCAAACTCATCTTCCACGTAGTACCGGATGTCCCGGTGCCAGGCGGCGGGGAGCAGCGGGAGGATCTTTTCTTCCATTTGTCTTTTCTCTATCTCCTTGATGATGTCATCGAGCCCTTCGACGGACTTCTTGATGGGAGAAACGATATCCCTGGTCAGCACCTCCGGCAGATCGTGGAACAGTCCTCCGAAGAAATCGTTGCATATCCGGTGGGGGCAAGCTTTAATGTGCTTCGCGCACACATACGAAAGTATCGCTACTATCAGCATGTGACCCAGCACCGACGTGGCGGGAATCCTCGGCGTTTGAGCCCACCTCTGCTGGAACCTGAGCTGGCCGACCAGATCCAGAAAATGACTGGTCTTCTTCCCGAGGGCGAGTTTCTGGACGCCAACGAGATTCGAGTGATCTTCGAGCTGGTTTTCCACTTCTTCGCGGGTGGCTTCGAGCCCGTACAGAGTGCGGTTGAGGTTGTAGATGATCTGGAACTCCCAGTTTGTGGCCAGGTAGTGAGCTGCCCGCAGTATCTTGCGCTCGAGAGTCCACCGTGGAGCTGGCTCGTACCGAGCAACCTCAGTGGAACCGGCTAAGCCCGCGGAACTGCCGCGACTCATCCAACCATCGCGGTCGGTGGAAGCATTTGAACAGGACTCGCCAGGTTCCGCGTCAATGGCAAAGTAAGACCGGAAGACGTCGGGGAAATCCGGCGCCATGTCTTTAAGGACATCGCCAAGTTCCCCCCACACCCATCTGTTCAGTTTAGGGCCTTGCTCGGCCATGAGCTTGTGGTATATGGGAGGCTTTATGTCGGTGAGCTTTATCCGCTGCAGGAATTCGCAAAGCCCCCCTTCTATCAGGGCAAGCCAATCAACCCTGGCGTTGTTTTCCGATTCTTCGAATTTGGCCAGGACGTACGCGTACACCATTTTGTGAGCTTGCTTGTCGAGCTCTGTGAACCCCTGAGCAGGTCTTATGTGATCGTTCCACCGCTGGATACTTGCGGCGTCATATAAGAGCCGAAGCAAGGAACCGGTGATCACCGATGGTGCCTCCCTAGATGCCTCATAGCAAAGGTATCCTTTATCCGTCGCCCGGTATTTCTCCGTTTGTTTCAGCCCGTGTCTGCACAATGACTCTCCTCATTGCCGCGAGGAGCCTCTTAGGCCGAAACGTGTCACCGGCGCATCACTGGATCGTTCGTTTACCGCAAGCGTGGTTCCTCTATGAATCCCGTCTTCAAGCCTGACCTTAGATAGTCCACCGATTCCGCCAGGGCTTTCGAAACACGTTCCTCCGCAGTCAACAGCCCCTGGTAAACGAGGAGCCGGACGATCCTCCGGCAGACCCAAAAAAGTCCTGAGCAAGGCAAAGATCTTTCGGGAGAAGCATAAGATCGCCATCTCTGATTCAATTTCGGCGGCAAACGCCCTCGGTTCTATTAACCCTGGTTCGTCGGAAAACCACACCGGCACGGGCATGTTTCCTCATCTCTGTTCGCTGGTTGAGGAATTCTACCGTATTGCCGAGGTTACCTGCACAGTAAGCACGCTCCTGGTGCATGATAATCTAGTAAGTGTTGCCTGTTTCTGTGCTTATCTCGGTGATGTAGAATAATCCTTGTGCGAATTTTGGAAGTCGGCAACCGGGTAGGCTGGAGGTCAGAACTTCGTGCGTTCTCAGCAGTCCCTTCTCGGAATAGCCCTTGGCGGCGGACCTGGCGACCGGAGAACCGGTGTTTCTGACGGAGGGCAGCATCGCTGATGCGGTGAGAGCCAGCATTTCTGTGCCGGGCCTCTTCGCCCCGGTTAAAATGAATGGTCGCGTGCTGGTAGACGGCGGACTGGTTGACCTCATGCCGGTTGATGCATTGATTAACACCAAGGCAGACGTCCTACTCGGTGTAGACGTCTTCAGCAGGTCAGACCTCTGGACCCGCGCCGCAACGAGCGCCCGTGTATCGGTCGGATTTGCCCGGCGCATGTGGAGAGAGGTATTGCGGGTCGCTGAAAGTGAAGTAATCAACAGAGTAGCGTACGCCGAGCAACTGGCTCGCATGGTGTTCGTGGAGAGGTTCGGAAGTTCGTTGGATGGATAGGATTCTTGGCGGCCACAAAGCTGAAAATCGCCGCTGTGGCGACGTATCACGCCAACATTAAAATCGCGCTATCGCTGCTCACACAGAGGTCCCCGGGTCAGCAGAGTAGACATCCCGGCGGGGTTGACGCGAACCCATTTACGAAGGGATCCCGTGTACCCATGGTCAACAACCTCGTTCAAGGAGCTGCTAGGCTCGCTGACAGGGGGATATCCGCAGGGGCACGGTCGTTTTACGACCGCTTCAACGCCGTCATCGCCTGGCGCTATTCCCGAATTCGTCGAGCACGGGAAGAGCGGCTTTCTGTTTGAACCGGAAGACATCGAGGGGATGTCCAACGCCATACGGAACCTAGCAGCAGACCCCGGATTGAGACGCCGTATGGGTGAAAAAGCTCGTATGGCAGCTCTGAAGTTTGACTGGCGGGAGCTCGTCGGGAAGTTTGTCGGCTTGTACACGCAGTATCTTGGTTAAAACCAGCCACCGCTTTCCTTGCATTTCCGGCTCACCCGGTGCGGCAACAAGAACTGATTGCGGGCAGATCCTTTCCTGCTGTTAATTGCCGCCCTGCTCACCGGCCCCGGCAACCCTCCGGCCCTGTCGTTACGATTCACCCACTAGGGAAAACCCGAACTGGGTAAAGTGCCTATCAAACGCAAAAGCCACGCTTATCCCCAACCGCTCCATGACTGCAAAACTTGTCGCATCCGTGTACGAGAAAGACTTGTCTTCGTACGCGCAGGTAATCTCCCTGGCCCGTTCCTCGTCCTCCTCCGTCACTCGCTCGACGGGCCAGCACAATTCAACAAGCCAAGAACGTGCGAGGTCCGGGCCAAGCTTCGACAAGATGAGAGCATGGGTTTCGGCAACTACAAGATCTGTCACAATAAGCGTGTCGCCCGCAGCACGAATCTGTTTCAAGAGGTCAACTGCCTTCGAGTGATTGGCATCCGAGCGGTCAAGCAGGGCATAGATAGCGCTGGTGTCCGCCATTACCGTTGCCAACGTTTAGTCTCTCCCTCTGCGACGTAGCGATCATGTTTCTCGGACACATCCCTCTCCCCGCTCTCGCCAGCACCTATGAGTTTCCAAATAGGGTCCGCATCACTTAAAGGGTGAATAACCTCTATTTTCCTCAGGCGTATCTCGTTGCCGTCCACCCTTACAGCAAGAGAGTCGCCCTCTCTAATGCCCAGTATCTTGCGGACGCTCACGGGGATCGTCATTTGTCCCTTACTGGTTACGCGCACGATTTCGTAAGCCATGGCATACCTCCAGTAAGTAATTCTTACTGTCAGCCTACTACGTATTAGCCTACCAGGGTACTGCATCAGCTGTCAACTTTACCCGGCACTTAAAACTTTACCGTATGCAGGCGGCGCACATCTCCGGTCGGAGGAAGCACCTAAACTCACGTGCGCGACTTCCCGGCCTCCGAAGCAAAAAGCCGGGCAAACTCGCCATCTCGCTCCAAAAGTTCCGCCGGAGACCCTGCCTCCCGGATCACACCGTCGCGAAGGACCAATACGTGGTCGGCGAACTTGACGGTGCTCAGGCGATGCGAAAAGAGAACGACAGTTGAACGCTCTTTGGCAGCTCTCAGAGCGGCCAGAACCCGTTGCTCCGCATGTCCATCCAGCGCAGACGTTGGTTCGTCTGCCACCAGGATGCCGGGACGCCTGTAGAGAGCGCGCATGAGGGCGATCCGCTGCTGCTGACCAATGGAAAGCTTATTCCCCCGTTCCCCGACGTCGGTTTCCAAACCCTCTGGTAACTCGGCAATCAGATCGGGGTCTACCAGGGATATGACTTCGTCAAGCCTCTTCTCGTCCAGGTCCTCGCCCAGCAGGATGTTCTCTGCAACCGTTCCGCTGACCAACATTGGCTCCTGAAAGACCGCCGCCACAGATGGTCTGCCATCCATCTCATCACCGAAACCCTCGATTCCGACCACGCCGGTTTTAGGGGCATACAGGCCCAACAGTATCTTTGCCAGGGTGCTTTTCCCTTCGCCGCTTGCTCCGACAACCGCAACCGCCTGGCCAAACGGAATATCAAAGGATACTCCTTTTAGGACGTTCTCCTCTTTGTAGGCAAAGGTGACGCCGTGTATTTTGACCCGTCTCTGACCAGCAGCATCAGGAACCAGCTTAATGCCCCGCACATCGCACGACTGCGCCATGTTCTTGACCTGCTCAACTCTCTCTAACGCCACTAAGCCTTGACGGATCATATTCCCGAAACGACTCAGTTCGAGAACCGGAGCGTAAAACCTCTGCAGGTAACTCCATGCTATCAACACGTTCCCCGGGCTGAGAGATCCGTGTAAGACCCCGTATATGGTGAGACCTAGCGCGAATGAAAGTCCTAGAGCCTGAAGCGCCCTTACGGAGAGCCAGTAAACACCGGCCAATCTTGACTGCGACTTTTGGATAGCGAACCTTGCTTCGCAGGTTTTTCGTATGCGGCCAAACTGGTATCCTCGCCTGTCGAAAATCCGAAACATCGCTGCTGCCCAGAGGGACTCCTGCAACATACTTGTGAGAATGCCGTTCTGCGTTCGATCAAGTCGAGTTAGCCTCTCCGTCGCGTTGTTATACCACCTGGTCAGGTAATACAAGGGCAAAGTCAGCAGCAGTATTCCCAGACCAATAGCCCAGTTCCAGTACAAGAACAAGGCCAGAACCCACATGAGCTCGAAGACACCTACCACGAACCCTATAAGAGGCGCAGTGACGGCCCTTTGAACGGAGTCGACATCGCTTGTTAATGTAGTCAACACATCACCAGATGGCCTCGATTCGAGCTCTCTCAAGGAACACTGGTGTATGGCTCTGGCACCTTCCATGCGGCAATTGTGCGCCAATTTCATACCTAACAAGGTTGACGAATATCCGTAGAGATTGGAAACAGCGCCCGACACGACGTAGACGATGATAACCGACAAGAGGACGAGATACGGCTTGTCGCGACCAGTGATGTCCAGCCACATCCTGGTCAACCCTTGCTGCGTAGCCGATGATCCTGCCAGACAGTCGACCAGGGCTCCGACTCCCTGTATGGGCATTATGTTAAGGAGCCCACTCAACGCCGCAAGAGCCAACGTCGCGATAAATAGGTACGGCGGCATACCAGACAGACGCCTAAACTTTCTCAGCATTAAGCTCCGCCACCTCCAGCGGAATCCAATTCTCATCCCCTTACCACGTCTATGTGGTAGAAGATGTACGTCCTCCCCATCTTCATTATTAGAACATCCGGGACGCGAAGTATAGAAACGGCGAGAGCCCAGTAGACCGCATGGAAGGATTTTTCCTTGATTCGTCGAATCATATGATTGTAGTTAATCACTTGAGCCGCCGCGTAGGGGGAACACGGGTTGGCCAGCACTCATGAGCTAAGGTCAAAGGTGCAGCAGCATCTCCGGGATTATGACCGGAACGTGGAGGCCCTCGATAAGCCTTTCTACCAAGTTATTTGTGAATATGTCATGATCCACGCAGTTGAACCAACAAAGTGTACACTTAGGGCGATGGAGCGCGAGCTGGGGTTGCCCTATGCACGACTCAAGCGGTACTGTGACAGACTGGTTGAGCTCGGTGTCTTGAAGGCAAATGACGTAGGCAAGGCCAGGCCTCTGGTCATGAAAGATCTGGAAAAGGCGCTCCGGCTCGGTTATCTCAGCCCTGAGTTCTCGGACTTTATTGAATGGCTCAGCCGTTCTCTCCGTTCGAGGTCCGAGGGTGATACCATGGTTGCGGCAGAAAGACTAGCCACGCAGCTGAGCAATTTCCCGCGGTTCCTCCATCCAGCTTCCCAGTTTGGCTCGGTAACCGGCTTCTGCGAGCAGGCTCTCGTGGCTGCCATGCTCGCGGCGGAAACTGTGCCGGATGACGTTAAGCAGGGAATTAGGGAACGGCTCAAGGAGGTCGCCACCAAGTTTGTCGCCGGGGCCAAAACTTCCCCAGAATCCGAACCGGAACGAAGAGAACCGGGATCGTCCCCGGTCACCTCTTCAGAACCATTTTCGCCCGAGTCCAAATCCAAGGTAAGTGAGCCGCTGTGGCCCCAATACGTCATCGAAGCTCTCGGCTTCGAGCCACCTCGAGGATGCGGCAGCCTTCGCGACGCCGAAGTGGGCATTAAGAGGGCCCGCGATATCGAGGGCTTCGAGGACATCCTCCAGTTCTTCGGATGGCACCCGCTCTTCATCATTCCTTATATCTACACAGTTGCTCCTTACAGGTTCGCCGACAGCAATTTCCTGATTTGGGCCGCGGGTATCTGGGGAAGGGAAGTTTGGTTTGAACTGGGGTGCCCTGACGAATACTCTGAAGAACAGGCCAGGGAAGGCGCGAGAAAAGTCGCTGAAAAGCAGCTAAGGTACATCCTTAAGCTGGTCGACGAGACAGTTCGCCTGATACGGGAATACGGGGTTGATGGGGCTTTGGAGATTATCAATCGCCCCATTCGGCTCCATCACTCTGGTGACGCCGGCTGGGTGGAACTGAAGCCTGAGGTCACCCGTAGCCACCTGCTATACCAGAGCATACCGCTGGCCTGCGCCACGCTTATATGCAGCGGCATGGACGGTGATCCGTCGCTCATCTCAAGGGCGAAAGCTGCATACCGGTTGCTCCGTATCGCAGTAGAGCAAGACTTTCGTGGCGAGAAAGCCGAGGGTCTTACGCTGGAAACCTTCGTCGAGAGGCAGTTGTCCCAAGGAACCGGGGGTGAGTAAACGCAGTTGCGACGAAGAACGCGAGGTTGACATCATCGAGAGGCAGTTGTTTTGACAAACCCGGGGCGAGTAAACGGGCCGGTAAACACTGACGGGAGGAGGAGAAGCAGTGGCAGATGCGCTGTACAGGGTGTTCGGCAATGAATCAGGACCCTTCTTCTTTCGTGGGGAGTATAGGAACGGTCGGTGGTGGAATGGGGATATTCTGGCAGGCAAGGACAGCGTGGTCGGTAAGGTTTCAGACGGCGTGATCAATTTCGTGTTGGAGATCCCGCCCTGGGCACACGAAAGGCTCAAAAAGGCAGTTGAGTCCGGGGAAGCATTCTTCGACGGAAACCTTAAGGACGGGGAATGGTGGCGGGGGAGAATCGTTGCGGCTGACGGGATGGAGCTTGTGCGTGTAGAGGACGGAAACATAAAGCTACCCGGAGGCTTTTGGCCCGAGTCCCTCATCAAACGCCTCATTGACGAAAACTGGATACCGCAAAACTGGATTTCGGCCTGGCAAGGCGTTCAACGGTCGCCGGAGTGGATGAACCTCTGCAGAATAGCCCTGTCAACCGGCGGTCCCATACTGGAAGTTGCGGCAGGTCCCGGCGGAGGGAACCTCTCTCCTATGCTCCACATTGATCCAACCGCCCCGATCATAATGAACGACATTGAGCCACGTATATTAGCTCGGTGGAGAGATCATCTGGCCGAGGTCCTTCCCAACAACAACGTTTGCTTTGCTGCCTTTGATGCAGCTTCTTCTCCGCTCAGAGATTGCAGCCTCCCTTGCGTTTCCTCTTGCGGCGGTCTAGGGAGCATAGAGGGCGACAAGGACTCGGCCATCTCTGAGGCGTTTAGGGTCATCGAGCCAGGTGGTTACCTAGTTGCACTCGAGATGGCTTTCACTGAAGAGACTCTTCGGAACCTCCCCGGGCCTCTCAGAACGGAATGGGGACACGACCCGATTATTGCAGCCGACGGATGGTCGAGCGCGCTCAAGGAAAGAGGGTTTGAGGTCATCCAGGATTCCGTAGCCGGCTCGCGCCAACTACGCACCGATGAATCTGGGATGGCCATGAAAGCATCTAAATACGGTGTGACCTTATGGGTGGAGTATCACTACATTGTGGCGAAGAAGCCTGCCTGACAATGCGGCGTAAATCCATCGCAAGCCCGAACGGAGCCGGTAAGTCCACCCTTATAGACATAGCCGCCGGAGTGCTCCTCCCCGATAGCGGAAAGGTCCTGGTAAATGGCCGCGATATCCACGCAGACTTTCGTGCCAAATCCCTTCTCACCACCGTTTTCCAGGAAACGACGTTTGACGCGATGATGACCCCGAAAGATGCGTTGATGTTCCACGCCAAAATGCTTGGGATCAGGAACGCACGCACGAAGATCGAGGAAATCATGACCCTCCTCAAAGTCGATGGCTTTCAAAGCAAGCGCATATTCGAGCTCTCCGGTGGTACCAGAAGAAAGGTTGAAGTCGCCAAGGCTTTCATATCAGAAACCCCGGTTTACCTGCTGGATGAACCCACGAACGGCCTGGATCGGACATCTCGGGAAATCGTATGGGACAGGATCAGAACGCTGGCGGCCCGGGGTTCTGCGATAGTCATCGTATCCCACGATACTCGTGAAGCTTTTACCCTGGCAAGCAAAACACTGGAACTCAATGACGGTGTTCTAGAGCCTTACCAAAAGAGAGCCGTGAATTTGGCCGTATCACGACTCACAGTCTCGTTCGGTCGATTTCCGTCTCGAGTACTGGATGAGCTTCGGTCACTCCCCAGCGTGTTAAGTGCGACGGTGAAGAAATCGTCTCGAACGGACCCGGATAAACTCGTTGAGCACCTGAGAGATCAGGGTGCCATACCCGTCTCCGGTAATGTCAGCGTGGTCTACCTGGACAGCGCCGAGGAACTCTTGAAGTCCCTGGGTATCGATGGTTCTCAGGTGATCAAGCTACCCATGCCCGACCTGGCCGAGCCCGCTGAGGTGGAGATCGAAATGGAAGACGTCGATCTAAATCTGTCGGGACTTCTCAAATGGGCAGCTGACCAGAACCTCCAGGTAGTAAACGTCGCGATTGACAGGAACTCAGCCGAGCAAAGGAAAACCGTCGAAGGTGAGGGATCACAACAGTGAACAGCTTCCTCATCCTCGTATGGCAGGAAGTCATCTCCGCGCCCAGGAAACGCTGGGATATGCTCGTAGCAGGGATGTTCTCCGGAGCCCTGGGTCTTTTGACGATGGTGTGTGGTTTTAAGAGGTACCTTCCCGGGACAGCTTACGAATCCACATTTGCTACCGGTTGGGTTGCCTACACCATGGTGTTGGCCGGCGTTGCAGGCAGTATCGCCGCCACGGTTGACCTGAATCTCGAACGTATCCGTTATCTCCTCAGCTTGCCCGTTACGCCCGTCATGATCGCTTCGAGCAAGATGTGTGGAGCCGCAGCTACTTCGTTTCTCGTGTCCCTTGCCATGCTCGCGCTGGGAAACCCCCTCGTGCTTCACCTTTCGTTCCCAAATGCATTATGGGCGCTCGGCGCCTTGATACTGCAGGCCCTGTCCATCGTGGGCATCATGTGCACACTATCGCCTTTCGTAGCCGATATGACCAAGCTCGGCCTCGTCGGGTCTATCGCAGCCGGCTCCCTTCAGTACCTGAGCTCCGTCTATTTCCCGCCGGAGGTGTTTCCGGCCTGGGTGAGGCCCATCATTTACATCAATCCCCTCACCTATTCGGTCAACTTCTTCCGGTCTCTGGTCCGGAAAGAGCCGGCCCACTTTGCTTTCGTCTACCTGGCAGCTTCGGCGTCTCTATGTGTCGGGCTGGGAGTTTGGTCGCTCACGAGAAGCTTGGTGCGACAGATGCGGTAAGGGTGATTTGCCCGCCGCCATTGTCCAGTCTCTTCGGAGCTGGCATTGGACCTGCTTCTATGCCCGCCGGCGCACCGGGAATTCGGTCGGGCCGCAAGAGCATCTCGAACACCGGTTGCCACTGCTGGAGCCAAGACTGCCATGGCCAGCGATTACAGCCGTCGAGAAGGAATCAGCCCCGAGGCATTGAATACCGAATGAGACCCGGACAGAGGAAGAAGCCGGTTCCGCCCAGCCAGGCTGGGCAGATGCGATTTCCAGGTTTGTACACCCTTCCCTGGGTGGACGATGCAGGTTCGGGCCTGTCACAGTAGGCGCATGTCCTTTCAGGGGCGGTGAATACGGGCTGGGGTTTGTATGATCCAAGACGTACAGAAGATCGCTCAGGCGCTAATACAGTCGCGTTACCCGGTAGCTCTCACAGGGGCAGGCATTTCCACGGAGAGCGGTGTACCCGATTTCCGCGGCCAGGCCGGACTGTGGCAGGACGAGGACGCGGTGGAGCTTCTCAGCTTGACAACCCTGTACGGCGACCCCCAGCGGTTCTATTCCAAAGGGCTCAGCCTCCTCCAGGTCTTTCGAGGAAAAAGCCCCAATGCCGCTCACCGAGCCCTGGCTCGGTTGGAAGAGCTCGGTCTCATAAGGTGCGTCATCACCCAAAACATAGACGGTCTTCACCAGGCTGCAGGGTCTCAGAATGTCCTGGAAATCCACGGAAACCTTCGAACTTCCAGCTGCGTTATCTGCCATGCCGTTTTCCCCTTCGAATTTGTGGAAAAGGCCGCGTCCGAAGGCCAAATTCCCCCGAAATGCCCCAAGTGCGGCGGAACCGTCAGGCCGGACGTGGTCTTTTTCGGCGACGACATGACTTCCGATTTCGGTCGGGCCGTCGAGGAATGCTCCCGGGCCGACTTCATGCTCATCATTGGTTCGAGTTTACAGGTTGCACCGGCAGCTTACCTGCCTGGAATGGTCCCCCGCATCGCCATAATCAACCTGGACGAAACCCCTTACGACGAAAGCGCCGAGGTTGTGATACACGCAAAAGCTGGGACGGTCCTGCCCGAATTGGTCAGGGTTGTCGAGCAGGACCCGAGTCTGAAACGGCGGCAACGTTGACCGCCACGTTGGGGAAGTTCTGGACGTAAATTGCGTGCGGTGGAAGCATAGCCGATAACTATCCCACAATCTGAGTGCTTGCCGAAGTAACGAGGCTTTATCCACCCTGCGCTTCGAACCGCCTCGTTCCCCGAACCCATAGAACCCGGGAAACGATGAACAGCGCCGTGACCCAGAGGTATTCTTCCCAAAGGAGCTCGACCATCTGGTCAAGGGGGATGCGGCCAGTGATAGCCGAAACCGGAACGTATAACATGTACTTGAACGGTAGGACCCGACCTACAGAACCAAGTACCCCCGGCAAAAGATCGTTGGGCACTATTGCGCCAGAGAAGAACATAAACACCTCAACCACAAGGTCCCTCAGCGTGTCGATCTTGCCTATCCAGAAAGCCAGAGTCGCACAGATGAACTGCACCAGATACCAAATGAGAAACCCGCCGGCTACGATCCCCAAGAGAATGGCCAGTCGCAGGGGCTGGAGAGAGACGGGCAAGTCCCAGATGAACGCCGCGAGTCGGTATATCAGAACTGCTACAGGCAAATAGACTGCCACAGGCCCGGCGCACTTCCCGAGAAGCAAAAGCTGATAATCAAGGGGACGCGCCAGGTACGATCCGAGATTCCCGCTGTTGATGTCCTGCCATACGAACCAAGCTACGGGTGACGCCTGATGTACCACCAGAGAAACGAGCTGAACCGCCAGGTAATATGAAACGAGCCCGGAAAAAGTATATCCGCCTAGAAGAGTAGAAGCTCCAAACACAACCCGCCATACTACCAAAGTAACGAGCATCGTAATGGGAATGAAGGCGGCGGAAGCCAGGAAGTCCAGCGAGTACTGACGCATCCGCTTTATGCGAAGTACGAGGGCGCTTTTGGCCACCAGCAGGTCCTTTACCAAGGACGGCCTGGCCCGAAGCATAGGGCTTACCTCCGGGTTCATCCCGAGATTCACCTCCCGAACAACTCATAGCTCATCCCGGTCGCCTCTTCGGTGTCGTTCGTTTCAAAACTCCCCCAAGATTCACCCACCGAACGACTCATAGCTCGACACCATCACGGCCCACAGCCTGAGGACGATAAAAGCCCACAGGAATGCGAGCACGGCCGCAACTCCGAAGACTTCGAGCCCCGCGGCCTTTCCCAGCATCACCATGGCCGGGAACGTCGCCGTGAATCCTGCCGGCAAGACGTAGGTCAGAAGGAACTTGAGGGTAGACGGAAACGCATCGACCGGGTACCGACCCAGCGCGGTGAACTGGAAGAGCAAGAGCTGAAGTCCCGTGACGTCCCCGTACTTGAAAGCAAGCATCGACGAAGCTGCCCTCATCATGGTCAGAACGAGCTTCCCGGTGCTGAGAAGAAGATACCCGACCAGGAAGCGTCCCATCGTGACCGGGAGGTGATAGCCCCGTACCAGGCAGATCGCCATAACCAGAGGAGGTGCGAAGTATTTCAGAAACATAGCTAAATGAACGTCTTCGGCGGCTATGGCGAACAACGGATGTACGGGGCGAGCCAGGTATTTATCCAGGTCCCCCCGGAGCACCTTGTCGGAAAAGGAGGCCCGGTTCCAGAAATTCCAGAAGAGCTCATGAAGGCCCGGAAGGAACGAAATGGCGGCAAAAAAGGAGAGCTCTGGAAGCGTCCACCCACCAAATACTCCTATCCGCGATACGGCCCACCAGAACACGATAGACCTGCCGATGTACAGCACGAACTGGATCACAGATAGCCAGACGTCCCATGTAAAAGAGGAAAACTCTTTGAAAGTGATGACCCAGTATCTCGCAAGAAGGCGCAGGTGCTTACTAAGTACCTTAAGCCACAATATCACCAAGCCCTCCTTTGTAAATGCGCCGGATGATCGCATCGAGGCTGGGGGGCGCAACGTTGAGGTCGCGGACAGTTCCGAGCGCGAGCAGGAGCGAGACTACTTCCAGGGACTGCTCCTGGGGAACTCTCAGGCGTACTTTCCGCGGGAGAAGCGAATGCCCTCTCGCTTCGGTACCGCGGCCGGTGGCCAGTTGGCTCGAGTCCACTCCGTACTGCTGAATCAGCGCCAGCGACTTCGCCACAGCTTCCCCGGTCGCAAGCGGGCTCGACCCCGGAACGGGCAGGAATTCGACATCTATGTGCTTTTCGTGCTCCAAGTTCCTGAGGTCCTCAGTCGTCCCATCGTAGATGATGGTACCTTCATCGATGATGACCACTCTGTCACAGAGGGCCTCGATATCGCCCATGTTATGAGTGGTGAGAAATATCGTGGTTCCTCGTTCCTTGTTGGTTTCGGTCAGGAAGAGCCGGATTTCTTCTTTGGCCACCGCATCCAACCCCAGAGTAGGCTCATCCAAAAACAGCACTTCCGGGTCATGCAGGAGCGACGCTGCGATTTCCGCTCTCATCCTCTGACCGAGCGAAAGCTTCTTTACGGGAACGTGGAGAAACTCGTCTATGCCAAGGATCTCTGCAAACCGCGTCAGTCTCCGGCGGAAAGCTTCCCTGCTGACCTCATACACTTCGGCATAAAGCTTGAGGGAGTCAATAACTGGGATGTCGTACCAAAGGAGTGAGCGTTGGCCGAAGACCAATCCTATGTGATACGTATACTCGTACCGCTGCCGGTGCGGGTTAAATCCGAGCACCGAGACATTTCCCGCCGTCGGCGCGATGATCCCCGTCAATATCTTTATTGTCGTCGTCTTACCTGCTCCGTTGGGCCCCACAAACCCGAGGACCTGGCCCCTGGGGACAGTCAAGTTTATCCCCTTGAGAGCTCTCTTAATTCCCTTCTCGGGTGCGAAGACCCTTCGCAGCCTTTGGCCAAAGCCCGGTTTCGGCGGCAACGGGACGGTGTAGTCCTTGACCAGGTTCTCCACTACTACGACGTTTTCGCCGGACGCAGTTCTCAAACTCCTCACTCCTTATGCAGGTACTTCCTGTAACACACGATCACCGTGATGACGTTGAAGCCCAGCGATGCCGGAACCCGCCTTCGACTGGACCGCTCGTAGACAACCTCGGTCCGGGCCTCTGCGTACCCTTTGGTCCGAACATGGCGAAGGATGTGCCGCCACAGTTGGGCTTCAGCGCTCTTATCCTTGTACCGGGGCAGCACGTTCACGTACACCCTGTTGCTGCCCGTACTGTTCCAGGCCGTTCCTATGAGCTCTCCGTCGAGATAGGCATTAAAGTGATCTTCCATGGGGTAGACGAGGCCGGTTTTCTCCAAGTCTTCCGCCGTAACGGGATAGAATCCGGGAGCTCCACGCATAACCTTTGCGGTCAAATCCAGTGCTTTTTCCAGTTCTTCAGCGCAATCGATGGGTTTGATGACCAGTCTATACCGGCTGCGAGACTTTTCAGCCAGGGGGTCCGGTTCACCCGCCTCTGGTTTCACCAGTTTGACGCGAGCTTCATACAGGAAGTAACACGGCTGAAAGCCAAAGTGCTCCGCAAAGGAAATCGCGTTCCTGGCCCGGGTGCTGAGGAAGGCGTCAATATACCGCGCACCGATCTCACGCGCCATCCCCTCCGCCTTCCGAAAAAGCTCGGCGCCCACTCCATAACCGCGATATGCGGGTACAACGTAAGGTCCTTCCAGTCTCACCTGCCCGGCCCGAAGTCTCTCTGGTTCCACCCCGAGGGCACAAAATCCGATGAGCGGCTTTGGATCGGTCGAGGTCTTCGGCGCTCTTGCGACAATGAAATGTTCCCGTGATATGTCATATGACGTTTCCAGCCATTCTCTGATGTTCTCCGCGGGAGCCGGTTCCTGTACTTTGCCGGTGAGCTCCGAGACATAAGCTGCGGTCAATATACCCACATCGCCGTCATCCTCCCTTGAAGGGTGGTCGTAACATACAGACCTCGCGTTCAAGAACACCGGCACCGTAACTTCGTTACCTTGCTCGGTAATGACGGATGCCCTGATCTCCGCGATCGTCCGGACATCACACTCCAGCCCCATCCTCAACATCTGCGACACTACCGCCCCCCCTATCTCCCGCCACAGGCTGATCTTTGTAAGATCAGCGGGTTCCTTGCTGCTAGAGGGCCCCGTGTAACCGCCATCCTGTATGCCACCGGGAAAAATCGCCGCGACAGCTTCCACCTTGACTTCCAGGGGGTCTCTACCGGATTCGGCCGCTACGTTTTCCAGGTGTCTGAAAAACTCCTTGATGTCGCGGAGGGAATAGCCTGCAGATTTCATCTTTTCTATAGCTTCGAGGAGTCTTAAGGTTCGAGGATCGTAGTACCCGGTGCGGCCGCCATCATCGCGGTTGCGCACGAAAGGCCGGGGAATGAGACCAGTATCTGCATAAAGCCTCAAAGTCCGGCGGTTGATATTTAGCCCCTTTTCTCGAGCGAGGGAAAGAAGCGCTGATGCTTCGACTAGATCACCATGAAGAGGAACCTCCCTGCCCGTTTTAGCCACTAACGTGCGCGACATCTTCATCTTTCGGCTTACCCCGAAGTGCGCAACTTTCCCTGACCAATATGATCGTACTTGACAGTTTGGTACTGTCAAGTGTGGCAAGCTTCCCACGACGTTGACACTCGTTCGGAGCTTGAGCCCTGCGCAACCGGGGATGAGCAGCCCGCCTAGGCTCAAGCCGAAGATTCCCGCGTTAGCCCCGGCCCCCTGGCGGCGGTTCCGTAGACCGGGCGCATAGAAACGCGCAGATGACGAACCACACTGTGACTCGACACAAGCCGCAATGTTAAAGCGTCGAGTACGGACTAAACCGGTGTGTCCCCGCGAGCGCTTGGGGAAAGTGACCTCCCCAGGCACAAGATCGTGGGCTTAATGGACGCCGGGTTTGTAAGGAAACTGCAATCGATGATATTTCTGGGGAGACTAGGGATAAGAGAAACACACTCGGCGAGTTCCCCGGCATAGCGGCCCGTCAGGCAGGGCTCGATACCAGGTTCTGCACAGCACCCAACCCGGCCAACCAGTTGGTCGAAGCACGCACAAATTACAGACGGTTACGTATTTGCCGCCTCGGGGAACAGCTACGAGTCTAAGGAAAGGCCGCCCTCCACTGTCTATTGCCAGACACCACGGTGGAGGGCAAGCCCACTCTCAGTGCCTACTTGGCGATCTCGGCGACGATCTCGATGATTCTCTCAACTAGGGCAGTCTCCGACGAGGCAGCCATAAGGATGTCCTCGGCATGTATCAAAAGCAAGCTTATATTGAGATCCTCGCCCCTTGCCTCTCGCATAACCAAGTCAGCATGGGTTTTATGGATATCGCCCAGGATGCTGCGGGCCTGCTCTATACTCCGTCGGGCCTCCGCGAAATCCTTTCTTCTCAGACTGTCGAGAGCCGAATAAGCCTGAGCACGCGCCTCTCCCGCTTGCGCGATGATCGCGAAAATCGTTCGTTCCATCTCCTGATTCAAGGTCGACACCCGTTTCTCCTAGTGGGTCCCTGCCGGCATGATGATCATCATAGCCTGCTTGTACTTGGGGATGTTGGTCCGGATGACATCCGGGACGATCCCACGCGCAAGTGACGTCCAGTATACCATCATCTGCATCGGATAGACAAGCAGGGGCGGAGTGAAGTTCTCCCTGATCCCCGGAGCTTTCACCTCCACCGTTGTCGCGCCTTCGATATCGTAGGGTACAGTGGTCACGTTTATCACCGGGGAACCAATGACGAGAGCGGCGCGGCAAAAACTCCCTATCTTCTCGTAACTCGCTCCAGGCGTCGACAATGCTATGACGAGGGTCTCTTCATCTAGCGTCGTTGCCGGCCCGTGAATGGCTTCCTCGATTTCGAGCCCTTCTGCGGGAATCAGCGCGGCCTCCTTGAACTTCAGGGCGATCTCCATAGCGGTCTGGGCGTTCGGACCGCCACCTACTACCATGATATTACGGCATTGCGCGTAAGTCTCGGCCAGATCTTTCATCCTTTGGGCCATAGGCATAAGGCTCTTGAGAAGCACAGGCAGTGCATGCAGCTCATCCAGTGCCTTCTGATCCCCGCTCAGGGACACGGCAATCAGATATCCCTTTACCAACGCAGCTAAATAGCTCCTCGTCTTCGGAAGAGACGGGTCCCTACCGCCGGCTCCCGGCACAACAAACTCGGCGGCCTCTGCAAGCGGCGATTCAGGGACGTCGGTTAGACATACCGTCATAACACCCTTTCGTCTTGCTCCTTGGATGGCTTCAATATCGACCTTCGTATGGCCGGAGTGCGATATAGCAATCACCGCCGAATTCGGCCCGATCGAGTCAACCTTGTATCTTCCGAACTCAAAGGCGTTGTATGAATCCGCGTCGATGCCGCCGAACTCCGCCAAGGCAGCCGCAATTGACATACCCGCAAAGTACGATGTGCCACAACCCAAGAGGTACACTCGCCTAACGTTTCGATCCTTGAGGGCCTGGGCAACTCTGATGGCAGCTTCCGCGACTTCGCCTGTAACACATTGTTCGACAATAGAAGGTCCTGCCTGAATTCCGTCCCACATCCGAAATGGATGCCCGGTACGTCCAGCGGCCCAATCGTAGAGGTTAAGTGGTGCCTTTTCGTTCACCTCATGTCAGCCTCCTGTTCCATGTTCTTGGCCTCTTCCTGAACCATGTGGCGCTCCCAGACCTTGAAGAACGGGTAGTACCCGATGCCGGGTAGGATGTAGCCGATGAGAAGACCCCAAGGGATAACCCGCCAATCGAGCGTCCCAAAGTACCAGATTATCGGGCTCGGCACGAAGGCGAAGAACGAGACGGAGCTTTTGGCAACCAGTCCCGCAGACGTGAGCACATACGCTAGTGACCTGCAGAGAGGAGCTATGATGCACTGGGGAACGAAGAAAACTGGGTTCAGGATTATCGGGAAACCGAATAGGACTGGCTCGTTGATCTCCAGCAGGGTCGGCACGAGTGCGGCTTTCGACACGGTCCTAAGAGTCTTAGATTTCGAACGCAGTCCGAACAGCACAAGCGGGAAGTGGTCCCCGGTTCCCCCTCCGCCTCCACCGAAGTAGGTCTCAAACGTGGCGACGAAGGGAGCCGCTAGCCCCTTGGCGATGGCAGTGGCGTTAGCAGCGGTGTTCGAGATTAGGAACGGGAAATAAGCTGGCCCTATCGCGGCGAAGCAGTGGATTCCAAGGTACCAGGTCAGGTGTTCGACGAAGAGCGCCAAGAGGAAGGCTGGGTAACTGTCGGCCATCTTGAGAAGTGGTCGAAAGGCGATACCCAAAACCGTCGGTATTTTGACTCCGAGAGCGAGACATGACACTACGGGAGTCAGGATAAGAGCCTCTGGGACTATGGCCTCGACGAACTTCCCGACACCTTTCGGGACTCCCTGTGGCGGCTTCCAATACAGGCCCCGCTTCAAGCATATCCGATAGAGCTCAGTGGCATAGAAAGATATCAGGATCGCGCCGAAGATACCCCAGGGCCCAAGCCATTCCATAGAGAGATAGAAGACCCCATCCACATCCTTAAGAGTAAGCCCCGAGACGAGGAAAGCGATAAGCGAGACGATCGACGGGTTAATAGGGTCAAGGTCATAGGACTTTGCTAGGTTATGAGAGAGGAGGATCGTTAGATAGACTGCCATAGCACCGTAAGTGATCTGGGTGATGCTGGTTAGGAACGCCGCATACGGCGCGAACAGCTTTGACAGCCCAGGCACATTAGGCAGGATGTTGAACACGCTTCCGATCAGGATAATGGGGATGACCAGGAGAAACGATTCGCGCAGGACCACCATGTGCCGGTTCGAGCCAACCCTCTCGAATACTGGGACAAGCCACCTCTCGATGAAACCCTTTTTCACTTCCACTTGCCTACCCTCCCATCTGAGACTTGAGATTTGGCAGAATCAATTCCTTGAGCATCTTGTCGGCATCAAGCGTCGCGTAGGCTAAGCCGTCGATGACGACAACTGGCTTAGTGCCCGCTCTCTTCCTAATTGACTCCGCATGGAACTTGACGTGTGGGGCGATGATCACGAGGTCATATGGGTCTAGAGACATTAACCTGACCTTATCGACGCCAAACGTTTCAATCTGGAGGTCTAGGTCATATTTCTTGGCCGCCGCCACAAGCTTGTCGCAAAAGAAGCTTATTGAGGCTCCCAGCGCACACGCGGCAACCGCTTTAACAGTTCTCATTCTCGGATTCCCCCAACCCCTACCGTAGGGGCGAGAACGCCATCCTTCGGAAAGTGTGGCGCCTTCCCCTTATTGCGATCGATACGGCCATGATGTTCTCGGGTGGTACCATGCACTCCGTGTAACCCGAGTCGCCGATCTCGAAAATGTCGGCTCCGGCCATCTTGGCCCAGAGCGCAATCTGCTTCACGGTGTCCGCATCCGCACCCTCTTGGGAAGTGTGCAACCCCAGGTTCAACAAGGCTCCACGACTGTGAATATAGGACGCTAGTCTCGACACGTGCTCGATCCCCCAACCCGGGAAGGTCCCAGGGGCCGGCAGCCCTATGACGTCCACGCCAGCATCAAGAACGGCTGCTATTTCGTCTTGAGTGATGAGCTCGCTAGTACCTGCTCCCCCGAGGTTCATCAGGCCCGGTCCGTGCTCTCTTCCGTACTCGAGGATCGCTCTATCACCTACCACTTTTTTGATCTCACGGATCGCTTCGACCAGCCTGGCGCGAGACACCCAGCCGGTCAGGCACAAGAGATCGGCTCCCTGTTCGACGGCGAGCTCGGCAATCTCTGGAGTAGCGATGATGTTGCCGTAGTGCCTCTTCAGCGCAGGCTCGTCGCCATCAGAGATAGCAAGCAGCACACCCACAGGGCGGCCGACCAGCTCGCGGATTTCCCGTGCCGTCCTGCCTCGGCCCATCTTGATCTGGACATCCGCTGTAACCTGGTCGTCAGCCGGGTTCACCGAATCCAAACCAGGAATATAGGGGTTCTTCGGATCATAGGTGTCGAGGACGACTATGTCCGCTCCAAACGCTGCAGCCAGTTCGGCGTTAGTGACTCCATCGACCATGTTGGGGCAGCGCACCCTGGAAGCGACCATGATTGTCCGACCCTCGGACATCCGGATCGCCGCCATTAGTTCCTCCTTTCCCATGGCCAGGAGTTCCTTCGGAGTCGCGGACAAAAGACGTTTGACCATAAAATCACCTCCTCTTGCTGTTCACGTAACGTAGCAATAGCTGTGCCACCGGAAGCGGCGCGAAAGCAGAGGATTTGCTGATGGGGTACATCATTCTGAGTGTGCAGAAAGGTTGCACACTCTGCACAGAAGATCGATCTCTGTTGGCTCAAGCTTCATCCGCATGACCGACTCGAATTCGTGGACAGGCGTAGCAGGCGCACCAAGGTCACGGCCTTTGAGCGCAGAGGCAACGAAATGCAGCAGCGTGGCCGCAAACAGCCCGTCATCGAGATGCTGGCCGTAGTGGTTCTCAAACCTGTAGAGCCTTTCCGCCAAATCATGAGCCACCGCTGAGACAGAGTCAGTCAAAGGAACGCTGCCTGACCTTCCCAGCGCGTTGAGAACAGATTGTACAAGCACGGCCCTTTCTGGGGGCAGCGTGTTTGCGCCCACACGCAGCCTCTCGCGCAGAGCACCGTCGCTAGCCCTGAACACCTCGTCCATTCTGATGAAACGGTCGTCCGGGATTCCCGGATTAAAGGGCCCAATGAAAATCGCGGACGTCTGCGCGGCATTTCTAACGAGATCATGGTTTTGGGGGACTGTGCACACCTCATCCGGACTCACCCCCAGAGCCACAATCCGCTCCTTGCACATCTGAGCAGCGTTCTCTCCTGTCAAGCAGAACACCACCAACCGAGGTGCGGCCTTTCCGGATGCCAACGCCACTCTATCACCAGTATCCTCATCTTGGCAGATGCTCCTCATCAAGACAATCAGACGGTTGGCCTCCTCTGAGGGTATCGACACACCGGTTATCTGGGATACATCTTGTAATAGGTCGGCCACAATACGAGACTCCGTCTCTCCGATATTTGCCGGCTTGAAAGTTTGCTGGGTCAGATCGTATTTTCCTGTCCGGACCATGCGGACTACCGAGGACAAGTGCGCTGCGAGCCAGATCGCTGCCGTGCTGAGGGTCCCCTTCCCCATTTCTTTCCGCAGGCGGGATAGCGCTTTGTTGACTGCTCTGAGCAGGCGTTCCTCCACCGGAGCAGTGCCGCGCCTCGATGATGCATCAATCGTCCAGAGAAGGCCCCTCAGTTCCGCGTTAATTAAGTCCACCACTTCGGCGTCCGGCAGCCCCTTCGCTCGGTGGGCCGCTAGCCTTTCGTTGATGAAAGCGCAGATATCAATCTCACCTGAGCCACGATGAGCACCGGAGCTTCCCTCACCCATGAAGACGAGTATCCTCGGCAACACCGCCCGCGAGTAAATGGCGATTTCTCGGTCGACGGGGGTGTTCTGCTCAATACTCAGATCTTCTTCTGAAAGACTCAACCCAGCCCCGGGCGACATCAGCGACCTCAGATACGCTCGTGCAATGGAGAGCCGGATCCTGTTCCTCAGCTCCCGGACATTCCCAGGATAGTTCGCGGAGCAAATCTGCTCCACGCTCTTTCTCTTTACGGAAATGACCTGATTAAGCCTTGTGGCTTCTTGTTGGAGGAAACTCAACGCAAGCGAGACGCGCTCGGCAGCGGGTCGCTCCCTGAACCCCGGCACTATTAGGACCACGGGGAACCTTTTGAGGAATGTGGTCAGCAGGCTTGAGTCCACATTCTCAGTGGTCGCAGAAACTACAAACACGTCTGCGCTCATCTGCTCCGTAGACCCAAGTCGCGAATAGCATCCAGAGTCCATAAGGGAAAAAAGCATTTCCTGCCCCTCGGGGGGAAGACGGTGGACTTCATCAAGAAACAGGACTCCCCCGTCTGCTTTATCGACCAAGCCTGGCTTCTCAGAGTTTGCTCCGGTAAAGGCACCCTTGACGTGGCCGTACAGCTGCGAGAAAAGCAGCTGAGGCGTCGAGGCATAATCGGCACAGTTAAATGAAACGAACCGATCTGGTTTGAAGACTCCCTGAGAAACACCGAAATCGTATATCATCCTAGCTATCATCGTCTTGCCGCTACCTGATGGGCCGATAAGGATGCAATGCATTCTATTGCCAGGATAAGTGACCGCAGCTTGCGCGTCCCTTATTGTGTTTTTCAGAGACCCATCGTAGCCGATGATAGGGGTCAGATCTGCTGGATAGCACCCGGCAGCTATGTGCTGACGACACGACGCAGCATGGAATCGGGCAGGTCTTCCGGCAAGTTTTTCCGCAAGTCCCTCCCTGACCAGCTCGTTGAGATACCTTGACGCAGTTGAGCGGTCTATCCCGATTCTCCGGGCCACGTCGTCAGCAGTCAGCCCGAGCTGGCTTCCTCCAGCTGTGCTCCTGAGTAAGGCCGCGACGCTGTCTTTGCTGCGCATTGACCTTTTCCCAACCTGTTCACAAGCCGTGTTGCCGTACTGAAGATAAGATCACGCAGATTTGCGCTGCACCCGGTTTTTGCACACGAGTTTGACTATACATTCGGCGTTGGTTGGTCTGCACCTCCTGAAGAGCCCAGTCTCCCTGTTATGCTCGGACCACAATATCACGTTTCGTTTACTAGAGATGCGAGCAGTTTATGGAACATTCGTACCGTCCTTCTCGTCCAACAAGTGTCGCAATCGTTACGGTGAAGGGAGCGGACCAACTTGTTATCGAAGGGAAGAAAGAGACGAGGGATGCCCAAGCAGCATACGAACCAGGCTGCGGTCGCGGTAACGGCCTTCATGCTAACCTTCAGTGCCGTCATCTTCGCCTTCACCCTGTCAGGGTGCGGACCAAAACCAGTCAACGTAACCTTCCGCTTCGAGAACGACACAGCTGGATGGCAGGGCTATTTTGCAGACCTTCCAGCTCAATACGAGGAAGGCATCTACGAGCTTGAGTTCAAGCATGCCCCAGTGCCCGTGGCGGGCAAGAATGACAAAGGACTGATGCTCAAAGGCCACAACCGCAGCGACGATCTTTTCATGTTCATCGCAAGGAAGTTTGACAGGAAGGACGGCTTGAAACCGAACACGGCGTATAAGGTGAGATTGTCGTTCGACCTCGCCACGAACGTTCCAGGAGGGCTGATCGGAATCGGAGGTTCTCCAGGCGAGAGCGTCTACGTCAAGGCCGGCCTAGTCAACTCAGACCCTGAGCCGGTAGTCGCCGCCGACGGCTACTACAGGGTCCAGCTGGATAAAGGTAACCAGGCTGGAGGTGGAAAGGGCATCGTAACGCTGGGCCACGTCGCGAAATCCGGATCCGATGCCGACTCGTATCAGTACAAATCATTCGAAGCCGAGTTTGAGGTCACCACCAATGAGAAAGGGGAAGCCTGGGTAGTCATCGGCACCGACTCGGGATTCGAAGGCCTCACCCAGGTTTACTACACCAACATAAAAGTGGTCTTCAGCCCGAAGTAAGGAAGATAGCTCGCATATGCCGCACCCACCCGATGGAAAGAGCACGTACGAAGTTGATCGAGACAAATGGGCGGGGTGTATTGGGGTGCAGCGACAACCGGCTGCCGGCGAATCCGGCAGCCGGTCGAATTTGCTCCGGTCCCCCGGGAAGTCAGAAAAGCTCTGCCGTGTTTCAACTGACCTTCAACGGAGCCGGGGCGAGAAGCCCGCTCTTCGACGCACGATCCCTTCATATACGTCACCCCGCAAGTGGGAAGACTCTAACTCTGTATAAAGCGAGCGGAAAAGATGGGCGTATCGGGGTACGCCAGCAAAAGGGGGCATACCCTATGGAGATAACAAGGGACCTCTTCAACCTCGACGGAAAAGTGGCGATAGTCACGGGAGGCTCGAGGGGCATCGGGAAGGCGATATGCCTCGGGCTGGCGGCGTTCGGCGCAGCTGTGGCCGTCATGGGCATCAGCCAGGAGAACAAGAGGACCGCTGACGAAATCACCGCCCGTGGCGGAAAAGCCATCTTTATCCCGTGCGACGTTTCCGTTCCGGAAGACTCGAAGCGGGCGGTGGCCAGGACCGTGGAAACCTTCGGCAAACTGGATATTCTTGTGAATAACGCGGGTGTGGCCACGGTCGACCCCGCCGAGAAGGTTACCGAGGAAGAATGGGACCGGGTCATAGGCGTCAACTTGAGAGGGCTTTTCTTCATGAGCCAGGCAGCAGCTCAGGTCATGATAAAACAGGGCAAAGGTGGACGCATCATCAACATCGGAAGCGTTTTCGGCATCACCGGCAGCGAAATCGGAGCTTCCGTGTATCACGCAGCCAAGGGAGGCGTAATGATCCTCACCAGAGCTTTGGCCTGCGAATGGGCCAAGTACGGCATCCTCGTGAACACGATTGGCCCGGGCTTCATCAAGACCGAAATGACTAAGTCCATTCAGGAATCGCCGGATCTTTACAAGCTCCTCAAGGACAGACATGCGCTGAAGAGATTCGGAGTTCCCGAAGAAATCGTAGGGGCTGTGGTTTTTTTCGCCAGCGATGCTTCGACTTTCGTTACGGGACAGAACCTGTACGTCGACGGCGGGTATAGTGCGTGGTAGCGCCGGTACCCACGGCCCTTCCGTTCCGTCACTCACGCCGTGCATAGAACCTGCAACCCGGGTACGACCTAAGTACCTCGAA
>DUSS01000013.1 GCA_012842495.1 Candidatus Fermentithermobacillaceae bacterium
GAGCTCCATAGGCTCAAGAGAGCCGTCTACAGGGCGGCGAAGCCCAGGGACATTGCCATGTTTCAACTCCTGAGCAGCGCGGGTCTTCGCGTGGGCGAGCTGTGCGCCCTGCGGGTCGGTGATGTGTCGCTCTCGGAGCGGAAGGGAAAGGTGATTGTTCGCAGAGGCAAGGGGAACAAGTACAGGGAGGTTCCCTTGAACGTCGAAACCCGCAAAGCTCTTGTGGCCTATCTCTCGACGCGCCCAGGTGCTGGTCCGGAGGAACCTCTCCTGCTCGGCCAGCGCGGTGCCATGACGCCTTCAGGCGTTTGGCGCGCCCTGCAGAGCTACGCCAGAGAATCCGGGGTGGCTGTCTCCCTCACGTGCTGAGGCACACCTTCGCCACCCGCCTCCTGCGGAAAGCGGGGGCCGATCTGCCGACGGTCAGAGACCTGCTCGGTCACGAGAAGCTGGAGACCACGGCTATTTACACAAAACCGAGGGAGGAGGACATGGAAGCGGCCGTCGAGCGCCTGGTCTGAAAAAAGAGAACACCTCCCCGTTCTGGTCGCCACCGGCGCCCGTTTGCACGGAGCCCCATTCTCTATTCGACGTACGTCTTACCAATTCCTCCCTGTGCCGAGCAAACTGCGTCCCGTTTTCCTTCAATCTCAAATGTCACCCGAGTAGCAGGTCCGCGAGCGGAAACGGGACCCCGAGAGCGACCTTCTCTGCCTGCCATCTGCCGTGCCCGCAAGGACGGCTAGCGACCCCACCCGACCAACCGATCACCCTTGACCCGTCCCTTACAAGGTGGGGGCTATTTGACGCTTACCTCTCAACGAACTCGGGGACCGAGCATTTACGCGTCTGCTACGGGGTGGGGCCATTGAATTACGAAGGAATCTGAACAACCCTGGAAATTCAAGACCGCTATCATCTGACCGGGAAGAGCTTCGTTTTTGCTCTGCGCCACACTTCGGCTTATTCTTGGAACTGGATCTGTAAACCACCAGTACACAGAATACGAAGTAGATGATTAGCCCGACAAAGTGCCATTCGGCGGGACCGGACCTAAGTTGCCAAGAGGCCTTGGTCATGAGGCAATGAAGGTAGTACAACACTTGCTCAACTTTGGAGCATGCGAATTCTACAAAGATCAATAATGCGAGTGCAATCCCAAAAAAGAAGTTCACCTTTCCGGCATCTGTCTGGAATTCGGCCTTTAGAACGCTTCCTAGCCACTGCGAAATAAGCCTCGTCTCATCCTTCATCCTAGACACGGCCATCGCGAGCTCCCTTTAGAAGGTTTATCGCAGTTACGGCCCATCCGGTTCCTCCTATAAGTAGAAACAGAGAGGTCGTTGGATGCAGGAGTACCAATCCACGAAATAGAAACGCCAGCAGAGAACCCAAGCCAAACACAGCTAAGGAGGAACCAGCGGTTAACAAGACGATGGTGTCTACTGGCAAATCCATCTTCGTCCTTTCCCCTTCTCGGTCGACGATTTCGTTAACCCGCCGTAAGATGGTCACCCGCGCATTCTCATCATAGTATGCTTCGGCACCGTTAAACGTCTCCCCACGAGGCCAAGTGTATGCGCTCTGCTTCTCAAACAGACCACGTCTCAACCAGAAGGGTCCGTCGGTTTCGTACTCAGGAACGATCACAGGGACGTGCTCAGCAAAAAAGGGGTCCATGTGCTCCCCGTTCTTAGTGATAACAACGTAAGCGGTAACGCTAAGTACAGGCTTCGGGGTTATCGTCTCTGTTGAAAAAGTATCTACTCGGGCTGGATCCCACATACCCAGTTCCCAAGTAACTCGATAGATCGACTCCTCGGTCATCACACTTACCCCCGCTCATGGGCTTACATTCAACGACTGAACGAGTCCATCTAGCACCTTTCTGCTGCTCTGGTATGCCCGGTCCGGGACAAGCCTAGCGTCTTCAAGCTTAAGATTTGTAACAAAGAGGTCCACGTCCGCCAAAAGGTACTGCTTACGCTCGATCACCGGGCTACCGCTCGTAGTTGCTGGGCCCATCGTTATCAGCACCTTTTCAATAGTCATATTGCCAATAGACAGTCGAGCGTTAAAAGTATCTATTTTTGTTGTGAACGATACCGAGACGTTCTCAAGAGGGAAGTCTGAAAAGACATTAAATGCTGTACTCTTCAGCAAGCGTTCCTGTACTAGTTCTGATGCGACCCTAACATCCTTTACGGGATACCCCCAGAAAAATCGCACACCTAGACGGTCCACACTATCCACTTGTAGGTTCTCACCAAGAAGCCGGAACACTTTTTCGCAAGTTTGCCTAAAGAACGTATAGTTCGTAACTTCCTGCATACCGACTAGGGCTCGATTGACAAATATCGTCACCTCAATTTGCTTTTCCGGGTTGGCAAGATGAACAAACTGGCTCTCCAGCTTGTATAAGGGCAGCATCTTCTGCAGAACATGAGCCATCGAGACCCGCTTGGATGTGTCGAGAAACAACAGCGCGTCGGGGTAGCGAGCTTCCATGAAAAGCTGGATGAGTTCAAACTCAGAGAGGTCCTTAAGCAACGTTATCCGCCCCCTTACGTTAACGGCTCAAATTCGATTCTTCGAATTCTATCGTTCAACAAGATGACCTAGTTTCGGTCATGTGACACACCAGCGCCTATGCCGAGCGTTTTCGGATGCTGGGCGGATCCATCACACGCGCCCTTTCGAACCCTGGTTTGACCATACATTCGGCGTCCGTGAGTCTGACACCTTCCGGTGGCACGAAGTTTTTCCAACACTTTAAGCGGCGTCCTATATTCCGGACGTGCTATGATGCACGACCTCCTAAACTCGCAAACACAAGCGTCCATAGCACCGGCTGTCTGAGCCACGTTTTTGAATCTGTTAGCTCAGATGACCTGCTCCTCAGAGTCCTGGTAAACCACTCAGCTACTCCGTTGCCTTCAGGTTCACCGACTTACGCCAGCAAGGACTTGATGCAAGGCCAGCGGAGGTTCGTTCTGGAAATACATGACCAGGCGGTGCGCGTTGGTAGTCACTCCCGGTCGCGCTGAACTTGGGAACAGACTCTCGTCTGAGAGATTTCTGTACGATCAAGCCCGTCTCCTCTACACTTGTGATTGACGTCAAGTCAGCGCCTGCATACCTTGACCACCATACACGGAGGAGGGGTCTAGACCTCTTCGAATCGCTGGTGAGTCTTCCCCTGAGCAGACCGGCTCCCTCTGGGTCATTCTCTGAAGCGCGATTTGTTTTCGGCGAGTCTTCGCAACCACCTGATCTCTGTACGGTTCTCCGGTCAGCAGTATCTTCCACCCGACCACTACCAGTTTGCGTGCCAGAGCTACGATTGCCTTCCTGCACCCGATGTGCAAGCTCTTCCTGCGATAGAACTGCCCAAGTGTACCACGGTCGTACCTCGCCACTACCTGCGCTGCCTCGATCAGAATGGTCCTCAGCAGCCTGTTCCCGTTCTTGCTGACCTTGCCGTGATAGTAAGTCTGGCCAGACTGGTGCACTGACGGGTCAAGCCCGGCGTAACTTGCTACCTGCTTGGATGTCCGAAATCTCCTGGGGTCACCTATCCAGGCCCATATCGCAGCCGCCGTGACGATCCCGACCCCGGGAATGCTCAAGAGTGCCTTCGCCTCCGGATGCCTCTCGAGCCTCCGAGCAATTTCCACTTCTACAGACTCGCGTTCGGTTTCCAACGAGGCCAGAAGACGCGCAGCGCTAACCAACATCGCTTCATCTGCTGCCCCCACGTTCAGATGCTCCAGTGCCCGTAGGACCGAACCGGCGTTTTTGATTTGACCGATATTGTAGTCGTAGCGCCGCAGAATCGCTTTGACCTGGTTCTTGCACCGCGCCTGATGCTGAACCAGTTTAAACCTGTATTGAAGCAGCCTCCTGACCTCCCTTATTTCCTGTGGCGGTACCCACACAGC
>DUSS01000014.1 GCA_012842495.1 Candidatus Fermentithermobacillaceae bacterium
AAATTTGTCCATATGGAAGCAACCGGATATCCTGGTGTTGCAGGACGGGCAATGGATCTCAGTCACTTCCATGGTCCCGCCGCAGACCGGGCAGGTTCCGATGACCTCTCTAGACACGGGGGGCCCCTCCTTGCCCAGAAATATAAAGGTGAGATCTAATCGATGTCAATAAGGTAATTAAAATATTTGATCTGGCGCTTTAACTCTGCTTCTTGTCGGGCCCCCTAGCTGCCCCTTTCACCGAGAGCGCTTCCAGTATCTTCGCAGCCAGCGCCGGCCCTATCCCCGGCAGCTTCTGGATTTCTTCCGAAGAGGCTGTGGCGATTCTCTCGACGCTTCCGAAGTGTGCTAAGAGCGCCTTCTTCCTTTCCTCACCCAAGCCCGGTACGGCGTCCAGGGCAGACCGGCGAATCCGTTTGCTCCTGAGCTTTCTGTGGTAACCCAGGGCGAACCGGTGAGCTTCATTTCTCAAGCGCATCACCAGGAAAAGAGCGCCCGAGTCCCGTGGCAAAACCAGAGGATCTTCCCGGCTGGGAAGGTATATCTCCTCGTTTTTCTTGGCCAGTCCCGCCACAGGAATGTCGAGGCCGAGATCCCTCAGGACCTTTGCAGCGACCGATACCTGGCCCTTGCCGCCGTCGACCAGAATCAGGTCGGGGAAGACGGAGAACTTTCCGGACTTTCCTTCGCGCCTCTCCTGGAGCCCCCGGGAAAACCGTCTCCGGAGAGCTTCTTCCATCATCGCGTAATCGTTTGGTTCTTCCAAACTGATCTTAAACCGCCTGTACGAGGACTTATCCGGCTTGCCGTCCTGTAGCACCACAAGCGAAGCCGAAGCGTCCTTCCCTCCGGTGTTGGAGACGTCGTACCCCTCGATCCTCCTGGGCAGAACGGGTAAACCGAGCTCCCTGGCCAGATCTTCCATGGCTTTTTGATTTTCGGCTTTCTTCCGCTCTTCGAGAGGTACGAGTTCCGATACCAGTACCCGCGCATTGTCCATGGCCATGTCCACGAGGTCCTTTCTGAAACCCCGTTTCGGTGCCAGCACTTTGACGCTGTGGCCGGAAACCTGCCGAAGGAGGTTTTCCAGGGAGGCAGTGTCAGCCCCGGCATCCGGGACCAAGATTTCTTCGGGGACCGCAGCGGCTCGAGAGCTGTAGTACTGGGCGATGAAAGCCACAAGCACTTCCGAGAGGGGCTCGTCCCGCGTGCCTACGAGCTTAAAGCCCTCCCTGCCTAACAGACGTCCTTCCCGGACCACCAAGACAGCCACGTAACCATCCTCCCCGTACGGATGAAACCCCAGGACGTCCCTGTCTTTCATGTCCGCTGTGATGGCCTTCTGAGCTGACATGATCTGGTCAAGGGCGCGAATCTGGTCCCGAAGCTTCGCCGCCCCCTCAAAATCCAGGGACTCGGCACGAACCTTCATCCTCCGTTCGAGACTGTCCCGGACTTCCCGGTGCTTACCCTCGAGGAACCTGACTACCTCTTCTATGGTTTCCATGTAAGCGTCACGAGAACAAAGTCCCGCGCACGGTGCGGGGCATCTGCCGAGGTGATATTCCAGGCACGGCCTGGTCTGGGTTTTGAACGTCGTGTCCTTGCACGTCCTGTACGGGAAAACCTTCCGCAAGAGTTTGAGAGTCTCCCGCACCGCCCCAGCCCTGGTATATGGTCCGAAGTACCTGGCGCCGTCTTTTTTCATCCGTCTCGCGATGGTGACTCCGGGCCACTCGTCGGCCAACCCTACTCGAAGGTACGGGTAGTGCTTATCGTCTTTGAGCAGGATGTTGTAACGAGGCTTATGCTTTTTCACGAGGTTGGACTCGAGTATCAAAGCTTCCGCTTCCGAATCAGCTGTGATGAATTCGACGTCAGTCGCTCGCTCCATCATCGCCCGGGTTTTTGGAGGCAGGTCTTGACCGAAATAAGAGCGAACCCTATTTCTCAGAAAACGAGCTTTTCCGACGTATAAGATCTCTCCGCCTTCCCCTTTAAAGATGTACACTCCCGGGCCTTCTGGGGCTTCCAGGGCCTTTCGCCGGAGGTCTCCCCGGGTGTCTTGAAGGACCACGCGTTCGCTGCGAATCTCCTCAATCACCGGAGGAAACCACCTCTCGAACAGAGCGGGGAGAGCCCAGCACTTTTCTGAGGTATACTCCAGTATAAGAACCACTCGTAGCAGCGATCTCTTCCGGGGTGCCCTGGGCGACCAGATACCCTCCGGCGTCGCCACCCTCGGGGCCCAGATCGATGACATAGTCGGCGCACTTCACTACATCCAGGTTATGCTCGATTACCAGAACCGTCGACCCGGCATCCACCAGTCTCTGAAGGACCTCGATGAGTCTGTGGACGTCCTGGAAGTGAAGGCCAGTAGTTGGCTCGTCCAGGATGTAAAGGGTTCTCTCGTTGCCCCTTCTCGAAAGCTCGGTGGCGAGTTTCACCCTCTGAGCTTCCCCTCCCGAAAGGGTTGTAGCAGGTTGACCCAGTTTGATGTAGCCGAGTCCGACGTCGTACAGAGTGGCCAGCTTGTGACGTATCCGGGGCATGCTGGAGAATAACTCCATGGCCTCTTCGACGGTCATGTCCAGAACATCAGCGATGTTCTTTCCACGATACCTGACCTCCAGGGTCTGACTGTTATAGCGCTTGCCTCCGCACACCTCGCACGGGACATATACGTCCGGCAGGAACTGCATCTGAATCCTGATGATGCCCTCGCCGCGACAGGCTTCGCACCGTCCTCCCCGGAGATTGAAGCTGAACCTACCCTGCTTGTACCCCCTCATCTTCGCCTCCGGAGTCATCGCAAAGAGCTCCCTTATGTCGGAAAACACTCCGGTATAGGTAGCCGGGTTTGATCTGGGAGTCCGTCCTATGGGAGACTGATCTATCTTAATGACTTTGTCCAGGTACTCGAGGCCGTCTATGCGGTCGTGGGCCCCAGGTTTCAGATGCGCGCCGTGTAAAAGAAGCGCAGCTTTGCGATATAGGATGTCGTCTACGAGGGTGCTCTTGCCCGACCCGGATACTCCTGTAACGCATACGAAGAGACCGAGGGGGATCTTCACATCTATGTTCTTGAGATTATGCTCCCTGGCACCCCTTATTTCGAGGTATCTCCCATCTGGCTTCCTGCGCGGTGGCACTTCAATCTTTATTTTGCCGCTCAGGTACTTTCCCGTTATGGACGCCGGGTTCGCCATGATTTCTTCGAGGGTGCCCTGGGCGACTACCCTTCCCCCATGCTCCCCGGCTCCAGGGCCGATGTCTATTATGTGGTCCGCCCGCCTCATGGTCTCCTCGTCGTGCTCCACCACGAGCAGGGTGTTGCCGAGATCCCTGAGTTTTTCCAAGGTATCGAGGAGACGTCCGGCGTCTCTGGGATGCAGACCTACGGTGGGCTCGTCGAGTACGTAGAGCACTCCTACCAGCCCGGACCCGATCTGGGTCGCCAGTCTGATCCTCTGAGCTTCGCCCCCGGCAAGAGTACCGGCAGTCCGGGAAAGGGTGAGGTAACCGAGACCCACATCTGTGAGAAACGTGAGCCTCGCCCGGATTTCCTTGAGCACTTGTCCGGCGATGGCTTCTTCTCTGGGCGTGAGGCGGAGGGAGTTCACGAAAGACAGCGCCTCGTCTACGGACATGGCGGTGACTTCCGCTATGTTCTTATCCCCCACGGTGACCGCGAGAGCTTCGGGGCGCAGGCGTGTTCCATGACAGGCAGGACACGGCTTGAAGGCCATGTACTCTTCTATCTCCATCCGCGCCCAGTCCGAATCAGCCTGCTTGTACCTGCGTTCGAGGTTGTGCACGACCCCTTCGAATTCGATCCAGTTTTCCCTCACCCGTCCGTAAGCGTTTTCGTACCTGAAGAGGATGCGCTCCCCCGGAGCTCCGTACAGGATGATGTTGAGTTGCTCGTCGGTAAGCTCTCCTACCGGCACCTCCGTGGAAAACCCGTAATGATCTGCTACTGCCTGGAGCAACTGAGCGTAGTACCCGTCCGGCGAACCGTTCCACGGGGCGACGGCTCCGTCCGCTATGGACTTCCGCTTATCGGGGATGACCAGATCGGGGTCGATTTCCATGTTAACGCCCAGGCCGTTGCAGACTTTGCAAGCTCCGAACGGATTGTTAAAGGAAAAGAGCCTCGGCTCGAGCTCGGCTATGCTGACCCCGCAGTCGGGGCAATAAAGCTCGGGACTCCAAAGCATATCTTCCTGTCCGGGTATTTCTATCCCCACCAGCTTGCCCGACAGGGACAAGGCAGCCTCCAGCGAGTCGATGAGCCGCTCCCGGATACCCGGTTTGACCACGAGCCTGTCGACCACCACCTCTATGTTGTGCTTCTTCTGCTTCTCCAGGCGCTTGCCGATGAACTCAGATACCTCTGCGGTGACTCCGTCCACCCTCACCCTGAGGTAACCGGCCCGCTGCACATCCTGAAAGACCTTCTCGTATTCGCCTTTTCTTCCTCTCACCATTGGGGCCAGAACCGAAAACCGGGTCCCCTCCGGCAGCGACATTATCTGATCGGCGATCTGGTCCACCGTTTGCCTGGAAATGGGTTTGCCGCACGAAGGACAGTGGGGATGTCCTATCCTCGCAAACAAAAGTCGCAGGTAGTCGTAGACTTCCGTAACCGTCGCCACCGTGGACCTGGGGTTTCGAGAACCGGCTTTCTGGTCGATGGATATCGCGGGAGAAAGACCCTCGATGTAGTCGACGTCGGGTTTATCCATGAGCCCCAGGAACTGCCTGGCATAGGCCGAAAGGGACTCGATGTACCGCCTCTGTCCCTCGGCGTAAATGGTATCGAAAGCCAGCGAGCTCTTCCCCGACCCCGATATCCCGGTGATCACCGTCAGGGTGTTCCTGGGGATTTCGAGATCGATGTTCTTGAGGTTGTGCTGGCGTGCGCCCTTTATCACTATCTTACCCGCCGTCATCCGTGCCACCATCCCCGTACCTTGCCAGGACATGCGCTGCGTTATCCGTGCCGTCGATGCCCGAACATCTTGGCCAAGCAAACACCCTATATCGCCTTAATCCCGAACTTCTCCTGAAGCTCGAATATCATGTCCCTTAAAAGAGCTGCCCTCTCGAACTCCAGGTTTTTCGAAGCCTCTTTCATTTCCCTGGCGAGCTTCTTGGCCAGAGCCGGCGCATCTCTCTTTGAAATGCTGGATATATCACGCCCCTCCCAGTATGTAGAACGACTCTTGATGGGATGGGCAGCTTCTATTACATCTCTTACCGCCTTCTCCACAGTGGCGGGGGTGATGTTGTGCTTCAGATCGTACTCGATCTGTTTTTTCCTGCGCCTGTTGGTCTCGTCTATCGCCTGGCGCATACTGTCAGTGATCGTATCCGCGTACATGATCACGTGACCGTGGACGTTCCGGGCCGCTCTGCCAATCGTCTGAATAAGCGAAGTGGTTGAGCGCAGATATCCTTCTTTGTCGGCATCGAGGATCGCCACCAGGGAGACCTCGGGGAGATCCAACCCCTCCCTGAGCAGATTGATCCCGACCAGCACGTCGAAGACGCCAAGACGCAGGTCCCTAACTATTTCCGTTCGTTCGAGCGTATCGATCTCGGAATGGAGGTAACGGACCTTCACCCCGGCGTCCCGCAGGAAATCGGCCAGGTCTTCCGCCATCCTTTTAGTGAGGGTGGTTATCAACACCCTCTCGCCCCTGGCGGTGACCTTCTCGATTTCCGAGAGAATGTCATCAACCTGCCCCTTCGTAGGCCGAACCTCCACCTCCGGGTCCACCAGGCCGGTAGGCCTGACAACCTGTTCAACGACCCTCTCCGCCCTGGAGAGCTCGTAAGGGCCGGGGGTGGCGGAGACGTATATCACCTGGCCTACTTTTCTCTCGAACTCTTCGAACTTTAGCGGCCTGTTATCGAAGGCAGACGGAAGCCGGAATCCGTGCTCCACCAGGGAGACTTTCCTCGAGTGATCCCCTTCGTACATGCCCCGGATTTGCGGAATCGTCACGTGAGACTCGTCGATTACCACCAGGAAATCCTCGGGGAAGAAGTCCAGCAAAGTATAAGGAGGCTCTCCGGGTGCCCTTCCCGTGAGGTGCCTCGAGTAGTTCTCTATTCCCGGGCAGTAGCCCACTTCCCGCAGCATGTCCAGGTCGTATTTGGTCCGCTGTTCCAGCCTGTACGCTTCGAGGATCTTTCCGTTCTCCCTGAGATACTTAAGTCGCTCCTCCAGCTCCGCTTCGATGGAAGCTATCGCAGCTTCCATCCGCGGGTAAGGAGTGACGTAATGTTTTGCGGGGTAAATAGCTACGTGATCCCGCTCAAATAGATCGTTTCCGTTCAGTACGTCGAACTCGGTTATCCTTTCAATTTCGTCGCCCCACATGGACACCCTTATGGCGCGATCCTGGTACGATGCAGGGAATATCTCCACCACGTCACCCCTGGCGCGGAAGGTGCCCCGGGAAAAGTCCACGTCGTTCCTGGTGTACTGGATGTCTACGAGCTTGCGGAGGATCTCGTCCCGGGATATCTCCTGCCCGCGCCGGAGAGAGACCACCATGTCCCGGTAATCCTCCGGAGATCCCAGCCCATAGATGCACGACACGCTTGCGACGATGAGAACATCCCTGCGTTCAAGCAGCGCGCACGTGGCCGAATGCCGTAATTTGTCGATATCGTCATTGATCAGGGAATCTTTCTCGATGTAGGTGTCCGTCTCGGGGATATAGGCTTCGGGCTGGTAGTAATCATAATAGCTCACGAAGTACTCCACGGCGTTGGAAGGGAAAAAACTCTTGAATTCACCGGAGAGTTGCGCCGCCAGAGTTTTGTTGTGAGAAATGACCAGCGTAGGTCGGTTTATCCTGGCCACGACATTAGCTATGGTGAAAGTCTTGCCCGACCCCGTCACGCCCAAAAGAACCTGATGCTTAAGGCCCTTTTGAATGCCGTCCACCAGGGCTTCTATAGCTTGCGGCTGGTCCCCTCTGGGAACAAACTCCGATCTCAGCTCGAACCGAGACAAGGCTCATCCCCCGATTTAGTATTATACACCCCGGGGGGCCATCCAACAGATGTTCGTACCAGTGGCCGCTCAACGAGTCCTCCTCAAAATCCTCTTGATGAACCCCACGAGGGGGCTCTGGCGTCCCAGTTCCATGAGAGGTTGGTCTCCCGGCATCGGCGCCGTAAAGAATCCAAACGGCGCGTCTCCTTGTCTGGTCAAGCGCACCGTCGTTCGCTGAGGATCTTCTGGGGAGCGGACCACCTCGAGGACCACATCGTTCATCTCCCGGAGGCTCGCAAGAGTCTCTCGAGTCACCGCCACACCGGATATGGAGGTTATGATATTGCCTCGCTTGAGCCCAACTCTGGACGCCTCGGAGCCGGGAATAACCTCCAGGATCGTCGCGCCTACACCTTCGGTGGACACGTAATAGGGTTTGCCCTCTCGTTCCTTCCTGATGCCCATCCATATTACGAGCTCGTGGGCGAGCGGAGCAAAGAGCGCCGCGATCCACTGGATGCCGGTCACGCGCGAAGACAGGATCGAAAGTCCCAGGAGGGTTACGCTATACATGGCCAGCGTGCGGGAAGTCTCCCGTGACCGCCTTTCCGGGGTCGTGGTGAGGGCAAGGTCGGAATACCCGAGCCCGGCCATAATCGGGGTCATCACGAAGATGGGGACACCGGGACCCTCAGGTATCGGAGCACGTAAGAGAGGCCACCAATCGGGCAGGGTTATTACGTCCCCGGGCAGGACCGAGCCTTCCGGTACCGTAGTGAGAGCGAGCAGTATCAGAGGTACCGGCCAGAAGCGCTGCAAAACAAAGCCTCCTACGACGTCGCCCTCTTTCCGTTTCAAGACCACGGGACTTGCGCACGTCGACCCGCTCAGTCTTATCAAGAGGGATTCCACGGCGTGTAGGCAAGCTACGAGACCCGTGATGACAGGCACGTTCACCCGGGGCCACCCGGTGACGAGGTAGAGAATGCTGAGGATTCCCCCGGCGTATGAAAAACACAGGAACCTGGGGTTTATGAGGTACAATGCCAAGGCAGTGGGGAGAACATATTGAATGCCGCTGTCAGTTAGCGACACTCCGATGAGCACCAACAAGATAGAAGACAAAAAGCCTCCCAGGAGCCCGAAGGCCATAGCTTTAACCATCTGGGGAAGGGCCTTGTTGAAAGCTTGACCGAACGACCTCTTCTCGTTTGCTTCAACCCGTACGTACTGGGTCCCTACAATCGTCAGCACGATGAGGAACAAGAACCCCGTGACAGGATCAACTAACAACTGTCCGTAGGACCGGATAACGGCCTTAACGAGCTCGGAAAAAGCTCCCACGCTAAAACAACCTCCCTCTGTCCGGGAGCCTTTTGTTCCCGCTCCTGCCTACGTAGGACGCCGCAGAGCCTCCCGCGCCAGTTCCAGCGCCTTCTCCAGCTGTTTATCCGCTTCTGCGCCGGGCTCGGGGTTCTCCACCACAACGTCGGGAACAATACCTTTTTCGTGAATTGACCGGCCTGCAGGCGTGAAATACTCAAAGGTCGTTACTTTAACGCACGAGCCGTCCGGCTGGGGAAACAGCTGTTGGACAACCCCTTTCCCGAAAGTCGTGACGCCTACAATAGTCCCGCTCTTGGTGTCCTGTATCGCCCCTGCCAGGATCTCCGAAGCGCTGGCTGTAAGGTCGTTAACCAGCACCACCAGAGGGATTCCGAGCCCTTCGCCCTCGGCTTGGTAAGTCTTAGGGGGATAAGCCCTTCCCTTGAGGGTGACGACCGGACCTTTGGGGATAAAAAGGCCCGCGACCTTCACACATTGATCGAGATCTCCTCCTCCGTTATCCCGGAGGTCCAGGATAAGAGCTTTGGCCCCTTTTGCCCGGAGGTCCTGGACAGCTTCGGCCGTGTCATGATATGCCCGCTCGGTGAAGCTCATAAGTTTCACGTACCCTATCTCCGGTTCTACCATCCGCCATTCTGCGGCCGGTACGACGATGACCGCTCTGGTCAACGTGAAGGTTATCTTTTCTTCCCCGCGCAGCACCGTGATGTTAACCTGGGTCCCTTGCGGCCCTCTTATCCGTACCGCCGCGTCGTCGCTGGATTTCACCGGCACACCATCAACCTCGATGATTACGTCCTTGGGAAGGACTCCAGCCTTTTCGGCGGGGCTCCCCTTCATAGGCGAAACCACAATTACCCTGCCATCCTTGTCCTCCTGGATGGTAATACCTACTCCGGAGTACTCTCCGGCGCTTCTGACTTTGAATTCCCGCCATTCAGCCGCGCTCAGATACTGGGAATATGGATCCCCCAGCGACTGAAGAAGGCCGCGTGCTGCTCCCTCCGGCAGAACAGCGGGGTCAACCGGCTTGTAATAAGTGGCCTCCACCAGTCTGGAAATGCGGACGAGTTTTCCCCAGGGACTCCACATGAGGATTCCAATGCCTGTTCCCAGAGCGCCGACGGCGAGGGCGACGATGGCCGTCACAGCGCAAAGTAAGAAAGCTCTCTTTTTTGACATAGAGTTCGTCACCACTCCGATGGCCACAGCATTTCGATGGACCGACACACAGTGAAGAAACGCCTGGCGCTTCATCCGGGTGCTAGAAGTGCCGGACGTTGCCGCAAGCCGTCATCTTCAGGCCGCTTGCGACAATGCTAGTGTAGCATACCTTAACCGGAGGGACTACGGGCCGGTTTCCCTGGTCCGTCTCGGGAAGAACGCTAAAACGGGTTTTGAGATCGTCCTGGTCAAGGCAAATAGTTCAGGGGATTCGTGGGTTGGCCCTGCACCCGGACTTCGAAGTGAAGGTGTGGCCCGGTACTCAGCCCGGTGCTACCAACCTTGGCGATTACCTGCCCGCGGGTGACCTCCTGACCCACCTTGACGAGAAGGCTCTGACAATGGGCGTACACCGTGGATATCCCGCCGCCGTGGTCCAGGACTACGTAGTTTCCGTATCCGCTGTCATGCCTGGCCACCAGAACCCTGCCGTCTTCCGCCGCCCTTATGTCCGTTCCATACCCCGCCGCTATGTCGATCCCCGCGTGGAAACGGGCGTATCCTAAAATCGGATGGATGCGGTTGCCGAAGTATGACGTAATTGTTCCCCGAACGGGCCAGACCATAGAAAGGTTCGCTTTACCTGGTCTGGACGACTGGGCCTGAAGCCTCTCGATTTCCTCGGCGAGGAGCTGGGACTCTCTCTCCAGCTCATCCAGGGCCTCCTCGAGTTTCTTTCGATCCGACTGGATCTGGGCGAGATATGTCTCTCTCTCCTTGGCCCTTGAAGCTACCTGATGGACCTTTCTCTCCCGGTCGGTCCTGAGGTTTGCCAGCTCCTGAATGTCGCCCTCGAGACTCTGTTTCAAAGCATTGAGCTGGTCTTTCGTCTTCTTGTACTCTTCGATGATGGATGCGTCCTGGCGCGCGATCTCCTTGAGGTATCTGGCGCGGGCCATGAGATCCGTGAGACTCTCGGCGCTGAGAAGCAGTTCCACATAGGAAACGCTTCCGGCCTTGTACATGGCGACGAGGCGGTCTTCAAACAGTTTCTGCTGAACTTGGAGTTTCCCTTCCGTGGCAGCGATCTCTTTCCTCGTCTTGTCCAGCTTCGCACTTAAGTATTCCGTTCGCACTTCTATGTAAGTGATCTCTTTCTTCGTCAACTCGATTTCCCGTTCGAGGCGGGCGATTTCCGCAGAGAGCGAGCGCTCCGTCTCTTTTTTCGATTCGATGTCTTTTTTGTATTGTTCTATTTCCCTTTGAAGTTCGTCCAGTTGCCGGAGCTTCTCATCGAGCACATCACCGGTGGCGAGACAGTGACGAAAAGGGGCCGCCAGTGCCGGCAAAAGCAGCGCCATCATAAGGACGAAATAAACCGGGCGGATTAAGCCGGCTGCATTTCTCACCGGACTTCCCTTTTCCTTCGGAAGCCTCAAGACAACCGCCTCCTAGGTGAGGTATTTTCTCAGCGACAAAGCGGACCCAAACCCGCCTACGGCGAGACCGGTGATCACCAGGATAGTTAGAATGTCGGTAGTTAAAGGACCGTCCAGCGGAAGAACGGGCAGGTAAGGTAAGGTGGCCGCGAGCCACCCTGAGAGCCAGTAGTACACCCCGATGAGCATTCCGGAAGCGGCAACCGCTCCAAAAAACCCGAGGAGCAACCCTTCAAAGAAGAAGGGGGCCGTGATGAACCCGTCGGTGGCGCCGACCAGCTTCATGATAGCCACCTCATGCCGGCGGGCGATGATGGTAAGCCTGATGCTGTTGCCGATAACCAGGACCGAAACCACACCCATGGAAATGACTCCTGCAAGACCCGCTATCTGAAGAACTCTTCCTATAGCCTCGAGCTTTTTTTGGGCTTCTTTCTGGTAGATCACGTCTTCTACGCCGGGTATCCCTCTTAGCGAGGAAGCTACGGAAACTATTTCCTCGACGCCGGTGGTTTTGACCTCGATTTTCGGCGGAAGCGGGTTATTCGTCTCAAGACCATCCAGCACGGACGCCATATCCTGAAACATTTCCCGCAATTCTTTGAGACCATCCTCGGGGCTTACGTACGTCACATCACTTACCCCGGGTATCTCCTTGACGGCTGCAAGTATTTCACCGATCTCCGTTGGGGAAATACCCTTTTTCAGGAACGCCTGAACGTCCATTCCCTGTTCGACCGTTTTGAACATATATCTCAGGTTCGCCTCTACGAGAAACGTGGCTCCCAGAAGGGAGAGGGCGATGAATGTCGTCAACAGGGACAAGAACGAAGAAAGGCCGTTTCTCCTCAAGCCTTTCCATGCCTCGGCAAATGCGTGAAACATCACAACGACCTCACTCGGAGTAAGATCCGCGACGGACGTCCCGCACGATTCTGCCGTCTCTCAGCTCGACCACCCGTTTCTTCATTGCATCAACGAAAGCTCGGGCGTGCGTCGCAACTACCACGGTAGTACCGTAAAGGTTGGCTCGTTCGAGAAGCCGGAAAATCTCCATCGAGGTCGAGGGGTCCAGATTGCCGGTGGGTTCGTCGGCCAGAAGTATCTCTGGCTTTCTCACCAGCGCCCTGGCGATGGCCACCCGTTGCTGCTCTCCCCCGGAAAGTTCCTGCGGATAGGCGTCGCGTCTGTCTCGAAGATTTACAATATGTAAAGCGTTCATCACTCTTTTCTGTATTTCCCGCGCGGGGCAGTTGGTCACACGCAAAGCAAACGCCACGTTTTCATAGACGGTCCTGTCCTCGAGGAGCTTGAAGTCCTGAAAGACCACCCCTATCCTGCGTCTGAAGAAAGGAATCTGGCTCCTCCGCATACGGCCCAGATCCTCTCCTAGAACGGATACTTCCCCTTTCGTGGGCACTTCCTCCCGGTAAAGGAGCTTAATCAGGGTGGACTTTCCTGCCCCGCTAGGCCCGACCAGGAAGACGAATTCGCCTTTCTCTACCTGCAGGTTGATACCGGAAAGGGCGGTGATGTGTCCGTTGTACGTCTTTTCGACGTTTTTAAGACGAATCAAAAACCCTCTCCCCCCGAATCTGCCTACCCGAACCCGCTCTCGAGCGAACGGAGAACTGCTTGTCCCGATCCTATATATTCTTCGACAGTGCTCGACACGATCCTGTTCCGCAAAGCACGCCGGAACTGTGGAAATTCATTCCGCTCTTTTTAACTCGAGAGATTTACGGGCCGCCTGAGCTATGTCCTCCGCCGTTAGACCGTACTCGGCCAGAAGTTCCTCGGGCGTTCCCGACTGGCCGAACCTGTCCCGGACTCCGACACGGACCACAGGGCAAGGACAGTTTTCAGAAAGGAACTCCGTCACGGCACCCCCCAATCCCCCTATAACACTGTGCTCTTCAGCAGTGACGAAGGCCCCGCACCGGCCGGCGAGTTCGAGGAGGGTTTTTTCGTCCAGCGGCTTTACGAAAGCTACGTCCACCACCACGGACGTAATCCCTTCCGCAGCCAGGAGCTCCCATGCCTCCAGACACTTTGAAACCATGATCCCGTTGGCCAGAATAGCTACGTCCGCGTCAAGACCATCCCGTTCTCCCCCCGGTCGCATCTCCCCGAACCCGCGTCCCTTCGCGTCCTTCACGACGCTCGCTTTTCCCGGCTGTATTGGGGCGCCTTGAGGAAATACATCGGGAACGGGCGATCTGCCGAGTCTTATGTAGACCGGCCCATCGTGAGCGGCGGCCCACCGTACCACCTGCCTCGTCTCCTCGGCGTCCGCCGGCACTACCACAGTCATACCGGGTATGACCCGCATTAACGCTATATCTTCGAGGGCTTGATGGGATGCACCGTCGGGGCCAACGGTCAATCCGCCGTGGGACGCGGCGATTTTGACGTTGAACCCGGGATAAGCAATGGACTGCCTGACCTGGTCGTAAGCTCTTCCAGACGCGAACACCGCAAAAGTGGAGGCAAACGGCACCTTCCCCGACCTCGCCAGGCCCGCCGCAGCACCCATCATATTGGCCTCGGCGATCCCGAAGTTAAAGAATCTTTCCGGAAATTCCTTGGCAAACCCGGATGTCATAGTCGAAGAAGACAGGTCTGCATCCAGCACCACTATTTCGGGATGCTCTCTGCCGAGCTCAACAAGGGCTTCACCGTATGCTTCTCGCGTCGCTTTCATCTCCGCACCCTCCCGATCAGGATTTCGTTACTTCCTGCAGCGCCCGGGACAGTTCCTCGCCTTTCGGAGCCTTCCCGTGCCACTCTCTCTGCCCCTCCATAAACGAGACGCCTTTTCCCTTGACGGTTCTGGCGATGATCGCAGTGGGAGCTCCCGGAGACTCCGATGCATAGGAAGCTGCCTCGAGCAGGGCGTCCACATCGTGCCCGTCGACTTCAAGGACGCGCCAGCCGAACGCCCGCCACTTGTCGGCCAGGGGTGACGGGTTCATTATCTCTTCAACCCGGCCGTCGATTTGAAGACCGTTGAAATCGACAAATGCCGCGAGATTATCGAGTTTATAGTGTGAAGCTGCCATCGCCGCTTCCCAAACCTGTCCCTCCTGGCACTCGCCGTCCCCGAGGAGCACCCACACCCGGTATCCCTTCCGGTCGAGTTTCCCGGCCAAAGCCATCCCTACCGCCATTGAAAGCCCCTGCCCCAGAGAACCAGTAGACACTTCCACCCCGGGCGTCCTTTTGGCGTCGGGGTGACCCTGAAGAGGCGATCCGAACTTTCGCAGCGTCGGTAGCAGGTCCTTGGGGAAGAAGCCCTTTTCAGCGAGGACGGCGTAAAGGGTGGGAGCGGCATGACCCTTGGACAACACGAATCTATCCCTGTCGGGCCAGTTCGGATCCTCAGGCTTTACCCGCATGACACCGAAGTAAAGCGTCGAAATGATTTCGACACAGGACAGAGACCCACCAGGATGACCCGACCCGGCGGTGCCTATCATGACCAGTACGTTTTTCCTCACTTCCCGGCATACGCGCCGGATTTCTTCCACCTTTTTCGAACATTGCGTCTGTGTCGTGACTTCACATTTGCCTTTCTGTCCCATTCACTCTTCGCCAACCTTTCCCCGAGCCTTGTCGGAATCCTTGGATGCTCGTAACACTCTCAGGACAAACTCCAGGAGTAAGAGGTCTTTCGGTAACCTCCTGGGCTCCCTGATGAGGCGGTACAGCCACTCAATGCCCATACGCTGGAACCTTTCAGGCGCCCTCGGTACCCTCCCGGCCAATACGTCGAGGACACCACCAAGGCCTATGCCCACCCTGACCCCGAGCTTTCTGCAGTTCCGCGAGATAAACTTCTCCTGGGCGGGACTGCCCATGCAAGCAAAGAGGATACTGGCGCCGGACGCCTTTATTTGGGAAACGACTTGCTCTTCTTCCTCCCGCCGGAAGTAACCGTGATGGGTCCCGAGGATCTTCACAGCCGGATTCTCGTGCCTGACCCGCTCGGCCGCAGCGTCGGCAACTCCCGGCTTCCCCCCGAGGAAAAAATAGCCCGCGTCAGGCCTGTGTTGGAACAAGGCATGGACCAGGTCGATTCCGGTTACCCGTTCGGGCAAGGAGCCGCCGAGCTTCCTTGCCGCCCACAGGATCCCATGCCCGTCCGGGGTGATGAGGTCGGCGTCGTCCAACAGCGCCCTGAACTCCGCGTCTCTCAAGGCTTGGCAAAGCATGATCGGATTGGCGGTGACGACCAACCTCGTGATTCCGTCGTCTCGCTCCAGCATCCAGTCAATCGCATTGAGCGCGCCCTTGAGGGTTACCGGATAAAACTCGACTCCGAGTATGACGGTCCCCCGCACCCGAATCCACCTTCCCGCAGTCCGTCTCCTTTCGACAAACCATTTCAATAATAGACCAAAGTGCCTTCGGGATAAATGTTGAGGGAGCTACGGCAGGGGGTTAAGTTTACACACAAGCCGGCCCGATGCTATCATCGTTCTCGAAGAACCCTTTGGATTCGCCTTTGTCGAGGCTCTTGTTGAATTTGGCAGCATCCCTCGGGGAAACCCGATCGACAAAGGAGTTGATGATGAAGGAGCTTCATTATGGAAAAGATCGTCCTTGCCGGCTACTATGGTATGCACAACACGGGAGATGAGGCCATCCTCGCTGCCACCGTGGGTGCTTTGAGACACGCCCGGGACGATCTTCGGCTGGTAGTGCTGTCCGCCGACCCTCAAGGAACGTCCGCCGGTTACGGCCTGGAAGCTTTTCACCGGATGTCACCTCCGGGAGTTTTTAAAGCTCTTCTCCATGCTGACCTGGTCCTTTTCGGGGGCGGCAGTCTCCTGCAGGACGTGACCTCCAAACGCTCACTTCTCTATTACCTCACCGTTCTCAAACTCGCCCGGGTTCTGGCCCGCCGGGTAATGATTTACGCCAATGGGGTCGGGCCGGTGCGATGGCCAACCGGAAGGAAGATGGTAGCGGAGGCAGTTTCCAAAGCTGACATCATAACCGTAAGAGACGAGGATTCGGCAGTGGAGCTTCGGGCCATGGGCGTGGTCGGGCGGGAAATCCACGTTACGGCTGACCCCGTTTTCCTCCTTGAACCCGGTCCGAGGGAAGGGGCCCTCGCTACGCTCCGGTCGCACGGATTGGCCGGGGCGAACATATTGTGGCTTTCTTTAAGGCCTGCTTCAGGCGAAACCTGGACATCGTCGATAATCGATCTCATCCTGAGTGCGAGGAACCACGGGCTCGAACCTGTTTTCTTTCTTATGCAGGAGTCGATGGACGGTATGGAAGCTTTCCGGATAAACTCGCTGCTGCAAGCCTCGGGTATACCGCCCGTGCCCGTGATGAAGGCGCCCCAACCTGAGGACGCGTTGGCTTTAATCAGCGAGGGGAGATTCCTGGTCGGCATGAGGCTTCACTCGCTGATCCTGGCGGCGATGGGCGGGGTTCCGGCAGCAGGGGTGGAGCTGGACCCGAAGATAAGCTCGTTCCTCAAGGCTGCGGAACTTGTGCCCGCGCCCGCTCCGTCGAAAGTCCGCCCGGGTGATCTTCCCGCTGTCCTTGAAGATCTCATCGCGAAGGAAGAGAGCATCAGAAAGTCGCTGGAGGCCAAGCTCCCGGAATTCCGAAGCCGCGCCAAGCGGAACCTGGACCTGGCCCTCTCCCTTTTACCCTCGTGATCTCTCCGGCAGCCCCCGCCTCTCCAGGTCGCTCTTGAGAAAAGCGTATATGAAATCATCGATATCCCCGTCCAGCACTCTCTGGACGTTTCCCGTCTCGTAGTCGGTACGGTGATCTTTCACCAGCGTAAACGGCTGGAGGACGTAAGAGCGGATCTGGTTTCCCCATGCGATTTCCTTGTGGGGACCGCGGAGACTCTCGATTTCCTTTCTCCGTTCCTCTTCTTTTAGAGCTCGAAGCTTCGCCTTTAGAATTCTCATCGCCACGAGCCTGTTGGAGTGCTGCGATCTTTCGTTTTGGCAGGTTACGACGATCCCCGTAGGCAAGTGGGTTATCCTCACCGCCGAATCGGTCTTGTTGACATGCTGACCCCCGGCGCCGGATGACCGGAAAGTATCGATCTTGAGATCGTCGGGATTAATCTCAACTTCCACGTCTTCCTCGAAATCGGGCAAGACGTCCACGGAAGCGAAGGACGTATGGCGCCTGCCCGAGGCGTCAAAGGGGGAAATCCTGACGAGCCTGTGAACACCTTTTTCGCCTCGAAGGTAACCGTAAGCGTAGTCCCCTTTCACAAGGAAACTGACGCTCTTAAGCCCTGCCTCTTCCCCGGGAAGCATATCGAGGGTTTCCACGGAGTATCCCCGCCGCTCGGCCCAGCGTGTGTACATCCGGTAAAGCATTTCCACCCAGTCCATAGCATCTGTCCCGCCAGCCCCGGAGTGAAGGGACAAAATGGCATCGGATGCGTCATACTTGCCCGAAAGATATACGCGGAGCTCCATCTCCCGAGTAAGGCTCTCAAGGTTCGCTGCGGTTTTCGTGAGCTCATCCAAAAGCGAAGGATCTCCTTCCTCGTCCGCCATTTTTGCGAGGTCGGTGGCATTCTGGATCTGGGATTCAAGATCCAGGAAGCTCTTGACCAGGGTCTCTTCTCTTTTCAGCTTTGAACCGATGGAAGCGGCCTCCTCGGGCCTCGACCAAATAGCTGGATCTTCGAGACGAGCTTTCAGCTCCCCAATCTCTTTTTCCCTTCTTGGGATGTCAAAGAGACCTCCTTAAGCTGGAAGTCTTCTCTGCGAGCAACTCAAGTTTCCTCAAAACATCCTCGTACACCGGCGTTTCTCTCCCTTCAAAGCTTACCGCAGCAATTCTTATACTTCTTGCCGCTGCCGCACGGGCAGGGATCATTCCTTCCCACCTTTTTAGTTCCCCGCACGACCGGGCCCGCAGTTTTCGCGTCTCGCGCTCTTTGCGGTCCTCCACCCGACGTAACTCCCGCCTGTTCCCGGCCTTCCCGGTCTTCCAGGCTGCCCGTCCTTGCCCGGCCCATTTCCCTGTAGGCACCCCGGCCGCCGCCAGCGGGTACCTGCCCTTCCGACCTCTGTCGGACCGTCATCCGGAAAATATATCTCACTACATCCTCTTCGATGCTCTGCACCATACGGTTGAAGAGCTCGAAAGCCTCCATTTGATATTCAACCAGCGGATCCTTCTGCCCGTAGGCGCGGAGCCCTATCCCTTCCCTCAGAATCTCCATGGCCGTCAGGTGATCTACCCATTTCGAATCGATTACCCGCAAAAGGACCAGCCTCTCCAGGAGTTTCATGTTCTCCCCGAGGCCGCGGGATTTCTCCAGATAAACCTCCTTAACGGCGGAGAATACCCGTTCGGTGACGTCCTCCACGAGGGTCTTGTTACCCCTGCGTCCCAAAATCTCGGGAATGGCGGAAAAACGCGGGTCACCCGGGGAGATCTCTGGACACAGTTCAGAAACGTAGGCCAAAAACCCCTGAACGTCAGCTTCCTCGCCGGTGAGCGGTGAGAGATAAGTACCGGCGGCCCGCTCTATACACCTTTTGGCCATTCCAAGGACCATTTCGGACAGGTTCTCAGTCTCGAGAACCTTCGTCCTATCCCGGTAAACCGTCTCCCTTTGTTTATTCAAAACGTTGTCGTACTCAAGAACGCTCTTCCGAATTGAGAAGTTATGGGACTCGAGTCGCTTCTGGGCTGTCTCCACCGCCCTGGTAACGATGGGGTGTTCGATGGGCTCGTCTTCTTCAAAGCCCAACCGTTCCATCAGCCCGGAAATCTGGTCTCCGCCGAAGAGCCTCATGAGATCGTCTTCGAGGGACAGATAGAACCGGGAAGATCCCGGGTCTCCCTGGCGACCGGCGCGGCCCCGCAACTGGTTGTCGATTCTTCGGGCTTCATGTCGCTCGGTACCGATGACGTGGAGCCCTCCCAATCTTACCACCTGATCGTGTTCGGCGTCGGTGATCTCTTTCGCTTCGCGGTAATACCGGGAGTAAAGCTCCCGCGCCTCGACCACTTGCTTGGCAAATTCATCCGGATTGCCCGATTCGATTTGCCTTCTTACTTCCTCCGGGAGCACGTATTCGGAAGCCACCTGGATCACCTCGGGTGGATAACCCTTTTGCCTGAGCTTCTCCTTGGCTAGAAAGGCAGGGTTCCCGCCCAGAAGGATATCGGTGCCGCGACCGGCCATGTTCGTAGCTATGGTGACCGCACCTATCCTTCCAGCTTGCGCCACTATCTCGGCTTCCCGCTCATGGTGTTTGGCGTTGAGAACCTGGTGCGGTATGCCTTCTTTCTTCAAGAGCTCCGAAAGCTTTTCGGACTTTTCGATGGAAATCGTCCCCACCAGCACCGGCCTGCCCTTTTTATGACACTCGCGAATCTCTTCGACCACTGCCTTGAACTTCGCTCTCTCCGTCTTCCAGATGGAATCGGGATAGTTGGTCCTTATGAGAGGTCTGTTGGTGGGTATCGACACCACGTCGAGCCCGTAAATCTCTATGAACTCGGCTTCCTCGGTCATCGCGGTTCCGGTCATGCCCGCAAGCTTCTTGTACATGCGGAAAAAGTTTTGCACGGTGATCGTGGCGAGGGTTTGAGCCTCCACCCGGCACGGAACGCCCTCTTTAGCTTCGATAGCTTGATGGAGCCCGTCGGAAAAGCGCCTGCCGTACAGGATCCTGCCGGTGAACTCGTCGACTATCAGGACCTCCCCGTCTTTGACGATGTAGTCCACATCCCGCTTCATCAGTTCCTTGGCCCTTATAGCCTGCCTCAGATAGTGATCAGGGCTCCCGTATTGCCCCCGTACGTGTTCCTGGGATATTTCTTCTCTGGAATCGAGGTCTGCGTTGCCTCTCCCGCCCCGCATGCGCGAGGTTGAGGCAAACAACTGGGACATGTCTACCGCGGCATTAAGATCTTCGATCCCCAGCCATCGCTCGGCGAAAGCTCGTCCCTCGTCTGTCAAGTCCACCACCCTGGTTTTCTCCTCCACCGTGTAGTGCTGGTCCCTTTTCATCAGCGAGGCAAGCCTCGCGAATTTCCTGTAAACCTCCTCCGTTCCCGAAGCCTCTCCCGAGATAATCAGAGGGGTTCTAGCTTCATCGATGAGGATGGAATCCACCTCGTCGATGATGGCGTAGTCGAGGACGCCCTGGACCATGTCTTCCTTGCGCCAGCACATGTGGTCTCTGAGATAGTCGAAACCGAACTCGGTGTTCGTCCCGTAAATAATGGGGCACTTGTACGAAGCCTTCTTCGCCTCGGTAGTCATACCCGGGATCACCAGCCCGACGTCGAGACCCAGAAACCTATAGACCTGGCCCATCCATTCCCGGTCCCGGCGGGCCAGATAGTCGTTGACCGTGACCACATGCACCGTTCTGCCGGCCACGGCGTTGAGATACGCGGGCATTGTAGCTACGAGGGTTTTACCTTCACCGGTCTGCATTTCGGCAATGCGTCCCTGGTGGAGCACTATTCCTCCCATGACCTGAACATCGAAGGGACGCATGTCCAGAGTCCGCCGGGCGGTCTCCCTCACGACCGCAAAAGCTTCCGGCAGGATGGAATCGGGGCTCTCGCCCCGGGCTATCCTTTCCCTGAACTCAGCTGTCTTCGACTTGAGTTGGTCATCGGATAGACCCATTACCGCCGGCTCCCACGAGTTGACCGCTTCCACGAGGGGCCGGAGTTTTCTCAATTCCCTCTCATTGGCGTTGAGTAATCCAGATATGACTTTAATCATGTGTTTTCTCGCCCTCTAAGGTCGTTGTATCAACTCCGGATATCTAGAGGCATCAGGCCGAAACTTATCCCGGCAGGCACCGAGACCGGAGCTAGCAAAATCCAATCTTCAGAAGGCACCTGGCACGACAAGATGGCCTGGAACAAAAAGCCGGCCGTAGCCATGAAAGGCGTTGCCGGTGTCCATCAGTCACCCATTGTACCATGCGAACCCGGGGACGAAAACCTCCCCTTCATTGCCCGGACGATGAAGGAGATGAGTCCGGCCACCATGATCGCGTCTCCGGGGCTGAAGGCTTTGGGAGTCCTTTGGAGAAACGAGAATTTGAAGATATCGCCCAGAAACTGGAGTCGGGTAGCGGAATCGATTATTTTGTGGGTTAAACTGGTATTGGAAAAGAGGACCGCGTTGGAGGGCTCGAGCGGATCGATCGCTCGAGGCAAGACGGGCATTCTTCCACCGTTCACGACGATGGCCAGGAAGTTAAGGAAGCTTCCGAGCGCGATGACGCGGAATTCGGGAATGGCGAAGTTGAGGTAAAGTCCGTAAAGCAAAAGGCCGTACGATATCACGTGAATACCGGTGCACAGTAGGACCGTAGGGGGCACTCTCCCGGTCAGCAAAACGCCGGCGAGTCTTACCACCAGCGAAGCGATGATGTACGGGAATCCCCGCAACTCGACCCCTACCAGGTTGGAAAGCTTCCCACCTAGCGCCAGACCTAGAGCAACAGCGACGACACATGCCACAAGAAACATGTCACCATGCACGTCCCCGGAGTTTGATGGGTTTATCCTTTTGTGCGGCAAGTTTGTCGATGACCTTGAGCATCGCCTTCACCACTTCCGGATCGAACTGCGTTCCGCTCTTGTCAAGCAGTTCCTTTTCGGCTGCTTCCCAGGTTATCGCATCCTTATAAGGCCTGTCAGACGTCATGGCGTCGAAAGAGTCTGCACACGCGATGATCCTCGCTCCGAGGGGAATATCCTGCCCCTTGAGTCCTTGGGGATACCCGGTCCCGTCCCACCTTTCATGATGGTGCCTGATCCACTTTTCAGCCTTCCCGAGGAACTTCATGCCCCTCACCATCTCCGCGCCCATCGCTGCGTGGCCTTTCATTTCTTCGTACTCCTCCACCGTGTACCGCCCGTCTTTTTTCATGATACTGTCCTTTATACCTATTTTCCCGATATCGTGGAGAAGCCCGGCATAATGGAGGAGCTCTACTTCGTCGTCGGGGAGTCCCATCTCCTTACCTAGAAGGACGGCGTACTGGGAAACCCTCAAGGAGTGCCCGTGGGTGTAGCCGTCTCTGTGCTCTATGGCCTGGGAGAGGGTGGCGCCAAGCTCCGCGTAAACCTCCCTCAGCAATCTAAACCGGTCCAGTGAGTACCTGGCCAGCGCCAGAGGCAACAGCAACATCGCCACGCTGGGTAGCCCGTATACCTGGTACAGCACCACGACAAGAATTCCCAGCGGGATTACGGCGATTTTACTGGGAAGCGTCCACCGGAGGTTTTTCCTCCAGGCGCTTACAAGGGAGTTTCCTTCGTAAAGGGCAATTACCTGGGAAACAAGATAGCCGTTAACAAGAACATCCGCCAGAGCCCCCAGCGCGAAGAAGGCCATGTCCCGCGTGAACGCGAATGCCCCCGCGGTACCTCCAAGCCCGTAGTACGTTA
>DUSS01000015.1 GCA_012842495.1 Candidatus Fermentithermobacillaceae bacterium
CAGGACTTGAATGGAAACTGAAACCTAACCCGGCGGCTGCCCTGGAAGCAAGGGCAGCCTTCTTCATGTGACGAAAAAGTCATCTCAATCTGAGACCATTCGGTCAGGAAAACGTGAGACGGTACAGCAGCTGCACATCGTCGATTTCGGAGAGAGGGTCATGTTCCACCGAGAAGACAATCTTCACCTTGGGATATTCCTGGATAAACGCCCGGAGTGCGTCCAAAATCGTATCGTTCTTGGGATCGAGATCATCAATCAACAGCGTGACTGCTCCAGACGCAAGGGTTTCTTTGAGGTTTGTGTGGATGCCCTGAGCAACTAGGGCGTCCTGAGCAGCCCTGTATACCTTGTTTAGACCGTCCTTAGGAATATCCCGACAGTTGATAAGAATGGGCAAGTTGTCAGGTCGGGCGTCGTTACTGGCAAGAGCTATGTAGTGAAGAAGAGTAGTACGGCCGCTCTCAGGTCTGCCAATTATGCATAAACTTGTTGTCTCAGAGACGATCTCTTGTATCGAGACGTACTTCACGTTCTGTTCCATCGGCCTGCTCTCGGAGAGGGGTGGCTCCACAAAGATCTGGCGTAGACTTCGTGGTGCGTAGTGGCTCTCAGAAACGACTGGAAGCAGGGATTTGTCTATGCTGCTTTCCATAAGCCTCACAAATTCTTTGGGACATCGTCCGTCGCAACGGGCGAGCGCGTTTGGCTGTCTGGCGATACTGAAGCTGATCTCTCCGTGTGGGGGCCAGTACTTGGCGGCGGGCACGAAAACTGCTTCGCTTTCGGCATACTCCCTGACTCGAACTGTCAAGGATCCCCGAGAAGTGTCAATACTCAATAAGTTGTAGCCATGGAAATTCTCACTGCGAGGAGAGAGCGCCGCCACCACACACAAAGCACGAATTGAGTGGCCCAGTAATCATGGACGGGTCAGGGGAGTGAATATGACCAGTGCACAATATATCAAAGGTCGCTTGGACCTTCTTTCGGACGGATAACGCGATCTCTTCCATGAGGTAGTCGAATGGATGGTGGATAACCGCAATTCTGATCGGCGCATCTTTGATGCTTTGAACCGCTTTCTCTATGATGTACTCCGACAGGACTAACTTGCCTCGATCAGCGTCTCCGCCCCAAGCAAGCCAGGCGGAGTTTAGACAGACTACTCCAATACCCTCCGGCAGAAGATACGACGAATGAAACGGCCCGAACGATTTCCTCTTGCTATCCCCCTGATGATTATTGGTGTCATAGGCCAGGTATGCGTTCAACCACTCATAATGGGATACCTTCGACTCCGCGCCTTTTGAAAGCTTGTTGCATGACTCACGGTCAGTGATCAAGGTTAGCAGGCCTGTTCTCACCACGCTGTCTACCGCGTCTCTGTCTACTTCGTGGTTGCCCGGGCAGTAGAGGAACGAGTCCGGGCTGAGGCCTAGACCTTCTAATAGCGGACTCACAAAGTACTGATGCGCACTTTCAAAACATTCAGCCTTTCCTGACTCAACAAGGTCCCCTGAGAAGATGATATAGTTGATGGGCGTGTGCTGTTGCTGAACGTCACTCACAATCGCATCCCTAAGCCTGGCAAGTACCGGGTCATCCCCGTTTGAGTGATGAAGATCACTGATATGCAGGAAGTTAACTACTGTCATTCTGCATCCCTCGAGATAACGACAAAATCTGCAAGCTCTGCCACTAGGAATTCAGCGAGATTCGACACGACTCCTGCCTCGGTCGTGGAGGCTTCCGCTGTCAGCTTGAGAAAGACGTCTGGATTATTGGTTCGATGGTTGTTCCCTCATGTTCATGGGCGACGAACGAGTTTATTCTGATCATTTCACCGTTGCCTGTCGCCTAGACAGGATTCTGACCAAGTCTGTGGAATGCTTCCACCTGAGCACGTCAGTTCATGCGCGAATTGTCGTAGACCACGAAAAGCTTGCTGATACCCCATGCTCCACCGACGCAGTAGGGATCTTTTCCCGGACGTGAGACCGGCTCTGCGTCTTCTTGGGGCGATACTGGAAGAACAGGAGGAGTGGTCGGTGTCGCGGCGATGCTTTAGGCACGAGTCGATGTCTAAACTTTACGCCGACGCGGGAGACACAAGTCAGCAGAGCGGTGATCTGGCGAGGACGGTAACAGCTGTCGCCAGTTAACACGCGCTGGCCTACAGCAAGGCCCAAACTCGGGAGAGACCAACAGTTTAAGAAACCTTCAGGCTCTTCACTGGAAAGAGAACCCGCGGAAGGGAGACCGGTCTCCGTGTGAGGGGAACTGAGCTTGCTTTCGGTGCCTTGCCTAGCGTTCCCTCAGCCGACGGAGTAGCGAGCTCCTGGAACGCCGTCTAGCGTTATCCTGTGACATGGGGGCGACGCAGTCGCCGGCATACCAGCCCGAACATTCGCCGACCGGAGACAGTGGTTCTGGAGGACCTTCTCCGATCGTGAAGAATACGGTCATGCGGATGCTCTCTTTTCCAGAGTGACTGTGCCACCCCACTTGCTATTCAGCAGGTGGAAGTACGCTGGGAGGGACCGCGGATGACCTTATCGCGTGAATCTTTGAGGGGGTACTTGCTCGAGGAGGCGCTCGCATACCTGATCCGCAGAAGCGGGTACAGGCTCCTCGTGGACGAAGGTCAGGATCCTGAAAGCCTGCGCAACAGGGGAAATGGATTGGTGGTGCTCGGGAGAGGTTCCGAGCATCAGGCGGACGTTCTTGGGGAGCTCGTCTGGTTCCCTGCCTTCACATATCCGCTGCGACTGTTTGTAGAGGCGAAGTTCCAGAAGGAACCTGTAGGCATCAGCAACGTGAGAAACGCGGTAGGCATTATTCAGGACCTGAACCAAAACCTCAAGCCGATGCGCCAGACGCGCATCCTTCTCCAGCGCTACACCTACAACTATGTGATCTTCTCGGCATCGGGGTTTTCCCGCTCTGCGGTAAACATGGCACTGGCGCACGGAGTCTCACTTGTTGACCTCCAGGATTCGGGTTTTGATCACTTGCTGACAGCAGTAGATCAGGCGGCTCTGTCACTCTTGCAAGACTTCGGACGGCTGGAGGAAGGTTCTCCTACCAGCTTTGGTTCAAGGACGATAAATCCGCTCCGAAGGCGCCTTCGCCAAGAGCTGGGCACGTGGCCTGAGGATGTCCGGAGGCAAGTTCCGACTGCTCTGCCTAGCCTGGATCATCTGGGAGAAATCCTTGCGCAGTTCGTCAATCGGGTCAAGGAGATAGACGAAGTCTTCCTCGGTGTAGTCACCGGGCCGTTTGTTCTGATCCTGAAGGCGGATGACCCTCGTGCCTTTCTACAGTATGCCAGAAGCAACCCGTCGCACCGTGTCTCGATACACTGGCGCGCCGGGTCTGAGACCAGCCTCCACTGTTGGGTTGAGCCAATCGCTCCGGATCCACATCCGTACAGGCTGTATTTCTCTCTACCAAGGGTTCTGACCGAATGGATCCTCGAGGTTAAAGGGACAGAACGTCATCTACGGGCATTTGACGTCAAGACGCAGTATCTGTCTGACATCACCGTCTATTACAGGGACCGGAAGGACGAACTGTTTCGGTTACAGTATGACCCGCACGTGTGGTCAGTGCGATAAAACCTGCTACTACAGTTACAACCATTGTGAAGCGGCTCTTCTCAGGCCGCTCTCATAACGCATTTCTATGACGCGTTCGTCTGCGACCGCGTCGCACCATACTCTGGCCCGTGTGCCCAGTTTGGCCGGTAGAGAATCCCGGTGTCCTAGAGTAGCGTTCTGTCGACAACGGCTGTTTCCGTGGGTGTGGGTCTCCGGAGGGGTACCTCCCGGGCAAGTCCCCTCTTTTCTGTAAAAGGTCCTCTGTTGACTGATGTGTAACACCTGATTAGCTTCGCGCGACGGCGGCTTCCGGAATGCCGCGTGCCGTCAGCTCCCTTTGCGCTCGTGGCGCAGCTACCCGCAAACGCGTCTTCTGCACCTGAGCTCTCGTCCTTCCCATGCCCGGAAGGTCGATGTAAACCCTCTTCCAGCCCCCAACCTTATCAAATATAGCCTCCATGCATCCCTTCATAAGGGGATGGTCCGGAGAATAACCGTGAATCAGCAATATGGGTCTGCCCTCACCGTCCACCTCATAGTAGACAGACAGGTCACCAAGTCTACGCTCCATCGCGTTCCCCTCTTTCTATGAAGTCGAAACCACCTCTACGGTCCCCCGTCGCGTATCAAGAAAGCCTTGCTCACGTAGATTTCTTTCTCGCACATCCTTGCATCTCCCATTCCGGACCGGTGCCTAAGGCGTATCACTCCGTTCCCGAAGCAAGAAATCCTTTCCTCGGTCTCACATGGCTGACACGGATAGTGATTAAGCTCGGATACGTGTGAAACAAGACAGGTAGACGAAGAGGGCCGGGAGAGCTGTCCCGCTTGCAGGAGACAAGTTGAATGAGAGTTGGGAGCCGGACGCAATGCGGCAAGCAGGAGGCAGAGGCCATCGATACCAATTTGCGGTTGTTCGCGTATGGAACGACCTCACCAAAGCTGATTATGCCGAAGGTGGCGATCGGATCGCGATGGTCGCAGAGCGTCTGTAGCGCCGTTCGTCCTCATTTACGCTGCGGACTAAACTCCGGGGGAGGCAGCTGAAATCGCTGATAAATGGATCTGCACCACATCGTGCGTGGATTTGCCCGCTGAGGAATTGTCCTGGCGACACGCACTGAAGACCGGTCGTGTCGCGCCCTTTCCGGTTCGACAAGCTGCTGCCCGTATATTGTGTACTGCGCAGGTAATAGGGCCACATGGGGCGCACTTTCTCCTGCCCCGGGGCAGGAATTGTCCGGGCTTAAGTCCTTCCTTGGTGAGACCAAATACTGGTTCGACCGATGTTTGCCTTAACTGGCATTTGTCACGTCCTCGCTTTGTTCCGAGTTTTCGACGCGTCACGTACTTTTCCGGAAACCAGCCTAAGGCACCGGAACCATTGCTTTCTTCAAACTGTCGAAGCGCTTACTTCCGTCTATACGGATACTGACTTCCCTTCCGCCGGTTCTCCTTCCAGTGAACAGCCTGGAGGTTTCTCGGACTATCGGATCCCCCCTCGGAAATCGGCTTCTTGTGATCGACTTCCCATCCGTACTCCCCGTGGGTTCCGTAAGAACCCTTCCTGATCTTGTTGCCATACGGGTCCCTTCGCCACACGTTGGGATTCAAGCCCCTGATCACCTGGGCTTTGTCCCAGGCTTTCTCAATATCAGACTTGGTGGCCACTTCAGACACTCCTTTCATATATCCAACCGCTTCGGCTCCCACGCCAGTTTGGGGCGAAGCGCGTTCATGCTGCTGAATGGCAGTTTCCCGTCGTGCTGGAGTCTTCCGACGACGATACAAGGATGGACTCCTATCTCTCGCGCGAATTGTCTCACAGAAGCAGCGGTGATGCTGCGCGCGGCCAGGAAACGGAGGTAAGCCTTCGTCGGAACCAGCTGTTCAGACGCGAAAGAATCGGCCTCGCGCTCAAAACGGTCTCGGCCGTTCTGGTTAGAGTCAATGGTTTCGTTGACATACATTCTTCTCTTGCCATGCAATAGTACGTGGCCTAACTCATGAAACAGGTTAAACCAGATGATGTCTGCATACGGCCGCCTTAGGCTTAGCTGGATCATGACCCTATCCGGCGCAATCCACTTGGTTGCCCCGTTCACGTACGTCTTCGGCAAATGAGGTACGAAAACCAGAACAACTCCGCACGAAGCACACATGTCTTGTAGCCGGTTACGGAGATCACCTGCTTCGATATCCAGCGTCAACCCGCGTATGGCCGGTAGGAGTGATCTCAGTCTTCGCTCATCGAATGAGGCGACCTCAGACCGCCCGGCCAAGAGCTCTCCGATTCTCAGCCAAGAAGCGAGAGCAAGGGAAGAAGCAGTATCTCTATCTTCTCGTCGGAACGCCGCAGGCAACACCGTTGACACCAGTTTGAGAGAGGCAACTCCGAAAAAAGACCTCAGGTTAATGACCTTGTCCTGTGGTCTTCGAGCGACAGGGACCACGCCAAGCCTGGCGAGCGCCGCATATGGAATCTGCCTTGCTATGCTGCATTCGTCTTCAATGGAGCGCTCCCTTTCGAGGCGAGCCCTGGTTTCCTGGAAGTTCGCTTCAAGCGACATCCAGAACCGAGCCGAGGTGCCAAACACGGCTTCCAGTCCAAGCGCCGTCTCCGGAGTGATAGGAGCTTTGCCCTTAACGATCTCGTTTATAGTCTTGGGAGTAAGTCCAAGCCTCTTGGCTAGCTCAATCTGGCTCATACCGCGGGCGTCCCATTCTACCAGGTCATCTGCGAATACATCATGATGCATGCGGTTGAACCCAGCAAGTGTACGCTCAGAGCTATGGAGAGAGAACTCGGGTTGCCGTACACGCGACTTAAGCGATACTGAGACAGGTTGCTTGACTTGGGGGTCTTGAGAACCAGCGACGTAGCCAAGGCCAAACCCATGATCATGAATGATCTCGAGAAAGCGCTCAGACTCGGCTACCTCAGCCCCGGATTCTCCGATTTCATGGACTGGCTAACCGGCTCGCTGGCTGCAGGATCCCAAAGTGACGCCATGATTGCCGCGGAAAGGCTTGTGACCTAGATGAGCAACTTTCCGCGGTTCATCTGTCCTGCTTTTCAGTTCAGCTGGCAGCATAGCGGGCAATAGGGACTCGGCCATTTGTGAGACGTTCAGGATCGTCCGGCCCGGCGGCTATCTGGTCGCGCCGGAGATGCTTTCACGGAAGAGACTCGCCGCAACCTCCCCGAGCCCCTCCAGGTGGAGTTTCAGGACAACCCGATTTTGACGGCACGTGGCTGGTCAGATGTGCTTCGCAGGACGGAATTCGATGTACTTCAGGATACGGTGGCCGGCTCCCGGCAGTTGAGCCCGGACGGATCCGGGATAGCTGCGAGAGCGTCCCGATATCGGACGACGTTGTGCGTAGAGTTTCACTTTGGGCTTTGCCGGCCAGCTACCATTTCGCTCGGCTGCTCAGATACACCGCCCGTCGAAATGGGTGTCCACCACAGATTCAATCACATCAGTTACCCTTGGTCGTGATAACTTGGTAGACCACCCATTGGTGGTAGCGAAACAGCTGGTTCCCTGTGTTCCTGGGTGGGAACCACTCTTCCTCCAAGACGAACAGGTATATGGTGTCATCCCCATACGGTACCGCCATCGCGGATGCGTGGTACTGGCCGCTGTTCACGGTCGTCTCCCACACCGGAGCCTCGTCCTCTTCGTACCGCACGACTCCCGGCCTTACGAAACGCAGGGCCTTCGTCCCCGCAAACGGCATTACATCTCTTGAGTCGAGGAAGAACAACGGCGAGGCAACCTGAGTTAGCCCAGCCGGGGCCGAAGCCGGACCCTTGGTCACCTCACCGGTGGCCATGTCCAAAGTGAAGTAGAGATCTCCTCCGCCTCGTCTCGTTGTCCGGATGATAATGGTGTCGCCTGACGGGTCGGCAGAGACGACTTCCTCCATTGAATAGACGTCGCGCCAGTCAAGGGTTGCGATCTTCCGTGCTCTTGTAATCGTATTCAGGGCAAGGCTCTTAACGTGTCCGTTTATCGAGGTCAAAGCCAATCCCACCAAGAGGGCCAGTACTACCAACAGCGCAACGTTGTGGTAGCGCCAGGGGGCGGCGAAAGGCTCAAGGAATGCCGCCGCAAGCAGGCACGCGAAACAGGCTAATGATAAGAGCACCCACTCAAACAGGTAGAGAGGCGCACAACAGCGGAGCAGATAGACGAGAAGAATCGCCAGCAGCGCTATCAGCAGCGAGCGCCGCAGACGTGCATACCTCGATCGCTCCTTGTTGATGGACCTCACCCACAGTCCTCCGCCCACCGCCAGGAAAAGGAAGCCCAGGGAGTAGTAAAGGATCCTTGGAATAGGCAGAGCGTCGGGAGCGATTATCAGACCCAGTAGGATGACGATGATGCCCCCAGCGGCGTAAAGAACAGGTTTCTTCCAGAGGATCACTGGCATACTGCACCCCCCCGTCGAGAATATAACGGGGCCACCTGCCGCGGTTGGTATTCGAACGAGCTGTTATGCTGTACCCGTTCAGGGAGACTCGTCGCACTGACGGGACGTTGGCCGCTGTGCGGAGAAGTTTGGCGTTTCATGACTGTATGGTATCACAGGTGCAAAGGTCTCCTGCACAATACAAGTCCGGATCGGGATCCGAAAACGATAAACCTCTCCAGAACTTGACCGCGGCACACCCTCCGCGACACAACTCCGCCACGTCACAGGAGGAGCACTTTCCCGAAAACGTGGGCCTCCGGTCGCGAAATCCTCCCCACAGTTCGGGTTTCGCCCAGACCGCCGGAAGATCCTCGACCCGGCAGACCCGAAGTCCAAGATGACTGCATGGCCGGACGAAACCCTCAATATCGACCGTCAGCAAGAGAACGCCGGCAATACATCCATAAGCTCCCAGGAAACTCAGAGAATCTGCGGACGCACCCGCACGCATCAAAACGGGCGCGAGCGCACCCGTCCGAAAAGCCCCTCGGCCTTCCGGACCCACTCTCTCGTGACCAGAGTTCCGTTGGTGGTGGTCGCGGGTATCAGACCTTTCTCCCTGGCGAACTGTGCGAACCGGAGGAGGTGAGGGTGACACAGCGGCTCACCTCCTCCGAAAGCTATATGGAAGACATCCATCCGGCTCGCCACCTCGATGGCGCTCGTTACTTGCGCGTCGCTCGCATGGACCCCCGAACGGCCGGAAGACGCATAGCAGCAGGGGCAGCTGAGGTTACACCGGGTGGTTATCGTTATCTCCATCTCCACAGGGCGGGATAGGCCACCCGTCTCCGGACCTTCCCATGCCGGACTGCCGTCAAACCCGCGAGACCTGAGGAAGTCTCTGTCCACCCACAGGAGCGATATCGGGTCTTCCGTCCCGATTACGCCTCCGAAGGGCTCAAAGCGTATCTTCTGTATTCTCATGCCTTCTCTCCGGCGATCCGGACCAGGCCGATAATCGTGAGGCACGCCGGCAGAAGCCTCCCCATATGGGGAAAAGCAGCCCGGCCGGGTTATAGCCTCCCCAGGGATAGGGAGGGAGCACGAGGGCAAGAAGACCGCCGCCTACATAAGCTGCACCTGCCCAGGCCACCTTCTTATCGGGCTTGAGAATGCCTCCAAGCGTGGCTGCCACCCCGCAGAGGATAATGGCAAGGGGAGTGAGGTAACCGTATGCTACGCAGAGAAGAACAACTCCTGGAAGACCCGAACCACCGGCTCCGTAGGTCAATGCAAGGAGGACCCCAAGACTCAGCGGCAACAAACCGAGCTTCCGCACAGTCAACGCTGCTACCGGCGGTTCGTCCGTCACTCGGTAAGCCAGGTACGATACGGCCGCCGACAGAGCGGCCGAGAGGCTCCCCAGCAAATAGGGCGATACGGCGCCGACCATCCTCGACATCAGGAATGTCCAGACACCGGAAAAATCCAGCCAGGAAAGCCCCCAGCATGCCGCGACAAAACGGCGCAGGCGGCCGGGAGATGGTCGCTGCCTGTACTGCTTCAACGCTTCGTCCAGCGACGGCGACAGACACGCTTTGATCAGAAACGCGCTTACAACCGCATAGGGCACAAAGGCCATGCTTCCGAACAGTATCCCGTGCCCGACGGAGTGGGGATTCATGCCGATGCGGGTTTTGAGCACCCGCCCGTTTTCCGGTGGCATTTTGGTATCAGCTCCTGTAAGTGACGGTCGCGTCCCGTGGCTTATTAGGAAACCTGCTCCAGAAATCCTGCTTCCTTTTTTGCTTCAGGCCTCTGGATGGTTGGGCTGCCGGGCCGCCATCAGCGGGGTGCTGCCCGGAGTGATTTGGCAGGCGCGACGCTGCCGAAAAAGTGCTGAGCTGCTTGGCCTTCTTAGCATTCCACCGATGCCGGATGCACAATGTTTTGGGGCGCCTGAACAGGAAGTTGGCGCGCCCCTGCGAGGTTGTGGGGATCTGCTCCGGCACTTCTAAACCTGCCTACCGGATATCGCCCAAGGAGCTATTCTCTCACGTATCGAAACAGACACAGCGGTGATGCCTGATTGTCAGGCTCGAAAGGAGTGTGGTCCATATGGCTTACCAGATCAAAGTCACATTGAGGGGAATAACGCCTCCCGTTTGGAGGCGACTCAGAGTACCCGGTTCCATCACGTTTGAGCAGTTACACCGCGTGATCCAGGCGTCTTTTGGCTGGTTGAACTACCACCTCTACCGGTTTGACTTTGAAGGCATTGTCTTGATGGATGAGGGTCCTGACGACACTGCAGCGGAGCTGTGGAAGGACAAGACCAAGCACCTCGATCCGAACCAGACTCTCATCAGCTCTCTCTTCGAAGAGTACGATGAGTGTCTTTACGAATACGATCTTGGAGACTCATGGAAGCACGACATAGTAGTTGAGAAGCGTCTCAAGGAGAACAAAAGGAACTCAGTCCCGGTCTGCCTTGCGGGAGCCAGGCACAGGCCTCCCGAGGATGTCGGTGGTGTGGACGGATACGAGGACTTCCTGGCAAGCATTCGCGACAAGAATAATCCGGAGAGGGAAGAGAAGCTCCGTTGGGCCGAAAAAGATACTGGAGGTAGGCTCTTTGACCCGGAGTACTTCTATCTGGATGAAGTGAACAGGAAACTCGAGCATGTGCTCAAGGACACACCCGAGTTCGCCCAGCGGTTGCTGGCCGAAGAAGACGGGCTTACCGGTACACTGAGGATCGGTTGGTTTGGTCCGGTGATTGAGATCCCCGGGGAAGCGTTCACCTGGGATCGCCTGGGGGATCTTGTGTCCATGCTCGATGACAACCAGCCCATCACGATCAAGGTGGGCAAACAAAGTCGCCTAAAGCACTAACGATAGACGAGCAGGTCCGTACCGGACCGGCCGGGCGCTCAAGTCAGGTTTGCTCGGGAGGAGCTGCTTTTCTCCTCCAAATACCTTTCGCTCTGCAATTCCCACATCATCCTGTAGTACTCACTTTTCCTCAAAAGGTTTTCGTGAGTATCGAATCCTTCCAGCTGTCCCTTCCTGAGAAGGATGATTCTATCAACGAACCTGACCAGGCTTAACCTGTGGGTGATAATGATTGTAGTGCGACCCTCTGAAAGTTCCCTGAATGTTTCAAACATATAGTTTTCTTCGATGGGATCGATTGCGGCAGTAGGTTCATCCAGAATCAGAATTTTATTCCTCCTGTAAATCCCCCTGGCAATTGCAACTCTTTGCCACTGCCCGTGGGAAATATCAATCCCGCCGAACTCCTTTGAAAGCAATGTATCAAGCCCGTCGCCCTCAGGACTTAAACCCAACTCCCGGACCATCCTGAGGATTTCTTCATCGCGGGCCTCCTTCGTATAATCTGAAATCCTGATGTTGTCTCTGACGCTAAGCCGGTACCGGTTAAAGTCCTGAAACACCTGAGAAATCCCATTGTAGTTAATCTCGGATGAATTGTATCCGCCGATGATGACCAAACCGGAAGACGGCGTGAAAATCCCCGACAACAGTTTTGCAAGCGTTGTTTTTCCGGCGCCATTCTCACCTACGATGGCTATCTTCTCCCCGTCCTTAATCGACAGATTGATGCGATTGATGGCATCATCGCGGGCGTTCGGGTACCTGAATGATACGTCTTTTAGCACGATCTTGCCGCTGGTTATTTCCTTCGTGCGGGTCTCCTCGTCAGACTCGAGGAACTCAAAGTAGTTTCGGATCCTGGGAATTTTGGCAGAAGACTCTCCGTACCTGTAGACAATTGCCTCCTCCATAAGAGAATAAAGCTCATCCACGGAGAAAACCACGGCGCTGAAGACGCCGATTGAGATTCCCCCGGTCATCATCTCCCTGAACAGCAAGTACATTATCCCGAAGTACCCCGAGAGGTTGACCATTTTGGCAGATAAATCGTAGAGCACTCCGGTCCTTTCGACTCTGTTCTTCAGCTTTTGAACAAGGAGAAGCGTTGCCTTGATCTCGGATCTGACAAATCCAAAAGCGCCATATACCTTCGCCTCTCGCCAGCCGGATAAAGACAGAATTGAGTGGTTGAGGCTCGTGTATCTTCGCCTTAAGGGAGCCAACTCGTCTTCCAGCTTCCCATGTTCTCTTTTCTTGACTTGCTGCGAGTAGACCGTCGGAACGAAGATCAGAAGGATTATCAGTACCAAACTCGGTCTTTTGCTCCACAAGTAAATCGCCATGAAAACGATGAAGGGACTGTACATAAAGACCAGGTCCATGACGCTATTCAGGTATGCCATCCCCGCATTCGCGCCGGAATAAGACTTCTCCACTTTATCGAGAAAATTCGAATCCTCATATTGAATAGCGGGGATTTTTCTGGATTTCTCGTTTATCTTTCCGTGCATATAGCGGATTGCCTTGATATCGTAGATTTCGGCACAATAGTTTCCCAGCGCCTTAAAAACGCTGTTCAAGACATAGAACATGAACATAACTCCGATGTAGAAAACGGTCTTCGCCAGGCCGGTCCCATCCGCACAGAACCTTATCGCAGAGTCAAACACCCTCTCCTTTACGCCAACAAGCAGGGTGAATATCAATCCGTCTACGGCAAAGCAGAAATACATAAAACAAAACTGTAACGGACTTATCGAAGAAAGGTCCTTCAAAAGCCTGAGGAAGACCCTGAGGTTACCATTCTTCTTGCTCACGGTACCACCTCCTTTGAGCGTTAAACATCCTGGCGTATCTTCCGCCCTTCTTCATGAGTTCATCGTGGGAGCCCTTTTCAACGATTTTGCCGTCGGCAAGGACGAGAATGTTCTTAACGTTTATTGATGCTCCAAGCCTGTGAGTGATTAAGAGAGAAGTGAAATCCCCGGGCATCGAATCAAAGTAGCTGTATAATCGGGCTTCTTGTAACGGGTCGATTGATGCTGTAGGCTCATCCAGAATCTTGAAAGGCGAATCATCCAGGAGAATGCGTGCAAGCAGTAGTTTTTGCCACTCGCCTCCGGACAGCTCAAGGCTCGACTGATCAAGTCTTCCCAGGTACGGATTGTCTTGCAGGACTTTAGGGTGAATTCCCAGGTCGTGCAAAACACCCATCGCTCTTTCGAGATCGAACGCATCGCGCCCGAAAGTCAGAAAGTCTTTAAGCCTGATCTCGTATTTATGAAAGTCTTGAAAAGCAACGGCGAAAAGGTCCGAAACGGAGGAAATCTCTCTCAAATCCACCCCGTCAATCAAGATCTCTCCACCATAATCGTTATAAAGACCCAGCAGCAGCTTCACGATCGTCGTCTTCCCCGAACCGTTTTCGCCAACCAGCGCATATCTTTCTCCCTTTTCGAACCTCAAATTGAGGTTGTCCAGAACCATCCTGTCAGATCCCGGATATCTGAAGCTGACATTCCTCATTTCAATTACACGGAAATCAGAAACACGTTTGTTTTTTACAGCAAGCCGGGGGCCGGCTGCCGGTCTGTCGGTGGGGCGGGGTCCACGGCTCGAAAGGTTCAAAAACGAAATGTAATCCGCGTAAAACTCGCGGTATCGTGCGAAGTCATTAATGGACCAGTAGAGTTCGACCGTGATCCTTTTGATTAAAGCAAAAGAAGTGGCAAGCAAGCTGACAAAAACCCCCGCGGAAATGCTACCGTTTGAGAGAGGAACGAGCAGAAGCAATCCGAACAGGAGCGGGACAAGATTCGTTGCCGTGCCTGCAATTCCAATCCCTTTGGATATCTTCTTTAGTCCTTCTTCGTTAAGCTCAACGTATTTGTCGTATTCGTCACTCCATTTTCCGGCAATGAAGGGGCTGAAAGAAAACAGTTTCCTCTCTGCCGAATAAGGTCTCGACGTCAAAACGCTTTCGTAGTACTCAATCCTTCGCTTGTTCTCTTCGGCCTTTTGAAAAACCCGGTACTCGTAAACCCCGCTCCTGTAAGCCTGTCTCAATACCGGAATGGCAATAAGGACTATTACTGCCCCAACGTACCAGGTGTAACCGGTTATTACGGCAACAAATCCCGCTACCTCGATAATGTACGAGACAATCTTCATGTTGTTGTTTATGCCCTTGAAAAAGTTTTCGACGGGCTCTTTCCCTATTCTTTGAAGCAGGGCCTGAGTTTCTTCAATCTCCAACGTGGAATAACTCAGATTCTCAAGCTTGCTATGTATTTCCGCTAGCACAGATATCTCCAACTCGTCGTGCACCCTTATGCCGATAAGTTTTGCAACCGCAACTATCACAGCCGAAACCAGCATACAGGCTGCAATCAAACCCAACTGCAGAACAACTTCCTTTACGCTCAAATTGAGTCTGAAACAGTTCATTGCTCCATCAATGAAACGGGAAAAGAGAACCACAATCACACTGGGGATCACCGCATTCAAAGCAAAGAGACCGGCATAAACCGCCATGAGAAATGGAACTCTCTGAATTCCCCATATCACATAGCTAAACGCATCTTTCAGCTTCACTCTCAAAACCCCGATTACTAAGGCGAGTACCTACCAGCCGGAACTCCGCCGACAGGTTCTAGCCACGTTTGCTGATTTCCTTCTGGTTCTGGTGAGGTCAGGCATTGACGGCTCAGCTATAGGTCGGGGAAAACGGGGTATTTTCCTGGGAGCGTTCTGGGATAATCCTCGATCTCCCACTTGAGGTCATGTGTGGGAAATGATATGCTACGCGAAGAGAGATAGGAGGTATTGTATGTGGGTCTTCGAGCCGCCGTTGACGCTCGCGGTCGCTTGCTCATTCCGGTTGAGATTCGGAAGCAACTGGGCCTCAAGCAGGGCGATAGCGTCCTCGTGGAAGCGGTCGGGCCGGGTGAATTCAAAGTTGTCCTTCTAAAAGATGCCGTGGGACGCGCGAGGGGGATGTACTGTCACCTCCGGGGTCCGGGCGAAAACATCTCAGACGAGCTAATTGCAGAGCGCCGGCGGGAATCCGAGCAGGAGACAGGCCGTCATGGGTGAAGTCGTACTCGACGCCTCCGCACTCCTCGCCTATCTCTTCGACGAACTCGGCGCAGACGTGGTGTCAGAAGCTCTCCTCGCAGGTGCTGTCATGACCACCGTCAATCTGTCAGCAAGCTCGTGGACCACGGTGTCTCCGTAGACCAGGCGGTGTCCGATCTGCGGGTGCATGGATTCCTGGACCTGCTCGAAGTAGCGGACTTCACCATACCGCTCGCAGCCCGTACTTACGGCGGACTCGCCTGGATTAAGGTGCCAGGAGTTACGGTTAGGGTTATCGGGTGAATGCAGCGGTTCGTCCAGCGAGCTCGAGAGCTCTTAAGAGGGGAATCATCGATACCCAAGAGGCGGTCTGTTGTTTCGTTGCCATGATTGACTAGGGAAAACTGCAAGTATACCATATTGTCAGTTTCAGGAAGTAGGGAGAATCCTCCGTGAGGACGGCGAAACGCCCGAAACAGATGAATATCGAGCCGCAGATGGGGGCATTGGTCCGGTACCTGCAGGCGCAAGATGACATCCTGGCTGCCTATCTCTATGGCTCGTATGGTACGCCTTATCAGACGGCTCTCAGCGATATCGACATCGCCTTGTTGTTCTACCGCGAGAAAAAGCCCGATCTGAGACGGTTGTTGTCTCTTGAAGCCGGTATCGCCCAGATCTGCGCCACGGACGACTTAAACGTCGTGGTGCTTAACGATGCCGACGTGATCTTACAGCACAGAGTGCTCGAAACGGGAAGACCGCTTCTTGAGAAAGAACTTGCCGCCGTGTCCGATTTTCGAGAGCGTGTCTTCGTCGTTTACGGTGACTTCGAGCCGTTTTACCGGGCATTCTGCCGGGATTATGACCGGGCGCTGAGGGAGGCTTTTGTGCGTGATAGACCGGGACAAGCTGAGAGATAAGATAAGCTTTATTAGAAGCAACCTGGAGCTTCTTCGCGGACTGGCAAAGACTCCAGCTGAGAACTTCACGAAAAGGTCCGCGGAGTTTCATGCGGCGGTACGTCTGCTGCAAATCTCCATCGAAGCCATGATTGACGTTTCGAGTCACATCGTTTCACGGGAGGGCCTTGGCGTCCCTAAAAGCTATGTTGAGGTCTTTGAGCTTCTGGGGCGTGCGGGTATCATTCCATCCGAGTTCCTTGACAGGGCCAGGGCGATGCTCAGGTTCCGAAACAGGGCGGTTCATCTCTATGGAGATGTTGACCCGAGGCATGTATATTAGATGCTGCAGAATGACCTGGGTGACTTCGAGACGTTCATCAGTCTAATCGTTAAGCGCTACTTTACCTAACCCTGCAACCGGACCTATCCCTACGTGACGCCATAGACAGCCCGTCTCGGCCATGACTTGGAAGTCGGCCGTCGCCCACGCGCTTATCACGGACTCGGCCAGAGGAATCGCCGAGCGTACCCTTTTAGAAATGCTAGAGGTCGCGCAAGACAAAAGACATGGTGCGGCCAGGCGCATGTTGGTCGAGGAAATGTACAGATTCAAAGACCCTCGGATGGTGGATGTCCTGATAGGGTTACTTGGTGATCCAGAGATCAGAGGTAGAGAAGGACTATCGCTGCGATTGAGGAAGCCAGGGGAGGCGGGGTGAAGGATGCGCGGGACCGGGCATCGATGAAGTCTCCGACCACCGTTCACCCCCTGAACAGAAACCCGCCAGCATGGCGATCCGAGGCGCATTTGTTGCTGCAGATGCGGTGTTCATAGTTACGGGCCAGCATCGAGCCAAAAGGTTCTACAATCAGTTATAGACAGTGCGTTGAACCCCGTATGGGGTAACACTGCCAACAGATGTGGTAGCTATTAGGGTACCGAAAGGCAAAACCATATACCAGGGATTTGCTGTTCCTCAGGGCGGACTAGTGGGCGGAGGTGTATATACCCTTATCACGGAGTCGGCGAGGGGAAACGCCGAGCGAACGTTGCTGCAGGAATTCCGCTTGCCCGAGCCCAGAGGTCGCCAAGACGACCAACTCGAGCATAGTATCGGCGGGCTTTGGGATTGATGGCGAATCCCGACTTGTACGACGAGATGTTGGAGATCGCACAAGACAGACGACATGGAGACAACGGACGGGCGCTGGTTCAGGAGCTACGCAGGGTCAGGGACCCGCGCGTGCTAACGGGTAGTCCACCGCCAGAAAGGAGCCCTCAGAATGGCAGGGGTCGTGACCAGTTATAGGAAAGCATTCTCATCCTTCAACCGCAACGCCAAACTCGTGTTGGCCTACTACGCAGTCGTGGCTGTAGCCAATGGCTCGCAAAACGTCCTGCTCAACCTTTACTACCTGAAGGCAGGGCTGGACAGGAACTGGCCAGAAGAAGCTCTCCGCTGTCTGACTGAGGTCTACTTAGGCATCCGCGACGCGGCCCAACGCTGGAAAGACTAGATCCGCGGAAGGTATGGAACGGCGAGGCGGCGGAGTTTACGCCGCGGCTGCGGGACAACATATCCGTACTCTCCGAAGCCGTAGGACTGGACCTTGGAGTCGTCGAGTCCGACGATGCGCCCGCCTGAGGCATTCTCGCTTGTTCACCCGGCGACGGCCCGGGGCCGCTAAGCGGCCTTAGCCGCCGGTTCCCTTGTTCCCGGCTGTTTTAGGGATGTACCAGTACGAATGAAACCCCGACAAACAGGTCACCGCGTTCCCCGGCATTTGCACCGCGGCGTTGAAAGCGTTCACGTAGTCTCCGGCTCCGTAAAGAAGCCCTAAGGCGGCGAACGTGAAGAGGAAGCGGGAGAGCCACTTGACATCAGCCGGCACGATGAGCCACAGGAGGAGCGGCAGCACTCCGAGCACCAGGGCAGGGAGGAGGCACATGAGAATGAAACGCTTCTTGGACAGCGGAGCGGTGGAGTGTACGAAGAACGTAAGGCCTTCCGGGTAATACCAGAACGAGATGTCCGAGCCTTTTGGGAAAGCGACAGCGTGCAAGAGTTCATGGGGCACAACGGCAGCCGTCGCCAGTACGACGCCGGGCAGGCTCCCCATTTCGTCGGGGGATACGCCTTTCAGGCGCATGCAGAGATACAACAGGGCCGCAACGGGGATGAGGAAGGGCAGCGAAGCCACGGTGAGTTCGAAGAAGTTTCCGGGTTCCCGGAATTTCACGGCATGTTCCGGAAGATCTGCTTGGGGCAGCTGGCTTGGGTTGCGGTATCTCTTGAACTTCGGACACATCGGGCGATCACCTTACTGCGGGATGGTTGTAATACGGCTCTGCGGATCACGTGGGAGTATATCATGAATTTGGGAAAGAGCCACCAGTCGCGAAACCTTCCGTCCCTGCCTCGGTCGAGGTATCTTCCCATCATCCGCCGCCCAGGCGGAATGCGAGGCGCCAAGGTGGGAGGTAGGAGGCAAAGCCTGCTGATTCCTACTTCGCTCTATCGTTGGCTAACGCTTACCCCGCCCTTCCTCCACCTCCGGCTCCGCCACCCCCGCCACCGCCGGAAAAGCCGCCACCGAACCCCGCGCCCGAACTCGGCGCATAGTTCAGAACTGTCTGGATCGAGGTGTAAAGGGCATCGGTCAGGCCGGTGACAAGGTCCCCGACCGACGCCGTGCCCGGGCTGCTTACCACGAGGCGCATCCACATCCAGGGATGGAATCCGGGCACCCGCGGCTGGGTGATTTCGGGGTAGACGATCTTGAGCTGGTTTACGACCTCCTTAGCCACGCCCAGGATTACCGCGTAGACCAGGTAATGCTCCCAGACGGCGAGGCTGGGCAAAGTGGCCCGGTCAAGGGAGGAAAAGTGGAGGAGGAACCTGCGGAACGCCCGCCACTTCGCCATCTCCGTACTTCCCCAGGGGGACCTTCGTCGCATGAGCGCTCCAGCGGCTATCAGGATGAGGCCACCCAAGCTGGCGAGCACTCCGAGGGGGTTTTGGGAAATTGTGGCCGCTACAGTGCCTATGAGCACGAGCGCGACGCCGGCACCTATCTCCCGCTGCTTCACCTTCTGAATCCCCTGGTCGAAGAAGCTGCGCGAGGCCTCGGTTGTGCGGACCGCCTCCCGGAAGCCCGTGAGAAACTCGTTCATGGACCTGGGGTCGTCTCTTGCCCACTCCCGGAGATCATCAAAGCTTAAGCTATCCTGGCCTCGGGAAGCGGATTTAAAGAGGAGGTCCAATACCATCTTCTCGTGGGGCTTGAGGAGAGATTCCTCGCCGGCCTTAAGCCGCCGCAAAACGTAACTGGGCCCGGCTTCAGGCTTGGTCTTAGTGCCCGCAAGGCCCTCCAGCACTCCTGCGTTGGGAGTTGCAATCTCGATCTCGAGGAATCCTCTTCGCGCGAGGTCTAAGATGGTAGCTGTCACCTCATTAGCTCCGACGTTGCCGAAACGCCAGAGGCATCCCGCCTCGGCGGGAGAGTAATCAGCCGGCAGTTCGCGATAGTACTCGCCGATGAAAGCGGGTTCGAAGTCGCGGCCGTAAAGCATCTTGAGCACGATTGCCGCCGTTATAGAGGCGAGAAGGATAAGAGAAGAGCCAACCGTCACCGCAAGGCTGACCGTCCGCGACCTGTTGGCCCGGGTTGCCCAGGCCTCCTCTTCGGAAAGGATTGAGCTCAAGGCATCGCGTTCGTCGATGTTGGTGGCCTGCGGGACCAAGCGCTTGGGGAACACTACTCTGCCTTCGAGAAACTGACCTGATGGGAGCCTCGGCAAGGTCCAGGTAACGAGCTCGGGCGAGACGATTTTGACAGTACCCGATAACGGGCCGTGCCCCCAGGCCCTTATTTCATCCTTCCGCGCCCCAGGCGGCAGCTTAAGCTCCACCTTTATATTGCTGGAAGATACTTCCCATCCTGCGCCGATAAACTTCCAGTACAGTTCAGCTACATCTCTGTGAGCGACCACAGCGCCCTTTACGCGATAGGAAAGCTCGAACGTCCTCGATTCGTCGGTCGCCTCAAAGCGCCAGGTGACCTGGGTCATCCCGGGCGTCTCTTTGATGCTGTAGGTGCCCGGTCCTGAAGGTGCGAGGGAATACTCGTGGCCGTTCTCGGAGACTTTGATATCCGTGATGCCCTGGGAGCCGGTCAGCAAAAGGTCCTGCGTCACCCACGTGAAGGAGCCGCTGAACCGGAAGGTCCGCCTTTCGATGACGTCCATCGAGCCGTCGGGATTGATGGCGGCTGTTATCTCCACCCTGGTAATCGAGTATGACTTGGCAAGAGAGACGCCGGAAAGTCCGATTACGAGGAAGAGAGACAACAGTGCCGCACAAACCATCCTTCCCCAGGCCGCCGAACGCCGCACAGGAGTTGTTCCCCGACCTGTCAAACCTGGCTTCGAACCTGCTCTCATCAGAACGTCACCTTCGTTGGGCCGCGGGATTCGTCCCCGGCTTCAAAGTACGCCATGGGTCTGAAACCGAACAAGCTCGCGACGATGTTCGACGGGAACCTTTGGATCGCGGTCATGTACTTCATTACGGTATCGTTGTAGAACTGCCTGGAAAAAGCGATTTTGCTTTCGGTGTCTGAGAGTTCCTTCTGGAGTTCTACGAAATTGGTGCTCGCCCTGAGTTCGGGGTAGTTTTCGGCGACCGCCAAAAGTCCCCTGAGAGCGACGGCCAGCGCGTTTTGTGCCGATATTTCCTCGTCGATCCCTTTAGCCGACGCTACTTTGCTCCGGGCCTCGGTGACTTTCTCGAACACTTCCTTTTCGTGGGACGCATATCCCTTGACGGTCTCCACGAGATTGGGAATCAGGTCGAAACGCCGCTTGAGTTGGACATCGATCTGCGACCAGGCGTTGTGAACCCTCTGCTTGAGGGTCACCAGGTTGTTGTAGGACACGATCAAATAGAGCGCAAGGGCACCGAGGAGTACGGCTAGCCAGAGCATTCTTCCGGCCTCCTTTCGGTTTGCAAGGTGTCTATCTCGCTACGACCAGGCGAAAGTCTTCACTCTGACTGTTCCACGCTATCAGTAATTATTCAAACGCCTTTCTTAAGGCAGTTTGGAGGATACATCGCCTCCGTGACATGGTATTCCCTCCGGTGTTGGATTTTTCCTCCATGCTTCAAAGGGGATATGTGCCCAACTGCCCGTGTGGTGTGCGCATTCTGCGGTCATGGATTTCCGGGTTACGCTGGGTGCTTCTGCAACCACTTACCTCGAAGCTACAAATTTCGTGGAAGCTTGGCCAAATCATGTGTCTCACCGAAGAAAACCAGGGTCCTGGTGATAGTGGGAAGCCAGGGACAAAGAGGGTCCCCACCCGAGGAATGAACTTCCCGTGAAACAACTCATGTAATGCAGCGGCACGAGGTGGTGCCATAGTAGGAGTCCGGTGAAACGGTATTGAGAGGCAAAAAGGCCCTCGTAGGCCATCCAGCGGAAGCTCCACCATCGTCCGAAGTCGCCCTATAATATCACTTGCGATGGGCTCCTGAAGGTGGAGGGGGTATGAATGAGCGAAAAAATCGTAGGGATACTCGGAGGAATGGGACCGGATGCTACGGTCGACCTCTTTCAGAAGATACTTCGGGCGACTCCGGCCAGGCGAGACCAGGACCACCTCAGGATAATCATCGACTGTAATTCCAAAATCCCGGACCGAACGGCCCACCTTTTGAGAGGGGAGGCAGACCCCGGTCCGTACCTGATAAGTTCGGCCAAACTTCTGGAGCAGGCTGGCGTGGATGTCATAGCGATCGCGTGTAACACCGCCCACTACTGGCATGCGAAAATTCAGGCCAGTGTTAAATGCCGCGTACTGCATATCATGGAAGTCACCGCCGATTTCGTAGTTCAGCGTTGGCCTGGCATAAAGAAGGCCGGCCTTCTGGCCACCCCCTCCACGGTTAGAGTCGGCCTGTACCATCGTGCGTTTGCCTCCAGAGGCATAGAGGTCATTGCGCCAGATGAGGAGTATCAGGAAATGACCACGAAGGCCATCTTCTCGGTTAAGGCGGGGGATACTGGACCGGGTGTCCGTAGGCTCGTGGCGAAGGCCGGCGAATATCTCGCCGGTAAGGGGGCGGAGGTCGTCATCGCCGGTTGTACCGAGATTCCCCTAGTCTTGAAGGACGGCGACATCTCGGTGCCCGTCGTAGATGCCACTCAGGCACTGGCGGAAGCTGTCGTCAGATTCGCGCGCGGTATGTGAACACCCTCCGGGACATGAGCTGCATCCAACGTGTGCCAGCGGCCCTCGTAGGAGCCGGAGTGCTACTGTGGAGGAAACGAGCGTAAGGACGCGGAAGATCCCCGGCGGGAGCCTGTTCCCGACCCGTGTGGAGTGGGGGACCAGGACTCAAGCGAAGGCCTTGCCGGTGTGGCCGGGGAGGAAGACGGACGTGAACCGGAATCCAGGTATCGTCTGGGATGACTGCTACCGCAGGCTGCCTTCCGATTGGAAGACCAGGCCGCTTCCCCAGAAAGCACAAGACGTATGCAGGTTCTTATCAGCTACCGGAGTGAAGAAGGTCCTTGATGTGGGGTGTGGTGTCGGGAGGTGGAGCATACTGTTCGCCCGGTCCGGGATGAAGCCGGTAGGTGTGGACGTCTCGGAGACTGCGATCAGACTGGCGAAGGGATGGGCCGCTGAAGAAAAGCTCCAGGTTGAGTTCCTGGTTGGTTCCGCCCAGATGCTTCCGTTTAGTAGTGAATTCTTTGATGCGGTAGTGGCGAATTCTGTGATCGACCACATGGACACCACCGAAGCTCGCCAGGCAATGGAAGAGGTTACGAGAGTGTTACGTCTAGAAGGGGTCTTGTTCGTGAGTTTCGACGGTCCGAACCCTGAGCCACCCGAGCACGATACTCTGCCCGACGGCACGTGGGTTCTCCGTGAGCCGGGTAGGTTGGGACTCAAACGGCGTTACTACAGTGACGCTGAAATCAGGAACCTCCTCGCGGGTTTCAGGATCATCGATTGGCACACTACGCCTTCAGGAGACAGGTGGGTGTATGCCAGAAAACCCGGGCAAGGACACACAACCGTGATCGAAACTCATTCCTCTCCGTGCGCTTAAGAAAGGTCGCCAGCACCAGGGAGCGGAAGGTTTCATCTCACAGCTCGCGGTACTATTGCTGTAAGAGCTTTCCGAGGCTCTGGCTATCGTCGACGGTTGGCATTCTGATATTCGCGGGTTGGCTACCGCACCGGATACCTCCGTCTGGAGCTACCTCGGACTACAGGCGTACATGGGGAAAGAATCCCTGTACATAGGTCAATCGAGGGTTCTCCTTCCCGCTGCCAGAACCTCAGAACAACCCCCTTGAGAAATCCTTGGCTCAAAACACCAGCCTAATCAACTGGGCCAATCTTACGCTGCGCGTTGCCGATTGATACCTTGCTGTTCGACTTCTCGAGCAATCGCCCAGATGAATCCAAGCAGTTCTCTTGCCACCGCCGTCACTGCAACACCACTACTTTTACCTTTGCTCACCAGACTACGGTACTTCTGACACAACCGCACCTGCGCTTTCCACGCTATCGCCCTCACAGAGGTATCTCCGGCTCCGTAAAGGAGCCCTAAGGCGGCGAACGTGAAGAGAAAGCGCGACAGCCACTTGACATCAGCCGGCACGATGAGCCACAGGAGGAGGGGCAGCACTCCGAGCACCAGGGCAGGGAGGAGGCACATGAGGATGAAACGCTTCTTGGACGGCGGAACGGTGGAGTGTACGAAGAACGTAAGGCCTTCTGGGTAATACCAGAATGAGATTGTCCGAGTCTTTTGGGAAACCGGCGTCGTTCAAGAGTTCATGGGGCACGACCGCAACCGCGGATCACGTGGGAGTATATCATGAATTTGGGAAAGAGCCACCCGTCGCGAAACCTTCCGTCCCTTGCCTCTACTGAGGCGTCTTCCCCTCACTCGCCGCCCAGGCGGAATGCGAGGTGCAGATGGGGGGGGGGATACCGGGGTCAGTCTAGTCATATGGTCGTTCGACAGTCCGGGTATTTGCCGCAGGCTCGCTCAGCGAGTTTCACGGAGGTTGCTAGAACAGACGCGACGGCATCCACGATAGCCTCAAATCGAGCCTTTTCCATGCTACCTCCCACACGCTCTTCGATTTGGTATATGGATACGCGCACGATGGGCTTCAGGCCCATCTTCCTTCCCGATTTCGACCGGTGGAAGAAGTCTCTGAGCACGTCGTAGTAGGCTCTCTGGGCTATCCGCCCGCCCAAGAAAGGGAAACACTTTTTGGGGGCTACGTAGCCGTTGCTGCCCAGATCTCCCTCGCCGGACAGCGCCTCCAGGAGACTCTGTGTGCTACAAGGGGCCGTGATCCCGAGGTGCGCGATGCGATGCTTCTCGAGGAAGCGGACGAAAGTCTCGTGGCTGAGACAGTATTTATTGTACAGCGATAGGTCGTAGCGGACCTCGATAGTCTCTGAAATAGGACGAAGGGTAGCGTGCCGGAACGGGCTGAAGTGCTGTTCCTCGTCGAATTCGATAATGCAGGGTCCTGGCGGGCAGTCCGGCGAAAGCATGCCGTCTACGAATCTAGTGATATCGGTCGGTGAACCCCCGGTAGGGGACCCGTGAAGCGTACGAAAGATCTCGTCAAGAGTGGCTTTTTCGGGATCCTCGAAGTCCATCTGGTTGTGGTCGCTCAGTAACCTCGAGCCGTGTTCGGCAAAGAACCTTCGTACCGGCTCACCCTTCCTGAGCACTTGGGAACGCCCCAGACATGTCTCCAGCGCAGAGAAGAATTGTTCCTCGGCTTTCATGTGCAGAAGCACTCCTTTGCGACTCGTTGTCCCCGAAACCCTTTTTCTCCTTCGGCCATGACAACCCTTCAAGTTGTCGGGTCGCGGTACCGGGGTATACACGCACGTGATCGTTAACGTGCACAGGCGACTGGACTGCATGCTAAAGATGGCCAATGGCTCTCGGAGGTACGGCTTCCGCTTGTGACTGCTCCTAAGGGTTTTTGGCCTTTCTCAAAGTGTGACCAGCACAAGACAGTTGTTGGATACGGGAGAGGTTCAGCAGTATTCTCGGCTTGGGTAAATGACACGCGCGGGTAGCTCCTGGGTCATCCCTCGTAGAAAGCGTCATCAGACGGGCATACTTCGAATAAGCCTCATTGAGGACCATTCCAGACCTGTGGAGGATTTTCCGATAGTATGGTAGAATACACACCACCCGCGTGGAAAGTCAGCTGCTTGGACGGAGAGGTGCTGATGGTCAAGGAAGATCACCGTTTCGCACCTTCGGTTCGGTCGCATATCGAGACATGTGTCGAATATGGTGGAGGGCTGTCTCTTGATCTGCTCTTTGCTCTCAGGGATCGGGCGCTCACAATACTTGAACAGTGTTCTTACGAGTCCAAAGAAAAACTCCTGCCCTTAGTCAGACTTACTAAAGAAAACAGTCAACCTCCAGCGGCTGTACAGTGGTGGGCCGAAACTCTTTCGCTGCTGCCGGGCTTCGATGCAGCCTTTTTCTTCAGGGTCGTTTCCAGCCAAATATCTAACGGCGAGTTTTTCGTCAACGAGTTCCGACGGCAGCCTTCAGAAGCAAATGTCACCGCCTTGTTAACCTGGGCTGCTAGTGTGGACGGTGCCCTTAGGAAATACGCTGCAATATGTCTTGCATCACCGTCGTTTGAGAGGAAAAAGCCTGCACGAGGTCGTCGGTGGATAGTGAGCCTCAGGCTTGGAACGGTAGACATGTTCGAATGCGCCGGGTAGGTGATGATTGTGTCCGATGAGATTCGCCCGGATCCCTCGCTCTATGCGTCGTTTCTTCAACTGGTGGAGATCGACAGAATCGAGTTTCTCAGAATCGCAGCGGAAAGAACGCCGACCCTCGTTGAGGTCCGAGAAGGTCGTGTCGATGTTGATGCGAAGCCACGTCTGGAGAGTCTTGACACAGACAGCTTGAGTGCCGTTGTGGACGTATCAGTTCGGGGGAACACCGGGAAAAAGCAGGTTTTTACTTGCCAAATGCAGGTTCGGGCGGTGTACAGAATAACGAACAATAAACCAGGGATCTCTGATAGGCAAGATCTCGCAGCGTTTTTCTCAAAGACAAACGTGCTAGTCAACGTGTGGCCGTATCTCCGCCATGCGGTTTCGTACATTACCACGATTCTCGGTGTAGGCACTGTGACACTCGGGCTTCTTAAGCCGCATAGAACGGAACCTGATGATGAGCGGTCTGAACAATAACCCATACCCTCGGTGTATAGCCAGGTGCGCAACCATGGCAGTTCAGATAGCGTCCACAACCGTTGGTGGTCTAGAGGCTCTGGCTCAGGTTGTTCACCAGTGCACGAATCTGTATCACTTGCGTAATTTCGACCTTAGTAGCTTCGGCAATCCGCGTGTCGCACAGCAGGTGAAATGCTGGCTGGTAAGAGGATATGAGAAGGACGCCGCTAATACGAGAGGGTTGGTGTTTGAGCTGCTTGTTCTGCGAAAACTGAAAGAGAAGTGGCCTCGTGCCGGCCTCAGGCAGTGGGTTCCTTTCTCGGAACTGTCCGTCGTCCCGAGCTGCTGTGCTGCAAAGTCTGTTGACATCTACATATGCCAGCAACAGGAGGCCGTGGAGTGCAAGACCAGTGTCGTCGACTGGCTAATGCACATGGATTCGCGCCCGAGCGCGGGTAATGAGGTCTACTGCTTAGGAATGCTGCGCCGCGGACGTCGAATGGGATCTCTCAGCATTGCTTTTGCTACTCTGGACCCGTCGATATGGAGGTCGTACATAGACGGGATGTTTAAGAGCGTCGGGTTTGTTCCAGATACGATCTATCACTTCGATCAGTTCCCCCCATCAATGTCGTGACGAGTTCCAGGTTCCAGTCGCTTCAGCCAGTATAGTGCAAGGTCACGTTCGCCCGTCGCTTTGATCCAGCACCATGCACGGGACGTACAAGAAATGACCACCCCTGGTTCCCGGCGACCCCGCGGCGTAAGCGCCGCGAATCCCCGCCGGAGGGGCGGTATGCTCAGCTTCTCTTATCCCTAGCCAAAGCTTTGTGACCCTCGCATCCGGCGAAACGAAGCTAATAAGAAAGGGATTTGTAACCATGTGGAGAATCTCCAACTCGGAGGCTTCGTTGCCTAGAATGAACAGATACAGGGCCATACTTCATCGACCTGAATGGACACCGCAGCAAGTTCGGTGGAGCAGAGCGACGCCACAGTTTTGGGGGGAGATGGACCATGGCGAGGATGATTCCCAACCTCCTTACACAGGATATAGACAATGACGGAGAACGCCTGGTTTACAATGCAGCCGAGAAACTCCCCGACGAATACGTTGTGCTGTACTCCTTCAAGTACCGGTTGCCGTCCAGGCCGGAGTCAGGGCCGGTCGGAGTCACCGGGGGGCAAAGCGACCCCCGGGCCATGCCTCGACCAGGCAGAATGACCCGGGAAGGAGGGAAGGGAGACATTCTCGGGGAAACGGACTTCGTGATCGCTCACCCCGACTACGGTTTTATAACGCTCGAAGTGAAGCAGGGGCAGATTACGTACAACAACGGCGTGTGGTACGAGATCAAGTCGTCTCCGGACGGAAGAAGAACTGAACATCCGCTGACCAAGGATCCGGTTGACCAGGCCCGGAACGCAATGTTCACGGTACTGGAACTGTACAAGGACAGAACGGGCAGGCCTTTTCCGCTGCGATGCGACTACGCAGTCTGCTTTCCGGAGTGCCGGCACATATCCGGCCAGCTTCCGGCGAGCTTGGCCGCAAACAACATTCTCCTTTCGGACGACCTCGATAAGCTCGATGACGCGCTGAGAAGCATCTTCGGTGACTGTGCACGGGAGCTTACCGGCAGATCGAGCCCCGGAGGTGCGCAACTTGGGGCCGGTCAAGATGCCTTCGCCATCCTCGTAGACCAGGTACTCGCCCCTCACTTTAAGCTGTACACGCTCCTCGAGGACCGGATTTGCCAGTTCGAGCGCGAGTCTTTAAGGGTCCTTACGGACGAGCAGCAGCGCATCATCGAGGAAACCGAGTATGATACTCGCAAGGTGTTCTTCGGAGCCGCGGGAACCGGCAAGACCTTCGTGGCCATGGAGAAAGCCCGGCGCCTGAGATCCTCCGGCAAGCACGTGCTGTTCACATGCTTCAACAAGAACCTCGCGACGAGAGTACGGGAGGATCTTCGGGCCATCGGACCTGCCGAACGGCGAACGGCCGGAGATGGGGTCGTCGTGTGCGCCAACTTCCATGACCTTCTTCTGGATACGCTCCGGAAGGCCGGTTTTCAGATGGAGGTGCCTGAGGAGGACAACGTAAGAGACGACTTCTTTAAGAGACGCCTGCCGCAGGAAGGTTTCGATTTCTTCTCCCGGGCGGACGGTAGCTGGAAGTTTGACTCGATCATCGTAGACGAGGGTCAGGACTTCCGGGAGGAATGGTTCGTTTGCCTGGAGGCCATGTTGAGAGACCCTGAGAACGGGGAGTTCTACGTCTTCGCCGACCCAAATCAAGACCTGTTTGGCGGTAGCATAGAATACCTCAAGAGCGGGAAACTGGGCGTTTCCAGGCACAAACTCACGAGAAACCTCAGGAACACCAAAGAGATAAACGATTGGGCCAACTCTTTCGTCTCCGAGGCCCTCCGGGCACGGCCGGTGATCGCCGGAGGAGTTCCCGTCCACCGGCTGACGTGGTCAGCTCCTGAAGAGGAGCGGAAGCTCATCGAGCGGGAGATCGGGCGCCTCATCAGCCAGGGTCTTACTCCCCGCCGCATCACCATCCTCTCCCCGCGCAGGCGCGAGAAAAGCTGCCTGGCCTCCGTGGATTCGATTCACGGGATACACCTGTACAACTTTCCCGAGGAGAAGCCGGACGGAATAAGGTTTGCCACCATAAGGTCCTTCAAGGGACTCGAGAGCGACGTCGTGTTCTTGATAGACATCGTGGGCGGAACTCCAGCGTGCACAGAGGCGGATATATATGTCGGCGGGTCCAGAGCCCGGTACCTTCTTTACGTGTTCGTTCAGGAAAGCCCGCCTTCTGCGACAACCTGCGAGAAGCAGGTCCATGCAGATGCCGGCCGGCAGGGTGCCCGTCTTTGAGGCGAAGGACGTTGTCGTTCCGGAATCCGCAAAGAAGTTCATTCTCGTTTTCAAGTGCGCCGGAGGGAGAACAGCAGCTGTGGCCGTGAGGTACTGAGTGGTGGAGATGGCTCAACGTTAGGGAAGGGGGTTATCAGGCCGCCGGCGGTGACGAGAGGTTCGTCGAGGAGATGGAATGCGGTACTCCTGTCGGGCCGGTCGCGTTAGCTGGCGGCCGGCTCGACTACCCTGCCGGCTCCGCGGGAAGTTTTCCGGGCAAGTTATCCTTCAGTGTGAGGATCGCTCACCTCTCACAACCAGATAGACCCAGTGAACACCCTCTCCGTAAGGCTCCGGGACCTCGCCCGCAACTCCGAGGGCTCCGGATGACACCACGGGTTCATCCAGATGCAACGGTCCGGTATCGTTGACCACTGTTTCCCGCCCGTTGCCGCTCGCTGAGCGGACCACCAGCGTCGAACCGCCCCCCGAAGAGACCCTTTTCACCAGTACCAGGTCTCCCAGCGACCCTACTATGACCTCACTTGCCCGGTAAGGTATGATTCGCTGAATCTCCGTCCGAACACCGTCCAGGCTGAGCCTCACCCCGTTCTGAAACTTAACTTCGTGGTCATCGGACACCCGGAACCACGCTTCTATGGCATTGCCGTCCTCCGACCAGGACAGAGACTCGATTTGCCCGGATACGTCGGCCACTTTCCGAAGCGTTCCGTCCGACCGGGTCCATACGTACATCGCTCTCGCCTGAAGCCGCGTCTCAAGGATGCCGAGTGGATAGGTGAGGCTTGGTTCCGAGAGATAGCCCACCGCCATGGCAAGAGCGCTTCCGTCAGCGTTCCACGCGGTAGGTCCGATGCGGTTCTCCGGGTCGTCTTGCGGGGGCCGGATCTCCTCCAACAGGGATCCCGCCGAATCGTACAGCCGGACCGAGATCGCACCCGCCGGGCAGGACCAGTCATCGCCCTCGTTGGTTTCGTCCGTGCGGCATACCAGAACCATCGCTTCTTCCTTTGGAGTCCATTCTTCAAACCACAGCCAAAGACCCTCCGTGCCGAGGTCCGGGAGGATGACATCCGTCGTTTCGCCCGTCCTCAGGTCGTACACTTTGAACCCGGGTTCGCCGCCCGGAGAAATCTGAGATGAAACCCCAAACCAGCCAGACGGTGAGTACCAGAACGGTAGCAGCCCGTCTCCGTACGGAACGTCCTGTGCCAGCTTCACCGCCTCTCCCAAATCCAAATCTATCCTCCAGAGATCTGTTCCGTGCCTGAATACGAGGTGACTGCGGTCTCCGGTTACGTGTACGCTCCGCGGGAAATGCACGATGGGGTACCGGATGAAAGCGAGGTCGCGAACCTCTCGCGTCTCCAGTTCCACTTCTCCCACCCAATACCCGGTCTTGTCGGCGTGAGGACCGCGCGAATGGTGTCCGTATGTCAGAAAGCGGAGTATATGTCGGCCGGGTACCCAGTCGAGAATCTCCAAGTAGGCACCCTCCAGGCCCACCAAACTCACCAACCTGGAACCTCCCCTGTTCACCGCCCAGATGCCGTTCATTCCTCCGGCGGAACCCGCAAAGGCGAACCACTCCCCATCGTCGCTCCATTTCTGCCCGTGGTACGGTGGACGAACGTCCTCAAACGGGCCAACCTGTACGACCGTACACAGCTCGCCGGCCCTCGACGCGACGGCGGGAAGAGCGCGAGTCGCGGACACTGGCGTTCTGGATGCCCGAGCTACTTTCCAGCCTCCCCCGTCGACCGTCTCCAGCCGGATCTCTTCCCGCACGATGTGACGTTCCCTGTTTCCCGACTCGACGTCCTTTACCTCGACCTCGTACTCGACCCGGCACGTGGCGTGTGGACCGTACGAGGACGAGTACACATTGTCCACAGAGAACGAAGGACGAGACGCCAACCTATATTCCTGCGATGGACTCTGCCAGAAGATTGACTCGCGATCACCGGGTAGATAGGCGCGAAGCGGCGAGAGGGGAGGGACGCCCTCCGGTCGGTCCTCTTTCCACCGGACTGATAGCTCAGAAAGCGCCTGTTCATCGCGCTTCCACGTCGCGTCGAAGTAGCGTCGCGCCACCTCCAGGACGGCTTCCGGCACCCCCTCCTTTACCGCAACCAGGTTCCAGTAGAAGCTCACCCAGGGGGAAAACTCCGCATCTCCCCACTTGACCGTGAGTTTTGCGAGAAACGAGTTGCCATAGAGCCAGTACGCCAGGTGTTCCGGCATCCGCCAGGAGACGCGGACAGAAGAGGCCGAGGTCTCGCGCAGTTCACAGGTTGTCGAATGCAGGGGACCGATTAGACGCTCACTGGACGCAGCAGAATCTCTCCACACTTCGAGTCGCGCCGAGACCCCCTTGTCGGTGGCCGTAGCGGCGGGACTGCCGGCGGGAAGCGTGACGGTGAACACCACCTCTTCACCGGGCGAGACCAGGAGGCTACCGGAAGGAGCCGGCGGAGGCCAGACCTCGTCGAGCTGTTTCGGGTCCCCATCCAGCGTCCACCTATATCCGCCCCGGATGCCCGCGACCGACCGTTCGCCACACTCTACCCGGAGTTCCGGAAGAACCGGCTTGGGGAGTAGCCCCGCCAGGGCCTCGGGCATGGAACCGGTCTCGGCCTGTCGGCCGCCGCCGAGACCGCCACCACAGGCACTCAGCACAAGGCACATGGCGCAGAGCAGTACTACGGTTGGCAGCGCGCGCTGGCGGCTCGCCTTACGCGGCAGAGAGCCACTTGCCTCCGTGAGAAGTCGGACTCTGCGTGCGGAGAAGGGTCTTGGTGTCATTGGTCCCCGAACCCCCGTACTCTTACTTGTTAACTTCGACACTTGCAAGGGCCGCTATGTTGAAGGCCCCAACTATGGGCTTCGGCCGCGACCACCCGGTACGAACAAGGCCGTATCAAAGCTACCGGGTGTTCACTGCTACAGCACTGTACCAAGTGTATCTTGGCCAGGCGATGGTCGCCACGAAGCTGCATCGCCGCGAACGAGCTTTACGGCCCTGGTGGAATCATCCGGCGAATGGTACACCCACCACGAATCCGACTGACAGCCCTCCTTGTGTCAGTCCATTCCAGAGGGGTTACCCAATTACCCTGTTCTCCGGAAAACACGATATCCCTCTGTCCGCTACGTAGACCGACAGAGACCAGGTCAAAGCGGTAGTCGTAGCTCTCAGGGTCGATTGCTTTACCGTGAACAACCGCGTAACAGATGCGATCACCGTCAGGAGACCACAAAACTCTTCTCGTTGTGACGAAGCTGTGGACGATAGAAGGTTTGTGAATGTCCACGATGACGGCGCCCCACCGATCGGGTCTTTCCACAAGGCCCCTATCCGGAGAACGTACCCGGTACCCGCCTATCTGAATAGATCCTGAACGGCCTGAAATCGTGGAAGCTGGTCCTGTCCGCTGCCGTCGGGTCCTCAAGGTCCGTGGTAAGATCTGCTGCAGCAGGGAAGCCCATCAGGATGGCGCGCCTGGGCTCGAGCGCTGCAGCCTTGAGTCCGCGTCCGGGCCCGGTACGCCGGTTCCGTGTCTCGCTTCATCATGTCTCTGATTCCCCTTGCAGGGCCGGCCGGTCCCCGAGTGTCTTTATCATGCTGAAGAAGCTGAACTCGGTTCCCCGTATTCTGGCCGAGGACCGGCGGGTTTCCCTGAAACCCAGCTTCTTGTAAAGGTTCAGGGCCGGGAGGTTTTCTGTCTCCACATCCAGCACCAGACGCCGGCACTCTGCGTCCAGAGCCCTCTTTTCGGCGTCAAGAAGAAGTGCGGTGGCGATTCCCCTTCCTCGGAATTCGGGGTACACCGCGATACTCGTGATGTAGAAATCCGTTTCCCGGGGCGACGTGAGGAGCATCTCGGCCCTGATCAGATTCCATAAGGTAGATGGCCAGCGCTTTCCGGAACGCTGAAGCACAAGCCGTCCCGTATGAAGGGCCACTCTGTTTCTTTGACGTCCGGTGCATCCCAGGAGCATGCCTGCGCTTCTGCCTCCGGCAACGGCCACCCTCGTGAACTCGTAACTGAACAGATTGCGTTTGTCCAAGAACAGAGCTGCAAGAATGTCCTCTGTTTCCGGCCCGAAAAGCGCGGGGAGGAACGATGGTCCTGACAGAGGCACGAGACGGGAGAAATCCGGGGCGTCACCCGGCTGTGCATCCCGAATGGCTGTGGACACCGGGACATCTCACTTCCTCCACAAGGAAGCATTTCATCTTGCGCCTCATCTCACTCCTCACAAACTTCGTCGAAAGGCAGCCCGCCAGGCACCCGCCGGGTCCTGAAAATCGGTTCGACCTGTCCCCGGCTTCGACACGCTCCAGCACTTGTCCTCCTGGAGGTTCGCCCCAAGTACGAATGCTAAGCTCTTGCCCGTCGCTTCCATTGGATATTTCAGTTTGGGGACCGTCGTGCCTGCCGACCTGACTCGTACCTCCTTACGCTGAGCGGGAGGGAACCTGCTCGTTGAGGTAGAATCTGCCCCCGGAAGTTGCTCGGTCGGGGGCGCGGGTTGGTAGTTGTGGGCCACACTCACCGCGGGCAACCAGCCCCTACCCTCTCGGGCGAATCTTGCCGGGGAGTTGGCCGCATATACGCTGGGCAAAGTCCAACCCTCTTCCTGCGATGTTCCAGGATAATGAGGGCGAGCTGCAGCGTCGGCTGGCTTATCCGGCTTGCCGCCCGAGGCGAGGTAAGCGAGGCGTTGGCTGCTGTGAGGAGGGAATGGAGGTTGGCAAGCATCGTCGATCGCAGGGCTGTGACGGACAGACCATGCCTGGTGGTGATAACTGGCGCTACATACGATAAAAGGATGCTCCAGAGGCTGACCAGAGACCTAGGGCGCGACCGGGATATAAACCGTCTATTATGGTCTGTTTTGTTTTTCCGCCCTGCACGGCTCGTTATCACGGCGGCCCTTGCAGTAGCTATGTTAGTGTGGAGTCTACGTAGTTCCCTGAAAGATCTTTCCGCTTTCCTGCCCCTATCCATTCTGCTGATACTCTCACTCGTAAGGAGCGCGTGGGAACAGGCGGAACTCATAAGGAAAGCGTCCCACGACGTGCTTTCGGCCTGGCGATATCTCCGGTTTGTTCTTTCGAAGAGGCGCCCAAGGCAACCGGTGGATCTCTGGATGCTCTACCAAGTGGGTGCGTCTGACGGACAGGTAGCTTTGGCGGCACAGAAAATGGGATATGAGACCTCATGTATCTTCTGCGGGGAACCCTACTACGATGTCAGAGTGGTAGATTACGTTGAGCTAACGTTTCTGTCTCACGGCAAAATCGCTGCCAAGGTCTTCAGGGAGTTGTTGAATTCGTTCCCGCTGCAAGTAATGGCCGCGTGGATGCTTGGCCCTCACGATTACACCTCCAGGTCCCTCTATTTAAGCTCGTACACGTACGGTGCGCTGTTCGGAAGTACCTTCTTTACTCAGTTGCTCCGGGCAGTTGATGAGCGGCGGAGACTGTCGGGGAGTAGCTCCCGCGCCCGCCTGGAATTCATTCTCCCGGATTTGCCGTACGCGCACAGAGACCTCGCGTTTGCCGTGGAGGCCCTCAAACTCATAACCCACCCGGCCCCGGTGTCTTTTCTTGTATGTCCAAGGCTCAGTGGTTCGGACACTGCGTGCGACACGGTTAGCGTTTGCCCTGGATCTCGTCCCACGGATGAGCGTGTCGTGAGAATGTTCGTCTCTGATGTCAGGTTCCTCGGAGAAGGCAGCGAGTCGGGAGTACGGAACGGAAGTACCAGAGATGGGTTGTTCTCAAAGCAGCGTACGAGTGCTTCGGGCAGTGTGCTTATGACGCGATGCGGCATAAAGACGCGGTTTGCCCTGGGGAAGGAGAATGAAAACGATACCCTGGTGGACTGTGGTCAGGTTCGATTAGTGAGGTTACGCGTACCCCTAAAGAAGCCCGTAGCTCTACCTAAGGGACGGGGCGGAAGTCTCCTTGACGCTCCTTTTCCTGAAGCAGCAATGGGAGGCGGACCTTCGACCGTTCTATTCTTAGGCGGGTGCGAACACAACCTGGCGTTGTTGCATGCCATAACGTGGTTGCGATGGAACTACCCGAATATCCAATACGGAGTGGGGATCGCTGAAAACATGTTTGACCGGCTTTATCAGTCAGGGTATCTTCTTGGTTCCGAAATGACGGTTTATGGTATAGCGAAGGATGTATTCACTCGTGACGACCATGGCCACCGGGCGGAAGTCCTTCATCTACCCGGCGGTCCGGTTGGCCGGGGCGATTTGGTCCCAATCTCGGGTCACGATGTTACCCTGGATAACTGCCGAATCTATGCGGTGGTCGGATACAGTGCTCCGAGCACTAAGATTTGTGCGCTGCGCTTTCTTTATGCGATGCTCAACGACGAAACGGAGTTTCTTCCGGATGGGTCCCGGCCGAGTCGTATAACGTATGCCGCGCCTGCGGGAGATGCCAGGTTCTTGAGTAGCGACTTCTTGAGGGAGTGGGACGGGATTGACGGCATCAATAAGCTTGACAGAGCAAAACAGTTGGTGAAGCAGGTGACAGTGGATCAGGACTAGGCTTCGACAAATGGTGCATGCCTTGCAGACCTGGTCTGGTCGTATGTGGCAGCACCCGCACACGGTTGGTCAGAAAACGAGCGTCGGGAGTAGTAGGTTGGAAATGGGAATGGCCATTCGCAAACGTGAAGTTCTAGAATACCTTCTCGGGCGTTGTCCCGAAGACGAGGTATATCTGCAGTCCCTCGCCGCGCTTCCACTGCTGAGCGACTTGTATTCTGAACGCGATCTGGAGACTTGCATGCATTGGCTGCCGGGGCCTTCCGGTAGCCTGGCTGGGGCTCCGGAGGTTCGTCCATTTGACGCACCCTTCGTTATCTGTACCGCGGTAGCTACGGTGCGGATCATGGAAGAGAGACACTATGACGCAGGTACCAGCGAATCGGGAAAGGAGTATAGGGAGGAAAGCACGCCCTTCTTTCGGTACCAGGTCGTCATCGACATTCCCGACGACCCTTTACTTGCCACCAGTTCAGAACAACGCCTTCTCATCGAAGGGCACTCTGGAGGCAGACCGGGTACCTTAAGAAATCGCCAGTGCCTAGTCTCAGCGTTCGACGATCTTCACTCAAAAAGGCGGTCAGAAGTCACTTTTGTTGCCAGGTGGGCTGCCGGTGGATGTCTGCCCGTGTTGACTCTTTGGGCTTTACAGGGCGAGGACGGCCTACCGTGTCAACCGCCGGGCTGCGATGAGCTCGCAGGTGCCAAACGAGATGCGCGAACGACGAAGGGCGAATACGCTGTGCTCATACGAAGAGACGAAGCGGCACCATCGCATTCCTCCGTCTGGACGCTGGCATCCGGTCTTTCGTCTTCGCCGCTGGAATGGTTGTACCCGGAGGTCCTGGCACTGCGCGAAGGTGTGGAGGAGGTCCTGCTCTTTTCCATTTCCGGTTGTGGCGATGGTAGGGCGTCAGTATCCTCTGCCGGGCAGGTACCTTCTGCTCTCACCGTTTTTGTGCCGCAATTGACCCTTGAAAAGGACTCGGAGTTCCCGTTTGGAGAACTTCCGGAATGGTTAGCGGGGTCTATCCGTCATCACGCCTCAAGCTATCTCAAGGCGCATCCTTCGTTCCTTAGCCAGCCGGGCTCTGGGCCGGAACTGGAAAGTAAGCAGCCACGCTTTATATTACCGATCCGGGGGTTCCAGGCTCCGTCGCGCGTTCCGCCGAAGGCGCTTTGCACCTTGCAGTCGTCACGGTGCCGGTCTCATCACTTGCCACCGGCCAGGACGCCGGGTCCAGAACTACAGATACCGGTGCAGCTGGTGCGATGCTCTGTCAGAAGGCCATTCGCGGAAGACGTCCTTATCATCCGTTGGCGGGGTACCAAACGAAAACTACGTGGCATTGTGGCAGTTGATCCAATGTGTAGGGCGATCGATTTCCTGTACGTCATGGATATCGACGTCAGCGTGCCGAAGGAACATGTAACAGTCCTGGACGGAGAAGCCGTCCCACGAACCGATACTATTGTAGGGGACGAACAACAATTCCTCGCCCGGGACGTTACGGTAGTACCCCTTGCGGATCTGCTTAGGGTGGAGAAGACCGGGCTGAGTACGTCCGGCGATGAGGGTACACCGTTGTGGGGCCCTGTGCTGGTGAGGGTATTAGAGGTGCTCAAGTCGGAGCGGGAGCTTCGCGGGCGGGTATAGGCTTAGCAGACGGGGTTCTCAAACTGAGTGCCGGGTTTCTGGTTTGTTGCTCGGCGCGCAGAAGAGCTTTTAAACTTTGGTGGTCAGACGCCCCAGGCGAGGAAGTTGTCGTCCGTCCGGCGAAGTGTAGTTCAAACAGCATCATGGTACGTTGAAGCCGTATATGCGATAATGATTCAATGTGCGACAGAAGCGGGTGTAGAAAAGCATATAACGATGTGCGTCCTGAGAGCGCTATCCGGTCAGCTCTACAGAAGGTTCTCGGCGCTGACGGTAAGCAAGTTGACTTGCCACTTCCGAAGCATGGCCCCCCAAGGCCGGGGGACCTGCGGTCAAGTATCCTCGATTGCACCAGAGCGAAGGTGGAACTCGGCTGGGCGGCTGGCGTTCCGCTGGAAGAGGGACTTCGCAGAACAGCTGCGTGGTTTGTGAGTTATAGGGAGTCGCTTGCAGGCGCCGGGAAGCTCCAGACGTAAGCTATCGACCGTGGGCCTGTTCGAGATTTTCGTTCAATCCTCCGACAACCCACCCCGGGCTCGCGGTTGGAATGGCTGGCAGGTATCGGCAGTCTGTTGCACACGAGCACTGGGACTACTACTCGGACTTCTGAACGTACTTGAAGCATCGGTAAGGCATCACGTGGAGTCGTTTGTCTTTGCATCTTCAGGCGGTGTGCTTTACGGTGACGTGTACGAGCCGGCAGCGGAAGATAGGCCGTTAGCACCCGTGTCTCCGTACGGGATCAGTAAGCTTGCCGGCGAGAATTACCTTCGTTTACCCCGTCACTCTCTGGTGCAGGTCTGCACACAACGGTGGGAGGATACCTGCTCGTGAACGGGAGATCGTCAGCCCTACGACCATCGGGCAGGGTCTCGTTTCGCTAAGACGCGCAACGGGTCACGTGCTCCATCAAATTTGGGGGAGTGAGTCGTTCGGACCCAAGCCAATCCACGGGCGATTCTCATAAACGGCGACGGGAAGTGCGTGCGGGACTACGTATTCGTCGAGGATGTAGCTCGTGCTAACCTTCTGGCTTTAAACAGCAAGTGCGAGAAGCGGGTGTCGTCGCTATTTTCATACAGAGTATCTCTCCTGTGTCTATTGACTCCCTACCTTCCAACAGTGCCAAAGAGGATATCCCTACGGATGGTGAAGGCTGCGCTTCGTGTCGTTGGGTGTTCATTGGTGCGTCCCGTTGTGACATCTGCTTGGTGCTCAACCGGAAACCATTTCGCTCAACGCTTCTCTCCAATCGCGCATTTCCCGGTTTATCGTCTCCCACAGCGGGTACGGGGACAGCTCCGAGTTCTTCGGCCTCCTCGCCGGTCTCGGGAATTGGTCGCTCGTGACCGGTTCCAGGTCCACTTGAACGCCTGCGCATCTGAATATCTCGCGTGCAAACTCATACCAGGTTACCGCGCCTTGGTTCGTCACATGGTATACTCCAAAGCACCCGCTCTCAACCAGGTCTACGCACGCCTTTGCCAGGTCCACCGTGTAGGTCGGACATCCCCGCTGGTCGTTTACGACCCGGATCCGCTGCTTTTGCTTGG
>DUSS01000016.1 GCA_012842495.1 Candidatus Fermentithermobacillaceae bacterium
ATATCGGGTCGTAACCTTCGGCCGTGCCCGCCAGGATAGACGCCGTACAGGTCCCATGCCCGTGTCCGTCAAAACCCAGGACCACCACCTCACCGTTGGCTTTCAGATCCGACAGCACCACGACGAGATGCGCGCTGGTCTTGTCAGTCTTGTAGACCGAAAGGTATGATTGGGACTCCCTATACAAGGGGAGCTCCTCGCTGGCAGAAAAGGTCCCGTCCTGGTTGGCGTCGACGTACACGGTATCGTACACGCCTCTTGACTTTCGGTCGGTGACCGCGACCATCAGGGGATCTCGGCCTCTGAGAACTTGCTCCAAAGCGCAATCCCGATAAAGATTTAAAGGCGACCACCGACCTATCCTCAGGTACCCCGACCTTGAGGGCACCGCCCTGACATCGAAGGTAATACCATCGACGCTCACCTTGCCATCCGTGATTCTGTACGGACCGTCGGTGATGATTACGCCCTCGGCGGTGAGGTCGATCCAATCCACTATGGTTCCTGGGAGAAAGCGCGTCGGGTCGAGACCGGTATCGATCACCGCAACCGTGACGCCTCGCCCGCTCAGGCCGGCGTCTCTTAAGCGTCGGATGCCCATTCGCACGAGTAAAGGGGAGTTTAGCGAGGAGTCGACGGGCTGGTTGGAAAGATCTGAAGCCACCCACACGCGCCGGGTCGATAGCTCCGAGCGCCATTCGACCGGCAATGGCAGCCCGTCAGCAGTGGCGGCAGGACCGACGCTAAACGACAGCGCTAGGACCAGAGCGACGACCAGTAGCTTGATCGACCGGTGAACTGCCTTCTCCACCGCTCCCACCCGCTTCCTTAGGATTCACCCGCAGTTTCTCCCTTTTTTCGGAGGGTTCGTAGGAATAGACGTGGTACAGTGTGACTAGGTTCCGCGTGCTATCTTCGGGATCACGACAGGCTTTCTCGATGGTACGCGGTGATGCACTGGGGCAGAAACGCAGCGGAACACCTTTAGTCCTGCCCGGGCATGACCAGAACGTAGCTCAGTGTGGGAAAAACACCTTCTTTGAACACAACACCTACCCTGGACCCTACAGCGATGGCGTCCACGCGCAACCTCCTACCGTTTTGGTAGACGGCGAGAAAATCCTCCGCGTACGGGAGCGAAAGCCGTTCCAACCCCGTATCCAGCGTCACGATACGGTTCTTTTCGTCCACGCCAATTACTTCGCCCTCGAGATCCCACCGGTTCCCGAGAACGCCGAGCACCCTAACACACATGACCAGAGCTTCCGCCCGAGTCACCGGCGCATTCGGTCGGAACGCCCGCCGGTCGTCACCGGTGACCACCCCGAGGGAATGAAGGCGGCTGACCGCGTCCACCGCGTCCGTGGGGATTTCGCCACTGTCGACAAAAGGCAAGGCTTGCCCGAAGCCCTTCATTCTTGCGAGACCGAAGCGTCCGATGGCCATCCAGGCGGCGATCGCCATCTCAGCGCGAGTCAGAGGGGCTTCGGGGAAAACCCTTCGTTCGCGGTCGGGAGTAACGAGACCCCACGTGTAGGCCAGTTCGAGGTACCCGTGCGCCCAGTGGGAGATGGGGACATCCAGAAGCCGCGAGGCGTGTCGCTTCATCGCGGCTGCCTCGTCGTCTTCTCCTAGAGCCCGAAGAAGGAGCACGACGAATTCAGACCGGCTGCATGACGCGTCCGGCCTGAAGGTGCCGTCGGGATAGCCCGTCACTATGCCTTTGTGAAAAGCGTATACTATTTCAGCCTCGGCCCAGTGCCCCCACCAGTCACGCTCAGCGGCATATGCCATGCACGCCCCGGGAAAGACGGCTGGAAAAGCAGCTCGAAGCGCGGTGAAGGCGAACGGGATTCCTGAGCACACTAAGCAGGCAACGACCAGCGCCGCGGAAGGGGCAAGCAGCCGGTCCCGCGCCCCCTTCTTTGGCCTATCCGGACATAGACGCATAAGCCTCCGTGCTGCGCCCACCACCGCACCCCCAGGAAACGAGCCACGTCTCAGCGCCTTGGGCTCCGCCCATGCGAAGACGGATCCCACTACACCGGCATTATACCCCATCCTCGCGGCGCCACTCAAACGAAAACCGAGGGTTCTGATTCCCGCCCGATTGCAGTCACTATGGGACGTCGGCCTGGGCTCATCATGAGAAAGACGAAGGGCACCCAGAAGGGTGCCCTTCATGTGCCTTGACGTGCGGATACTACTTAATCACCGCGATTATGTTCGCAACGACGGTGCCCCCAATGGGGTCGTCCACAGAGTAGACCCGCACCTTCGCGCCCTGGCTGACGCCGGTGATATGTCTTGGCACCGAGCCAGTGAGGTCGACATACTGCGTCTTGTCGATGATCAGGTAGCTAACCTCCCTAGTACCCTCCGCACCGGTCGTCTTATTGTACTCCTTCAGCGTCAGGAGATAGCCCTCGATGCTATACACCCGCCATTCGTATCCTTCAGTGGGCACGGGAACCTCATCGTCGAGCTTCGTGAAGTCCGCCTTGCCTCCAGTGACGGTGAACGTTACAGCATTGCCTGCCGCAAGTGTCGGACCTGAGTTGTACACGTAATCCCGTACGGTCCCATCCCTCTCAAGGATGCTGTAGTACGTCTTCGGCTCGTTAGCAGTGGGATCAAACGCCACGTACTTCCCCATATAGACACCGTACTGAGCCTTGCCGAGTTCCGGAGCACCCTGCGTGATCTTGATGATCACGGCCTTGCTCCCCTCGGAGGTCATCACGCCCTTCATACCGCTGGCCTTGGCCACCAGGGTATCCCAAGTGCCAGCCTTGGGTGTCGTTCCCGACATGTCGAAGATCGCGGTAGAGGGCGTAACCAGCTTCCCGTTGACGAGATGGTACTCTACGGTCACGGTCAGACCTATCGCAGTGGCATCCGACGCGATTTTCTCATTCGGCCTATCCTTGATAACGCCATCGGTCACGGCGTACTCGATGATGTCGTTCTCGTCAACCGCGTCAAAGGCTTCCTGGCTGCACGGGAAGACCTTCTTGGTACCATCCGGGAGCAGCAGCTTCAGGTAATCCTGCAGACCGTCGATGGTCATGACATCCTCGATCTTATCGAGCACAACAGCGATGTTCTTGGGAGCCGCCTGGCCCTCGAGGGCCACAATCGCCCACCATCTGCCATCCTTGTTGAGCAGGACTTTAACCTCTTGCCCAAGCAGACCTTCAGAAGGAGCAGCAGTCTGATCGAGCGCCCTCTTGTACGCAACGCCGCCAACTGTAATCGTGCTTCCCTGGATCTTGGTGAACTTGCCCGTAGGAGCGTTGCGCGTGACGATGAACACGAAGTCCTTGCCTTCAGTCCCTTCGATGAACTGGACCACGTCGTCCTTCCTGAGGTCGCTGAGCTCCTCAGCGTCGCCGAACCATCTGACGTTCTTATCCGTCAGGTTTTTCACACCACTCGGATCCAGTGTGACGGTGTCGTACAGGGTGCTGATGCCCGTTACAACGGCGGTGGTGTATTTCAGCTCGATCACGTACTTGGGATTGTTCCCATCGTAGATGACTGTGATCTCGCCGCCATCCACGAGGTCATAGTCCTCCGGTCCCTCATAGTTGAGGAACTTCGGGGTTTCTGCGACGCTCACGGCTTTGTCGTCGATCTCGACCGTATTCTCATCCACAAACGCCGCCGTCTTCACCGAACTCGCAGGCGTCTTGTCCTGCACGAGGAACACTTTGCCCTCGCTGTTCTGCCAGATCTTCACCTTGTGGCCCAAAAGCCCGGTCACGTCAACGCCCTCGGCCAAGGTAAATTCTTTTTCGCCGTCGGGCGTGTCAACTTTGATTACGTCCTTCTCGGCACCAAACAACTCGGGAGAGCTCACGAGCCAGCCCTCGATCGGCTTGCTCCCGAGGTTGTCCAGCAGCGTAACAGTCTCGGGGTACTCGGGAGTTCCGCTGACGACCCATTTGGTCTGCGTACCGAAACCAACCTGAACGACCTTCGGTATGGTCAGGGCGTTGTGCGCCAGAACCGCTACATCCCGTCGGGTCGCCGGCAGGAGCGCATTAAAGCTCACGCCCTTGGCAAGGCCGATCTCGGCGGCTTTCACCAGATACTTGGTGGGCCATGTGCCAACAAGCGTCGGCTCGTAGTTGAGCACGCGCAGTAGCAGCACGATTACGTCGGTATAGGTAGCGGGATCGTCCGGTCCAAAAGTCCCGTCGGGACGCCCGGTGACGATCTGCTGGCCGACGGCCACGTTGATGTAACCCCAGGCCCAGCTATGTCGGGCCTCGACATCCGGGAACATCGTCGGCTGCTGGAACCACTTAGCCATGCTGTCCAGGCCCATCAGTTTAACGGCGATGACGGCCATTTGGGCTCTGGTGAATGTCCCGTCGGGGTTAAACCTGCCCTGCTCGTCACCGGTGACGATGCCGAGGGCCTTCAGGGTCGCGATTTGCGTCTCCTCCGGGATTCCTACGGTGTCCGGAAACGAAGGAGTCGCTGCCGTCGCGAAGCTGGCCAGCCCGAGCACCATCGTTGCCGCTACGATTGCGGCAAACAGCTTCTTCAACACGATCACAAACCTCCTTTTCAGGATGTTCGTCTCCCACGGTTTCTCCTAAATTCAGGGAAACACTTCCGGCCCCTGCGTTCTTAGAGAACTTCCCTCCTTTCCGAACGCGATGGGGGCTTCACCTTCCCCGGTAACCCTCCGTGGCTCGGAGGGTGACTCCCTTTCTTTTATATGGTAGGAGTCCGTATGAAGTTTATGTTGTCTGCGGGAGTTCATCACCGGGTTTGCGAGTTTATTACTCCGTTGCACTCATATAATCATTCGTTGCTGGCCTGGTTTTTTGGGCCTTACCTGGGCACCTTGCCAGGTTGTGCGTTATTATATCAGCTCCGCTGCGTTCGGTCAACAAAACCGGCGGAGGGAACTGAAGGTAGCTTCACCTGGGCCACATCACCCTCCCCAATACGGCAATAACAAAGGAACTCCCTTCGCGTCCTTCCCTATTCGACGCCGTCTCAAAAAATCCTTCTTTCGATCCCATCATCTGTCAACTTGGGCGCAAATTGAGAGGTATTCTCCATGCACCCTTTGATCCCTTTTAGACATGATCGCGGGAAAAATGTTCCCTTAAGGTCGTAAAAACCTTTCATACGCAGCCTGGCAACGACGGCCGGTGTTAAGCCGGGTAGTAACCGGCAGGGTGATTCTCCCGGGCCTTTTCGGCCAGTTCGAAATCGACCCCAGTTTGTTTGGCCAGTTTTTCCTCCAGGAACTTCCTGGCCTGCTGCGGGAAAAGGGCGTAGGACAGAACGTCTTCTTCCTGAGTATACAGGTGACCCAGCTCGGCCCTGGCTTTTTCGAGGCCGGGCTCTATGTAGTCCGCAGGCCGCTTTTCCACCGGTTTTTCGTCCCCTATTACTTTTCTCTGGACCTCAGGATCGACCGGAGCCGGAGGCCGCCCGTAAAGTCCCCTGAAATAATCCTTCACCTCGTTGGTGACGATCTTGTACCTCTCGCCGGTAAGCACGTTGAGAGCAGCCTGGGACCCCACGATCTGACTCGAGGGTGTTACAAGCGGCGGGTATCCCAGATCCTTTCTCACCCTCGGCACCTCGTCCAGCACCTGACCGAGCTTGTCGAGCTGTCCCTGCTCCTTTAGCTGGGATATGAAGTTCGAAATCATTCCGCCCGGGATCTGGTACCGGAGCACGTTCGGGTCGGGAACCGGGGAAGCCTTGTCGAACTCGGCGTACTTCTTCCGGACTTCCTTAAAGTACCCGGCTATTTCGCTGAGAAGCTCGAGGTCAAGCCCGGTGTCCCACGGGGTACCTCTGAGTGCAGCTACTATGGTCTCGTCAGGTGGCTGCGAGCTTGCCAGAGACATAGAAGAGATGGCGCAGTCCACCACGTCGGCGCCGGCTTCGATCCCTTTGAGATAAGCCATCGACGCCATACCCGAGGTGTAATGGGAGTGGATTTGCACCGGCAGCCCCACTTCCTCTTTCCAGAGCTTGACTATATCGTAGCACGCCTTCGGCGATAGTATGCCGGCCATGTCTTTCAGGCAAAGAGAGTCCGCACCCATGTCCTTCAGGGATTTAGCTACTCTTCCGTAGTGCTCGAGGTCATGAACGGGGCTTATGGTGTAGCACACGGTGCCCTGGACATGCGCCCCCGCCTTTTTGGCCGCCTCGAAAGCTTTTTCCATGTTCCTGGGGTCGTTCAGGGCGTCGAATATCCTCATTATGGAGATGCCGTTGTCCACCGCTTTCTTTACGAACGCCTCGACCACATCGTCGGGGTAATGCCTGTAACCTACCAGGTTCTGGCCTCGCAGCAGCATTTGAAGGGGCGTCTTCTTGAAGCGTTTCTTCAAAAGCCTGAGTCTTTCCCACGGGTCTTCCGAGAGGAACCTCAGGCAGGTATCAAACGTGGCTCCTCCCCATACCTCTACCGAGTGGAATCCTACCGCGTCCATCTTTTCTATGATGGGGAGCATATCTTCGGTTTTCATCCTGGTGGCCAGAAGCGACTGGTGGGCGTCGCGCAGGGTGGTATCGGTGATGCCCGTCTTCTTCTTTACCTTAACATCGCCTTTGCCCTGCAAGGTGTTTTCCTCCCCTCACGACTATGCTCGGAGACTACGCTCCTTCTTGAGACTGTACTCTCTCGACACTGTACTCTCTTTCAATTCGGCCCGTTTCGGACCGCCGTGCCTCTCACAAAACCCGCGTTTCCTTGTACCTTAGTGCAGCCGCCACGAAGTCCCTGAACAGGGGGTGCGGTCTTGCGGGCCGGGATAAAAACTCCGGGTGGAACTGGGTCCCCAGAAACCACGGGTGGTCGCACCGCTCCATGATCTCCACAAGACCCCTCTCCTGCCATATGCCCGAGGGGATGAGTCCCGCTTCCTTCAATCTCTCGACATAGTCGGGGTTTACCTCAAACCTGTGCCTGTGCCTTTCGCGCACGAGGTCCGTCCCGTAGGCTCGCATTGCGAGCGTACCCTGAGCGATACGGCAGGGATAGAGGCCGAGCCTCATGGTGCCCCCTTTATTCTCCTTGTCGAGCTGCTCGGGCATGAGCGCGATGACCGGGTGAGGCGTATCGGGGCAAAACTCCGTCGAGTGAGCGTCCTTAAGACCCAGGATGCCCCTGGCCGCCTCTATCACCGCGCATTGCAGGCCAAGGCAGATACCGAAATATGGGACTTTGCGTTCCCTGGCGTAGCGCGCGGTTCTGATCTTCCCCTCAACGCCCCGTGAGCCGAAACCGCCAGGCACCAGGATCCCGTCCACGTCTCCCAGGGCCTCTTCGATTTCGCCTTCCGAAGCGTTATCCAGTTTCTCCGAGTCCACCCACTTGATGTTCACCCTGGAATCCCATACGAATCCGGCGTGGGCAAGAGCCTCCACTATGCTGAGATAAGCGTCGTGCAGGGCTACGTATTTCCCGACAATAGCTATCCTGGTCTCGTGGCGCAGGTTTTCGAGCTTCCGCCCGATTTCCTCCCAGTCGTGGAGATCGGGGGTCCTCCCCCTGATGCCGAGCTTTTCCGAAACTATCCTGCCCAGTCCCTCTTTTTCCAGGAGGAGCGGCACCTGGTATATGCTTTTTGCGTCGACGTTCTGGATGACCGCTTCCGGTTCGACGCTGCAGAAGAGGGAAATCTTCTCTTTGATATCGTGAGAGAGGGGCTTGCTTGTCCGGCAGATTATTATGTCTGGCTGTATACCGATGGACCGGAGCTCAGCCACCGAATGCTGCGTCGGCTTGGTCTTGAGCTCTGCGGAAGTGGGCAAAAAGGGAATGAGCGTCACGTGGACGTAGACCGTGTTCTGCCTGCCCACATCCGCTCGAAACTGCCTTATAGCTTCCAGGAACGGCAGGCTCTCGATGTCTCCCACGGTGCCGCCGATTTCGGCGATTACCACGTCCGACCCGGAAGTCCTCGAGACCTTCTTTATCCGCTCCTTGATCTCGTTGGTTATGTGAGGGATGACCTGGACGGTGGAGCCCAAAAAGTCTCCTCTTCTCTCCTGGGCGATGACTTTTTGGTAGACCTTACCCGTGGTGACGTTGTTGGCCTCCGTAAGAGACCTGTCGATGAACCGTTCGTAGTGACCGAGGTCGAGGTCGGTCTCGGCGCCGTCGTCGGTGACGAACACCTCGCCGTGCTGCAGGGGGCTCATCGTTCCGGCGTCCACGTTGACGTAGGGGTCCAGTTTGATGATGCTGACGGTGAGCCCCCGCGCCTTCAAAAGGGCCCCCAGGGAAGCTGCGGTTATGCCTTTTCCGAGGCCTGATACCACGCCTCCCGTGACGAACACGTATTTAGACACGTTATTACCTCCAAAAACGAAGCGAGGAGCCCTAGAACTCGCCTTCGGGTTCTTCGGGCTCCCCGTGCTCTTCTTCCTCCGTCTCCGGTTCGGCCATTTCGTCAAGGAGCTCCAGTTCTTTCCTGAGTCTGTTGGACATCCTCGGCGTCTCCGGCCTGGGTACTTCAACTACCTTGTATGGTGCAGGTTTATAACTCCATTCTTTGAGGCCGCACAGACCCTTGCCCTGAGGTTGAAACCTCGAATCCATGTTGACTTCCGTGTGGATCTTGGCCAGAAGCCTGGCTCTGTCCTGGCCATCGGGGACCCCCGCCTTTTCCAAGACCGCCATGGCCAGCTCCTGATACTTGATGGGTTCTTTCCTTTCTTTCAACAACAGATATGCGATATCAGAAAACCTTCGGCCCGGCCGGAGGCTTTCAGCTGATCGAGACAAGTCCCTACCCACCCCCAACCTTTCCGCCGTAACCTTAATCCCAAGTAATTTTACTCATCCACCCAGGGGGCATCAATACGACTTTCCGGAATGCAGCACGCTCCGTTCCATGCTACATTTCTGGAGCGTCAAACGCCCTTCCGCTTCAGGACTTCCTGGGCAAGATATGAGGCCACTTCCGAGGGCTTCGTGCCCGGCCCGAATCCCGCATCATAACCGAGCTCCACAGCCAGCGCATGGCTGAGCCTTGGTCCGCCGCACACCAGCACCACGTCGTCCCGGAGCCCCTCAGCTTCCAAAAGCTCGACGAGGGCGGTAAGGTTTGAGATGTGGACGTTTCTCTGGGTGACCACCTGCGAGACCAAAACCGCATCGGCCCGGAGTTCCCGGGCTCGAGCTACCAGATCCCTGTTTTCCACCTGGCTTCCCATGTTCACCACCCGGAAGGCGCTGTAGGCCTCGAGCCCATGGTCGCCTGCGTATCCCTTGTAGTTCAGGATGGCGTCGAGCCCGATGGTGTGGGCGTCCGTCCCGGTAGCTGCCCCCACCACGACGATGGGCCGTCCCAGACGCTCCCGCACCATCTTGTTGATGGTCTCGGGGTCGAGCTTCTCCCACGGAAGCTTCGCCACTTTGAGGTTGTCGAGGTCCACCGGTCTCAAAAGCTTGCCGTATCCGACGAAGAACGTGAAGGAAGGCCCCAGGGGTTCCGAGGCCACTATCTGCGCGTCCGTAAGTCCCATGAGCTTCATGACCTGCCGGCCTGCTTCTTCCGCCTCCGGCCCGTCGGGAAGCTCCAGCGTGAAACTTACCTGTACCATGCCATCGCCGTGCCTGTCTCCATACGGCAGTATTTTCCCCCGGGATAACTGGCGCTTCTCCGTTACGGGGTTAGCTCCATCGACCATCATTCCGAATCCTCCCCCCTCTTGTGAAATTCCTGCACCTTGCCCCCAATCCAGGGGCCGGAACTGGTCGTCGTATAGGACCCCTTGACACCCTCCCCATCTGTCCTGCGTCGACACCGCTATTCAACAAGAAACTCTCTACTATGGCGATCTCTTCCGGAGAGGATTTCATCGAAGGGATTGAAATAGCGGGCGCTCTTCTTGAAGACGCCCTCGCGCCCCCGTCCACCGTGCCGGTCTCTCTTCACCCCTGCGAAGACCCCCTCTTCGATGGCGGCGAAGAGGCCGACATGTTTCACGCGCTCAAGGACTTCTTTGGCCGACAGAAGAAGGCTCTGGGCTCTTTTTTCGACGAGTTCTCCCGGTACCAGTGAAAGATTGTCCGAAAGACCCCTCGACGCTTCCCGCACGTATTTCGCCGACTGAATGGACAAGAACCGGTCGTGGAGGAACGGGGTATGCACCGCTTCGGTGAGCATCCCCACAAGGTGGATAGACTGCCCGGTCAGGCAGGCTACCAGGTTGTACATGGTATCGAGAGCATGGGCGAAGAAGATGTTCCCATCTTTGTGGACCGTGGGAGGCATGTACTTCACAGGACAGCTGGGGAAGCATTGCCTGACCAGCAGCGCCATGGCTATCTCGTAGAGAAGGCTCGACTCGAGCCACGGATCGATCTGAAAAGCGTGACCGAGCCCTATCTGCTCGTCGGGAATTCCCGCCATTCTGGCGAAGTGGAGGTTGATGAATTCCGAAGCCAGCACCTGCGGACCGTGGTGGAAGGCATCCACTGTGGTGAGATAGTTGTCTTCGCCTGTGTTTATGATGATCCCCGAAAGACCGTTTATCATTCGGGAAAATCGCTGGTCTATAAGAGTTCTTTCCATGTTGATGTCTCTGAAAAGGATGCCGTACATAGCGTCGTTGAGCATCACGTCCAGGCGCTCAAAGGCTCCCATGGTCGCTATCTCCGGCATGCACAGGCCTGAGCAGTAGTTTACCAGCCTGATGTACCGTCCCAGTTTCTCGCTTTCTTCGTCCAGCGCTTTTCTCATCAACCTGAAGTTTTCCTGCGTTGCGTAAGTCCCCCCGTATCCTTCGGTGGTCGGCCCGTACGGAACGAAATCCATGAGGCTCTGGCCGGTCGATCTTATTACGGCGATGATGTCCGCCCCCTGAGATGCTGCCATCCTGGCCTGAACGACGTCTTCGTAAATGTTTCCGGTAGCCACGATCACATAGAGCCACGGCTGACGCGACTGGCCCAGTCTTGAAATGAGCTCTTCCCGTTCCCTCCGTCTCGTCAGTATCCTTTCGATTGCCCGGCGCGCGAGCTCCCTCGCTTTGGCTTCCGCTTCCTGACGGGAACGGTCGGGGATAGACGCGAGATCGAGCCGTCCGCCAGCTACGGCTTCGGCCACGTCCTGCGGTTCGCCCCCGGTTTCAAGGCAAGCCTTGGCCAGGTGGATGGCGACGCCGTCCTCCAGCCCTCCGGAACGGGAAAGAGCATCTACCACTACATTAGGCAGCGGCGACCCCGCAGAATCTACTCCGTCTATCCCGAAAAGCCTGGCGACGGCCCTCTCCACCGCCACGGTGCTGAGACCTTCCAGCTCTTTCCATACCTTTTCGGCGATGGCCTGTGCGCTCTCGTGGCAGGCAGCGATCGCGTCGGGATCGAGATTGAGTCTCAATCGTCCGGGCGAGTTCATGTTCATGGTTTCTCCTCCCTTATTGGCAGTCTCCGGAAACGGCCGGCGATGATCGCCTCGGCGGCTTCAACTATCTCCCGGTCCAGCCCGAGAAGCCTTGACACCAGGAGCGCGTCGTGGGGGACTGAAGCATCCGGGCTCACCCTGGTGAGGCGGTAGTCCATATGGTCGTAAAGCCACTTCATTCCTTCCTCCAGGGCCTCTTTGCCGTTGGCCTCGGTGAAGAAGGCGAGGTCCAGCCCCTCCGAGACGAGCCCCCGCACCTGCCAGTGGTCGGCACCGGTAAGCGCCGACAATCCTCCGTAATGCGTGGTGGCCAGGACGCGGCATGCTGAGTTTTCCGGCGAAGCGAGATAGGTGAGGAGAGCTGCGTACAGGGCCAGTCCCTGGGCCGGATTCGTACCGCTGCCCATTTCGTCTAAGAGCAAGAGTCCTCGCTCTTTTCGCCGGGCCAGGGCGGCCTTCACTCCCACGATTTCCACGGCGAAGCTGGACAGCCCCGGTTTTTCTTCGGGCTGGGATGAAAAGTATACGAAGTCGCATAAAGAAAAAGACATTTCCTTGGCGGGCACGAGCATACCCCATTGGGCTAAAGCTACGGAGAGTCCGACCGTCGCCAGGGTGACGGTCTTTCCGCCCATGTTGGGGCCGGTGATTACGGTGACGGGCGAGGTGAGGGTGATGGATACCGGCTGAAACCTGCCGCCCCTTGACTCAACTTCTTCCCTGACCAGCGGATGCCATGCGCCCTCGAGCCTGAGGGGGACCGGACCGTCCGCTATCTCGGGGACGACGCCTGGCCAATCCATGCAAACTGCAGCTCTGGCCAGGAGGAAGTCGATCTCCCCCAATGCGTCCAGGGCTTTTTCGAGGTCGCCGGTGCTCTCGGCGATCTTTCTCGAAAGGGTAGCCCTGACCTTTTCCTCGGCCTGAGCTTCCTTTTGCCTCAAACGGGCGATTTCCCGCTCGAGTTTGACCGCTTCCTGGGTGGCTTTCAAACGAAAGTGAACGTGAGTGAGGGTTTCCCTGGTTTCGCCGAGCTCCGGCATCAGCCTGGCTTTCTCGATGAGGTCCTTCTGGGTCAGACGGATCGCTATTTCCTCATGAAGCCCGGGACGCCTTCCGAGGATCTTTTCCACCCGGGAAGCTTCCTCTGCCATGATGGTGCGCCAATCCCGCTCTTTGCGTTTTCTTTCCTGGCGAATCCTCGCAAGTTCCGGAGAATAGGAGTCATGGACGTAGAAGGAGAGCTGGCTTGTGGCACCCGGGAAAATTTCCTTTTCTACGCTCTTCAGGTCGGGTATCTCGAAGCACGCGGGCCACTGAAGACCCGTTTCCATAAGCGCTTCCCTGGCCTGCCGTGCTGACCAGGTCAGATTCCCGATAAGGAAAAGCTCGGCAGAGGACAGGACTGCGCCTTCTTTGGCTCGGTCCAGTGCCTCGACCGGGTCTTTCAGCCCCTCCAGCACGGCCAGGAGCTTCGAGTAGGGCCCCGGATGTTCCCGCCAGTTATCCGAGACCGCCTTGAGAAACGAAAGTTCCTCCCTTAGTTCCTTCTCCTCTCCGGGAAAGCGCGGGCGCGCCTGCGATTTCTTTCTCCTACCCGCTTGAGACCTGGGAGCTACTTCCTTCCATATGGCAGAAAACCCGATGACTTCTTCGGTGGAGTCCCCTTGAAAGAAATCCTCCCTGCTCTTCGGTCCCCTCTGAGACGCAAGAGCTGCTCTTTCCGTTACCCCGCCATTTCAAGCAACCTCCTCCCAAAACGACTCTCCGGACACCACGTCGAAAACGGGAACGGGCTTAACCTTCTCGCCGATATAGCGCACGAGTTTTCTCGGTTCGTACACCATTTCCCCCGAGGAACAGGGATTTATCGTCACCGCCAGGACCCTGCCGCGCTCGAGCACTCTGAGCTGTCCTCCCGTTCTCTCCAAAGGAACGGCCTGCTCACGACGGAACATTGCGCAGGACGGATCCCTCATCACCAGGTAGAACGGCAGCCGCTCCGGGGAGCTCGACCCCGCCCTGTCCGCAACGAGCCGGCCCTCCCTGGTTCCGTCCAGTATGGCTAGTGCCCTGTCTACCTCCAGTAGCGGGTTCCGGCCGGACTTCGTTCCCTCGTGGCTCCTGCCACAGCGTGACCCAGCGGTCGCACCCGGACCGCGGTGAATCCCTCCGCGCGCTCCCGCTCTTAACTGCGCGAGGCTAGCCGTCACTTCCTGAAGGAGAACCCTGTCCACGGAACCGGGAACGACCAGGGCGAGGGTGCTTTCATCGATTTCTTGGGCGATGTCTTCCTCGTAGTTCAGCGCGGTCGGGTATTCGGTGAATACCAGCACCGGTCGACCGGGAGCATCCCCGCGTCCGGAACCCCCAAGCTTGAGCAGCGCGACCCTTTCTTTTTCGACCGCTCGCGCCCCAAGCTTCGCCACCAGGGCGTCCTCAAGCTCGGGAAGGGACCAGGCCCAGACCAAAGACTCGAGGGTTTCGACCATGGAATTCAGGTCGTCGGCGGAAGAAGCCCCGGTCGCGAGGATACAAGCCTCCGTGACCAGCGGGCTTGCGGCAGCTTTGCGATCGAGGGCACCGTCCACCAGCACGATATCCGCGCCGTAGGCCAGAAATTTCTTGACGGCTGACGAGAGCTGCCTGGCACTCCTCGGGCCCATGAGTTCAGCCAGTCCGGGTTCGACCACCCTGCCGAGAACGAGGCGCCCGAAGACTCCGGGCCTTTCCCAAACGTCCACCACCTCCAGGGAGATGGAGGCGCCTTCGAGGAAGGCCTCGGCAGTGGCAACCCACGATCCCCGCGGCAGGTATACCTGGGGTTTGGGCTCGCCCGTCAGCACATCGACCCGTTCGCCGTCTCTGCCGCTGCTCAAAAGGCCAAGCGTGTATCCGCGCGAGGAAAGCTCGCCCACGAGGTAATTCAAGGTGACGGTCTTACCAACGTTCTTCGCCGTTCCCACTATGGCGATGGACCTCGCTCCGCTTTCGAGGACTACGTCGGCCAGATCCACGAAAGCCACCTCCTCTCCCTCCGTTCGAAATCGCGCCAAAACCCGTGCGCCGGTGCGCACGTTCCGGATACCCGCGCTATCCAGCGCGTGCGGGCTGCCCGCTCGTTTTCAGTCCACGCCCGGGCAGCTTCGGTTTCCGCCGCGCTTCCGCCTGAGGATCCTCTCCGTCCCTTCAGGAACCAAACTCACGGCTTTACCCGCCAAAAGTCCCGCCACGCCCAGAGTGCCTTTGTGATCGGTTCCGCACAGGGTGCAAACCCCTCCCGGACCCTTTGATTCGCCGGGGTCGTAACGGGGCTCACGGTAAACCGAAATGACCCCCTCGTAGTTGCGGACTACCACAGAATCTTCGCCCATCGCCAAGATGTACTGGGGGGAAAGCGGGATCTTACCGCCGCCGCCGGGGGCGTCCACCACGTAGGTAGGCACGGCGAATCCCGAGGTGTGACCCCTCAGGTTCTCCATGATCTCGAGCCCCTGCCTTATGGTGGTGCGGAACCTCTCAAGCCCCCACGTCAGGTCGCACTGATAGATGTAGTAGGGTCGCACGCGGATCTTCAGCAAGCCGTGGACGAGTTTCTTCATCACGACGGGGCAGTTATTGACTCCCCTCAAGAGCACCGTCTGGTTGCCCAGGGGTATCCCGGCGTCCGCCAGCATGGCGCAGGCTCGGGAAGACTCCGGGGTTATCTCCTTCGGGTGGTTGAAATGGGTGTTCACGTACAGCGGATGGTACTTCTTAAGCATGGAGACGAGCTCTTCCGTAATCCTCTGGGGCATCACCACCGGGGTCCTGGTTCCTATGCGAATGACCTCCACGTGAGGGATTTCCCGAAGAGGTTTGATGATCGACTCGAGCTTGGCATCCGACAGCGTGAAGGGATCTCCTCCGGAAATGAGGACGTCCCGTACCTCTTTGTGTTGCCTCAGATATTCGATCCCCGCCTGTATCCTCTCGGGAGGCGCTGGCCTGTCCGTCACCCCTACCACCCTACGGCGGGTGCAATGCCGGCAGTACATCGAGCACTGCTCAGTCACGAGAAAGAGCACGCGGTCGGGATACCTGTGGGTTAGTCCGGGGACGGGTGAATCTGCATCTTCATCCAGGGGATCTGCGAACTCCCAGGGCATGATCTCGGCTTCGGAACCCCTCGGGATGGCCTGAAGCCGTATGGGACAGCTCTCGTCCTCGGGGTCCATCAAACTGGCATAATAAGGGGTTATAGCCATTCGAACCCGGGTGAGCGCCTTCAAGACCCCTTCCCGGGCTTCCGGAGTTAGATTCACCACTTGAGCCAGGGCTTCCGGACTCTCGATGCGGTTCGCCCATTGCCAGTGCCAGTCGTTCCACTGACTTTCCGTGACGTCTTTGAACAAGGGTATCTCTTTCCAGTTTCTCAAGTCGACGACGCCTCCTTGAACCAGGGGAAGAAAGACAACTCGAAAACCAGCAAGCGGCCGGCAATCAGCTCAGGAACATCTCCTCCAGAATCTTCCTGAGCGCCGGCGCTTTGCGTATCAAATCCAGTGCCGCCCTGGAGTGACCCACGGCGTATCCATTACCTATGATGAGCTCCACGTCGGCAGCAACCCCCTCGGCGCCCAGCGCCGCAGCGGTGAAACTCGTGGCCATCGAGAAGAAATAGACCTTGCCCCGCTCTTTCGTGGAAAGGATCGACGCCATCTCGGTGCCAGGAACGTTGACGCAATTGATGGTCACATCCGCCTTCCGGCCACCGTTGGCCTCCATAACCTTCTTCATGGTCCCGACGGCGTCGCTGGCGTCTCCCTGGATGACCACGTAACGGTCGCCCAGTGCCCGGGCACGTCTCAGAGATGCTTCGGAGTGAGCAAGGCCGATTACTCTCCCGCCCGGCCCGACCTTCTCGCCCGCTACATACATGCATATGAGGCCGGACTTGCCACCGGCTCCCAGGACGAGCACGGAGTCTCCCTCTTTGACCAGCCTCTCGGTTTGAACCGGCGCTCCAGCCACGTCCAACACCGCTAGGGCCAGTCGCTGGTCGATGTCTCGGGGAATTACGGCGAAAGGCGCAGTCTCGAAAATTACCGCGGTCCCCTCCACATCCACCTGGTCCTTATCGAGATAAACCTTTTTGATCGCTTTGAGGTTAAGGGGGGTAAGGCTCAAGGAGGCTTGCGTCGCGATGAGCTCTCCCTCTTTTGCGCCCTCCCGCCCCCGCACCTTATCTCCGAAACGAGCGATGGTGCCGAGGAGCATTCCGCCAGACCCGGTGACGGGGTTGTGCATCTTTCCCCTCCGGGCCACGATATCCATGATGGAACGGGCTACAGCTTCCTCCAGTTCAAACCGGGAAGGATCCGATTTTCCCCTCTCCCGGAGATCCTTTTTTGCCGCCTCTGCGAGCTGCTTGAAGCTGGCTGCATCTATGTTCAGCGTCTTCACGTCTACGAGGATCTCGTTGTCGTATATCTCCTCGCTGGGGTCGATCTTCCATGCTGCCTGCGGAAGAACGCCTTTGGGTTCTATAACCCTGTGAGTTCCGTAAGGGCATCCCCCTGTCCGAACCGCCCTGTACTCGACCATCTTCTTTCCCTCCTCCTGCCTAACCCCGTGAGGCTCCAAGCGCATCTTCTCTCCGGGCCTCGTCGGTCAACGACCGGCGCCCCAATCCTGACCTGGCTCGCCGCTGGGAAACTCGGGCCCTCGCCCGTGACAAACTGTACCCACTGGTCAGCCGGGCCGGTTTGGTCTCAGCCGCGACTTCGGCACCGGCTCTCGTCGAACCCGGCCAGAGACCCGGACCGTACCGCCTCGTTCAAAGCTAGGGGTTCCCGAGCTTATCGCTACGAAGCAAAAGCCGTGCCACGGTACCCGGATTCCGGCCCTGGGAATAGGGACCGTACGGGCAAATCGTACGCTGCGGGAAACCGGCAGTAACCGCAGGGTAGACGCGCTTTTTAAGGCGTGGGGACATGCTTTGCGGAAGACTCCGTGCCCTCTTCATATCCCGGCCCTGGACCCGAAAAGGTATCTTTTTCAGGGTGCCCGCCGAATTTTCGGCGCTACGGCCGGTTGCGGTGACGGCCCCGCTGCACCGCCGGGTCGAGCACCGGCTTCACCATAGCCATCTCTATGCCGAGAATCTTCATCCTGTACTGTAACGTTTGTCTGGGGATGCCCATTAGCCGCGCCGCGCCCGCTACGGTCCCGGCCCTGGACAAAGCCTCGAAGATCGCGGCTCTTTCCTTGATCCGGGCCTCCTCCCGGAGAGTCCCTAGCGGGCCGCCAGAATCGCCGCGAGGTGCGGCTACTGTTGAGGAGGGCAAGGAAGGCGGCGCAGGCAAGAAGGGGGAGGCAGACGAGGTAAGCGCTCCCGGCGAAGTTCCTCCCAAAGGCGCGTAGGTCGCCACGAGAAGGGATACTCCCCTCACGGAAGCCGGCAGGTCCTCAAGCTGGATTTCCCCACCTTTGCTGAAGTACATGCTTCCGAGGATTGCGTGCTCGAGCTCGCGGACGTTTCCGGGCCAGTCGTATGCCAAAAACGCGGCCATAACCTGGGGCGAAACCCTCGTGGGTTTCCCCGGCCCGCCGTGCTTTTTCAGAAAATGGTCTACCAGAAGCGGGATGTCCTCTTTGCGGTCCCTGAGAGGCGGAACAGCCAGCTCCACCACCGAGAGCCTGTAGTACAGGTCGGCCCTGAGCTTTCCCGATTGCACCGCGGTCCTGGGTGGAACGCTGGTCGAAGCTATGATTCTGGCGTCCACCGCTCTTTCCCGGACGTCTCCCAGGCGCCGGATTTTCCGCTCCTGTATGGCCCGAAGAAGCTTAGCTTGAAGTCCCGTAGGCATGGAGTCGAGTTCGTCGAGGTAAAGCGTTCCCCCCGAGGCCAGTTCCACCAACCCCGGTCTATCCCTGGCACCGGTGAAGCCGCCGGCGGCGGTACCGAACATAAGCCCTTCCAGCAGGGACTCGGGGAGGGCGGCGCAGTTTTGCGGCACGAACGGGAAGTCCCGCCTATCCGAAGCTGAGTGTATGGCCTGGACCACGAGTTCCTTGCCGGTTCCCGTTTCCCCCCAGACGAGAACGGGCGTGTCGCCCCTGGCTATCTGGACGGCGCGCCTGCGGAGTTCCCGGATGCAGGCAGATTCTCCGACGATGTCTTCGAAGGTATAAAGACGGCTGGGGGGGATCCCACGGTCTCTTTCCTGCTGAGCGCCGGTTTCCGTTCCGGAGACCCGCTTGAGCTCCTTCCGCAAATCGATGAGCCTGTCGGCGAGTTCCCGAACGTCGGTGATGTCTCTGGATACTTCCACCGCGCCGGCTATCTCCCCGCCTACGAGGATTGGATAGGTGTTGTTTATCGTAGTGATTTTCTTCCCCTTGAAGTTGAAGAACGTCTGCTGCCGTCCTACCTCGGGTACCCCGGTCTTCAGGACCTTGAGGAGGGTGGATGTATTCTCGTCCAGAGAGGGAAAAACGTCCAGGATGTGCTTGCCCAGGACTTCGCTGGGTTCGAGCCCGTCTATCCGTGAGGCAGCCTGGTTGTAAAACACCGTAATCCCGCGCCGGTCCACTATGTGAAAACCCTCGGCCGCCACTTCAAGGGCGGCCATCACAGCGTTACCGAGATCCAGGTCACCTCCCCCCTCCCCTGCCGAAATCTCGGCATGAAATTCGGCACCCTCCGCGTGAATTCCTGCAACAAGGGGGGATGATTTACATCGACTCGGGAGCGGAGATTCCGGCAAGTCTCAACGCGTTGCCCAGAACTATCTGGGTCAGCCTGGAAAGGTACAGCCTCGCGGAAGATAGCTCCTTGTTCTCCCCCAGAACCCGGCACCGGGTGTAAAAGCTATGGAAGGCTGTGGCCACGTCCATCATGTACTTGAGAAGGCGATTAGGTTGCCTTGATTCCGCGGCCCCCGCTACCTCCTCGGGGAAGGCCGCCAGGATACGCATGAGCGATATCTCCGATGGATCCACGAGGAGGTCGAATTCCACCTCGTTCGGCCCCCAGGCGGGCAAGGGCCCAGCCTGCCGGGCCTGCCGGAAGATGCTGGCTATACGTGCGTGGGCGTACTGGACATAGTAAACCGGGTTTTCGTTGGACTGAAGCTTTGCCAGGTCCATATCGAAGTCGAGATGACTTTCAGGCGAGCGCATCAGGAAAAAGAATCTCGCCGCGTCCTTGCCGACCTCTTCGAGGAGTTCCTCCATCGTGATGAATCCGCCGCCCCGCTTGGACATCTTAACGACTTCCTTGCCCCTCATAAGGCGGACCGTCTGGACGATCAGGACTTCCAGGGCGTCCGGGGAGAAGCCTAGAGCCTGCATGGACGCCTTCAGGCGCCCGATGTATCCGTGATGGTCGGGACCCAGGATGTCTATCAGATGGTCGAAGCCGCGAAGAAACTTGTTCCGGTGGTACGCTATGTCCGGCACGATATATGTGGGCGTTCCATCGGATTTAATAAGCACCCTGTCCTTGTCGTCTCCGAACGTAGTGGAGCGGAACCACAGCGCGCCTTCGGACTGGTAGGTGTGCCCACGCTCTGTTAAAAGCTGAATTACCTTTTTGTCCTCGCCCTTTTCCCGCAGGGAGCTCTCGAAGAACCAGTTGTCGTACTTGAGGCCGTAATCCAGAAGAACCTTCTTTTGCCGCTCCACCATTCTGGAGACGGCAAAGGATGAAAACTCCCTTACCCTCTCCTCCTCGGGAAGGTCGAGGACCGCTGCACCCTTTTCCCGCAAGAATTCGTCGGCCAGCTCCAGGAGATAGTCGCCGGGGTAGCCGCCCTCGGGGATGGAAGCTTCCTGCCCAAGCTTTTGTCTAACCCTGGCTTCCAGCGAACGACCCAGGAGTTCGACCTGCCTCCCCCCGTCGTTCACGTAGAACTCCCGGGCCACCCGATAGCCCGCGGCGTCGAGAAGAGCCGCAAGACAGTCTCCTACCGCCGCCGCCCTCGCGTTTACTACGTTCAGCGGGCCGGTGGGATTGGCGCTCACGAACTCGAGGAGGATCTTTTTCCCCCCTCCGGCGTTCGACCGCCCGTACGCAGGGCCTTCTTTCCAGATCCGGGCCATGGCCGGCTCGAGCCAGGCCACGTCCAGGAAAAGGTTGATGAACCCCGGCCCCGCTATATCCACCCGCAAGATGTGCGAGTCTTCGAGAGGAAGGTTTTTCACGATGGCCGACGCCACCGCCCGCGGGTCGAGCTCGGTTTGCCTGGCGATAACCATTGCCACGCTGGTTGCAAAGTCGCCCTGCTCGGGCCTGGGAGGAATGTCTATCTTTACGTCGGGTTTGACGTATTCGGGCAGGTCACCCTTGACTTTCCCTATCTCGATGGCCTTTTCTATCCTCGAGATGATATCGGCCTTTACTTCGCTGAGAACGCTTGTTTCGGGCAACGTTGCTTCACTTCCCTTTCAGTCCGGCATCCTTCTCGTGGGAAAGCAGGAGAAGGCATTCTCTGACTATGGAAGCGGCCAAGAGTCCGGTTTGACCCGTAGAGTCATAGGCGGGTGCCACCTCGACAAGGTCGGCCGCGATTACGTTCGTCCCCTGGAGAGAGGCGACCGCATCCAGGAGTTCCTGCGAGGTAATGCCGCCTGGCTCGGGCACACCCGTTCCCGGGGCAAACGCCGGGTCCACCACGTCTATGTCAACGGTAAGGTAGACCGGGCGGGAATCCAGTTTCGAAACCACCGTTCTCAGGGGCTCAAGGACCTTGTAAAAGTGGATTTCCGTAAGCCCCCTCGTCTCTTCGAGTTCACCCCTGTCGGCGGATCTCACGCCTAGCTGGTACACCCGTCCCGGACCCAGGAGCTCCGCCACTCGCCGCATTACGGTGCCGTGGGAGTAGCGGGTCCCAGTGAAGCGCGAACGAAGATCGGCATGAGCGTCGAGGTGTATCACCACGAGTTCCGGGTGTCGTTGGGCCACGGCTTCGACCAGAGGAAGGGTGATCAGGTGCTCACCCCCGAGGGCGAGGAAATTCTTGTCGCGGGAGAGGATTTCCCCGGCGGCCCTTTTGATGACTTCCAGCGCTTCCTCAACGTTTCCCATGGGCAGGACCAGGTCGCCGGCGTCGTAGTAGAGCTTTGGGTCCAGGGTTCGCCTTTGTCTCAGAGAATAGTCTTCGAGGGCTTGAGATGCCTCCCTTGCGGCGGACGGGCCGAATCTGGCCCCCGGCCTGAATGAAGTGGTCTCATCCAGAGGCACTCCCATGATAACCGTGGGAGCTGTCTCGTCCAGATTGGACCACAGGAATTTGGCCATTCGGGTCCATTCGAGAGACCGTTCAGCCAAAGCTACATCCCCTTTCCCGGCGAATCCTGCCGGCTCGCATATTCGAGGTCCAGATCCTTCACGATTTTCGGTGGAAGGACGAAGGCCCTTCGATGGATCTCCGGGGAGTAGTATTTGAGCACCCCCTCGAAGTCAACGTCGGGCTTGCGGGACGGTTCCGCCGGATCTCCCCCGAATGCCGCGATGGTGAAGCTCCACCATCCACCCGGGTAGCTGGGCACGGGGGCGGTGTAAATCTTTGCCACCGGAAAGCAGGCGGCTATACGGTGATATACGTTCCTGACGAGATCCGGCGTCGCTATCGGGCTCTCGGTTTGAGCCGCAAAACAACCGCCCGGTTTCAGAGCTTTGGACGCCAGCGAATAGAAATCGACCTGAAACAGCACCTCCGCCGGTCCAACGGGGTCCGTCGAATCCACGAGAATCACATCGTATTCAGACCTGGACCGCGCCAGGAACTCGCGCCCGTCCTCCACCACCAGCCTGGCCCTGGGGTCCGAAAACCCCGACGACCAAGCAGGCAGATGCTCCTTCGCCGCTGCGATGACTTCGCCATCGATGTCCACCATGAAAGCTTGCCTGACCGACTTATGCCTCAAGACCTCGCGCAGGCTGCCTCCATCTCCGCCCCCGATGATCAGGACTTTCTCGGGATGCGGATGGAAGAACATAGGCACGTGAACCAGGGACTCGTGGTATATGTACTCGTCCTTCTCGGTAGTCTGGATCACGTTGTCTAAAACGAGCATCCGTCCGAATTCCACGGTGTCGAAAATGCAGAGCTCCTGATATTTCGTCTTTTTTCTGGTCACCACGGAGTTGATCTGACACGATATCCGGAGCCCGGGTAACCACTCTTCAGTGAACCAAACCTCCAACCCAAACCCTCCTGGGCCGAATGCGGCTAAGTGTCGAAGGAATTATATCAGAAAAGGAATCTCGCTGAAAAAGGGCGGAATAGCCAGACAGCCGGCATCGCAGCTTGTTTTCCGGGGGCAAGGGCAATGGGCGTGGGCGACAGTTGGACGACAGGCAGGTACCTGAAAGACCGTGGGCGTCTCAAGACGCTAGATTCCGGCACGAGCCCCTGAGCCCGTGCGTCCCCTGACCGCGCGTTATGTCGGAACCCAGATCGCGTCGAACGCCGTATACGATAATAGCGCCGGTATGCCGGCTTCAAACGTGTCGCCAACGGGCATCACCGGATCCATCGGCTTCAGGTTGTGGGGCAGAGACCATGCCCGTAGCAACCAGGATGTAATAAGTGTCAAAAGACCGGTATTGTCATCAGGAGAGGAGCTCGCAAATTGTCGGAAACAGGAACTACATCTAAAGAGCCCAGAGCATGGCGCTGGGAACGGAGTCAAGACGGCGCGCCCCTCCGGCGCTGGGCGGTTTTAGGCCTTAAAGCTGCGCTGGCCGGCGGCCTTTTGTTCTCCTTCGTCTTTTTTGCTCTGGTGCTCTTTTTGCCTCTGCCGTCACCATCGATACCGGAAGCTACCCGCGTCTACGACAGGAACGGCGAGCGTGTGGCGTCGCTTTTCGTGGAAAACAGGATCATCATCCCGGGAAGCGAAATACCCGACTACATGAAAAAGGCCGTCATCGCAGTCGAGGATAGGCGCTTTTACAAGCACTTCGGTATCGACCCGGAGTCTCTCATCAGGGCCATTTACCACAATCTTAAGGCCGGGAAAATCGTGGAGGGAGGAAGCACCATCACCCAGCAACTGGCCAAGAACCTCTTCCTCACGCCGGAGCGCACGGTCAAGCGCAAGTTCCTCGAAGCGGTCTACACCATCAAACTCGAGATGCGCTACTCGAAAGACGAGATCCTCGACCTTTATCTGAACACCATCTATCTCGGGCATGGCGCCTACGGCGTCGAGGTAGCTGCGAGGACTTATTTTGGAAAGCCCGCCAGGGATCTTTCCCTGGCGGAATGTGCTCTCTTGGCCGGCCTCATCAGGAGTCCCGAAACGCTCACTCCCTACCGCGACATGGATCGAGCCGTCGAAATGAGGAATACCGTCCTCTCTCTCATGGCCGAACAGGGGTACATTTCCCGGGACGAGGCAGAGAAAGCCAGGAAAGAGAAAGTAGTCCTGGCGGGGTTGCCGAAGTCCGTCGGTCAGTACTTCGTGGACTACGTCGTGGCCTCTCTCCTGGAAAAGCATCCTGACCTCGCTGAAAAAGTTTACCGCGGGGGGCTCGAGATCTATACCACCCTCGACTTGAGGATGCAGAAAATCGCCGAGCGGGTGTTCGCCACCTATATGCCTCCTGCGACCAGAGATCAACAGGGGATCGAGCAGCCCCAGGGAGCTCTCGTGGCCCTAGACCCCTATACGGGCGAGATCAGGGCGATGGTCGGAGGGAGAGATTATTCCAAGACCCAATTGAACCGGGCGGTGGCAGCGCGACGGCAGCCGGGGTCAGCCTTCAAGATCTTCGTCTACTCCGCCGTAGTAGACCAGGGCTATCCCGTGACCACCCTTGAGATGTGCGAGCCCGTGAGTTTCCCTGGCAAGGAGACGGGTGAAACTTACACGCCCCACGACTACGGAAGGTTCCCCTACCATAACGCCCCTCTCAATGTCAGGCAAGCTGTGGCGATATCCGATAACGTGGTTGCGGCGAAGTGGGCCTCAAAGGTGGGACCTGCGAAGATCGCTGAGTACGCGAGGAAGATGGGGGTGCAAAGCCCGCTGGAGCTCAACATACCGCTTGCCCTGGGCGCCTCCGAGGTGACTCCTTTGGAGATGGCCCGAGCTTGCGCCGTCCTCGCTTCGGGCGGGCTTCGTACCGAGCCCATAGCAATTCTCAAGGTAGTCGATTCTTCGGGAAGGGTCATCGAGGAAAATAAGCCTTCGCCTCCTGTGAGAGTCCTCGATGAGGGCACATCTTACATCGTGACGAGTCTCCTCCGCTCGGTGCTGGGCCCCGGAGGAACCGGGGAGAGCCTCGGGCCCGTGCTGGGGAATCGCCCTGCGGCCGGCAAAACCGGAACCACCGATGATCACCTCGACGCCTGGTTCGTAGGCTATACGAGAGATCTGGCTTGCGCCGTCTACGTAGGTTGGGACCATCGGGAAAAGCCTCTTCCGGGTACAGGTGCCACGGTGGCCGGTCCCGTCTGGGCTCACTTCATGGCCGCGGCTCTGGCAAACACCCCTCCCAGAGATTGGGAGGTTCCGTCCAATGTCATATGGGCACCGGTATGCGACGAAACGGGCAAGCTGGCCGGTCCAACGTGCTTTGCCAGGCACATGGAGGTCTTCAGAAAAGACATGATGCCCCCTGCCTGCGACACGAACCACATCCTCGACTTCTTCCTCAAGGGCGCAGACAAGACCGGGACACCCGGGGCAAACCCAGATGCAGCAGGGAAAACAACGGGGCCGGAGACCGGAACCTCGCAAAACCCGGTTCCGGACATCCGTCCCCTCGAAGCGCCACCCCTTCCCGGGCTCCTGGAAGGACTCTTTGATCGGGAAGAAGCCCCGGGCGTCCCCGCACCACGGTAGCGTTGCAGGATCCGCCCGGAAATAGCAAGGGCCTACTGTGCCTGGCCCAGCACGACTTGAATGTCCAGTTCTGTCCCGCTCCTTCTTACCCTCAGGGTGACCTTGTCGCCCGGGGTTTTCTCTAACAGCAACGCCTGGAACTTGCCGAACGTGTCCACCGGTTTTCCGTCAAAATGCGTGATGATGTCGCCCTTCCTCAGACCCGCTTTGTCAGCCGGGCTCCTGGGTTCGACGGTGTAGACATAGAGGCCAGGGACCTCAAGATGGATACCGACCCCATAACGATCGATTGACTCCTGGTCCATGAGTTGGACTCCAACCTTCGCCCGTTTCACCACGCCGTTTTCAATGAGTTCCCGGGCTATTCTCTTGACGAGGTTCGAAGGAATGGCCAGTCCCATGCCTTCCACTCTCGGCGCGTCGAGTTTGGCCGAAGCCACCCCTATGACCTCTCCTGCGGCGTTTACAAGCGGTCCTCCGCTGTTGCCCGGATTGATCACGGCGTCGGTCTGTATGAGGTTCATGTAGTATTCTGAAACCCGCAGCACCCTGTCAAGACCCGATACCACCCCGACGGTAACGGAGTACTTGAAGTCCATGCCCAGGGGGTTTCCGATGGCCACAACCATCTCTCCGGGACGCAACTTGTCGGAATCCCCGAATGTCGCTGCTATCAGGTCCTGTGCGTCCACCTTGATTACCGCGAGGTCCGTGGCCGGGTCTGCGCCCACGAGCTTGGCCTGGAACTTTCTGCCGTCGACTGTGAATACGGTGAGGGACTTGGAATCCCCGGCCACGACGTGGTTGTTGGTAACGATGTAGCCGTCAGAGGTCAATATGATACCTGACCCTGTCGCTTCCTGAACGTACTCCCGTCCGAACCAGTCGAAACCCGCCACGGTCTTGTTAACGATGCCCACCACGGACGGGCTAACTTTCTCAGCTATTAAGGGAACCCGGTCCCATAGGTCTGACCCCGTAGGAACATCCCATCTTACCTGGGACAGCCCGTTCTGCCCCGGGGATTGTATTTGGGTCTTGGGTAACAGGGTGGAAACCCTGTCCAGCAGGATACTGGGGACAAGCAGGGTGACCAGAAGCCCGCCGATGATCGCCCCCACCACGCCTACGAGGACATATGACCAGATAGAACGCCTCTTTCCTTGATCTTCGTAGAAGTACTCCATCGCTATAGCCCGTCGCCGCCGGCAAGTCGCGGCGGCGAAAGCCGGGCGCCGCCTCCTTTCAGCCTAGAGTACATTCTCAGAGTAGATCCGGCACTAGATTTCGATTCGGTCAAGCCCTCCGGCGAGAAACCGGAAGATAGGGGACCCAGCGTATCGAAGCGCACGTAGGAATTGTCGGAGCGTACGAGCGTATCCCCATCTATATATTAACGAATGGGGCAAGCGGAAGTCTGCTGGAGGTAAGAGATGTAACTGGTCCTATTCTTCTCTCCTTATGGAAGCGCCCAGGGAGCTGAGCTTCTCTTCCATGCTCTCATAACCCCGGTCTATCAGCTCCGTACCGTGCACCTCTGTTCGGCCGCGCGCGGACAAGCCAGCTACAACCAGTGCTGCACCCGCCCGGAGATCGTTTGCTTTGACCGGGGCGCCGACGAGATAAGGCACACCTTCGACGATGGCGGTCCTTCCTTCTACCTTTATGTGGGCACCCATTTTTATGAGTTCGGAAACGTACCCCAGGCGGTTATCGTAGACCGACTCCTGAACCACGCTGGTGCCTTCGGCTGTAGCCATCACCGCTACCAGAGGTTGCTGAGCATCCGTGGGAAATCCGGGGTACGGCAGGGTTTTAACGTTCACCGCCCGGGGGCGGTCGTTGCATATGACCCTGATCCCGTCACCTTCCTCCTTCACGGTAGCACCGGCCTCCCGCAGTTTGGCGCTTACGGGTTCGAGATGCCTCGGGATCACGTTACGCAGGAGCACGTTCCCGCGAGTAGCCACAGCAGCCATCATGTAGGTGGCGGCCTCCATGTCGTCGGGAACCACCGAGTGGGTAGCTCCCTTCATAGATTTGGTCCCGCGCACTTTGATCACGTCGGTCCCGGCACCCAGGACTTTGGCACCCATGGCGTTCAGGAAGTTCGCCAGATCGACCACGTGGGGTTCTTTGGCGGCGTTCTCGATTATGGTGGTCCCTTCCGCTCTGGAAGCTGCCAGCATGATGTTGATGGTGGCGCCTACACTCGGAATATCCAGATAAATAGACGTTCCCTTCAGTAACCTGGCCCGGAGCTTGACTACCCCACCCTCCACCCGGACTTCAGCGCCCAGTGCTTTGAACCCTTTGAGGTGCTGGTCGATAGGCCTCGGCCCGATGTCGCAGCCGCCCGGCAGGCCCACCTCGGCCCGGCCGAACTTAGCCAAAAGCACCCCCATGAGGTAGTAAGAGGCCCTTAACTGTTTAACGAGGTCGTATGGAGCTTTCCACGAGCTGAACCCGTTAGGCGCTATCGTAATGGAATGGCCCTGGAAATCCACATTCGCCCCTAGATCTTTGAGGATCCTCGCGAACACCTGGACGTCTCTGATAAGGGCGAGATTCTCCAGGCGCGACGTCCCGTCCGCCAGGAGGCAGGCGGGGATGAGAGCCACGGACGAGTTCTTCGACCCGCTTATCCATACTGTACCCGAGAGTTTGCGTCCGCCTTCTATAACGAATGTACCCATGCTATCGTCCCCTGGTTCCTCCGTCACCGCTCGATTGCTGTGCCTTGTTTTTCGCCAGCGTAGTGCCGGATACCTGCCGGACCTTCGGGAAATCTTTGCCACCCTGGGGCCACCTGGGCACTCACTTGTAGTAATCCAGGGGATTCTTAGCGACCCCGTTTTCCCGCACCTCGAAGTGGAGGTGAGGGCCAGTCGAGTTCCCCGACGACCCAACGTATCCGATTACCTGGCCTTTTTCGACCCTATCGCCAACGGAGACCTCGTAGCCGGATAGGTGCGCGTAGGCCGTCACCGTTCCGTTTCCGTGATCTATCAAGACGAGTCTTCCGTAGCCTCCGTTCCACCCCCTGTAAGAAACCATCCCGTTGTCGGCGGCGAGCACTGGAGTTCCTGCCGGGGCAGCTATATCTATGCCGGAGTGAAACGAGCCCCACCTCCAACCGAAGTACGAAGTCACCCGCCCCTTCACCGGCCAGACCATTTGCCCAGAGCCCATTGGAGGAACCTGCTTTGAGCCCCTTACAACTTTCCTGGTCAGCGGATAGGACAGGATCCTTTCATCCACGGTCCGCCTGGATACTTCCTGCCCGTTTTCCCGGATCACTTCCTGGGTTACGAGTTTCTGTCCGTTCTTACCCTCGACGAGAACCCGTTCCTGCCACGGCCACAGTGAGTCATCGTAGGCTACTTCCGTGGCATACGGAATGCTGACGGTGAACACAACTTTTTCTCTGGATTGAACTGTGATGTAGGGGTCCGGTACCACCAGGTTGAGAGAGTCCCCTTCGTGGATGATGTCTCCCTTTACCTGGGGGTTGGCTTTCCTGAGGTCATCGACGGTCATGTGGTTTGCCTGCGCTATCGTCCAGAGGCATTCGCCCCGCTGTACTATGTGGGTAACTATTTTGTCGGTGCCTCGGACGAGGATCCGGAGGGCATCTTCCCTGGAACGGAACATCCTCGTGGACACCGTCTTCTCCGCGATTTCGATGTTTTCTTTGATCAGGACCTCTTCTACGGTGACCTGGCTTCTGCCCGGTATCGGCTGGACGTATTGCTCCCGCAAGCTGGACAGCACGAGCCGGGCGTCTTCTTCGGAAGGTAGCGCCACCACATCCTGTCCGTCCACGCAGATGACGTAACCCGTCGCCAGGAACTCAATTCTCTCGGACAGAAGCCCCGCTATGGTTTCGGGAGTGACGAGCGTTGTCCCTCGGGGCGGCCGTCTTCTCGCGAAGGACGGAGGATTCTCGGGGGCAACCTGGGCGCCGATCCTTGAAGCCTCGGATTCGGCGAGGAGAGCTACGGCCTTTCTGACTTCTTCGACCTGTGAGACGTAGCCCACCACCTCCCCGTCGAGGATCACAGCCCAGGTCGGGGGAAAGAAGTATATGTACGAAACCAGAAGGGCGAGGCCGAGTACGAACCCGGTCCACAGGAAGTGCCGGGGCAACCTGAACCGGAATTTCGGCAATAGCTGTCCTGTACCCCGTGTCATCTCGCTGCCGGCGCTGTATGCCATTATACCTCCTCTCGCTTTGCCCGTTTTATGTAGGTCCAGCTTATGTGGGTGTGGTTTCATATGTTTGCCTCCCAAACAGCTTCGCTCGAAGTCCCCGCACCGCTTAAATGGAAACGGGCCGGAACAAAATCTCAGCTCCCGAGCTCGTGTCCGGAGCTCGACTCCCGGCCGCCTACCCGCCTTCTACCGCGATAGAACTGGCGCGCCGGTCGGGATCTAGGCCCTGTTTACCGGTACGTTGGACAGCGCTGAATCTTCACGTGTACCTCTTAAAACGCCCGCGCCTTGCGTATTCTGCAATGCCGCGGCAAGCAGAAGATGCCGTCAACCGGCTCGAAGATTATGCTAACAGAAGTTATTCTAACCTATACGGATGAGCTATGGTAGGCGAGTTGACAGCTGGGTCAGTCGCAAGATGCTGCTCGGCTGCGTTGTTTGAGTTGGACTGCTCCTGATACATCTTATACGTATGGACCGGCATACGATAGATGGGCGGACCGAGAGGTTGACTGAGTCTTGCTTCCGAATTTGGGAATGGCTATAATGTTACAGACTGGTAAAAATCCTACCGTCTAGGAGTGATGGCCCATAAGACGCTACCCGGGGCCGGCTTCGCGCCGGCAAATCTCCGGCAAAGTCACGGTAGCGAACTCCGCCAGAAAAAAGATTCCGACCAAGTCAAAGCGCCACCTCGTCGCAGCCTGGATCGTGCCGCTCATGTTAGGCTTCCTCGCCGGACTTTCCTTGCCGGAAGGGTGCTTTCGCATTCCAGTGGGCGGGGCATACCAACCGGATCCGGCCCAGAGCGCCCGGCTCATTGATGCGCCAGCTGTGGGAGGGCCGGTTGACGTCCCGCTGGCCTGGCTTGAGCCGGGCGATGCCCTGGAACAAGCTAACGGCGTCAGCGGGAACACTATGCGGGCTTCGGGTCACACTAGCTCGCCACGAAACAGCGACGCGCAGCTGTCGCCGGATACGGGTGAAACTCACAGAGGGGAAACCAGGGCCAGCCGGGACCTGATTCTTTTCTCGCTCCCGCGGGATGAGATAAGCGGAAATTCGGGCGAAAGCTCCTCCAATCAGAGCAGGGACAATGGTGGACCGTCTCTGGTAACGTACGTGGTCAAAGAAGGCGATACGCTGGCTTCAATAGCGCTGGCCTACAATACCACCGTAGCTTCCATCGCGGCAATAAACGGCATCGACTCGCCGGACAGGATTACCCCTGGTCAGCACTTGATGATCGTCAAGAACGCATCGGCGCTGGTCAGGAGAGTTGCAAAGGGCGATACTCTATGGGGCATAGCCCGCGCCTACGGCGTTACGGTGGATTCCATCCGCGAGGCAAATTCTCTGACCGGCGATGTCATCATTCCTGGGCAGCTCCTGATAATCCCGGTAGCTCAAATACCCAGGGAAACGTGGGCGGTGGCCTCGGCTTTCAAGGGTTCTCCCCTGGAATGGCCTGTCCTCGGGCGAATTACGTCGGGTTTCGGCTGGCGGATTCATCCCATAAGCGGAGTACGCCATTTCCATGAAGGACTCGACATCGCCGCGCCCATCGGGACTCCCGTCCGGGCGGTGGCCCCCGGGAAGGTCGCCTTCGTCGGTTACGTTTCCGGTTATGGCCGTATGGTCACCATCGACCACGGAAACGGACTTGTTACGAGATACGCTCACCTTTCCAGGGCAAACGTCTCCCATGGACAGACGGTGGTGACCGGCGAGGTCATAGGTTACGTAGGTGACTCGGGATACGCTACAGGCCCCCATGTCCACTTCGAAGTTCGTCTCGATGGCGAGGCGAAAGATCCCCGGAAATTCCTGCGGTGACGAGGGTTTCGCGTTTGAACCTGTCGGTACTGCGGAGAAAGAAGTTGCTCGCGAAACGAGCACGGTGCTTGCCTCCAACGATAGTAACCGTGCGCCGGTTTTTACTCTGATGGTCCGGCCGGAATGGGAGGAACAGGCACGGGCAGGGGTGGGCGGTGTCCGTTCGGTACCTACAAGAGGTACTTCACGGCAAAGAGAAGAGCTATGCCGGGTAAGCCCAGAACCGCTATGGTAAGAGCGGAGACGATGTTGAGCCCCAGGTGGATACCGAAAAGCCCGGCGACCACGTTGAAAGCCCATATACCGGAGAAAGCTACGAGAGTTCTCAGCGCTATTTTCCCGAGGCCGGCGAGGGGACCCTTGAGCGCTCTCATTAGGTACGCGAGAACTACTCCAGCTACGGCGATACCCAGAAGGGCATTGAGGTCCATCGCCTTCTCCCTCCGACTGAACGATATGCGTTATCGGGGGGTTTCATGACGCCTCTCCAAACGGCCTAGCTTGTGAAGAGGTTTTCTTGGCGTGCCTTCTTCAAGAAGTACGAGTATTTCTTTTTGGCAGCTTCCATAAGGTAGATAGCGTGATCGATGATCTCTGGATCGGTCGACTCGTGAAAATACGAGAGAGCGACGTCCATCTCGTGCTCCGCCTGCCTGAGCGCCTTGAGCAGGGCCTTTCTCTCGATTTCCTTTTCGTTTTTAGGCTGACTCAAGCCGAACACCAGGATCCATCCTCCTCCACCCGGCTATAGATACCGGCTCATAGATATTCGTGCGGTTGGCCGATGTTCCACTGCTCTTCTTAAAAGAGTATTGCCAGGTGGTGGAAGCCCGATACGTCCGGCGGATCGACCGGGCATATAAGGCAACAGCGGTGTGTCCTACACTTCCCTTGCTCTATACTTCACGTCTGCCTTCCAGAGCTTTGATGAGCGTGATGTCGTCCTGGTAGTCGATCTCAGCTCCCTGGGGAAGCCCCCTCGCCAGCCTAGTGACGGTGACTCCCAGGGGCTTCAACTCTTTGGAGAGGTAAAGCGCCGTGGCTTCCCCCTCGGCATCGGGGTTTGTGGCAAGGATAACCTCTTTTATCTTGCCCTTCGAATCCCTTACCCGGCGCAACAGGTCCTCTGCCCCGACATCCTCGGGCCCTACCCCATCCATGGGAGCGATGGCACCGCGCAGCACGTGATATAGGCCTTTGAACCCGCCCGACCGTTCGATGGCGGCTACATCCTGGGGCGAAGCAACGACGCAGAGGACGGAACAGTCTCTACGGGGGTCTTTGCAGAGCGGGCACGGGTCCGCCTCGGTGAGGTTGCCGCAAACGGAGCATCGTTTTATCCTGTCTCTCGCCGCCACCAACGAGGAGACGAGCCCGTCAATGGCCGGCTTACCTGATAATATAAGGTGCAGCGCGAGGCGCTGGGCCGACTTGGGACCGACTCCAGGGAGTTTCCTAAACTCCTCTATGAGTCTAATGAGGGGCTCTGGGAAAGACAAATCGGTTCACCTACTTAAACCAGAGGCAGGTTCACCCCGCCCGTAACCTTGGCCATTTCCTCCTGGGCCGTTTTCCTGGCTTTGTCGAGAGCCGCATTCACGGCAGCTACGATGAGGTCTGAGAGCATATCCAGGTCCTCGAGGTCGACCGCCCCGGGGTCTATTTGGATGGATTTGACTTTGAAACCGCACGTTACAACCGCCCTTACAGCGCCACCTCCAGCCGTTTCCTCCACTGTTCTCTCGGCAAGCTCGCCCTCGATCCGCTCCATCTCAGCTTGAAGCTTTTGAGCTTCTTTCAGGAGCCGGGACATATCGAATCCGCCCTGGAATTTGGGCATACTTCCTTCCCCCTTCGTTATGGTCAGCCGGTTCTCTTACCGGTATCTCTCCGGGCCGGTCGGGAATCCACGTGGGTGCCGGGAGGCCCGGACTTTTTCCGCGCAGCTGTCTCCAGCAATTCCGAAGCCCTGAGCACAAGGGGATTATCCTCTTCATTCGGTTTCGCAACGCTTTCGTCGCTACCGCCGCTACCGCTCGCTTCCGGTTCGTCGGGAACCGCTACGATACGGAGCTCCAGCCCGGCGAGTTTCGAAAGTTCGGTTTCGATGGATTTCCGGGTCCCCGGAACCATAACCTGTTCAAGGTGGGTTGTATACGTGGCGGGGAATTTCAATACCACGACGTTGCCATCCCGCAGGCCCACGGGTTTTCCGGGCAATAGGTAAGCTCGGGCTTTCACGAGTCTCCGCTTTTGCAGCACGTTCAAAAGGTCATCCCATACGCTCTTCACGCGATTGAGGATCTCCTCCGGTCCAGCGAGCGACACATTCACCGGTTGCACCGTCACCGGCCCCTTATCGGTCCGGTCCTCCTGGGATGGCTCCGGAGATTCGCCCCGAACTTCGACGCCGGAGAAACCAACGAGCGCCGTGCTTCCGGGATCTTCCACGCGTTGCTCCTGTGACGTGTAGGGCTTATCGCTTTTATCCAGGGGAGCTCCTTTAAACCCGGGGTCGCCCCGGAACATTTCAACTTCGGTCTGTTGGGAAGGGCGGGCTAGTCCGAGCAGAGTAAGTTCCAGGACGAGCTTGGGGTCCGAGGCGCCCCTCATCTCGCTCACCGCCCTGGCCGCCGCATCCATAAGAGCGAACAGAAAGTTCCTGGAGATGGTGGATGCCAGCTCGCGCATTCTCCGGGACTCGTCGGAAGGCCTCGTCAGTTCGGAGAGATCCCCGCCGGATTTCAGAAGGATCAGGTCCTTGGCGAAGTTTCCCACTTCCTGGGCAAGCTGAAAGAAGTCCTTGCCGGCATCGGACATCTCGCGCAAAGCCCGGAGCGTTTCCCGAGCGTCTCCTGCAGCGAGAGACCTTACGAGCTTCTCCATGAACTCCAGGGGGGACGTGCCCAGCACATCTTCCACGTCATGCCGTGTCACTTTCCCCCGGCCGTACGCGCTGCACAGGTCCAGGAGGGAAATGGCGTCTCTCAGAGAACCTTCGGCCGCCCTGGCCAGAGCATCTCGGGCTTCGGGTTCGATGTCGATCCCTTCGGAGGAGGCTATCTCCCCGAGACGCTCGCATATTTCGCCGACCGAGAGCTTGTGGAAGTCCATCCGCTGGCATCTGGACGTTATCGTCACCGGGATCCGGTGGGGAGCGGTAGTGGCCAGAATGAAGATGACGTGGGCTGGAGGTTCCTCCAACGTTTTTAAAAGGGCATTGAACGCCTCCTGCGTGAGCATGTGGACTTCGTCTACGATGTACACTTTGTAGGCGCCCGTGACAGGAAGGTACCGGGTAGACTCGGTTATACCTCTGATCTCATCGATTCCCCTGTTGGAAGCGGCGTCGATTTCCACCACGTCTACGGAGGTGCCGTTTTGAATGGCACTGCATGAATCGCAGGAGTTGCAAGGTTCGGCCCCCTGCCTGTTCTTGCAGTTGACGGCCTTCGCGAGGAGCCTTGCGACGGTGGTCTTGCCGGTCCCTCGAGGACCCGAGAAGAGGTAAGCGTGAGACACCTTGTTTTCAAGCAAGGCGTTTTCCAGGATCCTAACCACCGACTTTTGACCAACCACCTGACGCCAGGAGTTTGGCCGCCAAGCTCTGTACAAGACCTGGTAGGGCACGAGCCAAACCCCCCAATCGGAAAAATCCAATGGCCGTGCACCCGCCCTCGACCGCTCCTTCCAGGCGATACCGCTGTAGCTTGCTCCAGCCAGGCGCCCCGGCGGCACACGCACCGGTCCGCTTACCGTTGCTTCCTCCCGGACCTGGCGGGGTTCACGGGGGCACGTTGCGCCGGACCCGACCTTCGTCGCCGCCCGCAACGGCCGGACCCCACAAGGAGACGGCCTCAGGAAGGCTTCGACCCCGCTATAGCGGGTTGCGGGTTACAGGGCACCGCTACCTCCCCGTCTAGCACGGCCAAAGTCGAATCACCGCACTCCGTCCGAATTTCGGCTGCCGGAAATCCGACGGGTCGGGAAAAGTCGTGGCGGAGGGAGTGGGATTTGAACCCACGAGACAGGTCTTTGCCCGTCTACACGCTCTCCAGGCGTGCTCCTTCAGCCACTCGGACATCCCTCCGCTTAGGCTTGCTGTCGGGTGGCGGAGGGGGTGGGATTCGAACCCACGAGGCGCGTAAACGCCTACCCGCTTTCGAGGCGGGCTCGTTCAACCGCTCCGACACCCCTCCGTCGATTTCATTATCTCAGAATAGGGCAAGAATCAGATAAGGGCAAGAAAAATGTTAGTTACATGTGACCGTTGAGCATCGCACCATTTCCGGCCGGATCTCTCCCCGACGCCAACCCTGGCATTTCCCGGGAATCGGTCCGGGAATCCTTCCGCATCGACCGGAAGAACTCCTGCAGGAGTTCCCTGCACTCGTCTTCCATAAATGGGCCGACGACCTGGACGCGGTGGTTCAAGGAGCGATTCCCTGGAACGTCCATTACGCTCCCGCAGGCCCCTGCCTTGGGGTCCCTGGTCCCGAACACCACCATGTCGATTCTGGCCAGGACCAGAGCGCCCGCACACATGGCGCACGGCTCGAGAGTAACGTACATCGTCGCCCCGGTAAGACGCCACGCACCTACAATAAACGCCGCCCGCCTGAGCGCGATTATCTCAGCGTGAGCTGTGGGATCCCTGAGCGTTTCCCTGAGATTGCATGCCCTGCTCAGGATCTCGCCATCCAGCATGACGCACGCGCCCACGGGGACCTCTCCTATTGACAGCGCGTGCCGCGCCTCTTCCAGCGCGACGCTCATCCCGAGCCGGTGTTCGTCCAACCGCGCCCGGAGCCGCTCCATCGGGTCTTCGACCGGTGCCACTTTCATACCCCCGGAATTTACAGCCCCCGGAATTTACAGGCCGCCTTCAATTGGGTCGGCCGAAGGGCGCCTCAAAGACGCCTTCATGAAAACTTGGTGCGCCCGAGAGGACTCGAACCTCCGCCAGACGGGGATTAGGAATCCCCCGCTCTATCCGACTGAGCTACGGGCGCACGTGAAAGTCTTTCTCTGGGTAATACTTCTCTTTTTATGGGAAACGGTTCGAAACCTTTCTGGTGCGCCCGGCGGGAGTCGAACCCACAGCCTACAGATCCGTAGTCTGCCGCTCTATCCAATTGAGCTACGGGCGCACCGCTGGCGGAGAGGGAGGGATTCGAACCCTCGAAGGGGTTTTAGCCCCTTAACGGTTTAGCAAACCGTCGCCCTAGGCCTGCTAGGCGACCTCTCCGCTTATTCCGCCGGGCGACGAATCCCCGAGGTTGCCCCGGTTATCGTTTGCAACGCTTATCATAGCACGTCCGGCCGTTCCGCGCCAGTAGAGCGCTGGACTTCGTCGGGGAGCAAGGGTACGCAGGTGAAACATGGCCAGCCTGCCCGACCTCGAACCCCAAGGTCGCAGCGTTCATGACGTGGCGGAGGGGGTGGGATTCGAACCCACGGAGGGCGTAAAACCCTCAACAGTTTTCAAGACTGCCGCAATCAACCGCTCTGCCACCCCTCCGCGTTCGCCATGATACCACAAGGGCCCGGGTGGATCAATTTGACCGACCCGGCGTCGCCCGTAAACAGCCCGTCTCAGCCGGCGCCGTGCAACCGGCCTTGCATCCTGCGGACTATGGCCCGGGCAGCCCGAACACCGGATGCCGATGCCTGAGCCAGCCCCCGGGTTATCCCCGCACCGTCTCCCACGGCGAAAAGTCCCGGGATTTCCGTCTCCATGTCCGAATTCACTTTGACTCTGGATGAGTAGAACTTCACCTCGACTCCGTAAAGCAACGTGTTCCTCGACCATACGCCGGGGATGAACCCCTCGAGAGCTTCGAGCATTTCCAGGATGTTCATGACATACCTGTAGGGTAGCACGAGGGTGAGGTCGCCAGGAGTAGCGTCCCTAAGTGTCGGTTCGACCATCCCCTTGGCGAGCCTCCGGGCGGTCGATCTCCGGCCCTCCCACAGGTCGCCTAACCTTTGCACGAGGACACCTCCGCCGAGCATGTTGGCGAGAGTGGCGATGTTCTTTCCGTATGCGATGGGCTCCTTAAAAGGTTCGGTGAAAGTCTTCGATACAAGGACGGCGAAATTCGTGTTTTCCGTTTGCTTGCCGCTGTAAGAGTGACCGTTTACCGTGATAACGCCGGCGGAGTTCTCCATCACCACTTCGCCCCTGGGACAGACGCAAAACGTTCGGACGAGGTCATCGAAGGCCCGTGAATAGTAATGTATCTTGAACTCCCATATCTTTTCGGTAATTTCGTCGGTGAGGACTGCCGGGACCTCCACCCGGACGCCTATATCCACCGGATTAGCTTCGAGACTCAAGCCGATGCGCTCGGCCTCTTCCGAAAACCACCAGGCCCCTTCTCGCCCGGGCGCTACTACTACGCTGGCGGAGATCTCGGAAGTACCGTCCGCCAGAGCGACTCCGTGGACCCTTCCGTCCTGTATGAGTATTCTGTCGACCGTTACGCCCGTGCGAATCTCCACTTTGTCCTTGAGGTGGGTGTACATCGCCCTGAGGATGTCCGGGCACTTGTCCGTACCGAGATGCCTTATGCGGGCCGGGATGAGCTCCAGGCCGGCCCTGGCAGCCTCTTTAACCAGGGAGAAGACTGACTCTTCATCCGCTCCGAACACCCTGTTGGGGGCTCCAAACCGCTTCCAGATCCCATCCACGTACTCTATGAGCTCTCCTGCCTCCTGCCGCCCGAGGTACTCGGGGAGGAGTCCCCCGAACCGCGGGGTAAGGGTAAGCTTCCCGTCCGAGAAGGCGCCTGCCCCTCCCCAGCCGGATACGATGGAGCAGGGAGAACATTCGCGGCATCCCCGGGCCAGGGTATTCCTGGGGCAGACGCGCTTGTGGATCTCGGGCCCTTTTTCCAGCATCAGGATGGAAGCCGCCGGAAGTTTTTCGGAGAGCTCCAGCGCGGTAAAAATGCCGGCGGGTCCCGCGCCCACGATGATGACATCCCAGCGTTTCATGAAGTCCACCGTCCTTCCCTCGACCGGGTTAGATGCCGCCTGACCGGCTTATGCGTGCATCACGTCGAGGTCTTCGAACCTGCACGTTTCTCTGGAGTAGAACAGCCTGGTGCTGCTGGTAGGCCCGTTCCGTTGCTTGGCTATGATGAGTTCGATGATATTCTGGTTTTCCATCTCGGGGTCGGTATAAAGAAATAGAACCACGTCGGCATCCTGTTCAATCGCGCCCGATTCCCTGAGATCCGACAGAAGAGGGCGGCGGTCCTGCCTTTGTTCCACCGCTCGAGACAGCTGCGACATGGCCAGAACCGGGACGTTGATTTCCCGGGCCAGGCTCTTAAGTGACCGGGAGATCTCCGAAATCTCCTGTTGCCTGTTTTCCCCTCTCCTCGACGGTCTCATGAGCTGCAAGTAATCCACAACTACGAGTCCCAGGCCCGCCTGGCTCTTGAGCCGCCTGCACCTCGACCTCAATTCCATGGTGGAAAGAGAGGGCGTATCGTCAATGTATATTTTAGCTTCCGCCAGACGGCCCAGGGCGACCGACAGGCGGCGCCACTCCTCGTTGTCGAGAAATCCGCCTCGTAAGCGCTGGCTGTCGATATTGGCCTCGGAGCACAGGAGCCTCTGAGCCACCTGTTCCCTGGACATTTCAAGACTGAAGAAGACGACAGGCACATCCTCCTTCAGGGCTACGTTCCGCGCTATGTTGAGGGCGAGGGAGGTCTTACCAACAGAAGGTCTGGCGGCCAGGATGATCAGGTCGGATTGTTGGAATCCCGATGTAATCCTGTCGAGATCCTTCAAACCGGTCGCAAGACCGATGGTACCCCCCGGCTTGGAGGACAGGTACTCCAGGTGTTCCATGGTCTCTACTAGAACATCTTTCAGCGGTATGCAGGTGTTCCCCGGTCGCTTTTGAGCTACGTCGAATATGGCTTGTTCAGCTTTATCCAGGATTTCATCGACGTCCGTCTGGGCTGAGTAGGCAGAAGAGGCGATTTCCGTGGCGGCCGAAATTAGCCGCCTTAAAACCGCCTTCTCCTTTACGATCCTGGCGTAGTATTCGACGTTGGCGGCGGTCGGTACAAAGTTGGCCAGCATCCCCAGGAACGATGCCCCTCCGACCTTATCGAGTTCGCCGGTAGCTCTAAGCTTATCCGACACGGTGACGAGATCGGTCGGCTCGCCCTTGTCGAGCATTTCGAGCATTCGGGTGAAAATCACCCGGTGAGCGTCTCTGTAAAAGTCTTCGGGGTCCAGGAAATCTGCGCAGTAGATCGCAGCATCCTTGTCAATGAGCATTGAACCCAGGACCGATTGTTCCGCCTCCAGGTTCTGAGGTGGTACCCGCTCTTCGCTCGACGCCACCGGCCTCCCCCCTTTCGACGATACTGCCCTGGATTCAAGCGGGACCCATCCTTCTTTTGCCCTAAACTTTCGCCGGTTTCTTGCTCAAGCCCAGGTCATATCCGGTTATGCGGTCTGGAGGAATTGCCTCCAGTTCGGGTTCAGGTGGCCCAAAGCTTCGGATACGTCCCGCACGAATGCAACTTCGATCCCTCTCACCGCAGGAACCCCCTGCGCGTTTTCCAGAGGGAGCAGGACCTTCTTCATCCCTGCTTGCCTGGCACCGTATATCTTCTCGTACACCCCGCCGATAGCTTTCACCTGACCCCTCAGGGACACTTCCCCGGTTACCGCGACATCCTGTCTCAGCGGTATCTCCCTTACCGCGGACATCACCGCGAGGCAGATGGCCAGGCCCGCCGAGGGACCGTCGACCTGAGCTCCTCCCACGATGTTTACCTGGATATCCCACGCCGCGGGATCAACCCCCAGAACCTTCCTCAAGGCAGCTGCGGCGTTGAAAAGGGAGTCCTTAACCATCGATCCCGCAGTATCGTTCATGCGTATGGCGCCTTTACCCTGCTCTTTCGCGGGAAAAGCTACGGCCTCCACTTCCAGCACGGAACCGACGTGCCCGAGGACACCGAGACCAAATGTCCGGCCCACTTCCATGTCGTCCCGGGCCTTCACCGTCACGTAAGGGAGAAGCCTTGCAGACCTGATAGCTTCCTTCACATGGTCCACAGTCACCTGGATGTAGCCTCTTTCCGGCATCACGCCGCCAGATTCGTATAGGCTCGCCGCAAACGCGTCGGCCAGGACCCCCACGGCCTTTCGCCCTTCAATGGTGTGGTCAGCTATGATTTCCAGAGCTTCCTTGCTGAGCTTCGCCCGGAGCTTCTTCGCCGCGTTCTTCAGGATCTCGATGATGTGTTCGGGCGTAAGGGGATCGAAGAACACCTCGGCACACCTGGATCTTAGGGCCGGGCTGAGCTCTTCCGGTTCTCTGGTGGTGGCTCCGATCAGTATGAAGTCGGCGGGAGCGCCTTTGGAAAAGAGCCTCTTTACGTATTTCGGTACGCGCGGGTCGTCCGGATCATAATAGGACGACTCGAAGGTCACCCTCTTATCCTCCAGCACCTTCAAGAGCTTGTTTTGAAGCAAGGGATCCATCTCGCCGATCTCGTCGATGAATAGTACGCCGCCGGAAGCCTGGGTAACCAGACCGATTTTGGGCTCGGGTATCCCGCCCTCGGCCAGGTCCCGCCTGGCGCCTTGGTAGATAGGATCGTGGACGGAGCCTAGGAGCGGGTTGGTTATTTCCCTCGGGTCCCACCTCAGCGTCGCGCCATCCGTCTCGATAAAGGGCGCATCCGGGGCAAAAGGAGTACACGCCATCTTCTTCGCTTCTTCGAGGACGAGGCGGGCGACGGACGTCTTGCCCACACCCGGAGGACCGTAAAGGATCACGTGCTGCGGATACGGACTTGCTATCTTGGCCAGGAGGTCTTTGATCGCCCGGTCCTGGCCGACGATCTCTTTGAGGGATTTCGGCCTGACCAGCTGGAGGCAGGACACGGAGAGAGTGCGCTTTTCTAGCTTCAAGAGCTCCCTCAGTTTTTGCTTGGTGGCGGGGGTTTCGGGCCCGACTTCTTCCTGAAGCACCTCCCTCCTTATGTCGTTGAGGTAGGCTTGGTGCTTCTCCTGGAGTTTTCTAGAAACCCGTGCCTCCATCTCCTGCTCCACCGACTGTCTCGCCACGAAGTCGGCGATTTCATCCTGGCAGTTATCCAGGATGACCGGAATCTCTTCTATGCGGGGCTTCGCTCGCAAACCGGGGTCGTCGAAAACCACCTTCTGCAGGGCCAGCACTTGGCTGGAGAGGTCGTCGGACCTCATACCGCCGAGAGCCCCCAGTTTTCCTGCTTTGAGCACGAGCTTATCTGGTCCGTATATTGATGCGAGGAGGCTGAACATGGCGCCGACGCGCCGCCTTAACATATCTTCGCTTTGGAGAGAAAATTCGAGTGTTTCGTCATTCTTGAGAGTTTCTTTACCTGCTTTGGTTTTCACTTTTCTTTTTTCACCTCCGCCTTGATTTCCACCTCGATAGTTACCTTCACCAGGGGATGAAGCTGGATTTGCACTTCGTGAACACCCAGCTCCTTAAGATTTTCCTCAAGAAGAATCCTTCTCTTATCAACCTGCAAACCATACTGCCGGGCCACAGCATCGGCGATATCTTGGGCCGTGACCGACCCGAAAAGGCGCCCCTGCCCCGCCCTGGCCGAAACCACCACTCGTCTGCCCTGGATCCTCGCGGCATCCTGCCGCGCGGCCTCCAGGAGTCTGGATTCTTTGGACTTCAGAGCTTCTTTCCTTGACTCTTCTTCCCTGAGGCGACCGTCAGTAGCAGGCACGGCCATCTCCCGGGGGATGAGGTAGTTCCGGGCGTAGCCGTCTTTCACCTGAACGGTATCGCCCCGGCGCCCGAGGCCGGGAACGTCCTTTTTCAAGATGACCTTCATGGGGCGACCTCACCTCACTATTCCGCCTCACCGGGTCCGGAAGCTCAGTTCGAGCTTGGCGCCCAGGTTACAAGGCTCCCAAGTGTCTTCCGCCCTCAGCCGGGCCTGGCCTAGGGCCGGTTAACCCGTCCCTGTCGACTGGTTCCGCGGCTGCAGCCCACCGGTAACCCGCCGCCTGGCGCGGTATCCGACTTAACGACGGCGCCAGGCAAGACACCGTTCCATACTATCATAAGTCTTCAAGGTTGCCCCAACGAATCCTCCTGAGGTCCATCATGGCGTCGAGCGCTCCACACAGCTGTGCGACGAAGCTGAAAGACGGGCTCGTAACGATGTAAATGCTGAGGAAAACGATGAGAAAGCCCGGCATCTTTGCCTCTTTAAGATAGTAAGCGAGCAGGCTCAGCCCTTCGAAGAGCATAAAGAAGGAAGTCCCTGCGATCAGATTCATGACTACTGCGCGGATCAGGGGATACGCGGCCAGCTGATTTGCGAAGGCTGCCGGGACGGTGCTTGCCAGAAAGAACAGAAGCCCGAACCACGGCGGGAAGATCCACCTGGAGAACGGAGGCAACTCGTTCACAGGTACCCCAAAGCGGCGCAACACCGCGCCCGAGACCGTATAGTTGAGGTAGGCATGAATAGCTGCAGCTGTTACCAGGAGCCCGACGATTGTCTGTCTGAGCGTTTCGCTGAGAGAAGTAATCATCGCCTGTCTGGTACTGGTCCATTCCGCGGCATCGAAGGGCTTCCCCGTGAGTTTGGCAGCGAGCTGCGCCCCTTGCTCCATCCCGGACACCATCGATTCTGTGGCCTGCCTGAGGAGAGCCTCAGGAGCAAGTCCCAGGGCGATGACGGAAAGGAGGACGTTCACGGCAGCGATGAAGATGGCGGCGATGGTCATCAGTAAAAGCGTTTTTTGTGCGTCGAGTTTCTTCATTATGCCGTAACCCAGGCTCAGGCCACCCAGGACGAGCACCAGTCCTGCCCCCAGTGCAACAATGGGGTTCAGGAAGGCCATGGAAATAAGGGTCGCTACTACGGCAGACAAGACCCCCCATTTTAATCCGTGTCTTGAGACAACCACGGCTACCGGGACCGGCCCGAGAAAGGCAGCTCCGATTCCGATCACGGGTGCGTACTCGGCTAGCAGGATTATGACCACGGCAAGGGCGGCGAGGAAGGCCGACTCGACGAGAGCTCTCTGGCCCCGCCCGCGGGCGTCCGCATGATTTCTGTCTGTCATTCGATCTCCCTTCCCTGAGAACGTTGATCTCGGGCGATGCGTAACCAGGATCATGCCGTTGTCGATGGCATATCTCCTGCCTCCATATGCTGGCCAGGAGATATGCCGCAGCTCATCTGGCTTAGTGTCCGGTGCCGCCGTACGGTGTAGACAGGGGGCGCCGGATCTCTCCGGCGCCCCACTTCCATCCAACGAGTTCGCTGCGACCCAACGCGCTTGTCCGGTCATTCGCCAGCATTTCCCAGACTCACGGCGCCCCATTTTCCGTCGCGGACCGGTGAAGCCCCTGCCCGTGTCGGGTCTTCTTTAACATTCAGCGCCATGTGTTACCCGTCCAGTCATTCTACCGTGAAGGGCAAAAGAGCCATTACTCTCGCCCTTTTGATAGCCCGAGTGAGCTGGCGCTGGTGACGGGCGCAATTCCCGGTGATGCGCCGGGGAAGGATCTTCCCTCTCTCGGTAAGGTATCGCCGCAACCTGGGAACATCCTTGTAGTCTATCTCCTCTATCCCGTCGACGCAAAACGCGCATACCTTTCTTCTTGCTTTACGACCATGTTCTCGCCTCAATGCGACATCCTCCCTACCTGAGCCCGACGCCGGGGGCGATACCCAGGCGTGGCAGTTACCTGCTCCGCGGCTTTAGCGCCGGCCGGATTTGGGCGTCGGCTTCTCTCCGGCAGATTTCCCACCGGTTTCGGGCTCCGGTTCGCTATCGGATTCTTCGTGAATATCCGGCTCTCCGGAGGCGGGCGGCCCCCCGCTGACACCGGCAGGATCCACGAATTCGTCTTCCTCAAGTGAAGCCGTCTCCAGAGCTTCCGCTTCGGCCCTCGAGGGCGCCGACAGAAAGTGGACCCCGTCGGCTACAACCTCTGCGACTTTTCGTTTCTGCCCGTCTTGGGTCTGGTAAGACCTGATCTGGAGCCTCCCTTCGACTGCCACCAATCGCCCTTTAGACAGGTAATTGGAGCAGGTTTCGGCCAGGCGGCCCCATGTTACTATATCGATGAAGTCGGTTTCTTTTTCTCCTTGCTGGTTGCGGCGGCGATCCACGGCGAGCGTAAACGAAGCTACCGCCTTGGCCGAGGGAGTATATCTGAGTTCCGGGTCCCTCGTAAGCCGCCCTACCAATACGATCCGGTTGAGCATCAAGCGTCCCTCCAGTTTCTCACCTTAACGGGATGTTGGTGACGACGGAAAAACCTGATCCGAAACCAATGTGTCAGCTTTGCTGACCTTCTGGAGTGGGGACAGGGGACTCGTCGGCAATGGGTTCGCCGCTTTCCCTCGGTTCGTGCCCCTCCTCCCGTTCGGTGGCGCCGAAAGCTTCGGCGGGACGGCCTCTTCGCACCCTGGGCTTCGGAGGCTCGAGACTTGACGGGGAAGCGCGGACGATCATGTGCCTGAGGAGGTCGGCGTCGATCTTCATGAGACGGTCGAGTTCTCTCGTAAGGGCGGGTTCCCCTTCAAACGTTATGAGCACGTATACTCCTTCGCGCTGGCCGTCGATCTCGTAGGCGAGTCTTCGTTTTCCCCACTTGTCCTGTTTTTTCACCTGACCGCCGGTAGAAGTGATGATATCCTGGTACTTGCCGATGACAGAAGATACCTTCTCCTCGTCCAGGTCCGGTCTGGTGATGAACATCAGCTCATACAGGCGCAATGACAAATTACCCCCCTTCCATGGACTTTTGGTCCCGTTTATCGGGACGGAAGAGAAGCTACCGCTCAACCGGCGCGTCGCTGATTATAACACCCGGAAGAAGGAAACACAACGGACGCGGGCGGAGTCGCACGCTGGCCCGGTATTCGTATCACGTCTTAGTAGGCGACGTTTCCCCTGCAGCTGTTCGGACCGTCGCCACCGGGCGAAGGACGTGACCCGGGCCGTGTACCGGGATTTGCAGATAAGCCAATGCGAACGATCGCACCGCCTCCCGCAGCATTTTCCGCTACCGCCCAACCCCCGTGACCTTCAGCTATGGCTTTTACAATGGCAAGGCCAAGTCCAGCTTCGCCGTCCCGACCCCGGTAAAAGGGCTTGAAGACATTGGGAAGATCTTCTGGGCTGAATCCGGGGCCATCGTCTCTCACTTCGATTTCCGTAAAGCCTGCTGTGATGTTATCTCTGGCAGACACCAGGATGCGCCTGGTTGCATGCCTGACCGCGTTGCCGAGAAGGTTCCTGAAAAGACACCCAAGCTTGTCCCTATCCGCAACGACAGTCAGGTCGGGGGGAATGGCAACATCCACTGTCACGCCCTGTTTTTCCGTCCAGCCTTTCAGGCTGGCGACGATTCCTTCCACCACGTTTTTCAGTGTAAGGGGAACGAATTCATATCGTTCAGACGGGCTCTCTAATCGTCCCAGGTAGAGAAGCTGGTCCACCTGCGTCTCGAGCCTCCGGCATTCCGCCGTGATGACATCCAGCGCAAAATCTACTTCGTCTCCTTCGAACACGCCGTCCCTGATGCCTTCGGCATATCCCCGGATACTCATAAGGGGCGTTTTCAGCTCATGGGAAGTATTATGAAGGAACCGTCGCATGGCTTCCTCGTGCTCGGAAAGTCGCCTTGCCATATCATCGAACGCCATGGCCAGCTCTCCGATTTCATCGTTGCGTCGCAGGTCGAGCGCGACGTCGAAATTCAGGCGACCGAGCTCCCTGACCTTGTCTCTAAGAACGGACAAAGGATGGACTATGCGGGAAGTGAGGTAGACCGTAAAGCCGGCCGCCACCAGCGCTCCGATTCCGAAGCCTTGGATGAGGTACTTGCCGAACACCATGTTCAGCGCTTGAAGAACGCTGCGCCTCGTATAGACAACCACCATGCCGGGCGATTCAGGAGAGCCAGGTATGGCGGCGAGACCAGCCACAATATCTCTGCCGTATCTTGTGATTGGCCTGTCACCTAACTGACCAGACTCGGGTCCCGCAGGCAATACCTCATCCAACCGGCTGCCGATTGGGAAATCCTCTGGCGAAGTGGCTGACACCACCGAACCGTGATTATCGGTCACCACGTAGTGGCTTTCAATAGGCCGCCCACCGAAAAGGAATATCATTGGGGAAGAAAGCTCACGTGGGAGCCAATACTCCCTGCGCGAGCCTCGCGCCAGGGATTGCGCAAAAAGCGCAGCTTCCCTGGCAAGAGCCAATCCGGCCTCTCGTTCGATGTAACGCCTGACCAGGGAGTAGAAGGATACTCCGGCCACGAGAGTACTGAGACATATCGCCAGCAGGTAGCAAAGGAATATTCTCGTAGAAATGCTTCGGAATCTCATGGCTCTAGCCTGTAACCAACCCCCCAGATAGTCACGATCTTTACGGTTGCGCCGGCCTCCGCGAGTTTCCTTCTAAGCCGTTTTACCAGGTCATCTACTGCCCTGACATCGGCTCCGTGGTCAATTCCCCAGATCGCGTTCAGGATCTCCTGTCGGGCGTAGACGCGGTTAGGTCTTTTCACGAACATGTGCAAAAGGTCGTATTCCTTTGGAGTAAGATCGACCTCCCTGGCACCCACAAGGACCCGGTGCTCATCTACTAACAGGCGAACGTCGCCGGCGCAAATCTCGTTAACGCGTTCAATGCCGTCAACTCGTCTGAAGACTGCCCGTACTCTCGCCACCAGTTCTTTGGGACTGAACGGCTTCGCGAGGTAGTCGTCAGCTCCTATCTCCAATCCGACTATGCGATCGGTTTCATCCCCTCGGGCTGAGACGAAAATCACCGGAACGGCCGATTCTTTCCTCAGCTCTTTGCAGAACTCCAGTCCGTCCTGACCCGGCAACATGATATCTACAATGAACATGTGGGGATAGCCCGCGTTGAGTCTCTTCTTCAGCTCCTCCGCTGAGGGGAAAGTCTCAACGTTAAACCCGGCCTTTACCAGATACTGCTGGATGAGGTATCTAACGTTCCTGTCATCTTCTACTACAAAGATAGTCTTTGCCACGTTAGAGTCACTCTCTGCCTCCCAGTACCGTTATTCTCACCCCACGGCTCCATCACTCCGTACGGAGAGCCTCAATGGGTTCCAGATTGGCAGCTCTGCTGGCCGGGTAGATTCCGAAACCTATCCCAACAGCCAGCGCGAGCCCAAGCGCGATGCCTGCACCGGCCCATGGGAATACCGCCGGGACTTTGATCGCCGAAGCAATTCCCCTGGCCAGAATCGCGCCGGTAATAATTCCCACAACTCCTCCGATACCGCTTAGCATCGCCGATTCGAGGAGGAACTGCCTCATTACGTCACGCCGGGTCGCTCCAACCGCCTTCCGGAGGCCGATTTCTCTAGTGCGTTCCACAACCGACACCAGCATTATGTTCATTATCCCGATACCACCAACCAGGAGCGATATAAAGGCTATGCTCGCGAGCATCAGCGTGAGGGTCTGACTGATATTGGTGACCGTCTCGAGCATTTGTGTCTGGTCAAAGATTCTATAGGCGTCCTGGTCACGAAAGCGCCGGTAAAGTCGGTCCGAGATCGCGGTAGAGATTTGCTCCACGGCTTCCTTGTCTTGACCCTTAATGTAGAAAGTGCTGACACCTCGCCTTCCGAGCAGTCTTTCGGCGGACGTAACGGGAATCAGGACGTGGTCATCTTCGGTTCCGGCCGGCCCACCTCCTCTAGGAGCCAGGACGCCGATCACGGTGAACGTCTGGCCGTTGATCTTTATCTCCTTACCTACTGGATCCGATGGGCCGAAGAGCTCCGCCCCGACGTTTTGCCCCAGGAGGACTACTTTCTGCCTGGTGCTGATATCTATCTGAGTGAGAAAGCGCCCTGTCTCCAACCGCAGGTCTCTTACTGTCGCGTATTGCTCATTTACTCCCAGGAGGCTGCAGTCATACTTGCGGGTTCCGTACTTAGCCGTCGCTGACCCCGTGACAACTGGAGACACCCCCACAATACCGTCAATGCCCCCGGTCAACTCCATCACTTCGTCGCAGGTCAAAACCTTGTCAGCACCCCTACCACGTACTGAGACGGTCAGCAGGTATGTGCCCAGAGACTCGATCTGGCTCGTGACCTGACGCTGGCTACCCTGAGCTACCGCCACTACGCCGATGACGGCAGCTACACCTATCACCACCCCGAGAATTGTCAGCCCGGACCTGAGTCTGTTGGACATAATAGCTTTTAGCCCCATCTTAAGACTGGTCGCGAAGTCCACTGTAACTACACCCTTTCGTCTCCCTCGAGGAGCCCGTCCCGGATCCTGAGTATCCTTTTCGCCCTCGAGGCAGCGGTCAGATCGTGAGTCACCATGATAACGGTACAACCTGCGTCATTGATGCCCTGGAACAGATCAAGCACCTCGGCACCGGTGCGGCTGTCGAGGTTACCCGTGGGTTCATCTGCCAGCAGCAAGATTGGCTCTCCAACCATAGCTCGGGCAATGGCAACCCTTTGTTGTTCTCCTCCGGAAAGCTCATTTGGGTAGTGCTGAACGCGCGCACCCAGTCCCACCATTTCCAGGGCCCTGCGCGCTCGTTCTCTCCTGGTAGTCGCGTCGACTCCCCTGTATACGAGAGGAAGCTCTACGTTTTCGAGAGCGGTCAGCCGCGGGAGCAGGTGAAAGCCCTGAAAAACGAAGCCTATCTTGCGGTTCCTCACTCTGGCCAGTTCGTCTTCACCGAGAGTAGACACCTCAACGCCGTCAAAGATATACCGCCCTGCGGTAGGGACGTCCAGGCAACCGAGGAGGTGCATTAGCGTGGACTTGCCAGACCCTGACGGCCCGACTATGGCGACGTATTCGCGTCTGTCTATTTCGAAGCTCACACCCCTGAGCGCAGGCACTTCTACGAGTCCGGCTCGATAGGTCTTTCGGAGGTCCTCAACCTTGATCACGGTTGTATCCCCCCTACCTTGGGATCATTCTTGTCACGCCTGGGTTGGTCACCCCTGGGCGAAACCACTGACCCATCCCGCCTGACTGTCCTGAGTTCCGGACGAACACCACGACTATGTCGCCTTCTTTGAGCCCGGTCAGGATCTCTGCGTGGGTCGAATTCATGAGTCCCACCTGAACCGTAACGGGTCTCGCCTGCGACAGGATACTTCTGCTGGCCCCGGCGTCAGACTCTCGCCTCAGTTGCCGTTGACCGTCAGTATCTGCGGGCACGTCCGACACAACCCACACCATGTATTCGTTTCCGCGAGGCTCGAGTGCCTCAACTGGAAGGAGGAGAGCGTCATCTTTCGAAGCGGTGGTGATTCGCACGTCACACGTCATTCCCGATAGAAGACCGGTCTGGCCTTCAACGGCTACTTTGGCATCGAAGGTGGCGACGCCACCCGAGGCCTTGCCCTCGAGACTGATAGCAGATACCCTGCCCTGGAATTGCTTCCCTGGAACTGCGTCACAGGTTATCGTAGCTTGCTGGCCTACGCTGACTTTTCCAGCATCGATCTCGTCCACCGGAACCGTTATCTCCATAGAGCTCAGGTCGCCGAGCACAGCTACGACTGCTCCAGCGCCAGTGCGGTCTCCTTGGCGGACTCTAACATCCAGCACCGTGGCGTCCGCAGGTGCGGTTATGGTCCGGGAAGCTAGCTCATCCTGTGCTGAGGAAAGCTGCATCTCCGCCTGCTTTACCTTCAGTCTCTGACTCTCCACCTGCCTTTTCAGCGCTTCGTTTTCTAGTTCCAGAAGTACGTCGCCGGTCCGCACATAGTCACCTTCAGCTACGAGAATCCTCTTGACTGTACCGCTCACCTTGGTCCGGACTTCCTTGACGACGTACGAAGTTTCGTTGGTATTCTCGGGCGCCTGTATAACGCCCGCAGGGGTGTTCACCTCCACTGTAGCAGCCATGCCCGGCAGGAGGGCACCCTTGTTCTCTATTTCTATGATCACCGGGTACAGGACCGCTCCCCTTTGGTCGGCCTTACCCGTTTCGCTGACGTGTTTCACCACACCGGTCACACTGCACAGCAGGTTCGGGAAGAAAACGTGCGCTTCCTGGCCGGCTTGAATGTTCTTCACCTGGCTGGCGTTAAAGTAGGCCCTGACTTCCATCTCGGCGCTCGTGATGGTCCCGACCAGGTAATTCTCGGGTACGACCTGACCTTCTTTCACTGACAGCGCCGTCAAAGCACCCTCGCTGTCGCTCGTTAAAGTTAACGAAGCAAGGTCCTTTTCCAGTTCGGAAAGGGTAGCTTGAGCCTGTTCTAGCTGGAGTTCCGCATCCTGTACCTTGAGAGAAGCATCGTCGGCGTCTAGTTCAACCAGTGCCTGTCCCGCCTTGACCGCCTGGCCGGTTTCTACAAGGACGCGCTTGACATCCGCAGCCGCTCGCGTACTGAGTTCCCAGCGCTGCGTGGGCCTCGCAGTTCCCGTTCCGCTGACGGCCACCTCAATAGGCCCCCGGGTAACTCGGACGAGCCGGAATGTCTGGTTCTGATTTCCCTCCGTCATGCGGCTCCTCCAGGCCGAAAATCCCCAGAGACCTATTCCAGCGAGAACCAGAATCAGCGCCACCCACACGGCCCGGGTGTGACTGGAGAATAACCCCCTGGCTTTTTGGCGCAAGGTTGGCTTCCTGTCACGTGTGCTTTCCTGCATCACAATAGTCCACCTCACCTGAATCTCTTCGGCCCCGGCATTCCGGTCCTGCCAGGAATCTGAAAGATTCTGTTTCCCGTTTACCTTCTCCAGCGTCCCAACAGCGTGGGAAGGACAGCGCGCTTTCAGAGACCTGGCTTCGTCGAGGCTAGTCTATCCCGATTTTGCGGACTGCTGGTGGAAGAAGTGTGTAAAAACTGTGGAATCGTCCGGGCCGAGTTGTACGGTCCCGGACCCAGCTTTTACCTGGTGCTATTTGCAGGTACAAGTCTCTTCTTAAATTTCGAGGAGAATTTCAGCCGGTCCATGAGGAGCACCCGACCGCAGCCGTTACAGCGTAGCCGTATATCCGCTCCGGCCATTAGGACTGTCCACTCCCGCGAACCACATGGGTGGGGCTTTTTCAAGATTACAACGTCGCCGGGACGCAGCGGCGGATCGAGAAGCATACGAGAAGGCCTCCCCAGCGATGAACTCTCTGGACATCACGGGCGAATCCACCCGAAAGCTACCCTGGCCACAAGCTGGTATATCCCCAGGAAATACGGGGTAATACGGGAACAGACCAGCGCATCCCTGAGAAAAGGTATTTGACCCGCTACCACAATGGGATATACCACACCTCCTACGAGTATCGCGAGCCATAGCGCTCTCACAGCGCCATCGAGAGCTGCACCCAAAAGCCTCAAGGGTATCGAGCCGCCCGTGGCGAGGTCAAGACCTCTCGCGAGGAGCATGGCGGCGAAGCGTATTACGCCCACAAGGACCAGAAACACAATGGTCCTGACGAGCAGGGCCGCGAACAGGACCGCCAGGGCTTCGCCGGCAGTGGAGACCTGCCGCCCTGCCAGGATATCCAGAAGCGCTTTTTCGGCCGCCTCAGCCAGCGGTCTGAGTGCAGGGTACTTGGCGACGAAATCTGAGATGTTGGTGATGGTAGCTGGTCCAAAGGGCTCATGAAATGCGGGAAGTGCTGCCAGCGAACCGAAGACGGTTCGTTCGATGTTTGAGACGACGTGCCACTGACTCTCCAGGGACCGCACGACGGGACCAGTAAAGCAGTAGGCTCCGATTAGTCCAGCTACAGCACCGGCGAACGAGAGCAAAGTTACCCAGAATCCCTTCACGAAGCCTCGAACGACCGCCTCCAGGAGTATTATGGCGAAGAGTACGTCGAGCCAGTTTTTCAACGTTATTCACCTCCTGTTCCTTGTGCCTGCCGTTCCCGGTCTAGTTTTTACGCAGCGTGTTGTACGTGACCATGAGCACCAGGGCGGGGACTGCCGGTCCCGCGTGTCTCGATGTATACATCGTTAACAACGAATCGAGGACAAACCCTAGAGCCGCGGAGACGGTGACCAGAATCGCCCCGGAAAGCAGGTCCTCGAGGTAGAGGACAAAGTCTTTGTCGGACAACATCAACGCCAGGGAATCGGCGAGGTAGACCAGAAGGAACGTGAGGATAAACCAGGGAAACGGCTCCAGTGGCTTAAGGAGGGCCTGCGAAACGAAAGCTACCCCGGCGACGACGACCGCTCTCGGCCAGTGACGTATGAGAAACCGGACCATGAGCTTCGTCCCCCCTCGGCGGCGCAGGTGGTACCCAATCGTGAATCACTCAGTCCGGCCCGGGCCGGTACTTAAGCAGTTTAAGGTTCTGGCCGTCCCAACGCAGGATCCCGGAGTCCAGAAGCCAGGTAGTCCCTTTCCCGGTTCCATAATACCAGATTTCTTCGCCGGAATGTCCAGAAAATGCTCGGACTTTTTGCGTCTCGAGGCAGAGGACCGTTTGATCTTTGACCTTTACCGCAGCGGGCAGCCTCACCCGCCTTTGCCATATAATGCGACCGTCGCGGGAGACAGCGTTGAGGTACGCACCCCCGTTAGCCTCGGGTCGGCCTTCGATGACATATATTCCGCTGGCATCGGCGGCGGCTGAAACTACGCTCTCTTTTGAGTCATACTCGCAGAGGACTTCGCCGCGGAAGGACAAGACCAGGACTCCCCAGCTCCATGAGACTAGGACATCTCCGGAAGACAGGAAGTCCGTTTCCCTAAAAAAGCCTAGTCCGAGATCCCTGCGCCACAGTACCTGACCGGTGCTGGGTGAGAGCAGGTAAACGCAGGAGGTCGGCCCTGCGGCGGGGTCGGTCACTCCGACCAGCAACCCGGGGGTGCCTGCTTTGGCCAGCACGGGAATCCCGGGGAAACTTAGGGTCCATCTCGGCCCCTGTGTGGAATAGCAGGTCAGGCTCCACGCGCCCGACCAGCTCTCTTCCCCGGGCAGTTTGGGATGGGTGACCACCAGCCAGGTCACTCCGGTCTTCTCGAAGGCGGTCAGGAAGAATGAGTCCGGGGGTACATCGAGGGAGATTCGTTTTCCGTCCTTCTGGATGAAGACCAATGTCTGACCTTCGATCCAGGCGGTCCCCGGACCCGCCAAGGACGCGTGGTCGGGAAGAGGAGCCGGCAAGGTGCTCGCGGTCCCCGTACTGGCGTCAATTACGCTGGCCGCGCGGGTCACGTCCCGGTCGGCGCTGGTTACAAGGATTTTTTCGTCGCTTATTGCCACTGGTCGGCCGTACGGGATTTCCCAGGCGACTTCCAGGTCTACCTCGCTAGAGCTGCGGAGGTGCAGGGTCGTTCCAAAGAGTACGGATATAAGAAATAGGCCGACGAGAATGAGCCGCGCCTTGGTGCGCAGCGTACGAGACCCATTAGTGGTTCTGGCAGCGGACGAAGGTAGGTGCTCTCGCCCATGGGGGCTGGATGCTGGGCTCCTGGTCCACGGCACCATCAGGGGCATGGGGATAGACCCTCGCTTTTTTCAGTGCAGGATGAGCGCGGCAACATATGCGATCGCCAGCAGCCCCGTGAGGAATGTTATGATGCCGAGGCGTCGCTGGAAGGCTCGACAGTCGTCGTAGTCAAGGATGGCCTGCAGGGCCTTCTCGAACTGACCCATTTCTTGGTACGCCCTGGCCGCATTGTACCGGGGTTCCGGGGCCATGAAAGATGCTTCCATCGCCTGAGCATAGTATCGCAACGCCCCTTCCGGGTCGTTATTAACCAGGCACAGATTCCCCAGGTTACACAGGACTTTGGCTTTGTTACGTGACGTGAGCAAAGATGCCTCAAATAGTTCCCTGGCCTCGTCGTAACGTCCGCTGAAGGCGCGGAGAACGCCGAGGGCATTGGTTAACGCGGGATCATTCCGCTCAGAGGAAAGTCTAGCTTGCAGAAGGGCTTCGGCCTTCTCCACATCTCCAGTTCGCAATAGGGCGATGGTCCGGGAAAGAACCGGTTTCACCTGTTTTCCCCCCACGTATGTTTTCCACGCGGAGGCCAAAGCTCCTGTCTCAGATCATGCCGGTCAGCCCCGGGCCAGAGAGTGTGCCTCCGGGCTTCCGTATATCGGGTCTTATCTGGGGTAAGCATATTGTCGGGATTCCGGTGGGAGGTGTGTTCAATGACACGTGTTGCGGTAGAACCCGGCCTCGAACCGTTTCAAGACGCGCTGAAAGATGCCGGGTTCGAGGTGGTCGAGTTGAAGAGACCCGAGAGCCTGCGCACGTTGGGCGCGCACGCCATTGTAGTAAGTGGCCTGGACTCGGATTTCATGGGGGTGACCGACTCAAGGGAGGCACCGGTGGTTATGGCGGCGGGCCGCACCCCGGAAGAGGTGGTGGATGAGGTCAGGCGTTCTCTCGGGCCCAGGGAATAGTAAAGAGTTGGCCGCGGCTGGGGGCGTGGTCTTGAAACCGGTCCTGCCCCGCGGCGATGAGGAGACCGCGGGATATCACAGAGGCTATCTTTACTACCGTATACAAGCGCGTGCACTGAAGGATGGCATAGTCCATGAACCCCCCGACGTTGACGACCCCCGTTACGTGGGCATCACCGATGCCGGGCAGTCGCTTGCGAAGCCCCGCACCGGGCAGCACGGGCCCCACTCCGACCATTATCGAGCCGACTTCGGTCTTCCTCCCCAGGCAGGCGTCGACTGCTATCACCGCAGATTCTCCACCAGCCGCGCGCGGGATAATCTCGGTGAGGTTTACTGCATGAACGGGACTTTCGAGTGTTCCCCATACCTCGCCGGCAAACCCCGCGCTGATTAGCATGGAACCTACCAGAGGGCCGAGGGAGTCTCCCGTTGACCTGTCGGTTCCGATGCAAACTACTTTGAGGGGTTTTGATTCGAGTCCCTGGATCTTCAGGACAACCCTGAGCGCGTCCGCAAGGGCATGGTGTCCGTTTTCCGCAAAGGCGTCGATTCTGATATCCCGGATGTGCTCGAGGATCGCCGGCACCCCTTAAGAAAATATGCGCGGGAGTAAGGGGAATTCATTCGTTGTGTCTGGCGAGAGCTTTTATTACTTCTTCGTCGGTAACCTGAGTGAAGTCCTCGTACCACTCACCGACGGCAAAGAAAAGGGAGGGCTTGAGGGGGCATACCACTTCGTCGGCGTACCGCTCAAGCTTAGCGACCGTATCAGCCGGGGCAACCGGTACCGCAAGGACGAGACGGGAGGGCGATTTGCGTCTTAGATAAGTCAGGGCGGCCATGGCAGTGAGCCCCGTCGCTATGCCGTCGTCTACCATTATCACGATGCGGCCAGTAATCAAGGGCTCTTGCCGGTTTCCTCTCCAGAGCCTAAGCCGCCTCGAGATTTCCAGACGCTCCGCCGCCGCAGCACGTTCCAGGTACTCTGGGGAGACCGGGACAAAACTTTCCGGGTCGACGAACAATTCGCCATCGGGGTCTACTGCGGCCACCGCGAACTCGGGGTTTCCGGGGGCCCCCACTTTCCTCGAGACGATGACGTCCAAGTGCGCTTCGAGGGATGCGGCGACCACGGAAGCCACAATGACACCGCCTCTGGGCACTCCGAGGACCAGGGGGTCGTAACCCCTCCATTCCGTAAGCAGACTGGCGAGGACTTCGCCGGCGTGGGTCCGGTCTCTGTACATGTTCTCGTGGTCCCTCCTGTGTTGCCCGTTCGCCTCGGCGAGCCGTAGGGTTTATCGTCCAGGAAAGACGTCAGAAAAAGAAACCTGGCATCTTTAGTGTGATCCAGGTTTGTTGTTTTAACGGTTCGCCTGCCCGGTCCCTCTTTAGGCTCGCGCTGCCGCGGGCGACGGGTACTTGGCTCTCGGGTCCGCTGGAGCGGAGTTGGCGACCATCGAAAGTCCGGGACTTTCGGCCCATCGAACAGGCCTGCCAAACCTTAAACCATGTGTATCAAGACCGTGTGTACGGTCCTGCCTATTTCTTTGGGGGCTCGACCTTCGGAGTCGCCACCGCGTTCTGAGGTTTCTGGTACAGCTTGGTTTCCGGTTCTTTCGAGTTGGATTCCATTGTGCAGTTGCCTTGGAACAGCCCGCCTTCGGAAATGACGATGGTCCCTACGTGGACGTCGCCCTTGACTCTACCGGTTTGGAGGATCTCCAGCCTGCCGGAGACCGCGATGTTCCCCGTAACGGTTCCGCCGACCGTAACGTTTCTAGCCTTTATGTCGGAATTGAGCGCGGCGCTTTCGCCTACAATGACGTCGGCCTCGCTTTCTATGGTTCCCTCGCAGGTCCCGTCGATTCTCAATGTGCCCTTGGAATAAATGGTACCTTTGACTTGGAGCCCTTTCCCGAGGATGCTTTCGATTTGTCCCGGCTTGGCGGGGGCTTCAGGTTTAGCGAACAACCTTATCACCTCTCATTGTCTTTTAGCTGTTGTATCCTGGACAAGGACTTTCTTTGCCGCGATGTTTGGACTTTGTTTCCCACCGGAGTCGAGAGGGAACCTCGCGACCCGCTACGTGAACTACTTGAGGTACTTAAAGGGATTCACCGCCACTCCCGACACGTGGATCTCGTAGTGGAGGTGGGGGCCCGTGGCGGTACCCGAGTCACCAACGGTCGCTATGAGCTGCCCTCTCACGACGTTTTGGCCGTATCTCACCTTGATGGTAGAGCAATGGGCGTAAAGGGTCTTGATGCCGTAGCCGTGGTTGATGACCACGGTCCTGCCGTAGCCAGACCTATACCCGGCAAACTCAACCCGGCCGTCGGCCGCGGCCACAATGGGCGTGCCGTATGGGGCGGCAATATCTAAAGCGGGATGAAACTCATACCGTCCGGTGATGGGATGCCGGCGCCAGCCGAAGTTCGAGGTGACGCTGCCTCGTGTCGGCCATATATTCGGTTGTGCCCGCAGCCACCGCACCACCTCTTTTGCATAGCTGTCGAGGTCCTCATAGCGGGACTCTAGCCCGGACAGGCTGTTATCCAGCTCTGCAATCTCCTGCTCGGATAACTGGATTACCCTGCCAATGTCGCGGTTAGCTATCCGAACCGCGTCGGAAGAGCGTGAGGGAAGGGTCGCCGTTTCCCGAGAGGCTACGCCGAGAGCAGAGGAAATGAAAGATTGCGACAATACCCCCTCCGCCTCAAGAGACTGCCTGATCTTGGTTTCGAGGATCTCCAGCTGCCTGAGTCTTTCCGTGAGAGTGCGGGTCTGCTCCTGGAGGGCTTTGAGTTCAGCTTTTTGCTCTTCCGCAACGCTGTGCAGATACCGGAGTTCCGCAAGCTCAACTCCCTGCTTGTGCCAGGAGTAAGCCAGCCAGCTAACGAAGGTTAGGAAGAGGATGAGGACGGCGCAAAGGCCTCTGAGGGTTTTGGCAGAGGTGACAAGACGTTTGGGCTCGCCGGTGGTCGGTACGTACATGAGCGTGATGGGCCTCGGAGCGGTGCTCTTCGCCACCCTCAGTTTGTCGGGGGAATGTCTGGTTCCGCTACGGTGTCTCACTGCCTGTCCCTCATTTCGTCGAAAAGCTAGAGGCCGTTCGCTTCACTGGGGGCCGTTACTTCCCGCTTCGCTCGTATCCGCACCGGGATGGCGATCCCAGGGTGTGAATTCGACGAAAAATACCGAAATCCTGCCTCCCGCAGGGGAACCGCAGGAATTCTTTGCCCTCGCGCGCTGTCGTGATCCGGCTTATCCTTGCGCCAGGCCTAGGCATCCTTTGCGTTGCCGGGTGAATTCCTCGATCAGCGATCCTGTAGATGTGTAGGTCTTGCCCCTAAACCGGTAGGTCCGGGGGACGCGCTTGCCTATCCTCGTCAGGATCTCGTGAGGGATGGTGCCGGCAAGGGAAGCGATCTCGTCCACGGTTATTCTCTCCGAACCGTCCTCGCCGATCAAGATCACTTCGTCGCCCGGCTGGCAACTGGTCTGTCCGGTGTCGACCATGATTTGGTCCATACACACCCTCCCGGCCAGCCTGTGCTTCTTTCCCCCGATTATCACAGGAGCAATGTTCGACAGGTGCCGCGGATATCCGTCGGCATATCCGATGGGAACCGTCGCGATCGCGGTGTCTTCGGATGCAGTGTAGGCCCGCCCGTAGCCCACGTTCGTCCCCGCGGGGACGCGTTTCATGTAGGCAACCCGGCTTTTCAAGCTCATGACCGGCTTGAGTTGTATCTTCTTTGGAACTTTTTGTCCGGGGAACGAGCCAAACAACATTATGCCGGGACGCACGAGGTCGAGGTGGGATTCGGGCAGCCATAGAATCGCAGCGGAATTCGCGACATGCCTGTAGCGCGGCTGGAGACCCGCTGCTTGCAACTGGTTGAGGGCGTCCCGGTAGAGAGCCCACTGGGCCCTCGTGTATTCCTCGTCCTCGTCTGCCGCAGCAAAATGGGTGTAGACGCCTTCGAGCTGGATTGCGGAGCTCCGGCTTAGTATGGCCAAAGCCTCGTCGATTTCCCGCCCCGGGCGAAACCCTAGCCGTGACATTCCCGTATCCACCTTCAGGTGGAGCCTGGATTTCCTCGCGGCATCAAGGCCCGCCCGTTCCATCGCCTGGGCGCCCCGGATGTCGGTGATTGTCACGGAGATATCCCGTTTGACCAGTTCGGAAATAGCTTCCGGGGTTGACGGGCCCAGGACCAGAATCATGCCGGGGACGCCCACATCTCTGAGCTCCAGCGCTTCTTCGGGAGTCGCCACCGCCAGCCCCTTGACCGCCGGCACGGTCAAAGCTGCTAGCGCGCAGGCGACAGCACCGCATCCATAGCCGTCCGCCTTGATCACGGCGAGAAGTCCGGAAGATGGAGAGGTTATGCTGGCGACGGCTTTAATGTTCTCGCAAAAGTTGTCGAGATCGATTTCGGCCCAGGTCGGTCTGAGCATAAAAGTGCCTCCTAGCCGTAAAAATGTGTTAATGTTTCACGTGAAACATTCGACTCGCTACCGGTTACTGGCTGTCCTTCCTTACCATCCACATCCACAAAAAAGTCCAACCCTTTGCGGCTCAAAGCGCCTCCGCCGCCCCTCCGTCAAACCTCGCCCCCTCCAGTCAAAATACCGACCAGCCTCTCCAGATCCTCGTCACCGAAAAACGAGATCGCGATGGTGCCCCTGTTGCCGCGGCGCTGAACCACTACCGGACTCCCCAAAGCTTCCGACAGCACCTCTTCGGCCTCCCGAACCCGGACAAACCCCCGGGATTTCCTTTCCTTACTCCTCCCATACACCAGCTCTTCAACCTGCCGGACAGTCAGGTTCTTGGACGCCACCATCCTGGCGATCTCCCTTTGACGCTCCGGCTCCAGCCCCACCAGCGCCCTGGCATGACCCGCCGTAATCTTCCCTTCCTCCAGAAGCTTCTTGGCCTCCGGCTCAAGCTTGAGAAGCCTCAGCGTATTCGCCACTTCCGACCTGGATTTGCCCACCTGCTCCGCCGCTTGTTCCTGAGTCAACCCGAATTCCTCTATCAGACGGCGAAACGCCTCCGCTTCTTCCAAGGGTCCCAGGTCCTCACGCTGCAGATTCTCTACGAGAGACACTATCATAGCCTGCCTGTCGTCCATCGTACGCACGACCGCAGGAACCCGGGCCAACCCTGCCATCTGAGCTGCCCTCAACCGCCGTTCCCCCGCGACTAGCTGAAAACGTCCCCCTACCCTCCGCACGATCAGCGGCTGCAGAACCCCATGCTCCCTCACCGACGCCGCCAGCTCCTCAAGGCTCTCCTGGCTAAATTCCCGCCGCGGCTGAAACGGGTTCGGGTCGATCTCAGATACCGCCACTTCAACGGTGGCCTCTCCCGGCTCCGGCTCTACCGGCGGAATCAGCGAGTCAATCCCGCGCCCCAAACCTCTCTTCAACACGCCTGACCACCTCCTCCGCCAGCTCCCTGTACACCTCGGTACCTCTGGACCTCGGGTCGTAAACGCTGATGGGTTTCCCGTAGGACGGTGCTTCGCTCAGCCGCACGTTCCGTGGGATAACCGCCCTATACACCTTTTCCCGGAAGTACTTCTTTACTTCATCCGCAACCTGCATCGAAAGGTTTGTCCTCCCGTCGAACATCGTAAGGAGCACACCTTCCAGCTCAAGGCCCGAATTCAACCGACTCCTCACCAGCTTGATCGTGTTTAAAAGCTGCGTCAGTCCTTCCAAAGCGTAGTACTCGCACTGAATCGGAATGAGCACCGAGTCGGCGGCGACCAGCGCGTTTACCGTTAAGAGGCCCAACGAAGGCGGGCAGTCTATGAAGACGAAATCGTAGTTCGCCCTGATTCGCCCCACGACCTTTCTCAGCAGAGACTCCCTCTCTGGCGCGCTCACCATTTCCACTTCAGCACCGGCCAGGTGAATCGAGGAAGGGAGAAGCCACACCCCCTGGTACGGCGTTGCCCTTAACACGCGGGACGGGTCGGCGTTGCCCATAAGACAGTCATATAGCGAAACTTCCACCGAGTTTTTGTCTATCCCCAGTCCGCTGGTGGCGTTCCCCTGAGGATCGTTATCCACCACCAGCACCGTCCTGCCCATCTCGCCCAAACAGGCAGACAGGTTAACCGCCGTCGTGGTCTTCCCAACGCCACCTTTCTGATTGGCGATAGCTACAACTCTCGACAGGTTTCTCACCTCCCGCCATTCCCTCTCTTCTCCGGAACATCACTAAACCCTTCTAAAAATCAAAAACGGAGGGTTCGCCCCTCCGCGACCCGCTCCCGCGTCCTCACCCGGGTCGATCACCCCTACGTCCTCTCCGACACATCGGGTCGCCCTGCCTGACTCCCGCCACCTACCGTCTTGCCACGGCTTGCCTCCTCTTCCACGGACACCGCCACTTTAAAGACCCACCTTCCTCCCGAGTCCTCCTCGGCCACCTCACAACGGAGGCCAGCTCGCAGCATCTCCCTGGCGATTTGCCGCAACGAATTCTGGAAGATTCTGAGATCCCGGTATATGCCCACCCTCCGGCGATTCTTCGCCTGAAGCGGCGATCTTATCCCGCTCTTTACCGCCACCGCGAGTTCCATTTCCTCAGCTGACCAACTCTTGCGTACGCACTCTCTGAACAACCTCAGCCTGAGCTCCGGGTCATCCAAGCGCAACAGCGCCCTGGCGTGTCTTTCCCCGATCTGACCGCTCCTGATGCCTTCCTGGATCTCCCTTTCGAGTCTCAGCAGTCTCAGCTTATTAGCTATCGTGGATTGAACCTTTCCGATTTCAGCTCCGATCTCTTCCTGAGACATCCCGAATTCCGCCGTCAACCGCTGATATATCCTCGCTTCCTCCAGCGGATTCAACTCCCGCCTATTCGAACCCAAAACCAACCGCACAAAAAGGGCTTCGACATCCTCCAATTCCAGGACTACGGCCGGCCCCGTCTCCTTTCCCGACGCGGCCCACCTCAAAAAGTCCCTGTCGCCCGCGAGAAGCTCGTACCCGCCGGACGCTTTCCGAACCACCAGCACTCCCTCATCCCCCGTCAGAGATCCTCCGCCCCCCGCCCTTTCCCTCATAAACGCCTCCGAAGGGGGCACCGAATCCTCCCGCCTCCTAATACTTCGCAAAGGAATCTCTACTGGTATCTGCGCATATATCTCCCTCACCGCAATTCGACCCATTGTCCCATCTCCCATGGAAGGATTCGCCAGTAGACCCTTCCCTCCTCCTACCCGCCCGCCCTACCGTGCCACCTCCGTAGCTCCGAAACCAAACCGCCCCACGTCCCCCGCGCCCGGACCACTTCGTTCAGACTTGAGAACCCCGCCACAGCGGCCTCGTCTTGATAGCTCTGGCCGTCCGGGGAAACCTCGCCTCGGAAGGCCGTTCCTTCCGATACACGGCCAGCACGCGTTCCCCTTCGCCTTCGGGGAGCCAATACCGGCGGATTTCGGGACCGGCGAGCCCCAGGCAATCCAAACTGTCCCGCACTTTGTCCCCCTCGCCCGTCCCATCCATCCCAATTACGCTCTCCGGCCCGAGCCACAGGACTATCTTCCCGCCGATCCTGACCAGAGGCGCGCCGATCTCCAACACCACCGGAAGCTTCCCTGCGGCCCTAGAGACCACGACGGAAAACACCTCTCTCGTCCGGCGATCTCTCCCGACATCTTCGGCCCTCCGCTGCCACACTTCCACGTCCTTCACGTCCATTGCCCGCACCACCGCAGAAAGGAACTCGCACGAAGATCTCTTCGCATCCAACAGCACAAGACGTACCGAAGGTTCGTGAACTTTAAGGGCCAGTCCGGGCCATCCGTTGCCCGACCCCACATCGCAGCAAAGCTCCCCAGCACCCGGGGCGAGCGCGTACAGAAATGCAAAGGAGTCGGCAATCAATCTTACCCCGACCTCCCTGGGTGACTCGAGCCCCGTCACTCTCCTTCCACTCCAGCTCCTCCAGACCTGCACCCAAGCGAGAATCTGGCTTACAAACTCCTCTTTTACGGGCAGCCTCATCTCCGCCAGAGCCCGTAGCGCAAAGGACACGACCTCGTCCGCGCCTCCGCCAACCCTTCCCGTCACCCTCACGGCCAAGATCGCGCCTCCTATCATGCGGGTCAGCTGCGCTTAGACTGTTACTTGAGGACCGAAATGCCGCCAACCCGCGTCCCATTTCGCCCGGGTCATTACTCACGCCCGGCCCGCCGTCCGCTGAAGATACGCGCCCAGTACCAGGATATCCACGGGCGAAACACCGAGGTCTGCAGCTCTGCCCAGAGTAGCAGGGCGATACCGTCTTATCTTATCTTTCGTTTCCCGGGAAAGTCCCGGCACCAGGTCCGGGTCCAGCCCTGGGGGAATCCTCTTCCCGCTCCATCTCTCCAGCCGCCTGACTTCGCTTTCTTGTCTTTGTATGAAACCCGCGTACCGGGCTTCAGTCTCCACTTCCTCAAGGACATCCGGGTCAAGCTCGTGAAGTTCCGGTATGTCCCGCATTAGCTCCCCTATAGAACTACCAGGCCTCCTCAGGTAATCCCCCGCTCGTCTACCCCGGAGCTCTTGATCCAGGAGCTTTCGCCCACGCTCGATCTGCCGCCGCCTCCGCTCAAAAACCGCCCATCTTTCATCGGACACCAGGCCAATCTCCCTTCCGATGGGCGTCAACCTGAGGTCGGCGTTGGACTGCCTCAGCAGCAACCTGTATTCCGCCCTGGCCGTCAACATCCTGTAAGGCTCATTTATAGGTGACGAAACGAGATCGTCGATGAGCACGCCGATGTATGCCTGATCCCGTCCCAGGATCAGCGGCTCCTTCCCGTCTAAATACCGGGAGGCGTTAATGCCGGCGATGAGCCCCTGAGCTGCAGCTTCCTCATACCCCGAAGACCCGCATATCTGCCCCGCCAAAAACAGCCCGGGAACCCCGTTCGTCTCGAGGCTAGGTTTTAGCTGGTTTGGAAGAACGTAATCGTATTCGATGGCATAGCCCGGCCTGGTGATCACCGCTCGCTCCAGCCCCCGGATCGTCCTGAGCATCTCCTCCTGCACATCCACGGGAAGACTTGTAGATAGGCCGAGGAGGTAGATCTCGTCGGAATCTTTCGATTCCTTCTCCAGAAACACAAGATGCCGTTTCCGCTCGGGAAACCTCATTACTTTGTCCTCTATCGAAGGGCAGTACCGCGGTCCGGTACCCACGATGGTCCCGTTGAAAAGAGGTGCCCGGGAAACGTTGGCCCGGATGATCTCGTGTGTCGCTTCGCAGGTCTCCGTCGAATAGCATGCATCGAAATCCCACAATCTGGGTACGGACATGAAAGAGAAGGCCAGCGGGACCAGAGCCCCTTCTTCTTTGCGCACCCTGTTCCACGCCACGCTGTCCCTGCGAACCCTGGGTGATGTCCCGGTCTTGAACCTCCCTATCTCAAGGCCGAGTTTTACCAGAGACGCCGAAAGCCCTCTCGCAGAGGGTTCGCCCATCGGTCCCGATACCCTGACCTCCTCACCGACTATCGTCCTCGATTCCAGATACACACCCGTAGCCAATACCACCGCCCTGGCCAGGACCCTCCGCCCGTCGGAAAGCATCACGCCCTCCACGGCTCTGTCCCCCGTCAGAACCGTGGTGACCATACCTTGCACGACGGCAATTCGCCCTTCCTTCATCAAAGCTGCCTTCATGTGTCCGCTATAGACTCTCTTGTCGCACTGCGCCCTCAGGGACTGAACCGCCGGTCCCTTCGACTGGTTCAGAACTCGAATCTCGAGGCACGCCTCGTCCGCGGCAAGAGCCATCTCCCCGCCCAAAGCATCGATCTCCCTTACTATCTGCGCCTTCCCTGGACCTCCGATAGCGGGGTTGCACGCCATGCCAGCTACGTTATTCGCATTAAGCGTCACCATGATCACGGATTTGCCCAGACGCGACAAAGCTAAAGCTGCTTCACACGCCGCGTGTCCCGAGCCCACCACGCATGCATCGCAGCTTCCTATGATCCTTGATCCGGTGTATTCCAACAATAAGCTACTCCTTCCTAATCTCTACTTCGCCCGCTACACCGCGAGCTCCCGCCCAGGAGCCCGACGCATCTGCGCGCGCAGCTCCCCGCTGCCTTCGTCTTCGACCTTTTAGTGGATCTCTTGAGCATGCGTCTTCTGTTGAGCACACTACCTAAACATATTTTAACTGCTAATTGTCCAGGCCCCCGTACATCTATACGCCCGTTTAGTGAGGGTCATTTGCCGACGCAAAAACGAGAGAATATCTCATCCAACACATCCTCGCTGATCCGAGAGCCCGTGAGCTCGTCCAGTCGGCGACAAGCTTCCTCCATCTCCGATGCCACCACGTCCCAGGTCCAACCCTCCCTCCAGGACTGCAAAGCCCTGACGAGAGCTTCCCGAGCTCGCCTCAAACACGCCACCTGCCTGGCGCTCCCCGGCACCACCGATTCCCGCTCCGCCCCCCCGAACATCCCAACCACGGTTTCCTTCAGCCTTTCCACGCCCCATCCCATCCGCGCCGAAACCTCCACTACCGGAAACCCGGTCTTTGCGCTTACGAGAGCCGAGACTTCCCTTTTGACGTGCTCTGCAGCTATATCCGACTTATTGAGGACCACTACGACCCTGCGGTCCCGCCACCTTTCCAGCCAATACCAGTCCTCACCGGTAAGGGGTTGACTCCCGTCGACCACATAGAGGGCCGCCCACGACTCCTCCGCCGCCTTCCTGGCACGTTCAACCCCAATGGCCTCTACTATCTCGCGTGTCTCCCGGAGGCCAGCCGTATCCACCAGCACCACCGGAATCCCCGCCCACTCCACTCGCTCCCTCAAAAGATCCCGGGTGGTACCGGGGATTTCCGTGACGATCGCCCGGTCCTCACCTATAAGCGCATTGAAAAGGGACGACTTACCGACGTTCGGCCGTCCCACCAGCGTAAGCTCTACGCCTGATGTCAGGGCGAGCCCCAGCACCCCGTCCCTGAGCATGGAATCGATTTCACCGGTGACTTTCTCGAGGACAGGAACGACCTCTTCATCCTTCAGGGAAATGTCGTCGGGAAAATCCAGCGCCCCCTGGACCCTCGCCAGGACAGCCGCTATTCTTTCCCGACACTCCAGCACCGACTTCCCGAGTTTCCCTTCAAGGCGAAGGAAAGCTTGCCGTAACGCCCGGTCCGTCCTCGCCGACACCACATCCAGCACCGCTTCAGCTTCGTCCAAGGTGATCTTTCCGTTCAGGAAAGCTCTCCTGGTAAACTCCCCAGGCTCCGCCATCCTCGCCCCCCGAGACAGCACGGCATCGAGTACCTTTTCTGCCACAAGCTCCCCGCCGTGACACTGCAGTTCGACCACATCCTCCCCTGTGTACGAACGAGGACATCTCATCACCAGAACGATGACCTCATCGATGGTTTCCCCCGACTCCGGCGACACCACCCGGTCAAAAAACACGGTGTAACCCCGGGCCCTTGAAAGTCTCTTCGCACCCCGCGCCGACAGGCAGCCTGCGGCAACCGCGACCGCATCCTTGCCGGAGATCTTGACGACGGCTATTCCTCCCGTCCCTCTCGGTGTGGCAATCGCCGCGATGGTCTCGCCCTGCATCCAATCGGCCTGTTCCAAAGCATTCCACCTCCTTTACAGCTAACCACGCCAGACTTTCCCTTCTCCAAACTCCCCTCCTCAACCCCGGACTTTCGATAAACCGCTTTTCCCGGGAGTTCCCACCCCAGCAGACTCCTTCCGCCTCGATGAAAAAGCCCCGGCTCAAAAAGGCCGGAGCTCACCCTTCCCCTAGTTCTTCCTACCCCTATGTCTTGGGAGATACGATAACCCGCCTGTTCGGCTCCTCCCCTTCGCTGTGCGTAGACACACCGGGATGTCGCTGAAGCGCCAGGTGGATCGTGCGCCTGGACCGCGCATCCATTGGCTCCAGCATAACGGGCTTCCCGGTCCTCATGACCTGCCTTGCAGCTCTGTTAGCCAGATCCTCCAGTTGCCTTTCCCTGCGACGCCTGTATCCCCCCACGTCCAGGACGAGCTGCTCGTCGCCCCCTTCGGACCCCGCGGTAGCGATCTTCAGCAGGTATTCCAGAGCCTGCAGGGTCTGACCGCGCTTTCCTATGAGAAAACCTACGTCCTTGCCCACTACGTCGACGTGAAGAGCTCCTCCAGCTCTCCTAACCTCGACGGCGGCATCGACACCCATACGCCGGACGATCCCCTCTATAAACTCTCTCGCCAGGTCAGCTCTGCTCCGCTGCACCGTTACTCGAACCCTCGCGTCTTTCCTCGCGAGTCCAAGAATACCCCTGGAAGGTACGTCCAGCACCTCCACTTCGACCCATTCTCTCGGTACACCCAGCAATTTCAATGCTTCGTCGATAGCTTCCTCAACTGTCCTCCCTTTGACCTCCACGCTTTTCACGGGCGCTTACACCTTCCTTATCGCTGCCGGGCACTGGAACCACGAGCCTCTCGAAGAGTCCAAACACGTTGGCCGCGATGATGTACAAAGCAACCGCCGCCGAGAACCGGAAAGAGAAAAAGAACATCAAGGCGAGCAAAGCTACCATCATCGCCGTCTGTTGGGAGGCCTGCGCCCCTCCGCCCATCGACGGCGTCAACTTAAACGCGATATACGTGGTGGCGACCGTAATCAGAGGAAGCCACAGTCTCTCCGGCTGTCCCAGCGTAATCCCGAGGAAAGTCGCGGATTTCAACGCGGTGTGAGCTTCCAGAGCCCGGATTATCCCTAAGAGAATCGGCAATTGAACGAGGAAAACAAGACACCCGGACGCCGGGTTCACCCGGTAACGATGATAAAGATCCGCCAGTTCGAGATTGAGTCTTTCTGGGTCATCCTTATACTTCTTCTGGATACGCTGCAGCTCTGGTTGCAGTTCCTGCAACCGCTGGTTGGCCCGAGCTTGCATGATGCTCAGGGGCAAGATGATGAGCCTTACGACGAAAGTCAAGAGAATAATCGCCAGTCCCCAGCTGGATGTCAACCCGTAAAAGAAGTCGAGTACCGCGACCATCGCATTGACCAGATATGACAATTTAAAGCCCCCTCTCTTGCCGGCTCAGCGCTCTGTCGTCTCTGGACCCGGGCACGGGATCGTACCCCCCTCGTGACAGAGGGTTACAGCGAAGCACCCTCCAGGCTGCCAAAAGGAGCCCATACACAGGCCCGTGGATTACGATGGCGTCCCGGGCGTACTTCGAACAGGAAGGATAGAAGCGACAGGTAGGTCCTTTAAGAGGGGAAATCCAACGCCTGTAGGCGTCGATCAGTCCTACAAGAACCCTCCCGGCAATCCTACGCACCGCCATCACCATTCCACAGATCCATTTTTCTCAGTACGTCCTTCACCGCCCAGTCGAGCTCCCGGTAGCTTGCGGAAATAGCGTTTCTCCTGACTATGAAAGCGAACTGTCCCGCCGCTTTAAGATTGCTTACCGCTACCCTAAAAACCTCCCGTACTCTCCGCCTGACGCGATTTCTCGCCACCGCTTTTGCCGATTTCCGCGGCACCGATATTGCAAGCCGCACCTCATCTTCAGGTTCCGGAAAATAGTAAAGAACCAGGTACCGGTTCGCTCGAGACCGGCCCTTCTCCATAACCTGGGGAAACGACGCGGGTTTGAATCTGCCCATCATTCCTCGGACACATCTCGCCGGTCACCGCACTGACGAGCTCCGGCATATGCGAAGTCAATGCAGATCCCATTAAAACGGAAACCGCCCATCCTCTCAAGCGCTGAGGACAACACGACCTTTCCGCCTTCTCCTTGCGATAACCTTTCGTCCTCCGGCGCTCGACATCCTTGCGAGGAACCCGTGAGTTCGTTGCCTCTTCCTTTTCTTCGGTTGATACGTCCGCTTCATTCTACTTATCCCTCCACCGCCGGATCCGCTCCTGGAACCCAAAGCCAGGAATCGGAAAGAATTATATCTTGCCAGCAAAATGTGTGTCAAACAGAGGGGTCTTATTTTCCATTACATCCCTTGTTCCGAACCTGCCTATCCTGATATAGTTTCATGGGGAATCTGGTTCCGAGCGAACAACGAAATAAGGAAACGCCGGCAAAAACCCGGCGTTTTCTGGCCTTTATCCACATCTGTTGATAAGTCTGTGAATAAGCTGTGGGATCTTTATTCAACCCGGGACACTGGCCCGAACGCCTGGCACCAGGCCATGCCCCGGACCCATCATCAACTGAATATAGTAAAGAGATGCGGCGCCCCTTGTATCAACGGAGGCATATGCATTCTCGCATACCTCCGTCAGCATGGGGTCACTTGTTCTGCGCTTCGTATGCATAGTAAATGCGAAAGGAAAGACCCGGTATGTCAAGCTTTGTCGAGAACACCTGGGAAAAAGTGCTTTCTACCGCCTCGGCGCGGCTCAACAACCCATCTTTCGAGCGGTGGCTCAGAGAAACCCGCCCGCTCCAGTCCGGTGATGGTGCCCTGACCATCCTTGTGCCTTCCGAATTCGCACGTTCGTGGATAGAAAGCAAGTACAAGGACGTGCTCGCATCAATTTGGCAGGAAATCTCGGGTAAGCCGTGTCCTATCCGGTTTCAGGTAGAGGAGCCCGACAAGGCCTCTAAGAAAACTCTTTTCGACGACGATAATCAAGCTAAGGCGATAAAAAGAGCGGCGCCCCACAACGAAGAACAGCTTCGGATACTGAACCCCCGTTATTCATTTGAGAATTTCATCGTCGGCGCGTCCAACCGCTTTGCTCACGCAGCGGCGCTAGCGGTGGCCGAGTCGCCAGCTAAGATTTACAACCCGCTGTTCATTTACAGCGGCGTCGGCCTGGGCAAGACCCACCTCATGCAAGCTATTGCTCAGTACGTTATAGCCCATCACTCGCGCCTTCGCGTCTGCTATGTATCGTCGGAAACCTTTACTAACGACCTCATCACCGCCATCCAGGAAGGCAGCACTCCTCAATTCCGAAACCGGTATAGGGGAGTAGACCTCTTGCTCATCGATGACATCCAGTTCGTCGCCGGAAAGGAAGCTACCCAGGAAGAGCTCTTCCATACTTTCGACGCGCTGCATCAGGCCTCCAAGCAGCTGGTAATCTCATCGGACAGGCCTCCAAAAGATATCGCCACTCTCGAACACCGTTTGAGGACGCGTTTCGAATGGGGTCTCATATGTGACATTCAACCGCCCGATTTTGAAACGAGAGTGGCTATCCTGAGAAAAAAGGGAGAGCTCGAGGGCGTCGAGGTTCCGCTGGACGTCTGTCAGTACATAGCCGAGAGGATTCCCACCAATATCCGGGAACTGGAAGGGGCGCTCATCAGAGTCCTCGCGTACTCTTCCCTGAACCGGAGGCCACTGGACGTAGCCTTGTGTCGCGAAGTGCTTCGGGGCCTCGTCCCTGACGAGCCGCGCCGACCCGTCACCATCCGTCGAATCCAGGAGATCGTCGCAAGTCATTACAACATCGACCTGGAAGATATGTGGGATAAGCGTCGCTCAAAGAACGTAGCTTTCCCGCGCCAGGTAGCGATGTATCTGGCAAGACAACTCACCGACGCTTCTTTACCCCGCATTGGCGAAGAGTTCGGTAAGCGCGACCACACGACCGTCCTTCACGCCTGCGAAAAGATCGCTCAGGAGATCAAAAGCGATTCGTCCCTTGCTTGCGTCATTGACCTTTTGACAAAGAAGCTCCAGGAGTCATAAAAGGATGTCCCTTTCGATGGCCGGGTGTTGATAAATGTTGTGGAACTCACGTTGATAGTTTGGGGAAAATAGGTGGACGATGTCGACGAAAGTGTGGATGCTTGAGACCTGCCGTCTTTTCAACCGGCAGTCAACAGCCTCTCCACAAGATCATCAACAAGAAGGAATATCACTTGGACAGGGTTAATAAACACTTCGAACACCGTCCACAGACCCTAGTATTACGACTGAAGCTTTCTTCAACTAGAAAAGAAGTTGATGGGACGAGGAAGACCTTGAAGGTTCTTCACGAGGACGTCCTTTGCTCAGTTACAGAAACGGGGGTTTTAGGATGGAATTCAGCTTAGATAGATCATCACTCTCGTGGCTCGTTCAAACCGCTTCCAAGCCCATTCCGGCCAGAGCTACGCTACCAGTGTTGAAGAATATCCTCATAGAAGGAACCTCCGGGCAGATTACGGTTTGCGGCATGAACCTCGATTGGGGGATTAAAGTCACCATTCCCTGTCAGTGCGAAAGCGCCGGATCTATGACAGTTAATTCGAAACTGCTGCAGGATGTCATAAGGACTCTTCCCTCCGGTGAAGTGAGGATGAGTCTTTCCGAGTCGGAGTGGTCGCTTCTTATAGCATCTGGAACATCGAAAATGTACATAAACGCGAGCCCCGGAGAAGACTTCCCACCGTGGCCGGAAGAGAGCGATGATTACGAGATCGTGCTAGACAAAAACGTCTTCCGCAGGATGGTAGAAGTAGGGACAGCTTGCGCGGTAGCGAATGCTGCGAGGCCTCTCTGGGCTGCGTGTTTTATGGAAGTCAAGGATAACGAGTTGAGAATGGTTAGCACCGATCTGTTTTCACTGGCCGTGGCGAGAACAGCGGTGAAAAGTCCAGAAATCGGTGTGATAGTCCTGGCTAAAGTGCTACAGGATCTGGCGTCTCTCCTTGACGACCAGGACGAAAAGTCCGTTCACATCCGTGTTGGTCAGAGCCACGCGTTCTTTTCCTTGGGGCCGGTGAGCGCTTTCGCCAGATTAATCGAGGGTCAATATTATGCATACCAGCAGGTTATTCCCAAGTCTTTCCGCACCCAGGTGAGGGTGGATACCGAGCAGTTAATCGCCTCGGCATCACGAGCTTCGGTGTTAGCAAGTGAAGAAGATAAGGCTATGCGGCTTCGCATCGGTTCCAGCAGCGTTACCGTGAGGGCAGGTTCCAGCGACAAAGGCAGGATGGAGGAGGAAATCCCCGCAGAGGTAGAAGGGGACGAGATGGAAATATGCATCCAGCACCGTTACGCCCTTCTCGCAGCCAAAGGCGTGGGAACAACCCGGACGGTGCTAAAAGCTACTGGCGAAGTCAGCCCGCTGGCCATCGAACCGCTGGACGACGACTCACCGGTTAAGCCCACTTTCGTGGTCATGCCCATGAAACCAGGCGCCTAGCGTGTGAGGGGAGAGACGAATGCCGGTGGGTAATGCGGGGTTCGAGACCACATACGAGATTCTCTGTAGGGCACTGGAAAGGGACGGTAAACTCGCCGCGGCAAGCCGGTACCGGGTATACGAGCTGTGGGACTCCGTCGTCGGACAGCGCATCGCGCGTCACGCCCAAGTTCTACACGTACAGAACGGCGTACTCACGGTAAAAACGTCCTCGCCCGTGTGGGCGCAGGAGCTCACATTCATGAAAGAGGAGCTCCTGCAAAAACTGAACGCAGCTTTGCCCAGCGCCGGATTTCAAGATCTCCGCTTTGTGGTGGAGAGAAAACCTGCCTCATCGCAGGGAAGACGGGCGATGGAACATACCCGCACCCGGCACCCGGCAGCGCCTGGCTGCATAACGGGAGCAAACGGTGAAATCTCTCGTCGTACCCCTCAACCTTCGGCGGGGCAACCGGACCAGTTACGCCCGTCGCCTCTTTTTCTCGAGATTCAAGACGAAAAACTCAGGAAGGCCTTTCTTGGTTGGTACAACGCCCTGAACTGTAGAACCGAGCGGCTCCTGTCCGACGGCTACTCCAGCTGCCCTCACTGTGGGACGCTACGAAAGCCGGGTACCGATTGTCCCTATTGCAGGACCAGAAGAGAAAGAAAGGCCTATCTCCAAGCTTGGACTCTATTGTGGGCCCAGCCCTCCATAGGGTGGCGAGAGATCTGCCGACAGGTAGGTCCGGTACACCCGGCCGTCCTTCTGGCGGCCCGTTCTCACGTGGAGCATCTTTTGCTCGGGCAGATCCGTGCTTTTAGCATTAAGACAAAGGACCATGCAAGACGTAAGCTTCTTGCTGAGGCTCTGGAGAAGCTGGCCTCGGTTCGGGCTGGATGCCCCTTTAGCGAGATAGGCGATGCTCTACTGGAAAGAATTCTTGGTAAGAAGTACTTTAAGCTGCTCAAGGAGATGAATCCTTCGTGAGCACTCCGGGCCTGGATATCGGCGGGGGCGTAATGGTGCCGGTGGAAAGCATCGTGTGCGTGGTTCCGTGGCAGGAAGCTCTCAAATCCAGAAGCAACCGAGATCTCGTCTCGTCGCTTCGGGCGCGGGGGAAAATGACGGTAATTGGAGACAGTGACCACCGCTCCCTGGTGATATGCAACAATGAGATCTACCTGTCCTTCTTGTCACCCGCAACCATTTCCTTGCGGGCCCGGCGACTGTAGAACTTTCTTTGGCGGCCTTGCAGAGCTGTGCTAACATCTCAGGGGTGGTTTGAAAGCTATGGCCAAAACTCAAAACGGACCCAATGGGTACGCTGCAAGCGAAATACAGATCCTGGAGGAACTCGAAGCCGTCCGGCAACGGCCGGGAATGTACATCGGGAACACCGGCTCCGAGGGACTCCATCACCTCATAAACGAGCTCGTCGATAACGCCGTCGACGAAGCCATGAATGGCTACTGCGACCGGATCGATGTGGTCCTCCACCAGGACGGAAGCGTCTCGGTGAGGGACAACGGACGGGGAATCCCCGTGGACATCCACCCCAAGGCCGGTATCCCCGCAGTGGAAGTGGTTTACACCCGTCTTCACGCTGGGGGCAAGTTCGGGGGCAACGTCTACTACAAGGCGACGGGCGGTCTTCACGGAGTGGGTGCTTCGGTGGTGTGCGCCCTCTCGCAGTTCCTTGAAGTTGAAGTGATGGTAAATGGAGGGCGCTACTATATCAGGTTTGAGCGGGGCAAAACCGTAAAGCCTCTTAAGAGAATCGGCGATGCCGAGGGCACCGGCACATACGTTCGGTTTTTGCCAGATCCCAAGATCTTTAAAAACCCCATTTTTGACTACGAACGAGTAGCTGCGCGTCTTAGAGAACTAGCCTACCTTCAGCAGGGACTTACCATCACCCTCAAGGACGAGAGGGACGGTAAGGAAAACATCTTTGCCTTCGAGGGTGGGATCCGCGAGTTCGTCCTTGCCCTGAACAAGAACAAAGATGTATTACACCCTATCCCCATTTACGGTTCAGCTGAGCGGGAAGGGGTTTCCGTCGAGTTCGCCATTCAGTACAACGACGGCTACCTCGAAAACTTGCTCTCGTTCGTTAACACCATCAGGACTGCCGAGGGTGGCACTCACGAAAGCGGCTTCAAGGCCGCTTTGACCAGGGTGATTAATGACCTGGCGAGAAAAGGAGGCGTCATAAAGGAATCCGATCCCAATCTGTCCGGAGAAGACGTTCGCGAAGGGATGGTCGCCGTCCTTCATGTCAAGGTGAAGGAGCCTCAGTTTGAGGGTCAGACCAAGACAAAACTAGGGAACTCCGAGGTAGCTGGAATCGTCCAGGCGGTTACCACCGACGTTCTCACCCAGTACTTCGCCGAGGATATGGCCCTGGCCAAGAAGATAGCCCAGAAGTCGGTGGTAGCTCAACGTGCCAGGGAGGCCGCACGACAGGCCCGGGAACTTACCAAACGTAAGGGAGCTCTTGAGGTTACCTCACTGCCGGGCAAGCTCACCGACTGCACCTCGCGGGACCCCAGGGAGTGCGAGCTCTTCCTCGTGGAGGGGGATTCGGCTGGGGGATCAGCTAAACAAGCGAGAGACAGGCGGTTTCAAGCTATCCTGCCCCTGCGAGGTAAGATACTGAACGTTGAGAAGGCCAGGCTCGATAAGGCACTGGCACACGAGGAAATTCGGGCCATCATAACCGCAGTGGGTACTGGCGTGGGCGAGGACTTCGACTTATCCAAAGCTCGATATCACCGGATCATCATCATGACCGACGCCGACGTCGACGGAAGCCATATTCGTACGCTTTTACTGACTTTCTTTTACCGGTACATGCCCGGCATCGTCGATGCGGGCTACCTGTACATCGCCCAGCCACCCCTGTACGCGGTCAAGAAAGGCAAGGCCATAACTTATCTTTACAGCGACGAGGAGCTTGAGCGTTACTTGCGTAAGCATTCCAGAGACGGCGTAGACATCCAAAGGTACAAAGGACTTGGGGAGATGAATCCCGAGCAGCTGTGGGAGACGACCATGGATCCCGAGACCAGAACCCTTAAGCAAGTAACGGTTCAGGACGCGATGGTCGCCGACGAGATTTTCACGATTTTAATGGGAGACAAGGTGGAGCCGCGGCGAGAGTTTATCGAAACCCACGCTCATCTTGTAAAGAACCTGGATACCATCGCATAGTTCCAGCTTTCGCGCGGCGGAGGTGACATCATGGCGACAAATGCGGGGATAGTCGAGACCTTCATCGAGGAGGAGATGAAGCGCTCCTACATTGATTACTCGATGAGCGTAATAGTGTCCAGAGCTCTTCCCGACGTCAGAGATGGGCTCAAACCGGTACAGAGGCGCATCCTGTACGCCATGTACGAACAGGGGATGCGCCACGACAGACCGCACAAAAAATCGGCCCGCCTCGTCGGAGAGGTCCTCGGCAAGTACCATCCCCACGGTGACATGGCTGTTTACGACGCCCTCGTAAGGATGGCGCAGGACTTCAACATGAGGTACCCGCTGGTGGACGGTCACGGAAACTTCGGCTCGGTTGACGGCGACGCCGCGGCCGCCATGCGTTATACCGAGGTGCGGATGGCCAAAATAGCTGGCGAGCTCCTGGCCGACATCGAGAAAGAAACCGTGGACTTCGGGCCCAACTTCGACGACACGTTGAAAGAGCCCGTGGTATTGCCCGCGAGAATACCGAATCTCCTGATAAACGGTTCGTCTGGTATCGCTGTCGGGATGGCGACGAACATACCCCCGCACAATCTCGGAGAAGTGGTAGATGCCCTGGTCGCCTTGATAGACGACCCCCAAGCGGAAAACGAGAAGCTTATGGAGTACATAAAGGGACCGGATTTTCCTACCGGTGGGCTCATAACCGGCCGGGATCGCTTAAGGACGCTTTATACTACGGGTCGCTCCATCATCACCGTGAGGGCGAAAACTCGCATCGAACGGCAAAAGCAAAGGAACGTCATCATCGTAGATGAACTTCCATATCAGGTTAATAAGGCTAACCTGGTAGAGCAAATAGCCCTTCTCGTCCGGGATAAGAAAATCCAGGGCGTTTCGGACCTGAGAGATGAAAGCGACAAGACCGGCCTGAGGGTTGTGGTGGAAGTACGCAAAGATACGGACCCCGAAGTCGTGTTGCGCCAGCTCTTCAAGCACACCGCTCTTCAACAAAGTTTCGGTGCGATCATGCTGGCCCTCGTCCACGGAAAGCCGGTGGTGCTCGACCTGAAAGGGATGCTCGGACACTACCTCGAGCACCGGAAAGAGGTTGTGATCAGGAGAACCACACATGACCTAAAGAAAGCCGAAGAGCGAGCCCACGTCCTCGCCGGTTTGGAGATCGCTCTGGCGAACCTGGACGAGGTAATCGCCCTCATTCGAGCTTCGGCATCGCCCGAGGAAGCTCGCAAGGGACTCGTGGAGCGGTTCGGACTCGACGAAATCCAGGCCAATGCCATACTGGACACGAAGCTCGAGCGACTCACCAGGCTTGAGAGGGACAAAATCATCCAAGAGCGACGTGCCCTTCTGAAAGATATCGAATATTACAGGGCCGTTTTAGCTTCGGAAAAGATGATCTTCGGCATAATTCGCAAGGAGCTCCTGGAGATTAAGGAGGCCTATGGGGACAAGCGCAGGACCCAGATAGTTGACGAAGTAGAAGAGATCAGCGACGAAGACCTCATCATCGAAGAAGATGTGGTTGTGCTGCTCACCAACGCAAACTACGTGAAGAGGATGCCGCTGGGTGTTTACAGGAACCAGCGCAGAGGTGGTACCGGGAGCACCGCAATGGACACCAGGGAGTCCGACTTCATCGAGAGGGTCGTGATCACCACGACCAAAAAGTCGCTTCTTGTGTTCTCCGATGCCGGGAAAGCCTATTGGCTCAGGGTCTACGACATACCCGAGGCTGGAAGACACGCCAAGGGCTATCCCGTCTCGAAGCTTCTCCCGCTTGCCGAAACGGAACGGCTCACAGCCCTCATTCCAATAGACTCCGAATCCAAAGGCGATCTCTTTTTCGTTACCAAGTACGGTGTGGTAAAACGCACCCCAGTGGATGCGTTTCTCGGTGCCCGCCGGAACGGGGTAGCCGCGATAAACCTCAAGGAAAACGATCAGCTCGTGCTGGCGCGATTGGTCGAGCCCGGCGATGAGATCGTCATCGGAACCCACGACGGCAAGGCTTTACGGTTGACCGTGGACTCGGTGCGCATCATGGGGCGGACCGCTGCAGGGGTAAAGGGAATTCGGCTCGAAGAAGGGGACTACGTGATAGGTGCCGACCCGATAAGCTCCGGCAGTCTGGTTCTCACAGTTACGGAGAGGGGATATGGCAAGTGCACACCGGCGGAAGAATTCCCTCTCAGGAACCGGGGTGCACTCGGCGTCAAGGCAGCCAGGTTGACGGAGTCCGGAGGCAAGTTAGCTGCTTTACGCGTGGTGAGGACGGGCGATGAAGCGGTACTGGCCACGGCCCAGGGTACCGTTATTCGGTTGGCCATAAGTCAAGTCAAACAGCTCCACCGGGACACGGCCGGGGTAAGGCTCATGAAGGTAGACCCCGAGGATAGGGTGAGCGCCGTGGCCATTCTCGAGGCGAGCTAGGCTATGACCGGGAAATACATCATCCTCGATCACCAGGCCGACGCGAGGATTCGGGCGGAAGGCCAGGATTTCGCGGAGACGCTCCGGGCCCTTTGTTTGGGCATGTGGTCCCTCATGATAGACGCGGAAGCGGTCCCGGATAAAGAGAGATGGGAAGTAGCAGCCGAAGGTGATGACGAGGAGGAGCTCGTCGTGAAACTCCTCAATGAGCACCTGTACCGGCTTAGCGGCGAAGGCCTCGTCGTCAAAGACCTTCTCGTTATGTTTCCTGCACCGGGCTCGGTTCTCACCAGGTGCCGGGGAGCAACGGTGAGAGATGGTGTGGATATTTTAAGAGAGGTGAAGGCCGCCACGTACAACGACATCTTAATCACTCCAACCCTGATGGAAGTGACGTTTGACCTGTAAAGCAAAAGGCTTTTATCAGCTGGTACTAGCGACGGAAGCGACTATCCCAATTTGATTGGCCGGTTTTCAAAATCCCGGAGAGAAGGTGAAATCTATGGCGACCACTCCTCCGATCCAAAGGGCAGGCAGGTGTCGTTTTGTCATACCCAGAGATGCCCAGCGGGGCATGAGGGTTCCCTGCCACGTATTCGCCGGGGAGGATTTTCTGGAAGAGATAAAGGGTACAAAAGCGCTGGAGCAGGCAATCAACGTGGCGCATCTTCCGGGTATAGTCATGGCGTCCATCGCCATGCCTGACATCCACGAGGGGTACGGATTTCCCATCGGTGGCGTGGCCGCCTGCGATCTGGACGAAGGGGTCATTTCTCCCGGCGGAGTAGGGTACGACATTAACTGTGGTGTCAGGCTCTGCCGGTCCGACCTGACGCTCGACGAGGTCAAGCCTCGGATAAGGGAGATCACCGATGCCATATTCAAGACGGTGCCCAGCGGCGTGGGCAAGGAGGGAAAGATATCCCTGTCCACAGACGAGACTGACGAGCTTCTGGTCAAAGGAGCTAGATGGGCCCTGGAAAAAGGATACGGGTGGCCCGAAGATATCGAACGGTGCGAGGAAGGAGGGGCCATGGCCGGGGCTAATCCTTCCCAGGTTTCCAGAAAGGCGTACGAACGCGGAAAGGGTCAGGTCGGGACGCTTGGCTCGGGGAACCACTTTATTGAAGTAGGCTACGTTGAGGAAGTGTATGATGAAAACACGGCCAAAGCATTCGGCCTGTTCAAGCACCAGATCGTCTTCTGGGTACATTCGGGCTCAAGGGGTTTCGGGCACCAGGTTTGCCAGGATAACCTAGACATCATGAGGAAGACCACGGAAAAATACGGGATAAAGCTTCCCGACAGGCAACTGGATTGCGCTCCCTTCAAGTCTCCCGAGGGCCAGGCGTATTTCGGAGCCATGGCCGCCGCGGCCAATTACGCGTGGGCAAACCGGCAGGTTCTTCTGCATCTCGTAAGAGAAGCTGTGTCCAGGGTGTTCGGTCGCAGCGCGGAGGCCCTAGGCATGAAGCTCGTCTACGACGTAGCTCACAATATTGCCAAGATCGAAGAGCATGATGTGCAGGGGAAAAAGAAAAAGCTCATAGTGCACAGAAAGGGCGCCACCCGCGCCTTCCCCGCCGGTCATCCAGCCTTGCCCGCCATTTACCGGGAATCTGGGCAGCCCGTCCTGGTTCCGGGCGACATGGGCCGGGCGTCTTACGTACTCGTGGGCACTCCGGAGGCAATGCGGGACTCGTTTGGATCTGCGTGCCACGGGGCGGGTCGAGCCCTGTCCAGACAGCAGGCCAAGAGGACCATGTCCGCGGAGGAGCTTTTGAACGAGCTCTCTTCCCGAGGAGTCTACGTGCGGTCCGCCACTGTGAAGGGTCTCATAGAGGAAGCGCCTCAAGCTTATAAGGACGTGGACGACGTGGTGGAGGCGACGGTAGCGGCGGGTTTAGCCAGGAAGGTCGTGAAAACCCGGCCGCTGGGAGTCGTCAAAGGATGAAGGATTTGGAGCCGACTTTGAAGTTTTTCAGTCTCTGACACGGAGGGAGATGCCTGATGACTGAAGGCGACCGGAAAGCTGAAATAGGAGTCATCGGAGGCACCGGGTTTTACGAGTTCCTTTCGGACGTGAAGGAAATCAAAGTTGATACGCCTTATGGCGCTCCTTCGGATCTGATCGCCTTAGGGGAAGTGCATGGTAGAAAAGTGGCCTTTCTACCCAGGCATGGCCGGAATCACCAGTATCCTCCGCACATGGTCAATTACAGGGCGAACCTGTGGGCCCTTCATCAAGTGGGATGCACCCGGATCATCGCCCCGTGTGCGGCGGGAAGTCTGCAGCCGGACATCGCACCTGGAGACTTCGTCTTTTGCGACCAGTTTGTGGACAGGACCACCGGGAGGAAAGACACGTTTTACGACGGTCCCAGAGCTGTCCACATATCCACCGCAGACCCGTATTGCCCGGAAATGAGGGGCGTCGCCATTGCCAAGGCCCAAAAACTCGGCCTCAAACATCACGAGAGAGGTACAATCGTCATCATTCAGGGACCCCGCTTTTCGACAAGGGCGGAATCCAGGTGGTTCTCGGGCATGGGCTGGCACGTCATCAACATGACGGGGTATCCCGAAGTCGTGCTGGCCCGAGAGCTCGGCATGTGCTACTTAAATATCTCCCTCATCACCGACTACGACGTCGGGCTCGAGGGTCGTCCCGACATAAAGCCCGTGAGTCATGAGGAAGTGGTGAGGGTCTTTTCCGAGAACAACCAGAGGCTCAGGGAACTGATAAGCGAGATCATACGGGATTTGCCGAAGGAAAGAGGCTGCTCGTGCCAAAAGGAGCTCCTGCTGGCCATGCCTCCGGAGAAGTAGGGGTCTTGATTTGCCTAACCGGGAACGGGGAGAGGTGAAGGTAGTTGGTGGACGTGATAGTCTGGCGCGGAGATGAGCTGGATCTCCTTGACCAGCGTTTGCTTCCCGAACGAGTGTCTTACGCTACGTACCGCGATTCCCGCGACGTCGCCCGCGCCATCGCCGACATGGTCGTCAGGGGAGCGCCGGCAATCGGCATCGCCGCGGCATATGGCTTGGTCCTAGGTGCAAGACAAGCCGCCCGAAGTGTGAAAGGAGACGACTCCTTCCGCGCTTCCCTTCGGGAAATGAGTGACCTCCTGAAGGCGGCGAGGCCTACCGCGGTGAATCTGGCGTGGGCCGTCGATAGAGTTCTTTCCCGGGGAATGGCAGCGCTTTCTCAGGGGGGAATCGAAGAAGCTTTAGCCGCCATGGAACAGGAAGCCGCCGCAATAGAGAGGGAAGACATCGAAGGTAATATGGCCATCGGAAGGCATGGGGCAGCCCTTATCCTCCCCGGCTCGGCGGTACTCACTCATTGCAACGCGGGCGCTCTCGCTACAGGCGGCTTTGGAACCGCGCTCGGAGTGGTAAGACAGGCCTGGAAGGAGGGGAAAATCCGCATGGTCTACGCGGACGAGACAAGGCCCTTTCTCCAGGGGGCAAGGCTCACCGCGTGGGAGCTCATGCAGGATGGTATCCCCGTGACGCTCATCGTGGACAGCGCAGCGGGTTACCTCATGTCCCGGGGGAACGTCGATGCGGTCATCGTGGGCGCCGACCGCATAGCCAGGAACGGGGACGTCGCCAACAAGATCGGGACATACTCGCTGGCATGCCTGGCGGCGACTCACGCCATACCCTTTTACGTAGCGGCGCCCTTTTCTACGGTAGACCTGGCAACCCCATCGGGTGATCGGATACCCATCGAAGAGCGGAACGAGGATGAAGTTCGAACGGTGATGGGTAAAGGTATCGCCCCCAAAGATGTCAAAGTGTGGAATCCGGCATTCGATGTGACGCCGGCAAAGCTGGTGACGGCCATCATTACTGAGAAAGGCGTGATCACCCCGCCCTTTGAAGAGAATCTTGTGAAACGGGCCTGAGAAGCGGTCCCGTCACCGCCGTAACAGCTCGAGTCTAGGACCGGCTGGCTGTGACACGAAGAATGACGCGAGGTAGCCACTCAGGGAAATGTTGCGTCCGCGCCGAGGATGACATATAATAGACGCGGCTGGGCGAGAGTAGTTTAGTGGTAGAACATCGGCTTCCCAAGCCGAGGGTCGCGGGTTCGAATCCCGTCTCTCGCTCCATTTTATTTTCTCTGGCTTCGTCTATCTTGATCTCACCGCATGTCCTTATTCTTTGAGCCAAAAGCTTTAACCGAAATTCATAACCCGCGGAACTTGTTTACCCTCTCGTTTTCTTTAACCATCTTCCGTTACCGTACACCGCAACGTGAATACTGAGGCGTGACCTTTGGACTGGGCCAAGGGAGGTGTGCATCAGGTGCCGTTTTACCTCACCGGAGCGAATCACAGAACACGTTGTTGCTCAGGACGTTGCCTTCGTGTAGAATTGGCTTTGGTCGTGGCCCGGAGATGGCCTCTGGACGGGAGGGTTGTTCCGCCATAGCTCTCGAGAAATCTCGGGACAGCGAGCCGGCGTAGCTCAGCGGTAGAGCAGCCGATTCGTAATCGGCAGGTCATGGGTTCGAATCCCATCGCCGGCTCCACGCATGTGAAACCTACGTTGACGCCCTCGCACTCGAAACCAAGAGTCGGATGCTAGGAACGAGCGCAGCCTAGTGCCGGAGAACCTTGCCCGGACGCTTGCCCGTATGCTTCCCGTCCTTTACGACAGCCACGCCGTTAACCAGCACGCGAAGGATCCCCTTGGCGTACTGGTGCGGGTCCGTGTAAGTCGCCACGTCGGCGATTTCGTCGGCGTCGAATAGGACGAGGTCTGCCCACATCCCCTCCCGAACGAGGCCCCTGTCCTGAAGACCGAGACGCATAGCCGGTAAAGACGTCATCTTCCTGACCGCTTCTTCCAAGCGCAACGTTTTTTCCTCCCTGACATACTTTCCGAGTATTCTGGCAAAAGTTCCGTACGACCTCGGATGAGGCTGTCCTTTAGCTGTTTCTTTCTTCAAAGCCCGTGCGTCCGAACCCACCATCACCCAGGGCTGTCTCATAACGGTCTTAACGTCGTCTTCGCTCATAGCGAAGTTCACTATCTGCACGATGCCCAGGTTTCGCTCTAATAGCCCGAGACAAGCTTCCTCCGGCGAAACCGCGAGGATCCCGGCGATATCTGCAACGCTTTTCCCGACGAAGTCGGCGTCAAGGACGGAGGAGACGTTGGCGACCACCAGGTTGGACCAAATATCCCGACCGGCGATGGCGTCGATTATCCGCCGCCGCTCGGCGGGATCTCTCATGCGGTCCAGAGCAGCTTCTCTACCGCCTTCCCAAACCCACGACGGTATGAAGGCCCCGAGTCCCGTAGAAGAAGCAATGTAAGGGTACTGGTCGGCGGTGACATCGAGCCCCGAGCGTCTAGCTCGTTCGATCATCTCGATTCCTTCCATAACCTTTCCCCAGTTGGCCTTGCCTGCTGCCTTAAAGTGGGATATCTGGACGGGGATGTCCGCTTCCCTTCCGATGCGCAAAGCTTCTTCAATGGCTTCGAGAAGGTTCGGACCCTCGTTTCTCATATGGGTGAAATACACACCCCGGCGCGAGGAAACTGCCTTGGCCAGTTCGATAATCTCTTCCGTCCCTGCGTAGACGCCGGGGACATAGATGAGGCCGGTGGATATCCCCCAGGCGCCCTGATCCATCGCCTGGGCCACAAGGCGTTTCATGAGGTTCATCTCATCCGTGGTGGGAGCTCGCATGAGAGAACCCATAACCTGACGCCTCACAGACCCGTGACCCACCAGAGCAGCTACATTCACGCTGACGCCGTTCGTCTCGAGTAAATCCAGGTACGATCCCATGTCGGTCCACGAAGGCGTTAAGGTATCGTCACCGTCTTCATCTTCCTCGTCAGGGCTCATCCCCCGTGGAGCTGCCGACGCTCCGCACTGGCCTATGACCTCCAGCGTGACACCTTGCATTACCTTACTATCAGCTGTCGGGGTGGTTACTAAAGCCTGATCAGAGTGGGAATGAGCATCGATGAACCCTGGGCACAGGTAATTACCGGTGCAGTCAACCTCTTCACGGCCCTTTGTCTCCACCACACCGACCTTAGCTATCCGTCCGTCTTTTACCGCGACGTCGCCTCTGTACCAGGGTGCGCCTGTACCGTCCAAGATCCGGGCGTTCCTGAAGACCAAATCGTACATGATGGACTTCCCCCTCAAAGTGAGAGACTGCATTTATGACCTTTTTTCTTCGGCACCCGAAGATCCTTCATGAGGCAAAAACCTTTGCTGTCCTTAGTTCCCCACGGTATGGAAGTGGAAACTGGGCGGCGGCTGGGACGGGTAACTTGACGCTTAGCTGACCCATTTGTTAGTGTGTCTTAAATAGGAGTGTCAAAGTGATTATGCGCACTAATGCTGTATACGCGGGCGATTTACACAAAACGTGCTCTCCGGAGCACGGATTTTTGTGTTGCAGGGGATAGATCAATAATTCAAGAGGGAGGCAGTACCCGTGGGAAAGATAATCGAAATTCGCTGGCACGCCAGAGGAGGGCAGGGGGCCAAGACCGCGTCGACGCTTCTTGCCGAGACCTGTCACGCAGCCGGCAAACACGTCCAGGGCTTTCCGGAATATGGACCCGAACGTATGGGGGCGCCGATACGCGCTTTCAACCGCCTGGGAGACGAGCCGATAACCATCCACTCTCCCGTGGAACACCCGGACTTTGTGTTGGTGCTCGACCCGACCCTACTCGGTTCGGTAGACGTCTCCGAAGGACTGCGGCCGGGAGGGACGGTACTCATCAATACCACGCTCTCGCCGGAGGAAGCCCGGAAGAAGATACCCTTGAAAGATGGCAAGGTTGCCACGATCGACGCCTCGGGAATTTCCCTGGAGACAATCGGGAGGGACATCCCCAACACCCCGATGATGGGTGCCTTTTTGAGACTTTCCGGGATAGTTCCCTTCGACCTGTTCCTTGAAACGATAAGAAAGGACCTCCTCAAGAAGTTTCACGGCAGGACGAACGTAGTTGAGGGCAACATCAAGGCGATCAAGAGAGCTTATGAAGAGGTGAAATCAGAGTGACCAAGCTAAAGTCAGCGAAAGACATTCCAATCGGTGGGATTATCCCGGAGCCCGGCAATTCCAGGGCTTACAGGACCGGCGAGTGGAGAAGTCAGCGACCGGTATGGATCCCGGAAGGGTGCGTTCATTGCCTGATGTGCTGGGTTTATTGTCCCGACAACGCAATAGAGGTCGAAGACGGGAAGGTGAAGGGGATCGACTACAATCACTGCAAGGGTTGCGGGATTTGCGTTCGAGAGTGCCCCAGAAAGGAAAAGGCGTTGAGGCTCGAGAGAGAGGCGTAAAGAAGCCGAACGGCGGAAGCTTTCTCGATCCAAGGAGGGTTATCTAGCGATGGGATCTAGACAACACGTGGCCATGACCGGTAACGAGGCGGTCGCCCACGCCATGAGGCAAATCAACCCCGACGTGGTGGCGGCTTACCCCATTACACCTCAGACGGATATAGTGCAGTTTTTCTCGCAGTTCGTAGCAGACGGAATGGTCAAAACCGAATTCGTCACCGTGGAAAGCGAGCACTCAGCGATGTCCGCGACGATAGGCGCAGCTGCTTCAGGCGCCAGGGCGATGACCGCCACGTCTTCGCAGGGACTGGCGCTCATGTGGGAAATGCTTCACATAGCTTCCGGGTACAGACTGCCCATAGTTATGCCCGTAGTTAACAGGACGCTTTCCGGACCCATCAACATCCATTGCGATCACTCGGATACCATGGGTGCCCTGACCACGGGCTGGATCCAGCTGTACTCCGAAAGCGCCCAGGAAGCTTACGATAACATGATACAGGCGGTCAGGATAGCGGAACATCCGGATGTCCGGCTTCCGGTCATGGTCTGCCAGGACGGGTTCATCACCAGTCACGGCATAGAGAGCTTGGAAGTCCTCTCCGATGATGAAGTCGCCCAATTCATTGGAGAGTATAAGCCCGCCTACTCGGTGCTTGATGTCGATAACCCCGTCACCGTTGGCCCGCTGGTCCTACCCGACTATCTGTTCGAAATGAAATTCCAGCAGGCCAAAGCTATGGAGGCATCCCGCCGCGTCATTCTCGAGGTGGGCAAAGAGTACGCCCGCCTGACGGGGAGAGAGTACGGGTTCTTGGAAAGCTACAAACTCGAGGATGCCGAACGTGTCATAGTGGTGCTATCATCGACGGCGGGCACTACCAGGGCTGTCGTGGACGAGTTGAGGAGAAAAGGGGAAAAGGTGGGCCTTTTAAAGCCCAGGGTTATAAGACCGTTCCCTGCCAGCGAATTAAGAGATGCCTTGTCCCACGCACGGGCCGTTGCGATCCTCGACAGGGCCGAGACCTTTTCCACGCAGGGCGGTCCTTTGTTCTGCGAGATCAGAGCGGCGTTTTACGACGCTCCCAAAAGACCCCTCATGAGAAACTACATTTTCGGATTGGGCGGACGGGATGTCGGGACCTCTCAGATCGAAAGCGTATTCGCGGATCTGGCGGAGGACGTCGCCAGAGGTTCGGTGAAGACGCCCGTCAGCTATCTCGACGTCAGGGAATAGGAGGCCTGGATCATGGCTACTTTAAGAGAGCTTTCGAGGATGCCTGAGGTGCTTGTGCCCGGACACCGCATGTGTGCAGGGTGCGGCGCCCCCATAGTCGTCAGGCAGGTTTTGAGAGCGGCGCACGCGCCGGTAGTCGTAGCTAACGCCACCGGGTGCCTCGAAGTTTCCACAACCATATATCCGTTTACTTCGTGGCAGAGTCCCTGGATTCACACTGCCTTCGAGTCCGCCGCCGCGTCCCTGAGCGGCGTAGAAGCTGCCTACAGGTCCCTGAAAAGACAAGGCAAAATCTCACAGGACATCAAATTCGTAGCTTTCGGCGGAGACGGCGGCACGTATGATATCGGACTTCAGAGCTTGTCGGGCGCGCTCGAGCGAGGGCACAAGATGGTCTACGTTTGCTACGACAACGGCGCCTATATGAACACCGGGATTCAAAGATCGTCCGCGACTCCAAAAGGCGCTGAGACTACGACGAGCCCGGTGGGCAAGGTACAACCGGGAAAGCGGGGAAGCCGGAAGGACCTCACGAAGATAGTGGCGGCCCACAACATCCCTTACGCAGCTCAGGTCTCGCCTGCCCACTGGAACGACCTTTATGCCAAAGCTGAAAAGGCATTTGCCGCCGACGGACCGGCGTTTCTCAACGCTATCGCCCCGTGTCCCAGGGGGTGGCGGTACGACTCTTCGGACACCATCGAGCTGTGCCGGCTTGCAGTGGACACGTGCTTCTGGCCGTTGTATGAGGTGGAAAACGGGAAGATTCGCGTGACGTACAAGCCAAAGGAAAAGAAACCTCTCGTGGAATTCCTGAAGCGTCAGGGACGGTTTAATCATCTGTTAAGACCGGGCAACGAGGGCCTTCTCGAGGAACTCCAGCAGGAAGTGGACAGACAGTGGGAGGATCTTTTGGCTCAGTCCGAATCGTGAGGCAAGAGATGGGGTACGCCTGGGTATGCCCGCACGATACTCCCGGGGTTCCTTGTCGCCTAGTTGCTGAACCGGAAGGTGAATATTGAACGGGCAGGCGCCGTATTCTGAGCACCGCGCCAGTTTGAGATCGCGCGGGTAGGTTGCGAGGTTCTTACGATCCACGTACATCGTGAAACGGGCCCGCGCGATCTAGTTCCAGCGCTATCTGGGCGTGTTCAAAGTATCGCCGCAGCGTTGTGGAAGGAGGGTCCATCTTGTGAGCGGGGTAAGGGTTAGGTTCGCCCCGTCCCCAACGGGTTATCTGCACATAGGAGGTGCGAGAACCGCTCTATTTAACTGGCTTTTCGCCCGCCGTACAGGCGGGACGTTTGTCCTGCGGGTGGAAGACACCGACGCGGACAGGACGATTACGGATTCCGCCGAGAAGATGATGGAAAGCTTCCGCTGGCTCGGCCTAATGTGGGATGAGGGGCCTGTCGCCGGCGGGGAGTTCGGTCCCTATTTTCAATCCCAGCGTCGCGACATCTACACAAAGTACGCGGACATCCTCCTGGAAAAGGGCGAAGCTTACCCCTGCTACTGCACGCCGGAGGAGCTCAAAGCTCGCCGGGATGAAGCTAGAAGTTCCGGACGCTTCGCCGGTTACGACGGAAGATGCCGGCGCCTGTCGGAAGAGGAAATTCGGGCGTTTGAAGCAGAGGGACGGAAACCCGCGTTGCGGTTGAAGACCCCGTCATCCGGCACCACTGTGGTGAAAGACATCATTCACGGGGACGTATCTTTCAATAACGAGGAAATATCCGATTTCGTCATCATGAAGTCCGACGGCTTCCCCACGTACAACTTCGCGTGTGTGGTGGACGACCATCTCATGGGGATAACCCACGTCATCCGGGCCGATGAACACTTATCCAATACACCCAAGCAACTTATGATCTACCGGGCGTTCGGATGGACGCCGCCGGAATTCGCGCATGTTCCGATGATCCTGGCCCCAGACCGGTCCAAACTATCCAAGCGTCACGGTGCTCAGAGTGTTGAGGAATTCAGGGACGGCGGATACCTTCCCGAAGCTATAGTGAATTACATCGCACTTCTCGGATGGACTCCTCCCGATCCGTCCAGGGAGATTCTTTCCCTGGAGGAAATGGTGCACGACTTCGACTTGAGCAAGGTCTCAGCTACGCCCGCCATCTACGACGTGACCAAGCTCACCTGGATGAACGGATATTATATGCGCACCATCGATTTGGACCGTCTCACCGGTCTTTACGCCGACTTCGCGGTGAGGTCTTCACTTCTCCAACGCAATGAAGTCCATCTAAGGTGGGAATGGTTGAAAAAGGTTGTATCCGCGTTGAGGGAAAGGGCGCGGACCCTCGTGGAAATGGTCGAAGCCTCCGTTTACTTTTTCAGAGACCCCCAGGAGTTCGACCCGGCGGGCGTGAAAAAGTATTTCCATGACCGAAATGTTGCTAACACGCTGCGAAAATGCGTTGGTACTTTGAAAGTCGTGGATAACTTCGACGCCGCTACCCTGGAGGTGCGCTACAGGGAGATGGCCGAAAGGGAGGGGGTGAAAGCTTCGGCCCTTATCCATCCGACGCGCCTTGCCATTACAGGACGGACGGCTGGCCCAGGCCTTTTTGAAATCATGGAGATCCTGGGTAAAGACGCGGTGGTCAGAAGGATGGCAAGAGCGGCCGAGCTGATCGAGGCGGGCGCGATCCCTCTTTCGCCGCCGGCACCATGAGAAAGACCGGTGGGCACCCCACGCGGATGGTAATACTCACAAGGAGTGCGGATTTGGCGAGGCCAAAAGGCTCCTGCGTCTGGGTTTTGCAGAGGAGCCAGCGGACGTACCTTCAGCGAGATGATGTGCAGAGAGACTGAAATCGCGACTGGAATATCCCAGGACAGGAGCTTAACCAAACCAAGGCAAGGAGGTACTGCCTGTGGATGCCGTAGAGGCTATTTTGAAGAGGAGGAGCATCAGACGTTATCAACCTCGCGATATCGAAGAGGAAAAGATAGACACGCTGATTGAGTGCGCGAGACGTGCTCCCAGCGCAGGGAACAGGCAGCCATGGAAATTCATCGTGGTGAGAAACTCCGAAGTTCGCCGGGAGCTGGCTCATGCCGCTTTCGACCAGAACTTCGTGGCCGAGGCCCCGGTGGTTATCGTGGTATGCTGCGACCCCGAAGTTTCCGCGTCCAGGTACGAAGACAGAGGGCGCAGCCTATACGTCTTCCAGGATACCGCAGCCGCTTGCGAGAATATTCTGGTGGCCGCATGCGCACTCGGCCTTGGCGCGTGTTGGGTGGGAGCTTTCAGGGAGTCTGAAGTGAGGAAGATATTGAGCCTGCCCGCGAACCTTCGACCGGTTGCTATGACGCCCGTGGGTTATCCTGCGGAGGAACGCGAACCAAGGAATCTAAGACCGCTGGAGGAAGTCGTTACCCGAGTTTGACCGAGACTTCGTGAGCTCGTTTTGCCGCCCCGCTAAGGTTATTGCTGAATTCTCTGTTCGGGACGGCGGCGAGAGCATTGTTGCCTGGCCCGGTACCAGGTGCTATAATCGGTTCGCCAGACCCTTTGGGGGATCGGCTAGTGGCAGGCCAGCAGACTCTGGATCTGCCTGCGGAGGTTCGAATCCTCCTCCCCCAGCCACGAACGGCCCTATCGTCTAGCGGCCTAGGACACCGCCCTCTCAAGGCGGAGACACGGGTTCGAATCCCGTTGGGGCCACCATGTTTCTCAATGAGCCGGTTCCGTAATCCGCGGCTTTCCCGATTGTCCCTTCAGGAACTTCCGGTTCAAAGCACTACCCCGGACTGCCCGTGGCCCCTCTGAAGCATCTGGCATAAACTTCGTGTAAACAGCGCTGATCGACGGTGGAGCTCATTGCCTCCAAGTTCGTTTGCGCGCCGCGAACAGCGGCGAACGATGACGAAAAGAGGAATCATTCACGATGCGTATTGCGTCTCCGGGCGCAGTATGCTATTATTAGCCTCGCCTCCGCTTGAAGGAGCGGTCCTCCGATCCGGGCAGGCGGTGGTTGACGAAAAAGGGCGAGGCGAGTAATATAGAGCCTGCTGTCCTTGGTCCTTGAAAACTGAACAGCGTGAGAGGGTTTAGCCGAAGCGAGGGAAAGGTGTTACGGAGAGTTTGATCCTGGCTCAGGACGAACGCTGGCGGCGTGCCTCAAACATGCAAGTCGAGCGGGGA
>DUSS01000017.1 GCA_012842495.1 Candidatus Fermentithermobacillaceae bacterium
CGCCCAGGCTCTCATCGCGACTCCGGTGGTGACCGGGTTTACCATGGCTTCGGTTCAGCAGCTTGACCCGAAACTGCCCCGCCAGATCCTGGCTTTAGGCGCTTCGCCCCTTCAGTTCTGGTGGCTCGTAATAAAGGAATGCAGGTTCGGGCTTCTGGCCGCGGTCATGGCGGGCTTCGGCGCCGTCATCTCGGAAGTGGGAGCTTCGATGGCGGTGGGAGGAAACGTGAGGCATTACACCCGCGTACTCACCACCGCCATCGTGCTGGAAGTAAACAAAGGCAACTTCGACGTGGCCCTCGCCCTCAGTTTCATCCTGATGGCCCTGGCCTACGGCGTTACCTTTGCTCTGACCGCAGTTCAACAGAAGCGTAGGCGGTACGTGGTGTAGACGGCGAAGGAGTGGCTAGATGTTACCGGTGAATCAGCGTAGCGAATCGGTTACCTTTCCCCGGGATATCCTCATTGGCCGGGATATCCGCGTCTTCCGGGAAGGTCGCGAAATCCTGACTGTTCCGGAGATCACAGTACGGGAGGGGGAGGTCCTCGCCGTCATCGGCCCCAACGGCGCCGGCAAGACCACCCTCCTGTCTGTTCTGGCTTGTCTTGAATTCCCTCACAAGGGTCGGGTGTTTTTCCGCGGAGTGGAGGTCTCTAGAAAGAACGCCCTCGGCATAAGACGCAGGATGGCTGCGGTGTTTCAGGAACCTCTGCTTCTAGACGGAACGGTGCTGGATAACGTGGAACTTGGGCTTCGCCTGAGAGGGTTGAAGGCCGAAGCTCGACCCAGAGCAATGGAATGGCTGAGCCGTCTGGGCCTTGAAGATAAGGCGAGGCAGTCCGTTCATACCCTCTCAGGAGGGGAGGCCCAGAGGGTGGCATTGGCAAGAGCTTTTGTCCTCGAGCCCGAAGTGCTTTTCCTGGACGAGCCGTTTTCGTCGGTGGACGCCATCGCCCGGCGAGAACTCATCGGTGATCTCAGGGACATCGTCAGGGCGACTCGGGTAACGACCGTCCTCGTCACTCACGATTTTCGGGAAGTCCGGCATCTGGCTACGAGAGTTCTCGTATTAAACCAGGGAAGGATTGAGGCGGAGGGGAGACCCGAAGACGTCTCGAATCATCCCCGGTGGGGGGAGCTCGCGAACTAGCTCGACTATCTGGAACCGGGCAGGTGCAGGGAGGGAGGTCAGCTTTGATCAGGGCGATAAAACTCACGAAGACCTTCGGTGATCTTCAGGCAGTCTCTTCGGTGGATCTCGACATTCAGCCCGGGGAGATTTTCGGCTTTCTGGGTCCAAACGGCGCGGGGAAGACCACGACCATCCGCATGCTTACGGGGCTTTTGAGGCCCACTTCGGGCGAGGCCCTGATCGGGGGGTACAATATCCAGACCCACCCGGTGGAGGCGAAATCCCTTCTCGGTTACGTGCCCGATACGCCCGTCCTGTATGAGAAGCTCACGGGCCGGGAATTCCTCGATTTCATGGCGGACCTCTACCGCGTCGACCGGCGGCGGAAAAAGAACCGGATCCCGGAGCTTCTCGAACTTTTCGACCTCACCGAACGGGGAGACGATCTCATCGGCTCCTACTCCAGGGGTATGAAGCAGAAAATTGCCGTGGCCGCGGCGCTTATCCATGATCCGAAGGTATTGATTTTGGACGAGCCCACCGTGAGCCTCGACCCCCGCAGCGCGAGGGTGCTCAAGGACGTCTTACGAGCTCTCGCCCGGCGGGAGGTTACCATCTTTATGTCCACCCACATCCTGGAAATCGCCGAGAGGATGTGCACGCGGGTAGGGATTATCGACCGCGGAAAGATCATCGCCTGCGGAACGGTGCCGGAGTTGAGAGCTCTATCCAAAGAGGCATCCGGGTCTCTCGAGGACATCTTTCTCAAGCTTACCGGCGGAGTGGAGTACGCGGAAATTGTCCGCTTTCTGGAAGAGGGGGAGGAAGTTCGGCGATGACCCGCGTCCTTTACTGGAAAATCCGGATATCCCTCCGTTCGGTCACGAAGAGTGAGTCGCGGGCGTTCCTTTTCTTCCTCGGTATGGTGGTCAGCATAGTTTTAGCCGTCGTCGTGTTCTCCGTTTCCCGCGGGATTTTCGGGGTGATGCTCGAGGCAGCGGCGTCTGGTGAGATGGCCGGGGCCGGGTCTCTCTGGGTTGCCAATCTCCTTTCCGTCGGGTTCCTCTTCGCTCTCGTCATGTCCCTGTTCACCGCTCTCGGGGTTGCCTTCAGCACAATGTACAGCTCTTCCGACCTGCCCCTTCTTTTCACGGCGCCGCTGGGCGTGAGAGAGGTTTTCCTAGTGAAGTTCGCCGAGATCATTTTGAGAGCTTCTATTCCGGCGTTGATATTCAGTTTCCCTTTACTGGCGGGTTACGGCGCAGCTCTTCCGGCAGGTCCGGTGTTTTATCTCCAGAGTGCGCTGTTGACGGCCATATCCGTTCTTCTGCCGGCTGCCCTGGGTGTGGGACTCAATCTCCTGGCGGTGCGGCTCATACCTCCTTACCGTATCAGAGAGCTTGGCGCGGCCCTCGGAACCCTTTTCGGTGCCGCGATTTACGCGTTGATGCATTTTGGTCCGCGCCACTTAGTTGGCATGAGCATGGAGCAAGCTCTCCAGGCGCTCGAGGGTTTCCGCCTCTCCGCTGCGGGGATATCGCCGGCCTGGTGGCTGGCGCAGGCGGCTGTAGCTGCCTCAAAAGGCGACTTTGGAGCTTTCTTCGGATGGGCGGGGCTTACGTTCGCCGTCTCTGGAGGGCTTATGGTGTTCTCTTTTTCACTGGTGACCGAAGCTTTTTACGGCGGATGGGTGGCGTCGGGTGAGGTGCATAAGAAGGACAGGCGGTCAAGAGCACGAGAACGGCTCGCCGGACCGTCTCGTCCGGAGCGAGGCCCGGCCGGAGAGGGTGCGGGAACGTACGGGCGAACGAAAGATAGAGAGCCGGTGCGGGGATTCACCGGAGGAGCTTTCTTCCAACGGTCTCCGGTGCTGGCCCTCGCGCGCAAAGAACTCCGCCACGTTTCCAGGGACTTGCGCGAGATCTCCAACGGCGTATACATGCTGGTCATGATGATCGTCGCCCTCATGGGATCGGCCCGCGGGGGAGGGCAATGGCTGAAAGGACTGGGGCAAAATGCCCCGTTATACGGGTCCTTAGCTGCAACATTTCTCATGAGCTGGGGGCTTTCGTCTTCTCTCGGCCTCGGCGCCGTAGCCAGGGAGGGGAAGAACTGGCCGCTCCTGCGGAGCACCCCCGTCACCGGCAGGGAGATCGTTCGCGGAAAAACCCTGGGCGTACTGCCTCTGGTCCTCCCGGTCGCCCTGATCGCGGGCATATCGTTTACCCTGCTCGCCGGCGGAACTCCCTGGCAACTCGTCGCCACCCTCTGTTTCGTGGTTCTCGTGGTTCCGGGGATGGTTTCAATCGAAGTATCGGCAGGGGCCGTTGCTCCCAATTTCGAGGCGGAAGACCCGAGACAACGGGCGTCGGGTTGGGCATTCCTCCTCGGCGTTCTTCTGGAACTTCTTTATGCGGGACTTATCGCCCTCGGAGTGTTTCTTTCGGTATCTAACTGGCTCGGGTACTGGAACCAAACGCTGGAGGGGAGCCGGGTCGCTTCGATGGTCCTGGGTGCCCTCGGGTTGGCGATTGTGGCGGGAGCGTCTGCAGGTGCATTTACGATTATGCCGGACATGGCAGGACGGTCGTTGGACGAAATGGAAGCTGTAGAACAAACGCCGGGCGCCGGCGCGGGTCATAAAGGCAAAGCGGAATGGTAGAGAAGTGTGGCACCACTTTGGGAGGTTGGAACATGAACCGGATGAGCGGCCCGGATACTATAGCGGCGCTTGCAGGGCCGAAGTGCCTTTACGTGGATTCCTCGGCGCTGGAGCACAATGCGAGGGAGGTAAAGAAGGTCCTTGGTTCGCGTGTCAAGCTCCTTGCGGTAGTAAAAGGCGACGGTTACGGCGTGGGCGGGGTCGAGGCAGCTAGGGTCTTCGTATCAGCGGGAGCTGATTACCTGGGGGTAAGCTCCGTACCGGAAGGCGTGGAGCTGAGAAAGGCGGGTATCCGAGCTCCAGTACTGGTGATGAACCCGATTTTGAAGGAGGAGTGCGTCACCGCAATCGAGCACGACCTGGAAGTGGCCGTAGCTTCAAGACAGGGTGTCTTCGACATCGCCGATGCGTCGCGACGGGTGGGTAGGGTAGCTCGAATCCACCTCGAGATCGAAACCGGGCTCGGGCGGACGGGGCTTCCGGTCGGGACGGTTGCGGGCGTATTGGAAGAACTCCGGTCCCAGGAAGGGGTGCGTCTCTGCGGGGTATTCACCCACATGGCAGAAGCTCACCGGGATGAGGCGAGCTTCCGGCAGTTCGCCAGGTTTCAGGCGGCCCTCCGCCATGTCCCTCCAGGGCTTCTCCGCCACGTGGCCAACAGCGGGACTTTCCTCAGGTTCCCTGATATGCGCCTGGACATGGTGAGGATCGGAACCCTTCTTTACGGTCAGCTTCCTTTCGGAATCCGTAATGCCGCGCTATCCTTGAAGAGCGTTTGGGACTTCAGGGCAAGAGTTTTGTTCATCCACGATGTCGGACCGGGTGATACCATAGGCTACGGAGGGGACTATTCGGCGAGACGCCCCATGAGAATCGCCGTCGTTTCTGCAGGGTATTCCGACGGGTTCGGTTTAACCGCAGTCTCGCGTCCTAAAGACCTCGGCGACCTTGCCAGATACATCGTCAAGATGGTTCTTTCGTATCTGGGAAAGGGCCGCGGCGAAGGCGGGGCGGTCAGGTTCGAATGCGGGGTGGCGCCGGTGGTCGGGCGGATCGGGATGCAACTCACCATGGTGGACGTGACAGGGCTTCCGGTTTCGGTGGGCGATGAAGCTAGCGTGAGTATCAGGCCGACGGCGGGGGCGAGGTTACCCAGGGTTTATCTGCGGGACGGCGCACCCTACCTGATACGGATGCCGTGGGGAGAGATGCGACCCGTAGAGTACGAAAAATCCATCGATGTCGAGTAGAGCGTCCGCCAGTCGAATTGGTCAAGAGTCCGATGAGATCCTCTTCATCTGGACGTTAAGCTCCGCGAGTTTGTTACCCAGATTCCTCAGTTCCTCTTCGGCCACTTTCAGGTAATACGAGAGTTCTTTTTGCCGGGCGGGATCTTTTGCTAGCATTTCTTTGCACTCTTTATATATGTCAAGAGCTCTGTCCATTTCTGCCCGGACCCGGAAAGACTCTTCCTCCACCGTCTTTTTGAAATCACGTACGTAAGACACGTTGGGTAAAAGGACCTCCTGATACCAGGGGGTCTCATCGGCGTGATCGAATTCCAGGGAGACGCATATCGGGTCATCGGTGGCTCCTGCGGCAGATACGAAGGCGAGCGGTGTGGGCATGATCACTCCTGAAATGGTGGCCTGAAGGGGTTGAGCAGGCCAAATCCTTTGTCGCCCCACCGACATCCTGAGAGCTATCTTGGCATCCTCGAGATCACGAACAAAGAACACCCGGTCCACCTGGCCGGTGAGGAAGCCCAGGAGATATGCGAAAGCCGGATTCTGACCGGCCATGGCCGTAAAGTTACTGAGCGCTTCGAGTTTTTTCGCCTTGTCCACACCCATCACTCTTTCAACCTTCTACTGCGGTTCCATTAACCTCTTACCAGAGTTTCTGACCTTGACCGTTCGTAACGTTAACATAATTATACTTTTAACTTTTAACTCAGGCTCATCCGTAATTAGCCGTTCTGAACGAGTGCGGACCTCAATTCCTATTTTACCGCATTACCCGTCTCCCTCTGATCATCCTCCTCAGCCCGTTCGGGGACCCGGGCGCTCGAAACCCGGGGTGTTCCCAAGGGCGGCGTTTCGGACTGGCATCCTTCGAATTGCCGGGTTAATCAAGCCAGTTCCTTTTCACCCACGACACGACGGCGCTCAAGTCCGTCTCTTCAGCCCACCGGAGCAGCTTAGGGACTGCCTTATAGTCACCGGGCCCGATGGGTTCGGGTAATACCGGGTCCAACCTGTAATAACGTTCTCCCAGAATCTGACGGCTGAAGGTTGTGTGACATTGAGAAACCCCGTCAACCATCAGCGTTATGAGAGGCGTCGCTGGGGATGGGTGTAGCGCCCACTGCATCGCGCCCCACGAGGTCGTATCCGCATCTATCCTGTACAAAATCCGGCCGGTACCTACCGATAACAGAACTACGTCTTCGATGCTTTGCCCGCCAAGACTGGGGTCTACCGCTGCGGACAAGGCAGCCACGCTCGGGTTGTTGGCGACGACGCCGCCGTCGATGTATCCCCGGTGGGATGGGAAGTAAGCCGGGACAGCTGTGCAGGCGAGGGCTACTTCAAGGACGGACGTATCTTTGGTCTTCGACGGCGGAAAGTTATTGAAGAAAACCGGTGCCCATGAGTCGCCGTCAGGCGCGGTGACCCTGAAGGAAATCGCCAGCACCTTCTTGCTTAAGTCGCGGAGACGAAGACCCGGAGGAAACACCGAGTTTATGGCCCTGATACCATATGTGCCCCCGCACATGGGGCGGAGGAACCCCGTGCTTTTCCGCCGGAAAACGGCGCCCCAGTCTACGCTGGAGGTGATTTCCGCGAGTCTCGCGGGCGACAGGCCGAAGGCAAGAGCCAGCGCGATGAGAGAACCTATGGATGTGCCCGCTACGAGGTCGGCCTTGTGGACCAGCCCGGGGAAGGAATCCTCGAGTCTTTTGAGCAGCGTGGCGCTGAGAACACCCCGCACCCCGCCGCCGTCGAACGCCAGGATCCGGTATTTGGCCAATCGTATCCCTCCCAATTAGATCATCGTCAGAGCAGCCCGCTCAGACCAGTGCCGCAGGGCTGCGAACCCACAAGCCTAAGTGGCCCGCATCCCGCAATTAGTCTACTATAAGAAGAAAGAGAGATTGCGTAGCGAGGAATTGCAGCCATGAACGTGCCGTTGACGGGGGTCGATATTCCAGAACAGATCACTGATTTCCTGAAGAAAATAACGGGACGCGTTCGCATCATGGTCGTCGGACGACCCGACACGGGGAAGTCCACCCTGGCCTTTCTTCTCGCCTCCTGGTTGCGGGACAGAGGAAGGATGTGCGCCATGGTGGACTGCGACATCGGTCAGGCGGACATCGGTCCGCCCGGATTTATCTCGTACGGTTTGATGAGCCCGCATGTTCCCGAGGTGCAGTTGCATCCCGATAGTACGTCCAGCGGCGCCTCCGGCGCCCGCACGCCATGGATGAAGGGTAGCTTACTGGCCAGGGGTTCCGTCTCCCGAAGGGGATCTTATCTCGTCGGCGACGTTTCGCCCTACGGCAGAGGCGACGCGAGGCTTCTGGCAATGGTCGCGGGGGCCGCCGCATGTGTGGAGGCGGCGGAGAAGGACGGGGCGGAAGCTGTGGTCGTCGACACCACGGGCCTAGCCCTTTTTTCGGAAGGGATTAGACTTAAATGCGCTAAGGCCGACGCAGTCCGCCCGGATGTCGTAGTCTTACTGTCAGCCGTAGGTGAGGGGCGGAATTACGCAGAGGAAGTCCTCGGTCACTTGCTGGAAGTGCAAGGGCACAACGTTTTGAGGGTACCGGCTCCCGCTGCAGCACGTAAGAGGTCGCCGGAAGAACGGAGAGAAAACCGCATACGGCAGTGGAACAGGTACCTGGAACAATCCTCGTTACACCGGCTAGAGTTGGGCAGGGTTCGTGTCTTCCGCTGGTGGGCCGATTCGGGCTTTCTCGTGCGTGGAGAAAGCTCGCAATCGTCACTCCCCGCTCAAGATACAAGTGCCCACGGGCATTTGCCCGCTCCGCCGGCCGGGGCGAACGCGGGAGCTTCTTCCGTCGCGCCGGTTCTTTCGCCTGCGATACGAAGCGTGTCCCATGGTACGGTTGTGGCGATCCCGGATCCCCATCGAAGGGGCCTCCACATTCCCGGCATATGGGTCACGGACGAGCTAGGTCCCGGTGTCCTCACACCTCTGCACCCTCAGCAGAAAATCGAGACCGTGTGGGTCACGTCTTACCAGACCCTGATCTCCCGCGGTCGGGTGATGTCAGGCTGATGGGTATCTCATGGCAACCGGTTGCAGGTGCAACTCGTCGCAGCAGGGGATTTATTACAAAAGTACGAGGAGATGATCCGGGGTGGGTTGCGTGCTTTGCCCGCGCCGGTGCAACGTGGACAGGCAGGCTGGTGAAAAAGGTTTTTGCCAAGCGGGGTGGCTTCCCAGGGTCTCCCTGGCCGACCTCCACTTTTGGGAAGAGCCCTGTATCTCGGGCACGCGGGGTTCCGGGGCCGTGTTTTTCTCCCGGTGTAACCTGGCCTGTGTGTTTTGCCAGAACCACGACATAAGTCAGCCGGGCCCGGGGGAAATCGGGGAGGAGATGGACCCGCGAGGTCTGAAGGATGTATTCTTTGCCCTGGAAGCGAGGGGAGCTCACAACATCAACCTCGTTTCTCCAACGCACCACTCGAAAGTTATCGCGGAAGCTATCGAGCTTGCCAAGAAGGAAGGTGTCCGGATCCCCTTCGTGTATAACTCAAACGCCTACGAATCCATGGAGACCCTGCGCTTCATGGAAGGGCTCATCGACGTCTACCTACCCGACCTCAAATATTATTCGGACGACCTCGCAATGCGGTATTCTTCCGCACCTTCTTACTTTCGTCACGCGACATCGGCGATTTTGGAAATGGCCCGCCAGGTCGGTACCCCCGTCTTCGATTCCCAAGGGATCATCCGGAAAGGGCTCATCGTGAGGCATCTCGTCCTGCCGGGACACGTAGAGGACTCCAAAGCTGTTCTGAGGTGGATAAAAGGTAACCTTCCGGCAGGTACTTTTGTAAGCGTGATGTCCCAGTACTACCCGGTTCACCGGGCCTTGAGGTTCCCGGAACTTTCGAGGAAACTGACCAGAAAGGAATACGACGAGGTGACAGAGGAGTGCCTTAAGATCGGCCTTGAAGACGGCTATTTCCAGGAGCTTTCGTCGGCCAGCCCGGAATACACCCCTGACTTCCTCCGGAAGGACCCCCGTTCTCGAACGTAGAACGATCCCGCTATGGCTTGAACCTCTCCGAAGCCGGTGGGAATTCACCAGGAAAGGAGCGTCGAAAAGTTGAACGTAACAGCGAAATTCCCCCGTCTTTCCGGGACCCTGGTGCTGCTAGGGGTGCTAGGGCTCATCCTGGGTCTGGTCGCAAGTTCGTTCTCATGCGGACCTTTGTTTGCAGCCGGGGGGAACGAGGCCGGCGGAAACGACGTGAAGCTGAAGGCGAACCGGTCCAAAGGCATCGTCATAGTCGTGCCCGAGGAAATCGAGACTTACAAGGTTCCGCCGGAGACGGTGCTCGTCCCGGTTTTCGTGACGTCCGAGTCAGGAAAAGCCCACGTAAAGCACATCAAACTGGATTTCCACGGACCCAAGGGCTCGGTCTCGAAAAAAGTAGCGTTTGACCAGGTATTAGAACCTGCAGGTAAGAGTTTTGACGACATCCTGAAGACACTGAAGGGTAAGGACAAGAAGGCCGTAAAGGACCTCCTCAAGAAAGGTGCCTACGTTGAACTTGAGATCGATGTATCCGCATTGAAGTTGGAAGAGGGCGCGAAGGGCAAGATCGATGTCGGCGTCGAAGCGACCGTGGACGGCCAGGCGGCGCCTGTTACCGTTCAGGCGGACTTCCAGGCGCTGGCCCTTCCGGGTGCTGGTGGATGGTACGGGGGAGACGGTCATGTACATACGTCGTGGAGCCCGGACGTCTGGTTCATTCCTCTGGAAAACCGGGTGAAGTATGCGAAGGATAACGGTTTCGGCTTCATCATCATCACCGACCACGAAGACGGAATCAACGACCTGTGGTCGACTCCGGGCGGATACGTCGCACAATGTAACGCCGCTCAGTCCAAGTACCTTATCCCCGCGCTACCCGGAGTAGAGATCACCGCGGCAAACTCCGGAGGGGACGCCCTGGCATACTGGATGAGCGAAAGCGCTGTCACCGTACCCAACAACCAGACCTACTTAGCGCAAGAGCTCATCAACCGGATAAACGGGCATAACTATCCCTACTCCTATGCGGTCATCGCCCATCCTTACGGAGCTCATCCGTGGACTGACTGGAATGCAACGGGTTTTTGCGGGATGGAGCTCTTAAGTCAGGAAACCGTGGCCAAGCCCGATACTATCTCCCGGTGGTTTACGCTGTTGCGCAGCGGGCTTTCTTCAACGATGTCCAGCGGCAGGTTTGTGGTGGGCATCGGGACGTCGGATTGCCACAACTTCCAGGCGCCGGGGTTCGCGGGGTTTACCTGGGTGTACGCGACTTCGTATTCCTCGACAAACAGGGTCGCTATCTGGGATGCGATCAAGTCCGGTAGGGTCAGCGCTTCCGGGCGGAAGGACCTCGGATACTTCACCGTCAACGGGGCCGTTCAGGGAAGCGTCCTGAACGTGACACCCGGCTCGAGTCTGCAATTCCAGCTGGTACAGACCCCGGTAACCGGACGGAAGTGCACGAGCATCACGGTATTCAACAAGGACCAGGTAGCTGTCTATACCGTGACCAATCCATCTACGTCGGTGATATATTGGAATACGACGGCCCCATCGACCGACGGCTTTTATGTCGTGAAGTTCGAATTCACTAAGACGGACGGCTCCGATCTCAGCGAGGTGTGGGCGAACCCGGTGTTCATTAACGTGCCGTAACGCGGGATGCGTCTCTCCGTACGGGCGCGGTTCCGGGAGCTCTCTGTGAGTTCAGGGTTACCCAGTTTTCCTGAGCCGGCGCTGGTCCGGTCCGGCCGCGCTCGAGTTTTGAACGATGAGATCCCGGGGCCTGCTGCTGGCCGGCCGGAGCTTTCGTGGCAGGCCCCGGTGGTCACCGGAAGGAGATGATGGACGTGTCGCCCCTCTACTGGGGAAGCCTGGTTGGGGCACTCTGGGGTGCTTTGAGTTATGTCATCGTCGTGGTACCGGCGATCAGGGAAACCATCCACGGTTATCTGGGATACGGTATGACCTATTTGGTTCCATTTTTACCGTCTGTCTGGGTGGCACCTATTTTCGGCAACTGGGCTGTTCACGGCTTCTGGGGTACCGCCTTACCGCTTGGCGCGAGTATCGCAGCAGGCGCCATCGCCGGAGCTCTCGTCGGGGCCATTTTCTTGCGGAAGCGGTAGTCCTGCGACGTTAGCAAGAAAGCCAAAACTCACAAGCGAAATGTTTTTCTCCGCATTCATCATTCCTGTTTTCATGAGCAGGTCTGTATGCATTCGCATGCTCATAGCTGCCAATCTTCCCCCGAGAAACCTACAAACCTGGCACCTTTGGTCTGTCAGCAGAGTCCCCGGAGAAGGATGTTTTCTTCGGGAAGCGAATTAAGCATGGTAAGTGCCAATGCCCGCTGATCTCGCTTGGACGAGGGAGGTGAGAGTCTTGTTTGACCTGCTCATCAAAGGAGGGCTGGTCATCGACGGAACCGGGAAGCCCGGGTATCTCGCCAACGTGGCGCTAAGCCGGGGGAAGATCGCCGCGGTGGAGAGAAATCTGAGCCTTGAAATCCCCTCCGCTACGGTGCTCGACGCGACGGGGCTGGTAGTCGCGCCGGGGTTTATCGATATCCACTCCCACACGGACAGAACCATAACAAGACACCCGGGTGCAGGTTCATCGTTGCTCCAGGGGATCACCACGGAGATTTCCGGAAACTGCGGTGGTTCAATGGCACCCATTAACGACAAGACCATCGAGATGTTTAAAAGACTTTCCGGAAAAGACGGCTTGCCCGAGCCTCCGTGGAGGAGCTTCGGTGAGTTTCTGGACCACGTCGAGAAACTCCGACCCGGGACAAACCAGGGGTTGTTTGTCGGCCAGGGTACCGTAAGAGCATGCGTCATGGGACGGGAGAAGCGCTACCCGAGCGAGGATGAGTTGGCGCAGATGAAGAGCCTGGTCAGGCAGGCCCTGGAGGAAGGTGCGTTCGGGATTTCCACGGGCCGGGCGTACGTTCCCGGATGCTACGGTTCGTTCCGGGAAATAGTGGAGCTTTGCCGCGTCGCCGGCGAGTACGATGGGCTTCACACCAGTCACATCCAGGACCAGTGGTCCAAGATCCACTGGTCTGTGACGGAGATCGTCGAGATTACCCGGAGAGCTGGCGTGCGGGGACAGGTCGCTCACATGAAGGTGGTGGGCAAGGATAACTGGGGCAGAGCGGGGGAGATCCTCACCATACTGGAAAACGCCCGGTCGCGCGGACTGGATGTTTTAGCTGATGTGTACCCGTACACTTACTCCCAGGTGATCCTGCTCAGAAATCTCCTGCCCAAGGAGTTCTCCAGGATGGAGCCGGACAAGCTGAAGGATGCGCTCTCGGCGCCGGGAGCATCCGAAAGCTTGCGAAAGGCATTCGAAGCTGATCCCGGGTACACCGCGTCGCGCTTGGACAGGATGGGGATAATCCACTGCTCGCGGACGAAAGAATTTGAGGGTATGGACATAGGCGAAGCTGCTCTTGCGCTGGGTCTGGACGTGTTCTCCGCCGTCGTGAAAATCCTCCTCGAGAACGACTTGGAAGTGAAAACCGCGGGGATCATGAGCGAAGCTGACGTGCGGGAGATCGTGTCTCACCCGATGGCAATGTTTGGAACCGATGCTTTGGCGGGTGACCCGGAGGAAGACGCAAACCGCGGCTATTCCGACCTTCATCCCAGGCATTACGGGACATATCCCAGGATTCTCGGAAAGTACGTGAGACAAGAACGGGCACTGTCCCTGGAGGAAGCTGTACGAAAGATGACCTCCATGCCGGCGGAGCGTTTGAACATCCTCGACCGGGGCCTTATCCACAGGGGGTATTGGGCCGATGTGGTGATATTCGACCCTCTGACGGTAGAGGACAGGGCGGACCTGGACAATCCCGCGGCACCTCCGGTGGGCATCAAATACGTGCTGGTCAACGGAGAGATCGTCGTCAAGGATTCAAAGCTCACGGGAGTTCGAGCGGGGAAGGTGCTGCGTGCAGCTCACCACCGGATGGTCTATTAAAACAGGCAGGTTTTCGTGATCGAAAGGAGGAATTCAGTTGCTCGCAATTCGAGGCGGAACCATATTTACCGCAGCTAGAAAGCCCGCCCCAGAGGTTATAAAGGACGGGACCATCATCGTCGAAGACGGCAAGATCGCTTATTGCGGGCCGTCCCAGGACATACCGGAAGGCGCGGAAGTCATAGATGCTTCGGGCAGGGTCATAACGCCGGGCCTCATCGATGCCCACGTTCACATCGGAGTGCATCCGGACGGGTTTGGCTGGCAGGAGTCGGACGTAAACGAAGCGACTGAACCCAACACGGCCGAGGTCAGAGCTCTCGACGGCATTTGGCCCATGGACGAAGCTTTTTCCGCGGCGGTGGAGGGCGGCGTGACGTGCGTCCAGATTGCACCGGGCAGCGCCAACGTCATCGGTGGCGAAACCGTAGTGATCAGGACCACCGGTAAGGTCGTTGACGAAATGGTTTTGAGGAATCCCTCAGGCCTTAAGGCGGCCCTCGGTGAGAATCCCAAGAGAGTGTACGGATCCAGACACAGGATGCCTTCGACCAGGATGGGAAACGCGGCCGTGTTGAGGGCGGCACTGGCTAAAGCTAGGGACTATCTCAGGAAGAAGGACCTCGCCCGGGAAAAGCCCGACAAGGCTCCTGATACCGATCTCAAGCTCGAGGCCGTCGCAAGGGTCTTGCGAGGGGAAATACCTTTAAGGGTCCACGTTCATCGCGCGGACGACATCATGACTGCGATCCGCATTGCGAAGGAGTTCAATATTCAGATCTCCCTCGAACACTGCACGGAGGGACATCTCATCGTCTCCGAAATCAAGGAGTTCGGGGCGCCCGCTTCGTGCGGACCGTCCCTTACGGACAAGTCCAAGCTGGAGATTAGGGACATCGGTTTCCACACGCCCGTTGCGCTGCTCAAGGCCGGTGTTAAGACGGCGCTCATCACCGACCATCCCGTTTTCCCCCTCCAGTACCTGAGATTGTGCGCCGGACTCGCCGTGAGAGAAGGGCTGGATGAAGCCGAAGCTCTCCTCGCGGTTACGAGATATCCTGCGGAGATAGCTGGCGTGGACTCCAGGGTCGGTTCTCTCGAGAGGGGCAAGGATGCGGACATAGTGATTTGGTCCGGTGACCCGTTCGAGTACAGCACGAAAGCGCTTTACACGATAGCAGCTGGCAGGATCGTCTATAAGGCACGGGAGGTGGCTAGGGGATGAAGGTGTTTCGCGGCGGTAAGGTGTACCCCATTACAAGTCCGCCTTTGGACAACGGAATGGTGGTAGTGGGTGACGGTGGAAAGATATCTTACGTCGGACCCGAGAAGGAATTGCCAGAAGGAGCCGAGGTCATCGATTGCACCGGGAAAGTGGTGATGCCCGGGTTCGTCGATGCCCACACACATATAGGCATGTGGTCCGAATGGTACGGGTGGCCCGAAGCCGATGGGAACGAAGCTACAAATCCGGTGACCCCCGAAGTGAGGGCGATAGACGCCATTTGGCCGGAGCACACGGCGTTCCGGGACGCGAGGGAGGGCGGCGTGACCACCGTTCAGATAATCCCCGGCTCGGCGAACGTAATCGGCGGCCAGGCTGTGGTAGTTAAAACCGCCGGCAAGACGGTGGATGAAATGGTAGTGAAGTGGCCATCGGGAATGAAGGCTGCCTTCGGCGAAAACCCCAAATCCGTCTACGGGAGAAATCAGAAATTCCCCATGACGAGGATGGGCGTGGCCGCCGCCATGAGGGCCGCTCTGACCAAGGCTCGGGACTACATGGTCAAGATGGAAAAGGGCGAGAAGGACCCGGAAAAGATGCCCGACACCGACCTCGGCATGCTGGCCCTTGTCCGCGTCCTGAAAAAGGAGATGCCCATGAGGTTTCACGCTCACAGGGCGGACGACATCGCCACCGCGGTGAGGATTGCCCGGGAATTTGACCTGGACTTCAGCATAGAACATTGCACCGACGGTGCGACCATCGCGGAATTTCTCGGTACGCTCGGCGCGAGGGTTCACGTAGGACCATTCCCCTCGACCAGGTCGAAAGTGGAGCTCAGAAACCTCTCGGCCACGACTCCCGCGGTCCTTCAAAAGGCCGGGTGCAAGGTGAGCATCATCTCGGATCATCCGTTCCACCCTATCCAGTTTTACTCTGTGGCCCTGGCCATCGCCTGGGCCAGCGGAATGCCGGAAGAGGAGGCCCTCAAGGCGGGCACCATCAACCCGGCGGAAAGTCTCGGGGTAGCCGACAGGGTGGGCAGTTTGGAAGCGGGCAAGGACGGCGACATCGTGGTTTGGAGCGACCATCCGTTCAAAGTAAGGTCGAAGGCGGAGAAGGTGTTCATCCAGGGGAAGCTCGTGTACGAACGATAAGACCTGCGGAATTCACGCTTCGCGGGCCTCAAGCCCGTTGTGTCACCCGGGGTTTGTCCCGGTTCCGGGGGGAGCTTCTATGTTGAGGCGCCTGGTCAAGGCGTCAGACGGAATAACTTTATGAGGGGATGTTTTGGGTGACGGAGGAGGAATACCGGAACTACATAGATCGATATGTCGCTGAGCGGCGCGACGAGATCATCGGGACGTTATTGGATCTACTGAGGATTCCGAGCGTGGGCTCAGAGGGAAGCGGGGGAGCGCCGTTCGGCCCCGAAGTCGAGCGTGCCCTCCGCTTCGTAACCGACAAAGCTTCAACCTTCGGTCTCGACGTGAAGAACGTGGACGGCTACGCCGTACATTCGGAAACCGGGTCCGGTTCCGAAGTTGCGATGGCTCTCACCCACGTGGACGTGGTCCCCGCCGGTTCGGGATGGACCCGAAATCCGCTGGGGGAAGTGGCGGACGGAAAAGTCTTCGGCCGGGGAGCTCAGGATAACAAGGGACCGACCGTGGCGTGCCTGTACGCCCTTAAGGCCCTCAAGGAAAGCGGCATTCCGTTGCGGCGCCGCGTCCGGCACGTTGTCGGCGGCAACGAGGAGTCCGGGTTCAGGTGCGTGAGACACTATTTCGAGGTCGAGCCGCTGCCCAAATACGGTTTTTCCCCGGATGCGTGCTTCCCCCTGGTCTACGCCGAGAAGGGCACGATGAACGTCCGCGTCCGAGCTCTCCTGGGCAAAGAGACCCGGGCAGGTGTGGAGAAATGCCGCATCCTCTGTCTTCTCGAAGAGATTTCCGGGGGCGAAGCGGCGAATATGGTGCCGGACAGGGCGAGAGCTGTTCTCCGCATGAGTCCGGGGGCCGAGAGAGAACAGGGTCTGGTGCTGCAAAGGCTTAAGGAAGGGGCCACGAAGGTCGCCGAGGTCATCGGCGGTCCGGGACCCCTGGCTTTCGAGTTTTCGCAGGAACCGGGACGCATTATCATACGAGCTTCGGGCAAGGCATGCCACGCTTCGGTCCCCTGGGAGGGGACAAACGCGGTGGCTGCGGTGCTGCATCTCGTCGCTTCGCTGGGCCCAACCGTCCAGAACCACGCCGCGATCAGGTTCATGGCGAACGCCGCAGACATCTACGGGCGCGGACTTGACATCCAGTGCGAAGACGACATCACGGGCAAACTTTCTTGCAACCTCGGTGTGGCCGGAACCGAGGAGCTCGGGGACGTCGCTGATAGCGCGGCTGAAAGTACCCCGCGAGAGCGCGGACCGGAAAGGGGCGCGAGGGAAGTCCGCCCGGACCCGCACAGTACCGGACGAGGCAGCTCTCCCGGGAGCGGTTCGAGTTCAGGCGGCGAGGGAAGCTATGGTCAAGGCGGCGGGCTGCGGCGCATCTGGGGGATCTACAACATCCGCTATCCCGTGCAGGTTTCCGGCGATCTTTTGAAGTCCAAAGTTCTCGCGGTCCAGCGGCCTGAGGGTGTCGAGGTAGAAGTAGTCGGGCTCGGAAAGCCTCACTATACCGACCCTAATTCCTTCTTGGTGCAGACCCTGCTCAGAATTTACAGGGAGGAGAGCGGTGACCAGTCGCCGCCGATTACCATCGGGGGCGGTACTTACGCCAAAGTCATCCCGGGAGGGGTGGCGTACGGGCCGGTGAGGCCGGGCAGGCTCGAAACCGCCCATCAGCCTGATGAGCATATCTTGATAGGTGACCTGCTTTTCCTCGTCAAGGTGTATTCCAGAGCTCTTCTCGCTCTGGCCAACGGGTGACGCGTTAAACTGGAGCGGTGGGTTTGACCGGATGGAAGACAACGCGGAGACGGAGGGCTGGTCATGGGGGAACACGATGAGCACGCGACGGTGCAGTACTGCGTCATCGATCGTTTTGAGGGAGACTGGGCCGTCATGGAGTGGAACAGGGTTGTTTTTAACTTTCCCAGGCGGTTGCTTCCCGGCGGAGCGCAAGAAGGTGATGTGATCCGCATAGTCTCGGAGGTGGACGCGGCCCGGACCGCCGACCGGCGTCAGCGGGTGAGGCAACTCGAGGAGAAGCTCTTCAGGGAGTAGAGCGGACTAATTGAGCCGTACCTGGACGGGGATGATTCCCGTGACGAAGCGGAAGCTCATATCAATACCGGCAGGAACTGCCCTTGTTTTGCTGGCTGTCCTCCTGGCCGGGTCGCTATTCTCATTCTCGTGCGCCCCTGCGCCCCGGCCTCCGGCAGGGCCGGGCGATCCTGGTGACTCGGGTAAACCGCCTGCCGGCAAACAGCCCGAACTGAGAGCGTTCTTCATCAACGTGGGACAGGGGGACTCCTGCCTTATCATGGCCCGAACCGGTAGCGGCGAGGAGTTCACCCTGCTCGTCGACGCAGGTCCGGCCGGAGCCTCTGAAGGCGTGGTTGAATTCCTCAGGGAAGCCGGCGTAACCGAAATCGATTACCTCGTGTTCACTCATCCCCACGAAGACCACATTGGCGGCGGTAAAGCTGTGCTAGACGCGTTTGAAGTGGGGAAAGTATACATGCCAAAGACTTCGCATACCACAGGTGCGTACGAGCAGTTGCTTCTGACCATCGAGTCCAAGGGACTTACCGTGACCCAGGTCCGGGCAGGAAAGGTCATCTTAGAGGAAAAGGACTTCGAGGTCGAGTTCCTCGGGCCGGTGAAATCTTACGAAGATCTCAATGATTGTTCCGCGGTGATGTCTCTGACCTTCGGGAAGAAGGTCCTTCTGCTGATGGGAGACGCGGAAGCGCAGGCTGAAAAGGACATGCTCGAGGCAGGTATCGTCCCCGATGCCGATGTGTTGAAAGTGGGTCATCACGGGGCTTCCACGTCCACCAGCGGCGAGTTCCTCAAAGTTTCGCGACCATCCGTTGCGGTCATTTCCGTAGGTCCAAACCCCTACGGTCACCCGTCAAAAACCGTCCTCGACCGGCTTGAACGGGCCGGTGTGAAGGTATACAGGACGGACCTTCACGGTACCGTGGAGGTCGTCATCAAGGGTGACCGGTTGGACGTATCCACCCGGTAAGCGAAAGAACTCCTCGGCCAGCATCCAACTTTAGCCGCGGAAACGGTGCGCCGGGTCTCTGCTTGAATGGACCGAGGGGATGACAACCCCTCGGCTTCGCTCAGCTTTCAAAGCTCTAAGCTTTGCGGGAAATCCGGTCCATTCCTCCAGGCATATATTTTCTCAGAGCTTCCGGCACTACCACGCTCCCGTCGCTTTCCTGGTAGTTCTCAATGATCGCCGCGATGGTCCGGCCGATGGCGATGGCTGTGCCGTTCAGGGTATGCACGTACGCGGGCTTTCCTCCGTCGGCAGGTCTGTACCTGACGTTGAGTCCCCTCGCCTGGTAGTCCGTACAGGTGCTGCACGACGTTATCTCCCTGTAGGTTTTCTCCGCCGGGCGCCAGAACTCCAGATCGTACTTCCTGTAAGCGATGGGCCCTAGATCGCCGGCACACATTTTCACTACGCGATACGGGATCCCCAGCGTCTGGTAGATGCGCTCCTGGAGGGAGACCATCCACTCGTGAGTCGCATCCGATGTTTCGGGCCTGTCGTAGACGAACATTTCCACTTTGTCAAAGTGGTGCGTTCTCATGAGGCCGCGGACATCCTTACCGCCGGACCCCACTTCGGTACGATAGCACGGAGAAAAGCCCGCGTATTTCAAAGGCAGGTCCTTCTCATCCAGGATTTCTCCAGCGTGCAGGGCGGCTAGGGGGATTTCGGAAGTCCCGACCAACCCCAGGTTTTCCCCTTCTATCCTATAGATCTGGTCGCGGAAGAAGGGGTAGTGGCCCGACCCGTAGAGGATATCCTCTCTCACAATCACCGGCGCTATTACCGGTATGAACCCTTCCGCCGTCAGAAAGTCCAGAGCGAATCTCACCAGCGCGAATTCGAGGAATACGGCTTCCCGTGCCAGAAAGTAGGTTCGGGTTCCCCAGACCTTAGCTCCGCGGGCTGTGTCGATGAGACCCAGGGATTCTCCAAGGTCAGCGTGGTCCTTGGGCTCGAAGGGGAAGGTTCTGGGGGTGCCCCACCGCCTTACTTCCACATTTTTCGATTCGTCCTCTCCGGGAGGCACGTCGGGTGCGAGCATGTTAGGGATGGTGTAGAGCAGAGAGCTGAGTTTTTCCTCGACGTCCCTGAGTTTTTCCTCCATGGCGGAGACTTGCTCTCTGATCTCGCGGTTTTTCTCGATGAGAGACTGGCGCTCATCCGGGTCCCGGCACGTCCTTGTGGCCTCGGAGAGCCGGTTCCTCTCTTCCCTCAGCCGGTTTATTTCCCGTACCAGTGCGAGTCTCTCGTCATCAAGGGAAAGGATTTCGTCAAGAGGTGCTGTAGCTCCCCTTTTCTTAAGCATTTCTTCCACCGCAGGACGGTCCTTTCTTAAAACCGCGATGTCGAACATGACCAAAACCCCCTTGTTTTCTCATAAAGTCTTGCCCCATCCCGCACGCACCTGCTATCAGGCAGGAAGGGCAAGATCTTCCGTCCTCAGTGACCGGTGCACCAGTTGTGGGCAGCTTGCGGGTTCTGGCTGCCACTAAGCCTTGCTCGCAGCACGACCGGCCTTCTGAGCCTGCCGACCGCCGGCAGCTCCTCAGTCCTGGCTGCCGGTAAAAGAAGAAAGCAGATTTCCTCACGGACGAGGAAACCTGCTCTCGTGGTGCCACCGTGATTTACCCGCGTTTTGATCCGCGGGCCTCTTACCCCTTAACGTGGGGCGCCCGGCCGGGCATACTCAGCGCTTATCCGGACGCGATGCAACCTTCGTTCGATTCCGAACCTCCGGGATTCGGCCCTGAGTCTGCGACTCAGTTGAGCCGGTCCACCGGAAGCCGTCCCCGGGCCGGAATACGAGCGTTCGGAATGCTTTTCAACCCGCAGCTCAGGAGTGCTCGCCTGAGTCGTCCGGCGGCTGCCTCGCACCGGCCGGCAGCTCTCTGGAGCCTTCTTCTCCAGGCACGTCTCCTTCATGGCTTTGGACAGGAATATATCACAAACCGAGCCCGATAGCGAGGGGAAAAGCCGGAGGGGAAGAAGTTATCCGGCTGCGACGTCTCCGCAAAACGGGCGTAATGTTAGAGGGTGGGTTGACGTTGTTCCGGCCCGGTCGAGCTCTAAAACGCAGGGTCGGGCGGTACTATCGAAGGGGTTGAGTGCTGGAGTCCGCCGCGTGACCGGCGAAACTCGAAGGGTTCTGGGGTCATTCCCGGTAAGGAGGTTTCCTACGTGGGATCAAGAAGGCAAATCATTTTCGGCCTTATCCTGGTGGGTTTGGGTGCAGCCTGGTTGTTAAACAATGTGGGTGTAATATCAGTGAGTATCGGCTACATCGTGAGGACATACTGGCCCGTGGTGTTTCTCATCTGGGGGCTTGACCTCTTGATAGAGGGAACCAGGCGGACGGGAAGCAGCCGGACGGCCGGTTTCACCAACGCCGGGATTCTCCTGGTCATAGGCCTTCTCTTTCTCTCCCGTACGACCGGGTTCTTTTACTTCAACTGGTCCATCATGTGGAGGTCTCTCCTTCCGATCATCCTCATCCTCATCGGATGGAACCTGGTATCAAGCGGGACGTTTCCCGGCGGGAGACACTGGGCGCTTTTGAGCGGCGTCGAGCGCAAGCAAAGAGGATGGAGGATGGAAAGCGGGAGCTTCGGCGCGGTCATGGGTTCCGTCGAGATTGACGCCACGGTTGCGGATATCCCTGAGGGAGAGACCAGACTGGACCTGTTCGCTCTCATGGGCGGGGTGGAGCTTATTGTGCCGGCGGATGTCACGGTCGAGTGCCGTGGTACGGCGGTGCTGGGGGGAATCGAGTTCTTTAGAGAGGATGCGGGGGGGATCGTCGTGACCATCGACAGCACATGCCCGGGAGCTACCGGCTCCACCAAGAGGCTGGTCATCACCGCCAGGGCGATCTTGGGAGCGGTGGACATCAGACGGGGCTGACCTGGGGTCACTCTGAGCGTCCATGCTTCCCGGGAGGTGCCGGGCGGGATTTGCATGGGCGCCTGGTCCCGTGTCGCAACGGGTTGTTTGGCCAGGGTAAAAGATAGGCAGCCCGTTGAGGGCTGCCTATCTCCTCGTGGACCCGTCTTCCGTACCGCTCACCTTGCTAGTTGATTCCGAGAATGAGCAGGATGAGGATGAGGAAGATGATGAAAACCCAGGTACCCCAGGGGCCGCCTGCACCGAAGCCCATGCCCATCTTGTTTCCTCCTTTCGGTCGGTGGTGAGGGTGGGTGGTTTCGTCACATGTTATGTAAACGTTGAACTGGTGGTTACAAAACCTGAGCAGGAAACGTCACAAAAACTTGTGAGAGCTTGGACTGTAACCGGAAGGTGAATCCGCTTTGGAAAAATGTATCTCCACGCAGCGTATTTACGACGGCAAGATCATGGCGCTCAGGGTTGACACCGTCGTGACTTCATCCGGCAGGATGACCACGAGGGAGATACTCGAGCGCCCGGAGGTCGTGTCAGTCCTTCCGCTTGACGGTGAAGGAAACGTCATTCTGGTGCGGCAGTTCCGTTATGCAGTGGGCAGGGAGACGCTGGAGATCCCCGCCGGAGTCGTCGGAAAAGGGGAGACTCCTTTGGCGGCTGCTAAACGTGAGCTTCGGGAAGAAACAGGCTACGATGCCGGGTTTCTTAAGGAAATGGTTTCTTACCGGCCGGCGATCGGATATTCCACGGAGCGCATGACCGTTTTCCTGGCGAAAAACCTGGTCTACGCGCCCGAAAAAGGGGACGAGGAAGACATCAGAGTCGAGAGAATCCCCTTCGGCCAGCTGTATGATATGGTAGTCCGGGGGGATTCCCCTTTGGACGATGCCAAGAGCGTCGTCGCAATTCTCTTCGCCCGTGCTAGGGGAGAAGCATAAGCAACCCCCGGTGGTAGTGTGGATTCGAAGCACGCGTACTTCCAGCTGTGGCGCGGGGTCCGTGCGTCCTCGTGCATATCAGTTGCCCTGGTTGTCTGCCCCTGTTTTTCGCCTTCCCAGGTAGCTTTGATGCCTCAGCTCCTTGCGAAGCTCTGATGTATAACCAATATCGCAGGAAGCCTGGTGGGGCTGTGTCCGGGAAAGCAGGGACTCGAGATTCCGGATCTCCGAGACGATATCCGGGTCCGGCTTCTTTTCCGCGAGTTTCTGTAGAGTGTCCAACCTCTCCTGAAGGATGCTGCGGCTCTCTTCCCAATTACCGTTGTCTAGCGCCGTCACAGCGCGGTCCTTCGCCACAGCGGTACGCGTGAGCTCGACGATCTTTGTAACGGTGATGTCGGGTTGGTACAATTCACCGGGACCTTCGGCTACGGGCAGAGAGACCGGTACTCCTGTGCTCACCGAATCCAGACGCCGCAAACTATCGGCGTAATCTACGGTCACGCCGAAGACTTTGGGCCGGCCGTGAGGCAGTGGGGGAAGGAAGATTTCTACGACTAGAATCCGTTTTTCATTTTCGTACATGTCGGGTAGGTTCAGGACCACCGCCTCGGGGGTGGAGCCCGGGACAACTTGCTGCTCGTATCCGATTATCCCGACGACTTTACCCGCTTCCGACCGGAGTGTTACCCTCACATCCTGTGCTGTTATTTTTAGAAGACCGCGCAGTTCTTTAGCGAACACTGCCGGGATTTCATCGGCGTTTTTCACATAGTAGTAGTTTCCCCGGCCGGCTTCACACATGGCGATCAGCAGGTCTTCGTTGAACTCCCGGCCCACACCTACCGCCGATACCGATAACCCCTTTTCCGTCACGCTTTGCGCCTTCGCGGCCAAAAGCACGGGGTCGGTAATCCCTACGTTGGCCATTCCATCGGTGAGAAGGACGACCCTGTTGGATTGACCTGAACGGGTCTCCTTCATAACTTCCTGACATCCTCGGAGGAATCCCCCGGATAGGTTTGTGCTGCCTCCTGACTGTATTCGGTCTATTAGGGACCTGATGAGCTCTTTGTTGGTGACCGCGGTTTGCGGAACGACGGTTTCGACCTGGTCATCGAAGATGGTCAGGGAAAACCTGTCTTCCGGCCCCATGTGATCTACGACGAACCGTGCAGCTTTCTTTACGTACTCTAGAGGTTCGCCGCTCATGGAACCGCTTCTATCCAGGACAAGCCCGATGTTAATGGGAATTCTTTCGTTTTTGCGGCAAGGCGCGGGCCGAGCCTCCAGCTCTATCAACGCCCAGAGGGTTCCCGGGGTATGCGGTGGAATCAAAGCGTGACTCAGCCGGACGTTTAGGGCTAGCGAACTTGGTTCTCCGGCTTTGCCCTTCGTGTTTTGCCGCCGAAACGAGTTTGCCGGTTTCTTCACGAGTATCCCTCCCATTCGAGAACCAGAAAAACCCGTAGATCTTCCCCGGATTCGGGGCGGATGCCCAAGTACCGCTCTCACTGAGGAAGCACAAAAACGGCTTCGGACAGCGAGGCCCCGCCACCCTCTCAAAGGGTTCACTTATATATTCCGAAGCGGGGCACAAAATTGGTCAGATCACGTCCCGGAAACCTCCGTGGTTCCATCATGTTAGGCCCGTCGAACTCTAATGCTACACCTGCAGTCACGTAGAACCCCACCGGGCTTCCGCGCGGGACTTGTAATATAATCTGTCTCGAGCGCTTCCAGACGGTTCGTAGGTGGTTCCTCGTATTGAACTCTAGGGGAGAGTGAGTAAGCCGTGATGGAAGTCCTTCTTCTCGGGATGACCTATTTCTCCTGGGTTTATTGGGTCCTGGCGTGCTGGGCAGTACGAACTTTCTTTAAGCCGGACAGGAGATCTGAAAGGAACATCCCGAGCAGCTATACTCCGCCTGTGTCCATTCTGAAGCCGGTATGCGGACTCGACCACCGTGCCTTTGAAAATTTCGCGAGTTTTTGCCGCCAGGATTATCCCGACTTCGAGATCATCTTCGGCGTAGCGTCTCGTTCCGACCCGGCGGTCCGCATCATCCGGGGCTTGCAGCGGACCTTTCCCGAGCGGAGGATAAAACTTGTAGTGGGCAGGCCGCTTGGCGCCAACCAGAAGGTCAGCCTCCTCCATTATATGGAGCGGGAAGCGAGTCACGACGTCCTCGTGCTCAGCGACAGCGATATGAGGGTGGGGCCCGACTATTTGCGGCGGGTGGTTGCCCCGTTAGCTGAACCGGATGTCGGTTTGGTGACGTGCCCGTATCGCGGCGAAGACGCCATTTCGTTGCCGGCGAAGCTAGAGGCTCTCCACATGAGCGTGATCTTCCTTCCGTCCGTTATAATTGCGTGGAAACTGGGGCTTTCGTTCGCCCTCGGAGCGACCGTCGTTGTCAGGCGCCGTGATCTCGTGCGAATCGGGGGGTTCCGGGCCATCGCGGATTACCTCGCCGACGATTTCCAGCTGGGCTTTCGCATCGCGTCCCTGGGGCTCAAGACGACGCTTTCGAATTACGTTACGGTAAGCGTTCTCGGTCGCACGACATTCACGGACCAGTGGAACAGGGAGGTTCGGTGGGCCAGATGTAACCGGGTGAGCCGGCCCCGGGAATATCCCGGCATCCTTCTTACTTTACCTACTCCTCTTGCTGGAGCTTTTGCTCTGGTCAGCCGCTTTTCTCCTCAGAGCCAGCAGATCCTCCTGTTGTCGCTGATCCTAAGGTTGGTTTCCGCCTGGCTCGTTTCAGGGTATGTGGGAGACCGGGAGGCACGAAAGTACCTGTTGTTGCTTCCCTTTCGCGAGATACTGAGTTCCCTGGTCTGGTTTGCGGGCCTCGTCGGCAGACGCATTGTGTGGAGGGGCCGGGAGTATATCCTGGAGGAACACGGGAAAATGGTGGCCTGTTCGTGGGCGTCCTGCGTGGATGCCAGCGAGGAGGTGGAGCCGAGCGTTGCGGGGACCGATCGCGGCGGCGGTATTGCTAATTGACCGCATCCTGAGGAAGCGCTACGGGATTAGAGAGTTCACCAGTGCTCCCGGCTGCGTGCTGCGGATAGCGATAGGGCGTGCCAACAGAGAAATCCGGCTCTCCGACGGCACGGAAATAGGACCGGGTGACCCCGTAGGAGAAATCCATCTGTGGAACGAACGAATCCCTAAGATGAGCCGGTGTGGACCCGATATGACCTGGGGCCTCGGATTTCAGCGACTGGTCGTTAAATCCCTGCGGCTCTTGGCCGATTACGTTCAAGCATCCCCCGAGTTTGAGCATGTGAAGGCATTCAGAGCGCGACTGGGCGTGAAAGGCCAGGATGGCGAAGCTAAGGTGGCGCGACTTGCCCAGCGGTTTGGATTCGAGATGTCCGCGACGACCGGGGCACGGAGCTTGTTCGAGCGTTTCCACCGGTTCTTCGATAACCTGTACGCAACGGGGCTCATGTTGGCGTTCAACCCCGTCAGCTTGAGAGGCAAGGGATTCTGGCGTTTTGGCCGGCCGGAAATTTGGATTTCGCGGAAAGGACTCCTGGATCGCTACGGGAATAAAGGGGACGCAAACCATCTGAAAACCAAATAGGGAGGCTCAGGGTAATGACGGACATGATCGTAACCACAACACCGGCAATCGACGGGCACAAAATCGAAGAGTACCTTGGCGTGGTGGCGGGGGAGGTCGCACTGGGTACTGACTTCGTCAGGGATTTCATCGCGTCCGTTGCGGACCTGTTCGGAGCAAGGACAGCAGCCTACGAAGAGAAACTTCTGGAAGCTCGCGAGGTCTGTATCGACGAACTACGAAAGCGAGCCGCGAGGCTCGGAGCCAATGCCGTGGTGGGCGTAAAGATCGATCACGAGATCCTGCAAAACGGGATGATGCTGGTGATCGCCACGGGCACTGCAGTGAGGGTATCATAAAAGCACTATAGCCGGTGGCGCGCCTTGTCACCGCCGTAGGGTACGTGAGGTTCGGCGTACCGGGTTACCTCAGCTCACCGAAAGCTTATTTGTGCTCCAGCTTTGCTTGTACGGTAGTCGGTGGTATGGGCGGGGGCGTACTTACGGTGTACAGCACCGTGACCATCCAGGAAAACGCGCCCAGAAACAAGAAGCCCGGGGCAGGCATCAGCGGTGCTTCGAAAATGAAGCGCTTGAGCCAATTGCCGGAGCCAACAAACTTCCAGAACAACCAGAACCCGAGCCCCAGAGTCCATACGGCGCGAGATTGGTCCGAGTCATGATTGATTCTTCCGAAGAAAAACAACGGTAGAAGCATGGTTTCGAGGGCGATAAACGGATTGGAAGCCGGGATCATCGCCACCAATAGAACGCAATACAGGAAGTTCAGGAACCTTTTCTGTTCTATAGTAACCCAGCTGTACGGCAAACCCGTTTCCTTAAGGAATCTTCCCCTCAGGAAGGTCAGAAGCGCCGTTCCGCCCATTGTGATAACGAACCAGCAGGCGTGAATCAGAAAGAACGGCAGCGAAGAGGCGGCAGGAGATCTCAAAAAACCGGGGATGAGCGCCGAAACCCCCGCGAAAACGGCCAGACCAAACAGCCATGGGAGCTCCATCAAGGCAAAGCGGCCTGTATGCCTGAAATCTACCCGCCCGTGAGTAAACGTCAGTGCCAAAAGGAAAAGGGCAAGAAAAACCCCGTAAATCGAAAAGGCCCGGAGCGGCCCGGGAGGAAGAACGGCCCCGGGGGTAATCAGGTACCAGTTCGACTTCAAATCGCCCATACCGAGGAAGCTTCCGGGGTCTGTCTGTTTTGCCGCCCCGCTTTCAAGTAAAGCTTTCGCGGTCGATTCCAGGGTTTTCACGTATTGCTCTACAAAACGACCGGTGAGTTCCAGGGTCCGGGGACTCACCTGGTCCAACACGTCTTCGTCTCCGTGTATGATCCTGCCGTGCAGTGAGCCAGGAGACGCACCGGTTCGGGCTGCCATGATGCCAATGGCCGGTATGTTGCTGTTCACAAAGGGCTCGGAGTCCGTAGGTATCCGCCCAGCGGTTTTCTTCACTCTGGCCTGCAAGTACAGTACCACGGAGCTGTCCGTCTCGACCGCGCCGGCGTCCCAGTAGAACGGACTGAGTCCGAAGGGCGGCGAAGTCAGGACTTTATTGGCAAGCGCAACGGTCCAAAGCGGGGCCTGCCCTTTAGCCGTGGCGGTTGGGTAGAATCCCACCGTGTCCGCACCTTTGAAGCCCGTCATGTCGAGGATGATCGCAAGCTTGACCGGCATTTGCCGGTTCATGCTAACGAAAGCTTCTGAACCTTTAAGCCCCGCTTCTTCGCCATCGAAGGAGACGAAAACGTACGTGTAAAAGTGGTCCCCGGACGTGAGTACGCGGGCGAGTTCAAGCATGCTCGCGGTACCGGACCCGTTGTCTTCGGCGCCGGGATATCTTCCCGCCGTATCGCGGTGAGCTCCGATTAAGATGACATCCTTAACCTTACCGGGGCTTTCGGCGACCACGTTTATGCCCTTTGCGTATACTGCGAGATCCCCGACAGTCGTCCCCAGAAGCGAGCGCTCTTCACCCGCACGGTTTGGACGTTTAAGCGCGAAACTGAATTCCTCGATACGCGTTTTCAAGCCCATGCGGGCGAACTCTTCCTGGACCCATAAGGCCGACTGGACTCCGCCGTGGGTGTCTACTTTACGTTCCGGGTTATCTCGTACGAGTTTTTCCAGGTAGTCGAAGGCGTCTGTGCCGGAAAAGTATAATTCGCCGTCGTACAGGCGGACGACTTTGTCGATCTCTTCCAATCCGTAAGGAGGGAACGGTCTTTGAAGCTCAGGGTTGAAAAAGAGGGGAACCGCCGCGAGGAGAAGCGCGTAGACCAAGACGTGGCCGGCGACGGACGCCATCCGCTTTTTCCTGAGTCGCGCCCGGTACTCGAGACTGAGCCTCATTTCCTCAAATTTCACCGCATCTTCTCGAAGACTGCCCGCCAGCCTCCGCATCCACCGGGTAAGAGCCCCACCCTCGGCGGGAATCCCTCCGCCCGCTCTCGTTATATCGGCAGCGCCGGTGTGAGGAGTGGGCAGGAACTCTTTCCCCACGAGTTTCTCGGGAAGACGTAACCGCCCCACGACGTACAGCCCGCAAGCGGGAATGAGCATGACAATGGCGTCCGTGGCTAGCCTCCCAGCCAGAAGCGTTGGTCCCGTCTTAAGGACAGCTGCGTTCACAGCTTCGGGAAGGTCGATGCCGGCAAGAACCCGCGATAGCGCGGCAGTTCTGACAGATTCGGGTAGGACGTAGGCGAACGCCGCTTCAATCACAGAGGATAGGCCCAGCACTTTGCCGGCATTTTCGAAAGCTTTCCCGGAGAAATGGTGAAGGAGAAGGTAGGCGACGGTCATCAGCACTACGAGTACCCCGGCGGTTCGCGGCGTCGTCCCGGCTGTGCGGTAAGTTTGGAAGACGTCCCCTGGCAACGCGAAGTAAAGATAATCCGAGACGTCAAGCTGGTCCGGTATGGTTGCGATAATCTCCTCACCCACCGCCGGTGAGCTCCTCTCCAAGTCCCGGATGAGGGATTCCTTGATAGGGGCGATGTCCACCCACACGCCTGTTTTCAAACGACCGTGGGATGCAAGGTAAGATTTGAAAGCAGGCAGAGCTTTTTTTAGCACTGGCCTGAGTGTCTGGGGGGAAAGGGCCCGATATAACGATTCCGAAACGGGCTTCTGCAACTCCCCGGGGAGTTCGGCCAGGGCGACGATCTCTTCGGCGAGACCCCGGCGAATCTCTTCGTCTTCCAGCACCGAAAGGGCCAGGTCTGGTTCGAACAGCGTCGAAATCGCACTGGACGAAAACAGGAAAACCAGGTTGGCTGCGAAAAGGACTACCATAATCGTTATGGCAAGATATTTACGCACCTGTATAAACGCCTCCCCAGTGTCTTCCGGGCACAATCACACGTGCAGGAAAATCACCCGCTCCTCCGTACCAGTCTTACAAAACTACCATCATTGTACCGCCGTTGACACGAAGATGGCTATGGACTCCGTGTCGTTACACTACAGAGTTGCGGCTTTCCGCAGTGAGACCGGATGCCCCGAACATATGGCCGTGTACCCTCTGCGGTCATACTGCAGGTCGACTCCCTTCCACTTCTACGAAGACTGCGCAATTCCCGACATGATCAGAACTTTCCGAGAACTGCAGGAATTCCCGGCGGTTCCGTGGTATATGAAGGACAATTGCTCCGCCCGCGGCGAAACGGCAGCGGAATAACGAGCCCAGTCAGTTGGGGCCCCTTCGACCGGGTTTTATCTCGTACTTCGTTGAATGCCAAGAGCACGAGCGGTTATCGGGGCCAGGGTGCGACGGCCAACCGAAACCGCGCTTACCGGAACCAAGGCGCGGCGACCGCAAGGCCGCGATCGAAAGGAGGGAGGATTTCCGTGGGTATCAAAATCCTCCTAGTCGATCCTCACGCGCTGATCAGGAAGGGAATTTCATCTCTGGCCGAAAAACTAGGTGACTTTGATGTCGTGGGCGAAGCGTCGAATGGGGAGGAAGCTCTGGAACAGGCGAGGAAGCTTCTGCCGGACGTTGTGGTCATGGAAATCTACCTCCCGCGGTTGGATGGAATCCAGGCTGCGACATCGATAAAGAGCGAGTTTCCCGGGATAAAAGTGGTCTTTTTGACGGTATCCGAAAACGAGCAGGACCTTCTCGAGGCTGTGAGGGTAGGGGCTGACGGGTACATTTTGAAAAGCGTCGAACCCCACGTCTTCTTCAAGATGTTGTGGGACGTCTGTCGCGGCGAACCAGCCATTTCTCCTGTGATGGCCGGAAAGATGATGCGGGCTTTAGCGCGAAGTCCCACTCAGCGGCCACCGGGTGTTCCTTTACCTGCCTTGACGGCCAGGGAAAGGGAGGTTCTGAAGCTCGTCGCCCAAGGGGCCACGAATCGCGAGATTTCCAAGGCGTTGTTTATAAGCGAGAACACGGTCAAGAACCACCTCCGCAGTATCCTCAGTAAGCTACAGTCCAAAAACAGAGCGCAAGCGGCTTCCTACGCGTTGCAACAGGGTATTATCGGCTCAGCGTCACCCTACCAGGATAGCTCTAACGAGCTATAGGTAAATGGTTAATTTGGGCCTGTTTGATGAGAGCGCCTGGACGGTAGTGTTATGCTGAACGTTATGCTGAACGAGCACTCATGTGAGCTGCGGGCAGCAGGCTGCTTCCAGGCGGTGCTTTTTCGAGCCCAGGTTGTGCTTGCCTTCACAAATAAAAAATATGGAGCTCCCAAAAAGAAGGTGAGATACCGTGGCGGTTACCAAAAGCTCACCCGTCCCCGACATGGTGGTACTGTCCGGCGAGCTATGGCAAGGGTTTCTGGAACTGGTGACGGGTCAGTACAGAGTTATTGGACCGGTACGCAGGGGTTCCGAGCACGTATTTGCCCCCATAAAAAATCCTCGCGAGATAGACATGGCCTACGTGACGACGATTCTCCCTCCCAAAAAGGTATTCCATCAACCTTTCCAGGTGCTGTTCTCATTCGATACGGAGGAAGGCACCCTGGCCGAAGCGCAATCCGGCGAGGAGAAAGTAGTATGGGGGATCCACCCCTGCGATATGCACGCCATCGCCATCCTCGACAAGGTTTACGGCGTTGAGTACCCCGACCCTTACTACCTCCGTAACAGGGAGAACACCATCATCGTGGCCAAGAACTGTACGGAAGTCGGGGAGAACTGCTTCTGCCTGTCCATGGGAACCGGCCCTGCCCTTCGGAGCGGATGCGATCTTCTTCTCACAGATCTCGGCGGGCGATATCTTGTGGAAGTCGGAACGGAGAAAGGCAGGAAGCTTCTGTCCGGTCTGGAGCTCGTGCCTGCGCCCAGAGTCGTGCTGGTGGAAAAGGAAAAGCGGCTTTCCCAGGCGAGGCAGAAGTTTAAGAAACGAATGGTTACCCAGGGGATTCAGGAACTCCTGGAGGAGAATTTCAGGCATCCCATCTGGGAGGAGCTTATGCGGGAGTGCCTTGCGTGTGGCTCATGCACCATGGTCTGCCCTACGTGCTTTTGCTACAACGTGGTGGACAAGATAGACCTCGACCTCAAAACCGGCAGGAGGCAGCGGGAATGGGATTCCTGCATGCTTCTGGAGTACGCCCAGGTAGCTTTAGGCCAGAACTTCCGGCGGGACCGGGACGCCCGGATCAAGCAGCGGATGTACCACAAACTCCTCTACTATGAGCCGCAGTTCGGGACCCTGGGCTGCGTTGGCTGCGGTCGCTGCATCGGTGCCTGTGTCAAGCGGATAGACATCACCGACGTGGTTTCGAGACTGGCGGAATCGGTGGAATCCGACAGGTAAATACGAAAGCCGGGGGGAGAGAGATGATCAACCCGTTTAAGCCCGAAATCGCCGTGATCACCGAGGTTGTCAAGGAGACCTCCGACACCACAACCTATACGTTCCGCTTTAAGGAAGAAGAAACGAGGGAGACCTGGGGTTTTGAAGCGGGTCAGTTTAACATGATCACAGTCTTCGGCATCGGCGAGGCGCCGATTTCCATAAGCTCGGGTCCCAGCGACACCGGTTTCTTCCAACACACCGTGAGACATGTGGGAAACGTGACCAACGCCCTGGCGAAGAAAAAGCCCGGGGACGTCGTGGGAATCCGCGGGGCATATGGGACCGGGTGGCCGCTCCACCACTTGTACGGTCGAAATCTCCTGATAGTCGCCGGAGGAATTGGGCTTGCTCCCCTTCGACCCGTGATCCGGGAAGTAATGGGGCAGCGGGACAGGTTCAAAGAAGTGGAGGTCCTCTACGGTGCCCGCACTCCCGGAGATATGCTCTTCGTCAGAGAATTTCCCGAGTGGTCGGAGTACGTGAAGCTGAGACTTGCCGTGGACATGGTCCCTTCCGGGGTCAAGTGGGACCACAAAGTGGGCGTTGTTACCACCCTCTTTTCCGAGATGTCCAGTCAGCCCAGCAATACCGTGGTCCTGACCTGTGGTCCGGAGATCATGATGAAGTTCGTGGTACGCGGGCTCCTGCATATGGGCTTCTCTCCCGACCGCATCTACGTCTCTATGGAACGCCGGATGCACTGCGGAGTGGGCAAGTGCGGGAGGTGCCAGATCGGTCCCAGGTTTACATGCAAGGACGGCCCAGTATTTGCGTACGAGGAGCTGGCGGCGCTTCCCGAAGAAGTGTTGGGAGGTGTTGGCAGGTGAGCACCAAGCCTAAAGTAAGCGTGTACAAGTTGAGTTCTTGCGCCGGGTGCCAGCTGGAGTTTTTAAACCTCGAACCCGTGCTCCTGGATCTCGTGGGAGCTATAGAATTCAGCTATTTCCCGATGGCGCGGAGACGGTACGAACCCGGGCCGTACGACATAGGGTTCGTCGAAGGGGCCGTCACGTGCGGCGAAGAGATCGAAAGGCTTAAGAAGGCCAGGCAAGAATGTCGAGTCCTGGTCGCCCTGGGATCGTGTGCGTGCTACGGAGGTTTGCCTTCGATTAAGAACTGGACGCCGGAGCGGGTGATTGTCTCTCGCGTTTACGAGAACCCCGCGCTGGTGCACTCCATCAAAGCTTATGGAATAGACGAGTATGTGCAGGTTGATGCATATCTCAAAGGATGCCCTGTAAACAAGGATGAACTCGTGGAGTTCATAAAGGGAACCCTTTTAGGTATCAGACCCCGTCTGAGACCGCACAGCGTGTGTGTGGAATGCAAGCTTAACGAGTACGAGTGCATCTCCGTGATCAAGCGGGAACCTTGTATGGGACCCGTGACAACCGCGGGGTGTGGCGCCCTATGTCCCTCCCGGGGCAAGGCGTGCGACGGATGCCGGGGGCCAGCCAACGATGCCAATGCCGAGTCGCTCGCCCGAACGTTTTCCGAGTACGGGCTTCACAGGAGCGACATCGTCCGGCGGTTCCGAAAGTTCGCCGGGCTCACTCAGGAGTTCTCTAGAGGAGCTGACGCCGTATGACCGCAGGGGATATCAAAGTTGACTACCTGGCCAGGGTCGAGGGAGAAGGGGCTCTGGACATAAGGGTCAAAGACGGGGAGATCGTGGATCTGAAGCTCAGGATATTCGAGCCACCCCGGTTCTTTCAGGGATTTCTCGCCGGGCGGAAGTACGACGAGGTCCCGGGAATCGTTTCGCGTATCTGCGGGATTTGTCCGGTCTCCCACCAGATCACGTCCATCCAGGCTCTGGAGGATGCTTTCGGGATAAGGCCGAGTTTGCAGACGAAGAGACTGAGGAAGCTCCTGGCGCTCAGCCAGTGGATTCAGAGCCACACGTTGCATATCTATATGCTCGCTCTTCCCGATTTTCTGGGATACGAAAGCGTACTGGCCATGGCCCAGGACCATATGGACGCGGTGAAAAGGGCGCTGAGATTGAAGAGGCTGGGTAACGACCTTACCGTGCTTCTGGGTGGTCGCGAGGTTCATCCCGTCACCGCAACGATCAATGGTTTTACGAGCCTTCCCCCCGTCGAGGAATTGCGCGCCATCCAGAGGCGCCTGGAGGATGCTCTCGACGATGCCGTGGAGACCGTGCGGTTGTGCGCTTCCCTGGAAGTCCCGGACTTTTCGTGGGATGCCGAGCACGTCGCCTTGAGGAGCGAAGAAGGATACGCCATAAACGAGGGAAGGCTTGTCTCCACAAAGGGGCTGGATATCCCCGCGTGGGAGTACAGGAGTCATATCAAAGAAAAGCAAATTCCGCACTCCAACGCGCTTCATTCGTATATCGAGGGGCGTGGCTCTTTCCTTGTCGGCCCTCTGGCGAGGGTCAACCTGAACGCTGACAAGTTGTCCCCCCGGGCCAGGGAGGCTATGAAGGCGTCGGGCGTTCGGTTCCCCAGTTTCAACCCGTTCCACAGCGCGCTGGCTAGAGCTATTGAGGTGGTCCACGCCATAGAGGAGTCCATACGGGTCATCGACGACCTCGACGTGCTGATTCCCGAGGACAACGGGTACGCCATAAAACCGGGGCAGGGTTTCGCGATCACCGAGGCGCCTCGTGGGGTCTTGTACCACAGTTACAGGGTGAGCGACCAGGGGCTAATAGAGGCGGCGGACATAGTCTCTCCCACGGCTCACAATGTAAACAATATGGAGGAGGACCTCCGCAGGTTCGTCCCCAGGGTGCTAGACTTGCCTCATGATGAAGCCACCCTGAAATGCGAGATGGTGGTCCGCAATTACGACCCGTGTATCTCCTGCTCTGTGCATTTCCTCAAGCTCAACATCGTGAGGGAGTGACGAGTAGGAGAAACGAAGTCCGGCGCGAGATGAAGGTGGCGCTCACGCGTGGGATGAAGACATAGCTGAACGTCGAAGGCGCAGGGAACGGGATAGCGCAGATGGCACGAGACATGGTCAAGAACGTGGTCATCGTATGCTGCGGGAATCCGCTCGCCGGAGACGACGGGGTGGGCTCCAGGATTGCCAGGGGTCTCGAACGGGCGTTGCGTGAAGGGCATGTATGCGGGGAAAACGTGCTCCTGGTGGATGCGGGAACTCCGGGACTGGGGCTCATCGATGTGATAAGGGGCAAGGATCTGGCCATCGTGGTGGACGGGGTTAAGTCGGGCTCCGCACCCGGAACGGTCATCACAGGGCGGGTAGAAGAGACCATCCCGAAGATCAGGCGGGGATGGTCTCTGCACAGCTTGGGAGTTCCAGAAGCCCTCGAACTGGGTCGCCTCGTCGAACCAGACGATATGCCCCGGGACATCCTCTTTGTCGGCGTGGAAGTAGGTGATGCTGCTCCGGGTAAAGTGGGACTGACCCCGCCGGTGGAATCTGCCGTTCCTCAAGCGGTAGAGGAAATCATCCGGCTGATCAATGAAAATGCAGTGTGACGCTTCATCCGCGATAAGACATGCGGTACGCCCCAGGGAAAGCCCGGATCGCCCGACCACCCTGGATGTCTCTGGAGTGTTGCGCGGGCAGAGCGCGGTGGACGAGAAACCCTATTCGCTTAACACGTATGCCGCTACAAGCCTGGCCGTCGCGAGCAGGCCCTCCTTGTGAGTTCGCTCGTGGGAATGGGAAGCGTCCACGCCCGGACCTATGCAAGCGCACCTCACATCGTGGCCCGACCTGAGCACGGCACCGGCATCGGACCCGTAGTACGGGAAGACGTCCACCACATACGGGATGTTGTACTTCTCGCACAGGTCTTCGAGGTACTTTCGGAGCTCGTAGTCGTAGGGTCCGCCCCCGTCCTTGGCGCAGATAGAAACCGTATATTCGCTCCCCAGCAGCCCGTCGCCCACGCACCCCATATCCACCGCGACGAACTCTCTGGCCGTTTCCGGGATGCCGAAGGACGCGCCGTGACCCACTTCCTCGTAGTTGCTGATGAAAAAGTGGGTCGTGTACGCGGGCGCGAGCTTTTTATCCGCCAGGTACTTGGCACATCCAAGTAAGACCGCGACCGAAGCTTTGTCATCCAGGTGCCTTGACTTGACGAACCCGGACGGCGTTACCTCGGTCCGCGGGTCGAACACGACGAAGTCGCCCGGTCGGATGCCCAGGCTCATGACGTCTTCTTTGTTCTTGACTTTCTCGTCGATGCGCACTTCCATATTGTCGGCGTTGCGCTCGATTTTGCCCGTTTCTTGACCCCACACGTGGGAAGCTGCCTTGGTCACCAGAACCGTTCCCGTATATCTCCTGCCGTTGCTGGCCTTGATGAGCACGTGCTCGCCTTCGAGGCTGGGCCAGGGAGATCCACCGATGAGACTCAGCTTCAGCCTGCCGTTGCTTTTCACCTCGAAGACCATCGCGCCCAACGTATCCACGTGGGCCGACAGAGCCCGCTCGTTGCCCTCCTTCCTGCCGGGGATGGTTACGAGAAGAGCTCCTTTATTCGTGACGGTGGGCTTGTACCCCAGCTGTTCGAACTGGGCCTTGACCCATTCCACCGCTTCCTTCGTATCCCCGCTGGGGCTTGGGATTTTGCAGAGAGTTACTAATTTATCTGTAATGTATTCGATGTCGGGGATGTTGGGGGTAACATTGATGCCCATAAAATGACCTCCTTGATAAAGCCGACACACATAATGGCTTGGTGGCGAGCTTAGCCCACAGTCCTTTTCTTGAAAGACCGGTTGAACTCCTTCACTTCGCACGGCGAAAAGATGAGGTAAGTTATTCTGTCACCTCCATACGCTACACCGCATAGATGGGATTAGTAGCAACATCCCAACGCCGGAGTGAAGGAGGCGATCATCGGTGAGCACTACTGCTGGCCAGAGTAAGCCGACCGCCATCCCGGATTTGTTCTTCTACGACGCAGTATTTCTTCAGCACCTGAGGCAAGCTATCGGGTCCAGAATCGAGGTGGGCCTGTCCAGCGGGATGGTTTTAACTGGTACTTTGCGGGAAGTCTATACAGACCATATCCTTCTTGACATCGACCAGAGACGGTTTCACGTGCGGCTTGCAGGCATAGTATTCTTCGCACCCGTCTAGCTTCCGCGGGAAGGGGTCCATCGCTGACCCGGTGGCCCCTTCCGCCTCCGTTCGTCTTACCGCACTGTCCTACGCCGTGTGAACTTGCCCACCCACGGGCTTGGCTTGAGGGTACTAAATCAAACAAGGATGAGAACGATTATCGCGTGATAAATGTTATAAGATAAAGGTTAAGGGAGCTGACTGTAAGTGGACACAATCGTAAAAAAGCTGAGAGACGCAGGGCTTAAAGTAACGCCTCAGCGGCTTGCCATATACAAAATGCTTCTGAGCACAAAGGGCCATCCTACCGCCGATGAGATTTGCAGGACGGTCAAGGAGTCTATTCCTGGCCTGAGCTTCAACACCGTTTACAAGACGCTCCTGAGCCTGGAAGAAAAGGGCCTGGTTCAGCGGCTTGACGTTGGACAGGACTGCGACAGGTTCGATGCCAACACCCGGTCCCACGTGCACCTGGTTTGTCTCAACTGCGGCAAGGTGAGCGACTTTGGCGACGACACTCCCGCGTGCGTGGCCGACCTTACTGGCAGGATAAAGCGGGAAAGTGACTGGGATATCCGTACGGCATCCTTCGCTGCCTACGGTTACTGCCCGGAATGCCGGGGGACGGGCGGAACAGAGCTGACCCCTGGCGCCTCCCGGGCTTAGCGGGGGCTCACCTCACCGGCGTTCGGGTGGACGGAAGAAGGTTACACGTTGGAAAAGTTTTCTCCACGGGGAACGGATGTCCCGGTCCAGGTTACGTGATTGCCACAGAACATCGCTCCTGATAAGCGGATCTGTTACCAGTATCCTCCAAGCTTCCAGGACCCTTTGGCGGAATTCATCTCGCAACGGATATTTCCGGGGATATCTTACCAGCGGGCAGAGAAAAGGCCCGTTGAGAACATCTAACCGGACGGTGAGGTTTCCCCGGAGATCGATGTAGGGCATCAGGGGGAAAGTCCGGCACTGAACCGGTCTTTTTTCTCTCGGGCAATTTGAATTGCATTCCACGAACGCCACGTAACCTTTCCAGTCGGGCGGAAAGTCCTGATCCTCCGCCCGCTTGAGGCTCCACTTCAGCCACGGTTCCTGTCCGGTAAACAGTTTTTCCTCACCGGGGAGGAGGTACATGCCTACGCCGGGTTGATACTCCTGGCAGCAGCGCTTTCCGCAAAGATCGCCGCAGTCGAATTCCAACGGCGACGTATCCAGGAGGCTGTAGACGTATCTATAATCGTCGTCGCTGAAAATGGACTTAATCATGTTCGGGTGGCTCAATTCGGTCTCACTCATCTGAACCTGCTCCGGTTCCACATACCTTCAGCGCGGTCGCAATGCCCGTGCTCCTGTCCAGAGCACCAGTATGCTGCCCGTTTTGTATCAGCACGGACGTTACGGATATCACTTCCACCGCAAAACGTAGTAATATGTGTTCGAGGCAATATTCTTTAGGTTTTGGAATGGCGGTTGCCAGACAACCTGGATGTGCATCGCTCGAACTCAGGAAGTTCCACGAATTGCCTCGTCAAGGTCGATATTACCATGCTTTGGGTTTAGCCACAACGAGCTGCGGTCCGGTGGACAGCACGGACGACGCAGCGTGTTTCGGGGACCGGTGCGGCGTGGGTGGTGATGCGCGTGCGCATCCAGTACCAGGATGAGCTCTGGGAAATGGCCTCGGGTACCCTGCTGGGGATCATTCTCTCGATCGTTTCCGGTGTTTGCCTTTGGGTGAGCTTCCCGCCGGCGGGTTGGTGGATACTGGCATGGGTGGCTCTCGTACCTATGGCGGTGGCCCAGTATGTTTGCTTTCCCGGCTTCCTTGCGTTTATGGCCCCTCTCATCACGTTCAGGGTGTTCATAGGCGGTTATTTCCGGGAAGTGATACGGGCAAGCTCCGTTAGGCACTCCGGGTCGATGTTGCTGGCACTGGCCGCGGTTTTCATCGGAACAGCGTGGCAGAGATCTTTTCACGAAAGAACGCGGTACAAGTGGTTCCTCGTGGAACCCGTCTGTTTTTGGGTCGCATTCGAATGGGTGAGAGACCAGCTTCGTTCGGTCGGAACATGGGCTTCCCTTGCTTATTCTCAGTACAACGTAAACCCGGTGGTTCGTTGTGCTTCGGTCGTCGGGACGATGGGAGTTTCCGCCGTTATCCTCCTGGTAAACTACACGTTCGCATGGGGCCTTATAGGGGCCAGGAAGGGTCGGAGCAGGAAAGAGATCGCGCGGAAGGTTCTTTGGGCGGCTGCGGTTTTCGCCGTCGTTTTTGCGGCTAGTTGGTGGAAAGTAAGCGTTGCCCGGTGGTCAGCAGGTGGATTGTGTCCCGTTGCGGGCACAGGCGGGCAATCAGGTGTGGACGGCAAAAGGTGTGTCACCGTCAGGGTAGCTGCATGTCAGCCCGGGGAGAAATACAGTGCCCGGGAAGACCAGGGTGTCTCCGTCTACGAGGAGATGGTGGCGCAAGCTGCCAGGGAGGGTTCAAGCTTGTTTGTCTTACCGGAAGGGTGTTTCTCGGAAGATCCCCGGGACGAGCCCATCAGAAGTTCCCTGACTTCGCTGGCGCGGCGATACCGGATAGCCATAGTAGCTCCGTACATCCTGGATACTCCCAAAGGCACCATAAACGAAGCGGTGTTCGTCACGTCCGGTGGTGAAATCGCGGGGAGTTCCCCCAAGCATCACCCCCTTTCCATTTACGGCGAAACGAGCGTGACTCAAGGTTCGTATCGTGTCTACGATGTTCCCTGGGGCAAAGTTGGGATCATTATCTGTTTCGATTTGGATTTCACCGGTGTGACCAGAACCCTCGCGAACATGGGGGCGAACCTGATAGCGGTGCCATCCAGCGATTGGCAGAGCGTAGCTTCAAAACACTATACCCACGCCGTCTTTCGAGCTGCCGAAAACGGTGTGGCCATCGTCAAGGCGGACTCATGGTACTCGTCGTGCGTGGTTTCGTGGAACGGCCGGATAGAGGCGAAAGCCGTAAGCCGTTTCCGCCACCAGGAACTTCTTGTCGCGGATGTACTAGTGAGAACGGGGCCGCCTCTTCCAGGAGGAAAAGTCGGATACTACGCAGGTCTTTTGTGTCTGATTGGAATAACCTGTTTCCGGGTGTATGATTTGGTTGGCGTCTCGAAGCGGATTGTCTGGCGCGGGAACCGGACTATCCGCGCCGGAGTCAAGTAAGGAGGAGGCGGAGTCCGGCGCACCAGAACTAGCCTTGCTCCGGCCCGGCTTTAGTTGCCCGTTCGGCGGCTGCCCGTGCTTTCACCCTGATTGGAGGTATTCGATTTGGGAATCCCGGTGTTATTCGTCTACCCCGACTTCGTGGCGCAGGAACGCACCGGTCGTCCGGGAACGTACGACGTGGAGACGGGTGGGTGGTACGCCGAAGGTCTGGGTGCCATGTCGGCATCCTTGCGCGCGGCGGGTCATCATCCCTCGCTTATGCATCTTACGGTGCCTCCCGACCGGGACGAGTTCACGGCGCTATTGAGGCAGCATAACCCGGCCCTGGTTGCATTCACCGTTCGATCCAGCGCGTTTCCCTATTGCCTGGAATACACCCGCTGGGTGAAAGAAGGGTCCGGGGCCTATGTCATATGGGGTGGATACCATCCTACTCTGGCTCCGGAAGAGTGCCTCGAGGTTCCGGGCGTGGATTCCATCTGCGTCGGTGAAGGCGACCGGGCGATAGTGGATCTGGCCGACGCCTTATCTGGGAGCAAGCAGCCGGTACATATCGAAAGTTTGTGGTTCAATACGGCCTCCGGTCCGGTTCGAAATCCGGTCCGCCCTATGGTTGAGAACCTCGATGAGCTTCCCATCCCCGATTTTGAGCTCTTTGACCGGAGGAGGCTCATAGCGACGCGTACCGGTGTGGCCACCGCCATGCTTTCCCGCGGCTGTCCCTTCCGGTGTGGATACTGCTCGAACCACAGGCAGAGAGCGGTTTACCCTAATTCCAGCCGGTATGCGCGCTGCCGCAGCCCTCGAAACTCCATAGAATACCTGCGCCGCTTACGGGAATGGTTTCCGGAGGTTAGAGAGCTTCGCTTTCTCGACAACGTCTTCGGCCTTGGGCGCATGTGGTTGGAAGAGTTCTCCGAACTTTATAGACGGGAAATCGGACTTCCCTTCAGCTGTAACCAACGTCCGGATCTGGTGACCCGGGAAAGCTTGGCGCTTCTCGCTCGTACCGGATGCCGCATGATTTATATGGGCATCGAATCGGGCGATGAAGAGGTTCGCCGTCTGATCCTGGGCCGTCGCATAAGCGACGAGCGGTTGAAAGAGGTTTTCCGCGCTTGCCGGGAAATGGGGATAGCTACGGTAGCCTACAACATGGTGGGGCTCCCCGGAGAAGACCGTAAGAAGGCGCTGGCCACTGTAAAGATGAACGCTGTCTGTCGTCCCGCCAGCGTCGTCGTGAGCGTCTTTTCGCCTTACCCCGGCACGGATCTCTATGACCTTTCGGTTAAGAAAGGCTACGCGCCACGCCACATGGATTACCGGGCTCGAACCTTTCTCGACCAGCCGAACTTCTCAAGACAGGAGGTTGCTCTCGTATATACGTATTTTAGGCTCCTGGTCGGACTCTACCGGCTAGCAGGCGCCATCCCCTGGCTGAGGCGAATCCTTGTCCTTCTCCTGGATACACTTACCATTTCGGTGTTTTTCAGGTTGACCTGGCTCGTGACTTTTGGGGAAAGAGGGGCTTCGGCTGTTCGTCGCTTTCGCGAAGGAATTCGCCGGTACATCCCGTGGCTTTACCGGTTGTTGAGGGCAGTCAAAATGGCCGTTGCACGAGGAGGTATCAGCGCCATCAGAAAGTAGGAAAAGCCCGAAACCATCAGACCGTACGAGATTCCCCCCAGCCCTGAATATCGGCCCGGACCTACGCCGGCCGAACCGGTAGGCGTCGCCTCGAGTCTCCCAAGTTTTATCGTAGAATAGGGTCGAGACAGGTTTTCCGTAGCAGAGGAGGCTTATAGAATGTTGAGAACCAACGAAGACAGGCTTGTTATGCTATCGGTCATGGGAGAAGTATCGCACCCTGGTGCGAAGCCGCGGGTCGGATACGATGGGGTTACCCGGGTGCTGCCGGGAACAGGGGGCATCACTTACAACGTAAAGGTGGGCGACCCCGCGTTCGGCTGGGCCGGGGACCACGTCGAGCCCGGGGTAAGCACCAAGAACAAAGAGGAACAGCCGAATGCCGGTTACAACACTTTGTCCTGCGTCGGCAACACCGCTATTGTCGTATCGGGCGATGCCAAAGGCGCCAGGGGAACCGTCACCGGAAAGCACGGCGGCATCGAGCATGTCTTAATCCACTTCGACCACGACACTTTAGACAAACTGCAGATCGGCGACAAGGTGCTGGTCAAAGCGTTCGGGCAGGGACTTGAACTCACCGACTATCCGGACGTGAAGTGCATGAATCTCGACCCGGGACTCCTTCACAAGATGGGTATCGTTGAGAAAGACGGAGTGCTGGAGGTGCCCGTCGCTGCAGAAATTCCCCCCGAATTCATGGGAAGCGGGCTCGGGGCGTCCTCCGCGGAGACCGGGGATTACGACATAACTTCCATGGAACAGGAAAGGCTTAAGGAGCTCGGACTAGACCGGATCCGGTTGGGAGACATTGTCGCCATAAAGGATTCCTCGTCCTACTACGGGAGAAGCTACCGCAGGGGAGCGGTCATTATAGGCATCGTCGTCCACAGCAACTCATTTGTGTCCGGTCACGGCCCGGGTGTAACGTCCCTCTTGACTTCGCTGACCGGAAGAATACGACCCGTCGTGGTGGAGAGGGCTAACATAGCCGAATATCTCAATCTGAGATGAAGGAGCGGTGAGATCCTTGCGACTCCTTCTGGCCGACGACGACGAAGTGCTCTTAAAGGGGCTGAAACGCACTCTCACGTCCGTTGGTTACGAGGTGACGACGTGCACCGACGGGTCGGATGTCATCTCAAAAGTGGAAGAAGACGAACCCGATCTCGTGATTCTGGACATAATGCTTCCCGGCAGGGACGGTCTGTCGGTCCTCAAAGAAATCAGGGATAGATATCCAGACCTGCCGGTCATAATGCTTACCGCGAGATCGGAATATGTAGACCGGGTCGTCGGCCTTGAGATGGGAGCGGACGATTACGTTTCCAAGCCCTTCAGCGTCAGGGAGCTGGAGGCCCGGATAAAAGCGGTTTCCCGAAGAGCCTCGCGGACGAAGAAGTCTCAGATCAGGGTCGGGGACATTCTGGTGGACCTTTCCGGTAAGAGGGTATGGAAGGGAACCCGGGAGATCTTCCTCACCCCCAGGGAATTTGAAATACTCTCGGTGCTGTTCAAGAACAGGGGAGTGGTTTTCAGCAGGGAAAAACTTCTGGAGATTTGCTGGGGTTATGAGTTTCTCGGAGACTCCCGGGTGGTGGATATTCAGGTGTCGCGTCTGAGGGACAAACTCGAAGACGATCCTAAAAAGCCCCGGTACATCCTGACAAAGAGAGGCTTCGGTTATTACTGTGGCTGATGGGGACAAACGCGGGCGCCGAACGCTCATCAGAAAGCTCGTGAACCTGCGGGGTGTGTTTCCCAGCGGTAAACCGCTGGGAATGAGATGGCACCTTCTCCTGGGTTACCTGCTGGTTATATGGATCACCCTTGCTCTTCTCACGGTATCTCTGTCGAAAATCCTCGAGTCTGCCGCCATCGGTTCCAGGCGGGCATATCTTTACGCCCAGGCGCATCTCATAGCATCTGCGATTCGGGCGAGAGGTGGTCCCGCTGTGGCCAGGCTCAGCGCCATCGGCGGTATCCCCCTTCAGGGCCGGGTGCTTGTGCTGGATGGCAGCGGGCGGGTCCTGGAAGACTCGGCAGCTGATCCCGACATGCTGGGTAAGGTGCTGGGATTGCCCGAGGTGAAGGAAGCTCTTCAAGGGAAGGAATCATCCAACACGTACTATCTCCCGGATGGAAGCTTCGTGATGTACGTGGCCGTTCCATCTTCCTGGGACCAGCAGGGTGGCGCTCTCTTTATTGCTCAGGACCTCGGAGACGTAGTGGCTCAGTACAGGGGCATCATGACCATGGTGCTCACGGCCGGTGTAGTAGCTTCTCTGGTGGCGCTCGTGGCGGCCTGGGCCATTTCGAATTTGGTGGCCGGACCTGTGCTGGAACTGGCCCGTAGTGCCCGCCGTGTGGCTGCCGGACGCCTGGATGTGAGAGTGGAGCCTAAAGGCCCCCTCGAGACCAGGACGCTGGGAGAGGCCTTCAACTTCATGACCGAAGAGGTGCAGAGAACCATCGCCGGTCACGAGCAGTTTCTGGTGGCGGCCGCTCACGAGTTAAGGTCGCCCCTCGCTTCCATGTCGGTGCTGGTGGAATCCATGAAAATGAAGCTCCCGGCTCCTGAAGAAATGCCCGAGCTCCTCGAGGATCTGGAGTCTGGAGTCAAGTCGCTATCGAGAGTTTCCGAAGGAATCCTCGATCTCCTGCGGGTGAGAGCGAGGCCTACTGAGGCCAAAAAGTGTAAGGGAAAAGACCTCGTAGCGATCATCGACGAGGCTCTTGCTGACAGGAACAGCCTGATTAAGGAGAAGAACCTTGCGGTGGATAAAGAGGTTCGCATTCCGGATGATACACTGGTTGACCTCGATCCAGTTCTCGTCCGGCTGGTGGTGTCAAACCTGATAGACAATGCGTTGAAGTTTACACCGGCGGGAGGTAGCGTGAAGGTAGCTCTCGTCGCGGAACGGTGGAGCTTGTCAGGAGAGCGCAAGTTTTTACAGGGAAATGAGATGCCCGGGGCCGACCTCTCTCAAAGATGCGGTCTGGTGTTTGAAGTAGGCGACACCGGTCCCGGCATTGCTCCGGAACACGTTCCCAGGATATTCGAGAGGTTCTACCGGATTGATCAGTCCAGACAGCGGGCAACGGGAGGCACGGGGCTGGGGCTCGCGATCGTAAAGGAGGCCTGTGACAAATCCGGGGGCATCGTAACCGTGGAAAGCCAACGAGGGAAGGGGTCGACCTTTCGAGTTACCTGGCGGAACGTGATCCAAACGTGATCCGCCTTTGAGATTTGCGCAGTTCCGTTTACGATTTGCATGGCCGCTGACCGAGACACCTGGGCCGGAGCGCCGGGTTTCTGGGGCTGGCGTACTTTATACCTGCGGCCCATCGGGTCCCGTCGCCGAACCCTCTGACCGGTTCGAAGGGGCTGACAGTGTTACAAAACTGATACATTCGGCAGCAACGTCGAAAAACTACCCAGGCACAATGGTGTTAAGTAAAAACGGGAGGTGTTTGTCATGCAAAAGAACGGAATTCCGCGGGGTTTTAAGGCGAGGTTCGCCTGGATGGGTGGCGTGGCCGCGTCCTTGGTGCTGGCGGCCCTCTTGCTCGCGGGCTGCAAGCCTTCGGCTTCGGGTGGGACGCCTCCCCAACTGGTAAGCCCGGTGCCATCCAAAGACACGGTTATCCTCACCCTGTACTTCGGGGATGACCAGGCAATGGAAGTCCTTCCGGAGCGCCGGGAGGTGGAGGTTCCCAGCGATCCGTCTCAAAGGCCGCCCCTTTACACACTGGTTGTTCAAGAGCTTTTGAAGGGGCCCACTGATCCTCTTCTCAGAAAAACACTTCCGCCTGAAGCTAAGCTTCTATCTATCCAAGTGACGGACGGACTGGCGCTGGTGAACTTTTCAAAAGAACTGCAGACCAGGCACTGGGGGGGAAGTACCGGCGAGGCAATGACCCTTCTTTCCCTGGTCAACTCGTTGACGGAGCTTCCCGAGATTCAAAAGGTGCAGATTCTGCTGGAAGGCAAGAAGATCGAGACGCTGGCCGGTCATTTTGAGACCATGGAGCCTCTGACGCGGTCTGTACGCACCGGCGACTTCTTCACCAGTGAAGAAAGGGCCAAGGCGCTGCAGGACCGGGTTGATAATGGTCAGGAATCCTGGCGGAAAGATCCTCTGGAAGTTGCCAAAAGAGAGTCGGGTGCTAAGGGGCTTCTTTCCAACCTCGAGTACAAGTTAGTCTCCAAGGAATCCGGGAGGGCCACGGTTTCGGTGGAGTACAATGGCAAGACCTATGTCATCGTGCTGGGCCAGCCCCAGAAGCAGGGAGACCAGGGCATCTGGGTCATCAAGAGCATCGAGAAAAAGTAAGCCTCAAGGTGTGACAGCTGGCTGCTTCCGGTAATTACCGCGTCGGTGTTTTGCAAGCAGCCAGCTGTGTCATTTTGGTGGGATGTGTGTTCGGAAGCCCCCGGGGAAGATATCCACGGCCAAACCATTTCCTGTTCCGGCGGGCAAGAGGGATTTTCTTTCGCGTGACGAACGATAGAAGAGTTTCGAGTTGACTGGCCTAAGCACAGATACCTCCAGTTCCGGAGGAATCAGTATCTGGGCACCGAGGATGATGAAACAGGTCAACCAATGCTAGGAGGAACTCTTTAAGAATGGCCGAGGAGCGAAATTCGGAAATCGCTTACAGGTCAAAGGCGGTATTAAAACCCGAACAAATGGAGTCAAAGGGTCTCGTGCGACGGGCAATTTTATCCCTGGCCGGGCCCGTCATCGTGGAGCAGATCCTTGCCATGTTCGTTCAGGTAGTAGATGCAGCTATGGTCGGACGCCTCGGTGCGGAGGTCGTAGCCGGGATTTCCCTGAGCTTCCAACCGATGATGCTTGTATCCGGCATCTTCGGAGGCATTGCCGTGGGAAACACGGTTCTGGTAGCGAGGTCGGTGGGAGCGGGGGACCGTTCGACCGCTTCGAACACCGCCCGGCAATCCCTCTTGATTGGGTCCCTCCTTGCCCTTGTGCTGAGCGTCCCCGGTTGGTTTCTTGCTCCAGAGGTGATCTCGCTCATGGGGGCCGAGGGAGAAGCTCTTAGAAGAGGAGCGGCGTACTTCCGATGGCTTATCCCCGGTGCCCCATTCATGCTGGCATCGTTCATTGCAGCGGGCTCTTTGAGAGGTGCCGGAGATACCGTGACGCCCATGGTGGTCAACGCCGCTTCCAACCTGCTGAATGTGGCTTTGAACTGGGTGTTGATTTGGGGCAAACTTGGCATGCCCAGGCTGGAAGAACGAGGCGCCGCCATCGCCACCAGCATCTCACGGTTTTTCGCTTTCCTCGCCCTGATCCTGGTTATGTCGCGGGCGAAGAGCGTCGTGCATTTCTCCTGGCGTAATCCGAAGGAAGTCGCCCGAATCGATTGGTCACTCGTACAAAAGATATTCCGTATAGGGCTTCCGGCTGCAGCCGAAAGGATTGTCATGTCTGGAGCTCAGCTCGTTTACGCTCGTACCGTTGCGTCCCTGGGGATGATTGCCTACGCCGCGCACGCCGTCAGCCTAAACGCGGAATCCATCTCGTTCATGCCGGCTTTCGGGTTCGCTACGGCGGCATCCACAATGGTAGGTCAAAATCTGGGTGCTAAGCAGCCCAGAGCTGCATCGGTGTCGGCGTGGGAGTGCTGGAAGATGGCGCTTATGGTCATGGGCGCCATGGGGGTTCTTTTCGCCCTGTTTCCCACGGCGTTCATGAAGATATTCACCGATGACGTTCGCGTCTTTCCGTTCGGCTACATCACGATGAGGATCATGGGATACGTGCAATTCCCGGAATCCATCGGTTTTGTTCTGGGCGGTGCTTTGAGGGGCGCCGGAGATACTCGATCCGTGCTCATTTACACCATCATCGGTGCATGGGGCGTCCGAGTCGGGCTTGCGCTGCTCTTCATCGCCGCCTTCAAATGGGAGCTTCTAGGTGCCTGGCTTGCGATGGCCCTTGACTGGACCGTCAGAGCTTCCCTCATGTTCTGGCGATGGAATAGTGGGAAGTGGCAGCACATTACGGTGTAAATTCCGCATTCGCGGGTCTAGGAATGCCGGGTAAGGAGGAACTGAGTTACCATGCCGGTTCATACCCACGAAGATAGCCCAGTAATGAACGTGAAACAGGTGCATGCCGGATCGGGCCCTGGCAGCGCGAGTCGTCCGCAACCGGCTGCCCAGAAGTTGTCGGGGATATTCGCCCCGATTCCTACCCCGTTTGTAAATGAGGAGATAGCGTACGACAAGCTCGATGCGAATCTCCAGCGGTGGGCCCGAACAAGGCTCGCAGGTATAGTGGTGCTGGGTTCCAACGGCGAGGCGCCTTTTCTCGACGAGGACGAGAAGGTGAGTCTCGTTTCGTTTTGCAGGCGTCATTTTCCCGCTGACAAGGCGGTGATCGCAGGTACGGGTTGCGAAAGCACTCGGGCCACGATCCGTTTGACCAAGCGGTGTGCAGATGCCGGTGTCGAGGCCGTGCTCGTCATATCACCCCACTATTTCAAAGCATCCATGAACTCTGAAGCCCTCGAAAGGTTTTACCAGGAGGTGGCGGATGCTTCGCCTGTGCCGGTGCTCGTCTACAACATGCCCGGCAACACCGGGCTGAATTTACCGTCGTCTCTCGTGACGCGTCTTGCCCGGCACCCCAATATCACCGGGATCAAGGATTCAAGCGGGAATATAGTCCAGATTGCGGAGATCATTGCCAACGCGCCACCGGACTTTTCGGTGTTCGCCGGGTCGGCGAGTTTCCTCTTACCTTCGCTGATTTTGGGAGCTCGCGGCGGGACTCTCGCTGCGGCCAACGTAATCCCCGGTATCTGTACGGATATTTACGAGCTGGCGCTCGCCGGCAGGACGGAGGAAGCTTCGGTGCTTCAAAAGAAGATCCTGCGGCTCAACGCGGCTGTCACCTCCCGGTTCGGCGTGGCCGGTCTGAAGGCGGCGCTGGATATGATCGGATACTACGGCGGTCCGCCTCGAAGGCCCGTCTTGCCTCTGGGGGATACGGAAAGGGCGGAGATTCGCTCTATTTTGGGGGAGCTTGGGCTAATCTGAGCTCGACCTCACCGAACCGCATAGGATGTCTCGAAAGCTTTCTGCTCGGAGGTGTCCAGGATGACCATTCAAGCTTTCGTGATCCTGGCGGTTCTCATCGAGGCGTTCACCGGGTTGATCAAGACCCTCCTTCAAAACTTCGGGGTCGTCCTGAAGGATTGGATGGACCAGCTTATCAGCTTGGTCCTGGCCGTCGCGGTGGCGGCCGGTGGGAAGGTGGACTTCTTCGTGGTGCTGTCTCAGGTCTTACCCATCAACTTCGGCTTGCCTCCCGTCGTGGGCATAGTACTTTCCGCTGTGGTTCTGGCGAGGGGCAGCAACGCCGTGCACGACCTCCTGAAAAAACTGAATCCGTCTAAGGAGGGCAGCCTGCGGATATGGTGAAGGTGAGCGTTGTGGCTGCCAGTTCCTGACCACCATCGATAGCAGACTCCGGAGCTCCCACATAACCTTTCTCATCTTTCCCGGGGCGGCCGTCACGGGGTTCATATCATTCCCTTGACCGCCCCGCTGTCGTGTTGCACCAGTTGCATTTGCTAACAGGAAACCTATAATAGGAGTAGAGTTAGGTCGCCCTAACTCTGCAGTAGACGACTTCTGATCTGCAAAAAGGCAATCGGAGAGAACCGGATGAGTCGTTCGATGTACCCTGTCATTAATGGATGTTTGTTAGAAATAGAAAGCTGCGGTGGGTGCGATAAAGCTGTTGCCGATTCGGTGACACGAGGGGGGTGGAGAACGGTGGAGCTCGCAACGAGCTATGGTGTTACGAACCCGGTCCGATTGCCCCGGACGATCGCGTTGGTCGGGCAGCCGAACGTGGGTAAGAGTGTGGTAATGAATGCCCTTACCGGAACCAGAGCTTTCGTTTCGAATTATCCCGGCACCACCGTCGAGCTCACCGAGGGAACCCTCGTGTTTGGCGAGAAACGCATAAAGGTCATAGACACGCCCGGAACCTATAGCCTTCATTCGGATACCGAGGATCAGAGGGTGACTCAGCGGGTGCTTCTGGAAGGCGGGGTAGACCTCATCATCAACGTAATCGACGCGGCAAACCTCGCGAGGAATCTCTATCTAACCCTTCAACTCCTCGATTTAGGGATACCGCTGGTAGTGGCCCTGAATCAGGTGGACAGAGCGAAAGCCGCCGGACTCGAGATAGATGCGAAGAAGCTCGAGGATATCCTCGGGGTTCCGGTCGTGCCGGTCGTTGCCACAAAGTGTGAAGGGCTTCGGGAGCTTGTATCCAGCATCTGGCGAGGGCGGGTGGGCAAACCCATTAGATTTTCAGACCAGGTGGAAGAAGTCATAGGGCACCTGGAGCGGGAGATCGAGAAGGTCGTCCCGGAAGTGAGGGGAAGGCGGAGATCTCACGCCCCCCGAGCTCTGGCGATTCACCTCATGGAGCACGACCGCGTGGACGAGGATCTGTTTGAAGCTTATCCCGAGCTTCGTGCACTGGTGGAGAGGCTTCAGCGGCAGGTGGGGGCGGGGGCCGTGTGCTCCCGGTGCTACCGGTCGTGCGCCTTTTGCCCGGCCCGAGACGAAGAGCACCCTTCGTTTCCCACGTGCCTGGAACGTACCGCTCAAGCCCGGGCCATCGCTTCCCAAGTGACCTCTGTCCGGGCTACCAGGACTATGCCGGGGGCCTTGCGAGGCCGGACGGTAGAGGACTTGTTGGATACACCAACAGCGGGCCTTGTCATCACCGGATTAACTGCCTACTTCTCTTACAAAGTCGTCGTATTGGTGATGGACCTTTTCGATAGACTGGTGACCATCGCGACAAGTCCACTTCTCCAGTGGATAACATCGCTGGCTGGGCATTTTCCCGAGGGGAGCTTCGCCGGTCTTTTTCTCACATCTTTGCCGGAAGGACTCGTGCTTCCCTTTTCCGTAGTGTTTCCGGCGATGTTCACCATCTACATGCTCATGGGGTTCCTCGAAGATACCGGACTCTTGCCCAGGATCGCGGTGACGTTGCACCGGGTCACGTCGTTCCTGGGGGTGCCGGGTCAAGCTGTGGTTCCGCTGATCTTGGGATTTGGATGCCGGGCTCCGGCGGTTTTGGCCACAAGGAGTTTGCCCGATAGGCGGTCCCGCTTTATCGTGTCAACGCTTCTTTCCATGGCGGTGCCGTGCGCCGCCAGCCTGGCCATCATCACAGGCGTGTCCCAGGTATTCGACGTGAACCTTCTGGTCGTGTATGGCGTGGTCGCGGCGGTGTTCACCGGCACCGGTGTCATCTTGGGGAGACTGTTTCGGGGCGAAGGGGAGTTCGTTCTAGAGGTGCCTCCCCTGAGATGGCCATCCTTTTCCAACGTGTGGCGGAAGAGCCGGGTCAGGATGAGCGGGTTTTTCCTTCACGTCCTTCCCCTTCTTATGGGTGTGAGCGTGATCTTGCGCTACCTGGTGTCCGGGGGATACCTGAGCTTTCTTTCGGCGCTGGGCCCAGTAACCTCCCGGCTCTTCGGAGTAAGAGGCGAAGTGTTCGCGGCGGTGGCCATGACCGTAGTCCAGAGATACCTTGCTCCTATGGTGTTGCTGAACCTGCCCCTGAGCCCAAGGGAAGCTACGATCGCCGTGAGCATGGTGTCACTGTCCATGCCGTGTACGCCCGTTTCGGTTCTGCTAGTCAAGGAAATGGGGTGGAGGACTGCAATCTTCATTTTGATCCTGGCCCTGGGCGTCTCGCTGGGAGTCGGGCTCGCCTTGAACCTGGTACTTCCGTGAGCTTAGCGGCGGATTGGAGGGATGTCCAGATAGCTGGTGGGCCGGTGTCAGCAAGTTGGTTTCACCGGTGTCCGGTCAGCGCCGGAACTGAGGTCCCACGGATCGGGCTTTTATGGCGATTTAAAGTCAGGGACTTTCAGCTGGAACGATCGTAATCGAGAGGAGACAGTTCAACCGAACCTGATGAACATAGGTTGGGTACGGAGGGCGATATGTGGGCAAAGGCGGAATTGAGTCTCACGGACCTGAAACCCGGCGACACGGCCGAGGTTATATCCATACGTAAGGGAAAGCGAGCGCAGATGCGTCTTCTCGAGCTGGGCATAACTCCCGGCACCCGAATTACCGTGGTGGCGGCCCATCCCCTGAGAGGACCGGTGGTGGTCCGGGTCGGGATGTTAGAAGTGGCTCTGGGCTGGGGACTGGCTTCGTCCGTGCGGGTCAGACGGTCTTCGCAGGCAGGCCATCTTTGAGGCATCAGGAAATGCATAAGGAAAGGGATCAGGAAAGGCGTTAGGAAAGGCGTTCGAAAGTTACCGGCAAGGGGAGGGCGTCATAACACAGTTCCAAGCACGCTCACCAGCATTCCAGCGAGGAATCCCGCTACTACCAGCAAGATTGCGATTCCCACCGGGTCCGCCTTGCTCTTGGACTCTTTGAACAAGACAGCCAGGGCTACTCCGGCGTTAGATGAAAGCCCCGCAACTGTCGCGGAAAACGAGAGCATCCCGCGCTGAAAGCCGTCTGCTATCGCCACCGATGTGGCGCAGGATGGAAAAAGTCCTACTAGAGCAGCGATGAGATTCTGCCACCATCCGGTTCCTACCAACACATGCGTAAGCTTTTCCTGACCCAGGTGCCCTACGATGTGCAAGATCAGGGAAAAGGCGAGGATCATGAGACCTACCCTTACAGTTCGGGCGAGGGCGTGGGCAAACACATCCTTCCGGGAATGTGCCGGTTTCTGGCAGGCAGTGGGAACGGGTGAGGATTGGGTACTCGGCCCGGCTAGGGCGTGGTTGTCTTGTCTATGCAAGGTGGTGGGAACAGCTGGACACCTACCTTTAAGTTCCGTCTTCATACCCACCGGCTGCCAGGCCTGTACCTGTTCCACTGCACCGTTGGGGTCGCCGGTCGTGCGCCGGTGAACCGTTTTGCCCGCCTGCCCCGCTAGATTCAGGGCGACACCGGCTACCGCGCCCCACACGAATTTCGTGAGCAGCAAGGGTACCACCCAGCCGATGGACTCTTTCCTCGAGAGTAATATGGGTAGCGCTTCGTCGGAGGTGGCGATATAACTGGCGATGAGCGTTCCCCGGGGGATGAGGCCATCGAGGTACATAACCGTCGCCGCGCTCGCGAATCCGCATTGGGGTAAGAGACCCAGAGCGGATGCTGTGATAGCTCCTGCGATTGGATGGCCGGACAGTCTTCGGAGAGATTCGAGTCTCCGCCCGTGCGCGACAAACTCTACGAAGAGGTATGCGGCAAAAAGCACCGGAAGCATGGATGCGGTGTGGGTCGCGGACTCGATCAAGATTTCCAAAGAGTGAGACAGAACGTCTCCCACAGAGCTCGCCTCCGAATCTTTGGTGCCGGTTTCTCTCCTTAAAGAGTATATCCCTAAATCAAAAGGAAATAGGGAAGAAGGGTCAACCGGCCACCTACCCGTCGAATTCTCGACTTCCGCGGTCAGACCCCCATCGTTTAGGGCTTTCACGGCGCTATCTTTATAGGCCATTTCTTCGAGACCACGTTCGCGTAGAATATTTCTGGTTTCCTGGTCCTCTCCGGTATTGAACAGACATAAGAACGGTAAAACGGGACCGCCGGGGTTTAGAAAGAAGGATAGGTTCGGATTCGAAGAGAACGCCTTTTACGAGGCAGAAGCCTATTCCAAAATCGAGAGAGATGTATTAAACGGGCAGGGATCTTTAATGAAGACGAGGTCACTGGTTCTTGCAGCGCTTTGCGCAGCACTCATTGGGGTTTTGGCCCAGGTCGCAGTTCCGGTTCCGTTTTCCCCGGTCCCCTTCACAGGTCAGATGCTCGGAGTATTCTTGACCGGGGCTGTGCTGGGCAGGAAACTGGGTGTGATATCCGTTCTGACGTACGTCCTCCTGGGTGTTCTCGGCCTCCCCGTCTTTGCCCGAGGTATGAGCGGCGTAAGCGTGCTTCTGGGACCTAGTGGGGGCTACCTCGTGGGGTTTGTGGCGGGGGTATACGTGCTTGGATTCGTAGTGGAACGGGGAACGGAAGGTGAGCGCGGATACCTACGCTCCGCCGCAGGAATGCTCCTCTGCCTGATAATAACGTATCTTTTCGGTCTCGTGCAGCTCAGCTTGGTTATGAACCTCTCCTTCAAAGAGGCTCTCCTGGTAGGAGCTGTCCCATTTATCCCGGTCGATGTGGTCAAGGCTCTTCTCGCGGCCCGGCTGGCTGTGCCGGTGAGAAAGGCACTCCGGTCAGCGGGTATGTTGTAAGCTTCTCCGCCGACGCAGGCTGCTCGTTTCTACCAGTACTTGGGATCCAATGCTTCGGTGCCATCGAGAGTTCGGGTGTCACTGAACCTGGTTCCAACCTATTTCCCATCCATGATTTTCAGGTTCTCTCCAAGATCAAAATTCTATCTATTTTCGTGGCGCGCCCACGCTCTGCGCCCCAAATTTTTGTCACTTTTTTGCCCTCATCGATATTGTCTGCAATGATGCCGAGTTTTCGGTAACCGCCCAGTGGTCTTGCAGATTGCTCCCACACTGCCGCAGCCAGATTAATCTCTCCTACGTCCCCAATTACCCACGCGCTTATCGACTTTGGAGCCATCACCTGCAATACTGCTTCCAGCGACTCACGCATAAATTTGAGGTAGCTTTCAAGATCATGATGCCCGTCATCCAGCACAGCATCTACGATTTTCTCCAGCGATTTTTCCCTATGGCCGTCCTGGCCTGGGACACTTTCCTGTTCTTCCAGAAACCACAGTCTGATCCAATTGTACTGGCCGTATTTGACCACACCGAGATACGGTGGTGAAGATACGAGCAGCTTCGGTTTCTGTCCAGCGGAATCGAGAAAAGGCTCGAGTACACCGGGTAAATCCCTGATGTCACAGGAAAACGCAGCGCCCTGAACGTAACCGGCAGGTAAAGGATCAATCAGGGCCATTTTCCGGCGCAGGCAATCGAACACGTTCTTTTCAGGAAGGATGAGCATGTTCTTATATGAATATGCCAATACGTACCTTGGGGTCATGCTGAACGTATTCGGCATTGGAAGAGAGAGGTAATGCTTGCCTCGCCCGTGCATGATTCCCAAAACCAAGGCCTTGATGAATTCGTCTTCTGGCTGACTTCCCAGGCTGCGCTTTAAGTAGACGAGCTGTCTTAATGTCTCTGGATGGTAAAAAAGCCAGATCTTATGATGAAAGGATTCCTCATAACCGATATCTTTGGCGCTTTTTTCTCTAAAGTCATAGTCCTGGCTCGTAAAGTATGGCATGTTAGGGTCACAGCGAACGTACAGTTCTCTCAATTCGCGAATGAGTACCATGAGATGCTCCCATGCTGCCCGGTCAAGCCCCGGGTTTCCCGATGGCTTACTCTGCTGAATTTCTGCGGCATCCTTGGAAAGCTCCCTGTATGAGTCCAAGAGGTACTTTGCTTCGGAGAGTGGCTCATACCCTTCTTCCAACTGCTGCAGGCGCGAGAGAACGCGGTCGTACGCCGGAACTCGTATTTTGGCCCTGGTTAAGTAATAGGCCACGGGATTCAAATCGTTTCCAACGCCAATTCGACCGCTCAAACACGCCTCAAGTGGGGTTGTTCCCCTTCCACAGAACGGATCGAGCACCATGTCTCCTGGTCGGGTGCATTTCTCGATGAAGTAACGGGGTATGGATGGCGGGAACATTGCCATATAGCTGCAGATGGAGTGAAGCCTATGCGCTTGACTCCGGGTACTGTGTTTCCATCCATTGACAAATTCCAATGGTCTGACACCCCCACAAATGAGCAATTCGATATTCGAGACATGGTTCCTCGCCGGGAGAGGAGGGACAGGACATAAGTCGCGCCAACCCGAGGCAAGCCAGATTGCTAAAAACCTGGGCAGATAGAGCCTGCCATGCTAAATGAATGGATTGACGAGGATTAGTAGCTCTGACATGACTTTTAGTTTCTAACGCTCCTTCTGCTTGACACTGAGCTCCAGATATTCCCGAAGTATAGTATCATTATCCGGGTCGGCATGCTCAGGAAGGCTGCGGGACTTCCTGAGCTCTGCCTGTTGTATGTAGTCCCTCCCTCCAGGCTTTTGTCATATCTTTGAAGGGGGCAGATGGTAGACCTATCAGCCATTGTAGTGACGGCCTTTAGTAATGCCTTGCGAGCCTCAAAGTCTTGCCACCTGGGTGGAATATCTCCGAGCTACCAGCCCCTCACCCCTGGATCATGGCACGTTTGGGCTATATAACGCCGCTTGAGGTCCTGCAAAAACTTTCCTGCGGCCAGAAGGTAGCAGACTAACCGAGGGCGAATTCATATTCTAACCGGTGTTCAAAAAATCGGGTTTGGTGCACAGGTGTGCAACCGCGGCCCAGAGTATTTGATGCGAGCGCTCGTGCGCTTTTGGAGGAGTAGTGGCGGAAGGGGCGTAATCACAGAATATGAGTCGTGAGAGTCGGCTGACCGGTAAACAACTTGCCATGCTCCACCTAAAGAATAGTTCCGGAGCTGAAGCCGAGATACGCGAGATACGGCTGAGTGGGTTATCTCTGCCTGCCCGGTGGCTGGTTCGAGGTGACGAGTTCTTCCTTGAGCTTTTGTCGGATGTTTTTTCGCAGGATAGTTTGCTAGGTACCCAGGGTGCTGGCGCCAGCGTGGCGGTATTTCTTGACACCGGAATCCACACATTTGAGGCCAGGCTAAAGAGACAGGCTGACCCGCATCTTTTGAAAGTGACTATGGTAAGAGACGTTGAGGTAATGCAGAAGAGGAAGTGGGTGCGGGTACCCATAGAGCTGGCTGTGGTTTACAAAACACAGGGAGAGCAAGCAGCTGAAGCGCAGGGGCTTGCCAGAGACGTAAGCTGCGGTGGGATGAAGCTAATCGCGGAAGGCCGGCTTGAGGTGGGCTGCGGTCTGGGCGTGAAGTTTAGAGACGAGCCGTGGGCTTCGCTTGGAGAACTGGAGGGTAGGGTTGTCTGGGCGGGCAATTATGATGACAGAGCGTGTTATGGGATTGTCTTCGAAAGGGTTCCGCGGGCCAAGATAACTCTATTGATCGAGCTGCTATGCCGGGAGGCCAGGAGGCAGAGGGATTTGAGGCGGACGAGTAGCGCTGGCTCGGGGAATTCATCTGAAACACAATAGCCCGAGATCTCTCCTTTAAGCTGCAGACCGGGACGGTCTCATGCGTGAGAACCCGTTCAAGTAGTTTTCTCCAAAAGACGTGATATCGCGGTGGGCCCATACAGGCGTGAGGAGCGCAGCTCGGCCAAAGAGCTGATTGCCTCGGATACATCTGCCGCTATACTGGGACCGAGTGGAAGTGGAAAATCCACTCTCCTATATGTTCTGGGCATACTTGCGACGCCGACCTCGGGGCGGGTGCTGATAGACGGAAGGAACGTGACAGTGCTGGACGATATCACGAGGTCGTCCCTGAGAAACAAGCACATCGGGTTCGTGTTTCAAAGCTACAACCTCCTTTCCGGGTTGACCGCGCTGGACAACGTCGCTCTTCCCATGAAGTACGCGGGGATAGGGCCCTGGTTGAGTCGCCTGCGGCAGATCGACGCTGGCGTCGCTGCCGACTACGGTCGAGACTCTCATACTCAGGGTCGCCCGTAAAGGTGGCCTGTGATTTTCCTGCTACTTGCCGTTCTCCTAACGTTGCCTGTCGAAGTAGATGCTCTTTCCGGTCGCGCTCAGCGGAATCGCGATGGCCACGTCGTCGTCACACAACCCCATCCTCTTCGCCATGGAGCCGAGGCTCAGCATGATGCGGTTATCCACGTTCATAATTGAAGCGGTCTTGGCAGCAGATCCCAACGCGATACCCAGATCCACGAGCCTCCAGGCACAAACCGGCCCATTGGACCCGGTTCCCTTCCTTTTCCTGACTTCGTCACAATTGTCAAACCCGCACGTACCGCAGTTCATCCCCGCCGGCTCTGAATCTTTCAGGCCGATCAGGACTATCGCACCGGATTTCTTCATGTTGTTGGCGTCCCGCTCGAGATTGGGCCTGCCCGCAGCTTTTCCCATCTCCAACATCGCGTCAGCAAGCCGCTCGAGCTCCTCGCCCGAGATTATCCTCGTGCTTATGTAGTCCTGGCCTCGCGTTTTCGGTGCCGTCCTGGCGGACACGCACATGAGCTGCGCCGTAAGCAGTACGCCCTGCAATTCTCCCGGGTCTATCTGCATCGAACCCTATTCCTCCTTTTGCGATATCTCGGTTTGTTTGAGGAATTGGCCATACTGCGGGGTTGCTCCTTCCTGGCCATTTCTACGTAGCCTCCATGCGTGCCCGGGATCTTCTCCTCTTGAGCAAATTCCGATGCCACGGCGGCGACCGAACCGGGGTGAGGCCGGCCAGCCCCTCGCCGTTTCTCCAAAGTGCCCTCTCCATGCCGGAACTGAGGGCAGAAGTGAGGGGGCAGGGACAGGGTGTTCCAGGCTCTCCTCCGCAGGTTGCGAGCTTACGCCGAAAATGTTGGCCGCGCCTGTGGCGGAACCCGTCTACGGTCATCCCGGAAAAGCAATGATCATATATTCTTACAGTCATTGCCACAGGATACGAAACGCCATATATTGCATTAGTTCGTTCTGCAGGTTGAGCCACCAGTGCAAGGCCGTAACGCTCAGAAGATTCCGTGATCTGCTGTAGACGACCCCGAGAAACAGTCCTATTGCGAAGGAGCTGAAGAGGTTGATTATGGCAGCTTCCTCTGCCAGCGCGTTGGGTGCATTAAGGACAGCTCCAAAGTGAAAAAGAGAGAACGCGATGGAGGTTGCCACTATAGCTCGCTGAGTACTGACCATGTCAAAAAGCCACTTCCCGGTTATCTCGAAAAACGGGATGAGCGTAGCCCGGAAGAGAAGCTCCTCAACGACGTTGCTTTCGAGGAAGCGGAGAGAGACCCTAGACCATTCGGTCAAAGGATCTGATGCACGTACTGCGATTACTACAACTACACTAGCATTATAGGTCGCAAAGGCGGCCAATGCCTTCCAGTATCGGTTGAGATCGGCGACGGCCATCGCCGGGCTGATGCTTATGCTGGTTTTGCCGACAACCAGGAAAAGGGTACAAGCAATCGGTCAGTGGAGCAACCCAAGCTGCGTTAGCTGGCCTGGAAGTTCCGGTGAGGCAAGGCAAGTCCCAGCCCCCGGTATTGGTTCGTCTTTCTTTCTGCGAAAGCTTCTCGCTCAGGAATTCTGGCCGGGAGGGGAGAGTGTTGCAGGGAGCAAGAGCAACTGCCCTCGACTACGCTATGCCAGGGAAGGGCCAGCCAGGCTTTGAACGCAGGGCGTTGGCTGCCATGTGCAATTGCGTCCAGCATGGGCTTGGGAAAGGCCCTTCGATGCGATCCATTAGCGCACACAGCATCGGCCTTACCTTATCGGACAACAATGGGTTTCGAGGTTTCCGAATCGACGGTGGGCCGGATCCTTGCGCATTTGAAACGTAGGGGACTACTCAGGGGACCGGTGAAGAGTGTCAAGGCAAGGAGCACTGCAAGAAAACGGGTATATGCTACCCGCAAACCTCCGGACTACGAAGTCAAAGAGCCGGGAGACCTCATTCAAATCGACACTTGTGACTGACGTCAAGCCACCCGCCTGCCCGATCTCAGCCGCAGCCGTATCCTGACACATGAGACGTTTGGACAGTAAATGCGACCTCCCTCGACGATGGTTCTCTCCGGGTCAGCTCTTCCTGCGGCAGAACTAAGAGCGAGCCCATTTAGCAACTCCAGGGCGGAAGCGAGTTCTACGGCGACTTCGAATAAGCCTGCAAGGAGCTTGGCATCAGGCTTTTTACGTTGCCGCCGCGCTCGCCCCCGCCTGATACCTGGAAACGCTCGGCATAGGTCGGTGGCGTCGCATGACCTTGAACTAGTAAGCAGTGTCTACTTTCAATAGGAGCCTCCCCGGTTGAAGCGGAGTCCTATATCGTGTGGCGGGACGGTTCGTTATATGGTTGTTTCTCGTTGGTAAGCAACGAGCAAGGAAAGGTCGGGGACATAGCGGACGGGCTTAACCCCAGGTATGCGGAATTTCCACTCAGGATAGATAAAGAGATAGAACGATGCCTGGAGGAAAAATGTTCATGAGTTTCCTTCTGCAGCGGTGGATGTTTTTACCGTGCGTATGTTCAGACGGGGGATCTTTTTGAAATAGCGTGTCCCGAGAACTTTTCATGTAGTAGAATATGGCTGCCAACAAAAGCGAGTACCTACGAAAGAGTAATGGCAAGGGAACTGAGCGTTTGAGGAGTAAGTCAAGTGATGTTGCTTGAAGTACGAAACTTATCAAAGGTTTACAAGAAAGGTAGCCGTCAGGTAAAGGCAAATAGCAATATTACCTTCTCTATTGACCAGGGAGACGTATTGGGGATTTTAGGTCCCAACGGAGCTGGTAAGACCACTTTGATAAAACAGATTGCAACTTTACTAATCCCTGACCAAGGTGACATCCTGTACCGAGGAGTATCCCTCGTAAAAAAGCCTGAGATAATAAGAGGACGATTCTCTTTTCTGTTGGAAGGCATGCAGAACGTGTATCACTACTTAACCGGGGAAGCCAACGTTCTCTATTTTGCATACCTTAATCATGTTCCGTTTTCTGCCGCCAAGAGCAGATGCGAAGAACTTCTGAAAAAGCTGAATCTGTATAATGTCAAGGATCAGTATGTGTTTACATATTCAGCGGGAATGAAGAAAAAACTTGCAATTGCCACCTGCCTTATAAATGATCCGGAGGTGGTCTTTTTGGACGAACCGCTTTCCGGGCTTGATGTAATTGCTGCTGCAGAACTCACAGAATCTATAAAGAGCTGGGTTAGCGACAAGGGAAAAACTGTCATAGTTGCAAGTCATAGAATGGACTTTGTCGAGAGGGTTACCAATAGGGTTTTATGGCTCAAAGAGGGAACGGTGGTTTTGGAAGGCAAAACTGAGGATCTTAAAAACTTAAGCAAAGAAGAAGAGTATATTTTGTATCTGCGAAATTCTGCCGAAGCAAGAGAAAAGTTATGTAAACTCAATCTTCAGTTTGAGGTTTTATCGGATGTTACTCTGAAAACAACCTTATGTTTGGGCCAAAAGGAACTCTTTTATTCAGTTTTTTCCGACCCTGATTTTGAAGTGTTAAACCTGGAGAAAAAAAGTCCGGATTTTGAGGCGATTTTCAGGAGGCTATATGGTGAGCATAGTGAAGGCAATTAAAGCTGAGTTTTTTAAGTTTTATTTCGACGTAAAGCGATACATGTTCAACTACATTGTTGGCCTTATTTCCACCGCTATCTTTTTGAGCGGGCTATACTGGGCAGTTAATGCTTTATTTATGCAGACCGGCCAGGCAGTAGCTTTTGTTGGATTGTTGCTGTGGCTTTTTGCTTCATCTGCATTATCTAATGCGACAAATCATCTTTCCGAGGAACGATACCTGGGAACGTTGGAACGTATATCTGTCACCAAGACTCTTCTTATCCACATTCTAATTGCTCGCAACGTCGTGCACTGCCTCTTTACTCTGACTCAGAGTATTGTGGTTGGTGGCATCCTTTATGTGGTGTTTAAGCCTGACCTAGGCTACATGCTTTCATCATGGAAGGTATCTTTGATGGCGGTAGTTATTGGTATACTAATAGTTGTTACTCTTTATGCCTTCGGATTTTTCATAGCATCCTTAGGAATGATTCTAAAACGTGTTGGAGCAATAACATCCATTCTAGAATACCTTATTTTGTTCTTCTCAGGAATAGTCGTACCCTGGAGCAGCATGCCAGCTCCACTCAGAACTTTTTCTAATATATTGCCAATGACCTGGGGAATAAAGGCGCTTGACAGCCTACTTAACGGCAGCGATTTTCGTTGGAGTTTTGCGGGCCTGATAATCTATACGGTAGTGATTACGATAATTTCTACCAGAACATTCCGGTACGCTACCATGCTTGTTAAGAAGAAAGGCGAATACGCTTTCTATTAAATCTCTTAAATTTCTCACTGCTGTAGTGATGTCAAAAAGTCAGCAAGAACGGGAAGAGGCTCCTGCGAACTCTTCTAATCGAGGCAGCACAGGTGGTAGTAAGGTACGATGGGGCAACACTCCGGATGTTGATGATGGGCAAGTGGTGCGAGAGAGTTCGGGCTGATACCGCATCGCATTGAGGAGCATCTGGGGGAGATGAGCGGCTGTGGTCTGAGTTTCAAGGTCCCCCCAGAGAAACTTTCGAACACCTGGCCACCGTGTGGGTCGAGCGGTACAAATCCACCCGTGACGCTGCGGGTTTTGCCGAGTATGCCAGCAGATGCCTTCTCCACCTGTAAGCCGCCAGATCGTCAACCCGGCTCGAACTTGAAGGGTCTCCCAATGCCGAGGCGGTATTATACTGACTTCGGCAGCGGAACCAGCCGGAGTAGACCTTCGCGTCCGAGAGCTCCTGTTGCCGAGTGTCGGAATTGTGAAGGCCGGACTGCGTCTTGACGACGCCCCTAGGGACTCCGGACTTTCCAGTCAAACGATCCCGTTGACCAGACCGAGAAGGGTGTGAGGCCATGCGAGTAACGCGTGCGCGGCAGCTCCTGACAGGCGTCGTCGCGCTGATCGCAGCGACTCTTACCCTGATCAGCTGCTCCGGACGGCCCAACCTAACGACGGATGAGAAACTCGAGGACTTCGAGTATCTCTTCGGTATTTTGGAACAAAACCACCCTTTCCTTGCCTTGAAGACAAGGGCTGAAGGATTCGACTGGGTTTCCAGGCGGGCAGAATTCGAACGTGTCGTTGCGGCCTCGAAGGACGATGCGAGCCTCGCGCAGGCCATCGCCCGGATGTTGAGAGAGATCAACAACGGACACACCACAATCACATCGGCCGCGATGGTGAAGCTGATGGCCGAGCTCAACGAGGAACCCTGGAAGGAGGTCGCCCGGAACGCTTCGCCAGCCCGCATAGACTACTGGGCTCGTCTGGCAGGAGCTCCCGCGCCGGTCCCCGAGGGCAAGTACCCTCCGTTCCTGGCGGTGTACAACGGGGGAGAATATGTGGTCGTGGCGGTGGCACCGGACGAGACGATAAGGCAGATGGTTCGGCCTGGTATGAGGGTCGTAGCTGTAGAAGGCGTACCGGTCCACGAATACGTCGCGGCCCGGAGGGGACAATCACCCTACCTTCTGCGATACGATCCCGTCCGAAAACGGCTGTACCAGAGGCAACTCGAGTTGCCGCGCACGGGGGAATCGCTCCGTGTGGCGCTGGAGGAGCCATCCACCGGAGTGTTCGAAGCCCGGGTACCCTTCGCCTCCGAGAATTGGGACCATAGCTACAGTTGGCCCCCAAGGTACGCAGATACGCAAGGGGCTCCGACGGCGAACGTGTACACTGCGGTTCTCGCTGGCGGCAGCGTCGGCTACGTACAGATAACCAGTTTCATGAACATGGAGCCGGCCCTCCGCCGGTTCTTCCAGGAGGCCCGGGACCTCCCGGTCCTCATCATAGATATCAGGGGTAACCGTGGTGGTCTCTCGACCTACTGGGAGAAGGCTATCGTGGCCCAGCTGGCCGCGGAGCCGGTCTCGTGCACCTACTGCGTGACGTGGCGGACGGGCGAGTACGTCCAGCCATTCGTGGAAGCCAAGATCTCCAGGATGCTGGTCGAGAGGATTTCCAAGCAGGCACTAGTGGAGAAGGCAGGTCCCGGACTCGCAGCGAACATCCCGCCGGAGGCTCTCGGCGACGATTTCGTAGACCCGTGCCTCATACGGGCCCGCGTTCTCCCCGCCGCGGACTCTGTCAGATACCGGGGTAAGATCTACCTCCTGGTGGACGATCTCTGCTTCTCGGCAGCAGACGGCTTCGCGTCGTTCTGCAAGGCTACCGGGTTTGCCACCGTCGTTGGAACCTGGACGGGCGGGGACGGTATCGGCTTTACGCCTGCCCCCGTCCTTCTGCCCAACAGCGGGATAGCGGTACAATTCCCGGTAGTCATGGGGCTCAACCCGGATTTCTCGGCCAACGAGGAAACGCACACTTGTCCGGACGTGATGGTGGAGCAGAGCGTAGAGGACATCCTGGAGTACCTGGCCGCGGGCGATGCAGTCCTTCTTTCCGGCCCCGACCCGAGATTCGACGCCGCGCTCAGGGCATGCCTTGCTCTCTCGCACGTATCGTCTACAGGCGCCCAGACATCCCGGTGACAGACGAACCGGTAACTGCGCTGGATGGACATGCAGAGAAACGAGGTCTCGCTGCTCTGCAGGTCGCCGGAGAGTCACTTCCAACTGTGGATAAGGCCCAGAACATCAGAGGACGTCTTTCTCAGGGCAATGAACGTCTTCCGCACAGTAGAGGTCGGGGTCTGCATCCCGGAGCGATAAGCCTCTTCAGACCTTGACCGCGGCCCTGCACGCGAAGCTTCACGGAAGAGCAGGTCCATGTTCCCCATGTTTTCCGAGGTCAGGACGAAATTGATGCCCGTCGTAATATTCCCGCGTCTCGGAGAGTTTCAACCGCTCTCAGCGAATGGGCAAGGTCCACCCGGCCGTGCCGCGGGCCGCCCGCCCCAGGTCACCTTCTTATTGGACTTGAGGATGCTTCCCAGCCTGGTTGCCACCCTGCAAAGGATGATGGCTAGGGGAGTGACGTACGTGTATGCTACGCCGGCAAGAATAAGTGAGTCCCGGAAGGTCTGAACCATTGACTCGATAGGTCCACGCAAGGAGAACTCCAAGACTCAGCGGCAACAAGCTAAGCTTCGCCGCACGCACGGTCAACGCCGCTACCGACGGTTCGTCCGTCAACGATAAGCCAGGTATGATATCGTCAGCGACAGAGCGTCCGACAGGAGCTCCAGCGAATAGGGGGATACGGCCCCACCGATGCTCGACATGAAAAAGGTCCAGACACCGGAAAAACCCACCCAGGAAAGGCCCCAGGATGCCGCGAGAAAGGCACAACGGAGACGGCCGGAAGCTGACCGTTGCCCGTACTTCTTCAACGCCTCGTCCAGCGAGGGCGATAGACAGACATTGACAAGAAACGTGCCGACCACCGCGTAGGGCACAAAGACCATGCTTCCGAACATTATCCCGTAGTCCGGATTCATGCCGATGCGGACTTTGAGCACCCTCCCGTTTTCCGGTGCCATTTTCATATCAGCTCCCTGAGACTGACGGTCGCGTCTCCACGGGTTGTTCGGACACGAGCTCCGGAACTCCTGCTCGGTCACATTACCGGAGCCGTTGAAGCGCCAGCTTGCAGTTTCATACAGGGGATGTCGACCGAGTGCCGTTGTTGTTTCCCATCCAGGTCGGCGCCGCTAAAGCAAGAGTATTCCCGAGAGTTTGAGCGCCTTCAGCGCCTCCCATGTGGAATGCGGAAATGCTGCTTCTTCGCCTGGCAGGGAAACGACTGCCACCGTGGAAATCGTTCTCAGACGCCGTTGCCTGACATACATGGCCTTGACCATACGGGTCGCCATCATCTGGGAGGTGCACAGTAGTAAGATGACGTTGAGGCTATCAACGGACGTGTCAACGAAAGCTCTCGAAGCTAGATTAGGTGCGGAAGGCATGCAGGAGCTGGGAGAACTCATCATCCACGCGTTCCTGCCCGAAACGCTGCGGAACAAGGTGGCGTTGACCACACCTCACCTGGACGCGAGCTTGGGAAATGACGTTGTGCAAGAACTAAAATACTTTATACGCCAGGTAGCGGAACTGGTGTCTAGGGGAAACGGAGTCCAATTAGTGGTTCTGCGCGGGGCAGAAGGCAAAGGGTAGGCCACGGTGAGGAGGGGTTCCGATGCACGGAATGAGAGTAGTACATCATGACATTGCGGTGGCTCTCCGTCCCGACCGTCACGAGTTGTCGGCAACGGACCACCTGTAAGTCTCGGGAGATGCCCGGGAGTTCCGGTTCTACCTCGGGAAGAGGTTCACCGTGCGTAAGGCGTTGCAAGGCGGCTGTGACCTAGGGATAGAGATTGTGGGTCAGGATAAGTCGGCCGTGGTCTACGAGCTACGCGGTTGGGATCCCTCAGGCCCCGAGGTCGTTCTCATGTGGGACGGCGCCGTCGACAGTTTTGAGGGTTCGCTAGTGTGTATCATAAGACCGGATCTCGTTGAGCTCTCCGGCTTTGGCCGGTATTTCCCCACGGTCCACCCCGATTGGCAACAAGAACGTTTCACCTATCGCCTGCACGTGGACCTGCCGGCGGGCTGGGACCTTGTGACCCCGGGGATATCCCACCGCGGGGACACGAAGGAGCGCGACTATGAGCGTCTGCGCCCTATTGAAGATATCGTCATGTGCGCCGTGCCGAGCTTTGAGTGCGACGAGGTTTCTGTCGGAGGACATGTGTATCGCCTGTACACGCGTGGTTTGAGCGACCGGGAGAGGGCAGCCATGGTTTTCGACTTTTCCCGGTGCCTCGAGGCCATGCACCGTCATTTCGGGCCCGCAATACCCGGTAGGGGAGGGGTCGCCGTCATATCCCCTCGCGGCCCAGCGGGTGCGGAATGGGGGTTTGAACGCGGAGACTTGTGGGTATGCGGAGACTCGCTGGTAGGGCCGCTGGTCGCGAACGACTGGGTACTGGAGGGCCTTGTACCGGGAAGGTTTTCATTGGCACTCCATGAGACCATCCATTTCTGGATCGGCTTGAGCCTGGAGTTCGCGGAACACTTTCTCTCGGAGGCTATTACCCAGTACCTTCAGAACGTGATCGGTGAGGAACTTTTCGGTGAGCCGGGTCTGGCGGACAAGTTCTTCGGGTCGTACGTGCCAAGGATCGAAGGACAACTGGCGGTAGACGGGAGGCCCGTGGCGGAACTGGACCATTTGGATGACCACTACGTTCACTGGTATCTCAAAGGAAGCTGGGCGTTCTGGGACCTGGAGGTGTCAACGGGTCGCGAAAATCTCATGCGAGCTCTCGGGGTGATTTACCGGCGACACGCCGGAACGCGCATCGACTACGAGACATTCGTCAGGGAGCTCGGGTCGCTGCTTGATCGGGATGTCAGGGAGCATATGCACCACTGGTTCAGGGAGTCCGGCTTCGCGCCGCTATACCGAGGGAACTAGCTGCGTCGGGCGTGGTTGCCTGGCCGGTCGGGTGTTACCAGCAGCAAGCCGCGAAATCGCCGCGAAGAGGATGACATCGGTGGCTTTCGCCCGTGACTTGTCGGACGGTACGCCACCGGCTCTGAGGACTGCTCCGTCGAAGGTCTTCGCTGAGTCCCTGCCCGGATGGTCCTGAAGTACCATGGCAGTTTGGACTAACCTCCATCTCGCCCGACTTGTGACAGGAGTTTCTCCGGGTGCGTCGAAGAAAGCACGAATACTTTTTCGGGGATGGTGATATTCGTGCTAGCCTTCAAGAACGTGGTTCCCACGCTCTCCGCGGTACACCACATAATCACCCACGGTACGGAAGGGGGAATTCCCGACCGGGCTTAGCTTGGCTCTGGAGAAGTACGGGACTATGAAGCTCGCTGACGTGATACGACCAGCCATTGAGTATGCCCAGGAAGGAATCACGGTTACCCCAACTTTAAGCAACGTCATCAAGGACAACTTTGACAAGGTCAGCAAGTTCCCGACCACGGCAGCGATTTACTTGAAAGACGGTCTGCCGTATGAACCGGGGGACAAGCTGATAAACAAAGACTATGCCAGGGTGCTACGTCTGATTGCCGACAAGGGTCCCGATGTCTTTTACAAAGGCGAAATCGCTGATGCTATTGCCAGGGACATGGCTGCGTACGGTGGCCTGATTACCATAGCGGACCTGTCCGCTTATAAACCCGCCATTAGAGAACCGGTTAGGGGCACCTATCGAGGCTATGAGGTAATTTCCGCATCGCTGCCCAGCTCTGGTGGTACGCATGTGATTCGGATTCTCGGTATGCTGGAGAACTACGATAACGATTTTCCTTTGCCAGAGGAACCTGAGGACATCGGTTACGTCAGGATCATCGGAAAGGCGGATGAGGTACTCGTAAGCGGAGCGGGCTTTCTGTTCGGCGGCGATGTCCTGGTGGATGTCGGTTATGGGATCGCCCTTGGACTGGATGTAAGATGCTACCCAGGGTGCTCCCGTGGCGTTGACAAAGTAAAGGGCTTTATCGGATGAGAGCGAATGCCGCTTGCCGGAGGCTTTGATCCGCAATATCTGTGCCGGCAGCAGGTAATCTTGCCGGTCTCACCCTCAGCATAAGATGGTGTGTTGCACGGCCCAGGTCGGTGGGCGGTGTACATTTTTAGTAGGAACCTGTCCGGCTGAAGTCGAAGATTCCCTTTTCAAAAAAGAAGGACTGCCTTGAACCTCCCATGGTCAGCAGCCCTTCAAAGAAAAGGAGAATTAAACATGACGACGCTTCGACGTTTGGTTGCCGTGATCCTTCTTCTGTACCAGGGCATGTGCGAGTGCTTAAGAGACTGTTCGGACTTCGAGTCTTTCGAGAAGCAGGTTAGAGGACAATTGGCAAGGGTCGGCTGCGAGGTCCTGAGCATGATCTTCGAGGCCCTGGATGAAAGGTTGATGCAGGAAAGAGACCCGAATCTGAGGGTTGTCGGGTTCAGGGATAGGACGATAGTGACTGTGTTCGGGGAGATGAAGATACGTAGAAGGCTGTACGAGGACAAGGTTACGGGTGAGACGCGGTTTCTGCTGGACGAGAGGTTGGGGTTGGAGAAGAGGGACCGGGTGAGCGCAGGGGTGAAGGATCTGGCGGTTAGGCTCAGCACGGAGATGCCCTTCCGGCGAGCGGCGGACGTTCTGTCGGAAATAACTCCGGGCATAAGCCCGATGACGGCATGGAACATCGTGAAGGAGGCGGGAGAATAGGCGGTTGCGGGAGCAGGTGTTCGAACGGGGAGAGGACCCGGGCGGCAGCAGAAAGGCTGAGAAGTTACATATCGAGGCGGATGGCGTGAGCATAGCGATTCAGAGGAGTCCAAAGAAGCGAGACGAGGTGAAGGTCGGGACGGCATACG